>CAYPSB010000015.1:37181-64945 GCA_964413435.1 uncultured Flavobacterium sp.
CAGCAATCGCCTTACTTTGAAAAGTTTGCGCTGAAATACAAAAAAGAGAACATCCGTTTTGTAGCACTCAGCACCGATGAAAACATTCAAAAATGGTACATCGCCGCCAAAAGCAAATCGAAGTCGGTGGTACAATGCCACGTGAACAATGCCGAAGCCTTTGGCAAAGCCTATAATTTGGTAACCATCCCAAGGTTTATTCTTATTGACCCGAACGGGAATTTTGTCAACGCCAATATGCCTTTCCCTCAGGAAGCCACCTTTGAAATCCTGTTGCGAAAAGCCCTGCAATTGCCCGAAGACGAATAGCCCCATTGCTACTATAGATTTAGTATCTTTGTCCACAAATGCGTATAAGATGATTTCACAGGAAACTATAGTGGCTCTGGCTTCCCCATCAGGGGCGGGTGCTATTGCCGTTATCCGAATTTCGGGTTCAAATGCTATTACCATAGCAGAAAGTGTATTTCAATCGGTTTCGGGTAAAGCCCTGAGCCGGCAAAAAACGCATACCATCCACTTGGGACACATTGTTGAAGACGGCAAGGTGTACGACCAAGTGTTGGTGTCTATTTTCAAAAACCCACATTCGTATACGGGCGAAGATGTAGTAGAAATTTCCTGTCACGGGTCAACCTTTATCCAACAGCAAATCATACAACTGTTGCTGCGCAAAGGCTGCCGAATGGCACAAGCGGGTGAATTTACCCTAAGAGCTTTCCTGAACGGTAAACTCGACTTGTCGCAAGCCGAAGCCGTGGCCGATTTGATTGCCTCGGATAACGAAGCCAGCCATCAAATAGCCATGCAGCAAATGCGCGGTGGGTTCAGCAACGAAATTGCCAAACTCCGGGAAGAGCTGTTGAACTTTGCCTCACTAATTGAACTCGAATTAGACTTTGCCGAAGAAGATGTAGAATTTGCCGACCGCAGCCAGTTCAGAGAACTACTCACCCGCATTGAGTTTGTCCTGAAACGATTGATTGATTCGTTTGCCGTGGGTAATGTTATCAAGAATGGGATACCGGTGGCCATCGTGGGCGAACCCAACGTGGGAAAATCTACCCTGCTCAACGCCTTGCTCAACGAGGAACGCGCCATAGTTTCCGATATAGCCGGTACCACCCGCGATACTATTGAAGACGAACTGGTCATCAACGGCATAGGCTTTCGCTTTATCGACACGGCGGGTATCCGCGAAACCCAGGATGTGGTAGAAAGCATCGGGATTAAAAAAACCTTTGAAAAAATAGAACAAGCCCAAGTCATCATTTACCTGATGGACAGCTCGCAATTGGCTTTGGATGATGAAAGTCTGAAAGAAGTATGGATTGAACTGGAAAAAATAAAAAACCAGTTTCCTATGAAAGCATTGGTGGTTATTGGCAACAAAGCCGATAAACTGACCGAAACCCAGGCAGCCCACCTTAAAACCAACATTCCGAATATCTTACTCCTTTCGGCGAAAGACAAACAGGGCATAGACGCCCTGAAAAATCAACTGTTATCCTTTGTGAATACCGGTGCTTTGCGCAACAACGAAACCATAGTCACCAATACCCGCCACTACGACTCGCTGCTGAAAGCATTGGAGGAAATTCAAAAAGTGCGTCTGGGGTTAGACAGCAACCTATCGTCTGACTTAATGGCCATCGATATCAAACAAGCCTTATACTACTTTGGCGAAATTACCGGAGAGGTTACCAACGACGAATTGTTGGGCAACATATTCACGAACTTCTGTATCGGGAAATAACACATACAAATCATCAAAAAATAAAATAAACAAAATTAGATTAATCCCTTATAAATAAAGGGATTTTTTTATTTATTTAAATTACAAACTTTGTTATGTTTTGCTATTTTTTTCTATTTTTTGTACCATTTTTGTACCTCATAAACATATTTTCATTATTTTTGAAATGAAATGGCGAAATTATGTCCCTTATTTACACTTAATTCTACTTATTTCGTCTTATATCCTTTTATTATCACTAAATATGAGTTCAAATATTACAGTAAAAAGAGTATGTCATTATTGTAAAAATGTCTTTGATGCTAAAACAACAAAGACTAAATATTGCTCACATATTTGCAACAGCAGAGGTTATAAGTTAAATCAAAAATTAAAAAAAATTGAAAAGAGCGATACAGAAACAAAATCAAAAATTTCTAATTATGCTGTGGATGTAAATTCAAAAGATTTTTTAACCGTTAAAGAAGCATCTACACTACTGAATATGTCTTCCAAAACTATCTATAGATTAATTGAACAAAAAGATTTAAACGCATACAATTTTTCGGTTAGAAAAACACTTATTAGAAGAAAAGATATTGAGGGTTATTTTGATAGCAATTTGATAAGTCTAGATTATGTTAAACCCGAAATAAAAAGCGATATAAATCTGAAAAATTCCTACACCATTAATGAAGCTATTAAAAAATTTAATATTTCAAATAGTGCATTATATAATATTATCAAAAGGAACAACATCCCTAAAGAAAAGCATGGAAAATATACATTAGTAAAAAAGGAAGATTTAAACAGAATTTTTCAATAACCGAATATGACTAAAGTAACATTAAGAGAAAAAGTATTAAGTACTGGGAAAATAAGTCTTTATTTAGACTACTACCCTCCTATTATAAACCCAAAAAATGGAACGGAAACCCGAAGAGAATTTTTAAAATTATACCTGTTCAGTAATCCAAAAACAGCTGAAGAAAAAAAGCACAATAAAGAAAATCTTGACCTCGCAGAGATAATTAAATCCAAAAGAAATGTACAACTTAAAAACAAAGAATTTGGCTTTAAAGACAATGTAGTATTGAATGTGAATTTTATAACGCTATACAAAAGCGTTGTTGATGAATACTTTAATAGTGGTAGTAAATCCAATTACAACTCCTGGAAAGCTTCATTAAATCATTTAGAAAATTTTAGTGGAGGTACAATATTATCTAATAATTTAACCCTCGATTATATAAAAAATTACAGAGCTTATCTTTTAAACGCAAAAAGTACAAGAAATTCAAAAATTGCCAAAAACCTAGCAAAAAATACTGCTTCAACATATTTTAAGAATTTTACAGCAGTCTTAAAAATTGCATATAAACAAAATTTAATTGGAAAAAATTTAGCTGAAGATGTAGAATACATCAAAGAAGAAGAAACTCATAGGGAATATTTAACAGAAGATGAATTGCAAACCTTATGGAAAACACCTATTAAGATTGAAAAAATAAAACACATGGCAATTTTTTCATCTCTTAGCGGGCTAAGATTCGTTGATATAAAAAATTTAGATTGGTCAACTGTTTTCAATGACAAACATCAAGGATACTATATATCACTCCGGGAAGAAAAAACAAAGTCCATAAAGAATCATCCTGTCCCGGAAACCGCCTACAATATACTCAAAGCGCAAGGAACAAAAGATGGTTTAGTTTTTGGCGAAATAGATTATTCACAAATATCTAGACCTTTAAAAGATTGGATTGAAAAGTCAGGAATAAAAAAGAAAATTTCATTCCATAACTTTAGGCACAGCTACGCCACTTTACAACTAGCTAATGGGACTGACATTTATACAGTTTCAAAATTGCTAGGCCATAAAAATGTGTCAACTACTCAGATTTACACTAAAGTAATGGACAAAAATAAAATTGAAGCTGCTAACAGAATTAATTTAAATTTAGATGGATTATAATCAAGTATATAACTCATATTACAATAGATACTACAATGGATTTGAGAAAAAAATCAAAAAAAAATTCATCGATGGTAAAAGCACGAAAACAAGTTTTGGTATGATTCTGAACGAAATTTTGCAATACTTAGACCTTGAAATTCCTAAAAGAACAACCCTTAATAAAAATGAAGATTTAAAATCTTTACTAATAATATTCAGAAACAGATATTCATACTATGAAGAAGATGAGACTCAAGAAATTTTGAAAAATGTAATTAAAGATAAATTCAAAAAATTGGATCCTCATATTACTGAAAAATATACGTTTGATAATTTAATCAGAGAAATTGCGCTTTTAAACGTTTCTCACGAAATAAGAAGATTATTGCAAAATAACTCCCGCCTATTTGAGTTATTCTACAAAACAAAAATGTTTGATGAATTTGAAATTAGAGAATACAGCCCTATTGGATTAGAACAAAGTTCTCTTTTTAGAAAACTTAATAAAATCGCATATCCTGAATATTATCAAAATATAAGTGTAGAAAAAGAGAAAACTGAAATTAACTATATAAAAAAAGACAATGACATAAAGACTTCCAACCTGATAGTGAATAAATTAAAGGCTGATGAAAAATCTTTCTTATTTCATGTTATGTGTAAAGCTATTAGAGAAGAAGATGATAAAAATGATAATAAAAAGGACGAGTTTAATTTGCCTTACACCGAACTATTGAGACTGATTTCTTTAATTGATTTTTATGATGAAAAAGTATTTACCGAAAAATACAGAGATTCAAATCATTATCAAATATTATCGCAAGGTTTAAATCATTTTAAGAAGGAAGATAGATTGCTTTTTCTGCAAAATTTAATTAAGAATATTGCGGACTATAAATTGACTAAAACAACAAAATATATCAAACAAATTGCAAACAAAATAGCAAGTGAAGCAGTTTTGAGGAAAAAATAACATAATAAAGCGTTAATAATTAATATAATTTTTCAACACACTTTAATTAATTTCTACAATTACAGTTTTCAAAACTGCAAACTTGATTTTATTTTTTTTCTTAAGCACTTATTTTTAAAGGTGTAAAGAAATAAAATAGACCTACACATTTACCCACACAAAATTCTACATTGTTAGATTTCGAAACTTTGGAGCATGGAAAAACAACAATTTTACATGCTCTCAGAAGAAGGAATAAAAGTACTAGCAGAGCAAATTACAGAAAACATTAAAAAGGCAATCACACCATCTGAATCTTCTACTGATGATGCCTACATGAGTATTGACGAAACCGCTAAACTTATCAATCTAGCAAAGTCTAGCATATACGGTTTAGTGCACCAAAAAAAGATTCCGTTCCATAAAGTTGGAAAGAAACTATATTTCTCCAAGGAAAGTATTTTGCAATGGATTAACAACGGAAAACACAATACAAAATCTGACATTGAAACTAAAGCAGATGAGTATTTGATGAAAAAACAGCTATTTAATCGTTAATCTAACGTAACATTTACGAACATGGAAAATTATTTATACCGATGTCAGTATTGTGGTAAAGATTATAAACCCAATAGACGCAAGAAACAAAAGTATTGCAGTAATAGTTGCAGAACCAGAGCATTTGTAACAAAAAACAGTATTGGATTAAGCATTGTAAAAAAGGATTCTAAAAAAAAAGAACCTCTAAAGGTTGAAAAAATGAGTTTGGCTGGTGTTGGAAATGCAGCAGCTGGTGCGTTGGCCATACAACTTGCAACCAACCTGTTTACTAGCGAAGAAAATAAACCCGCAACAAAGAAAGATCTACAAAATTTAATTGCAAGTTTAAAACAACGATATTATCCAATAATGAATATTCCAATTACGCAAGATGGATCAAAAGCCTACTACGATATGGAAACGAAAAATATTGTTTACCTAAAAAGTAAATGGTCATGACGGTAAATACAATTAAGGAAATTGATATAAAGATTGGAAACGCTTTTAGAACAAACAAAGAAATTGCAATTAATCAATTGGAAGAGATAATTTCTAAAATGCCAATTGAAATCAGAACACTAATTAACGATGCGTTTGTTTTAAAAAGAATTCCAAAAGAATATTTATTAAGTTCAATATTGTTTGCATACAGCAATGCTTGTGGTCTTGCTTTTTCAATAAAAGCGATGGGATATATAAATTATGCCAATTTGTATTTCTCTATTATTGGAAGCCGTGGAGATATTAAATCCCCTGCAATGGATTTAGCTACTTTTCCATTGATAAAATATGACAATGAAAAATATAAGGAGTTCAAAAAAAATAATGCAGAATTAGATGAGATAGAAAAGACTGATAGAAAACAATTATTTCTTCAAGATGCCACAATTGAATCGGCGATTTACACTCATTTTAAAAACAAATATTCGATTGGGATTTTTATAGATGAGCTCTATTTCATTATCGAAAAAATGGCAAATAAAAACAGTACGGAAGGCACAGCTTGGAGAACTTTCTTTTTGCAGGGCAATACGAATAAACACATTGATATATCACGAAAAACTACAGAAAGTTTTAGAATTGAAAAATCATATCCAACTTTGTTAGGCTCAATTCAAAATCAATTTGTTCCAAAATTATTTGCAGACGGGAACTTAGAAAGTGGATTAATCGACAGAATCCTTTTTACCAATAAGCTGACATTTAATAATCAATTATCTATAAATGATATTTCCACAGAAGTAACTGAAAATTATTCTAAATCATTAAACAATCTTTTAAGTTATCGAACTGAAATAGAAAACACTTTTGAAATGGATGACTTACAGATAGAACTTGATTTAAATGCCAATAAAAGACTTTTTAATTATTCGCAGGAATTGATAATTCGGCAAAACAAAGTGAATGATTTAAGCAAAGAATATATCTCAAAAATGATGATAAACATCCACAAAATAAGCCTTTTAATGCATCTAATATTAAACTCTAAAAGACAAGCATATCAGAGTAAAATCAACATTGAAACAATTGAAATTGCAATATTAATTCTTGAATTTTATTTTATAAACTTCAAAATAGTTTTAGATGATAATATTAATCAAAAAGAAAAATTACCAACTACTGAAGACATTATCCGATTAGCCATAAAAAACAATGCAAACCAAAAAGATGTTGTTGCAATCACCGGAATGAATAAATCAACCATATCAAGAAAATGGAATAATGAATTGCTGCAACTTGCAACTTGAGATTATAACATAAAATCTCTAATCAACCAATAAAAACAATACTTAACAACGATTATTTAAAAGATTGCAAGTTGCAAGTTGCAAACCAAAATAACATAGTAATGCTCCAAAAAAACAAACTAGAACTAACATTCAACTCAAAAAGAGATTATAAATTAATCACTCCTTGTTGTGGCAGAAATAATTCAGACGGAAAATTTATCAACTATAAAAATTTAAGTTCAAATTATGGTTATTGTCATTCTTGTGGAAAGGCTTTATTACCCCCTACTATATATACTGATGAAAACGGAAATGAATATATTTGGAATGAATTAGAAAATAAATTTCAAACAGATTTTATACCGACTAAAAATGGAATTGCAAACCTGCCTGCAATAACTAATCAAAAATTTATAGATGAATCAATAATATGGAAGTATTTCAAAGTAAATCCCGAAAACAATCTTCTACAATATTTACGTAAAACTTATGGAAATGCTAAAACAGAAGATGCAAAAGAAACTTATGCTTTAGGCACAAGTAATGATGGCGGGATTATATTTTGGAGTATAAACACTAATTTAAAAGTACAAAAAGCAAAAATTGCATACTACAACACAAATGGCAAGAGAACCAATAAGTTTAGAGTTCCTTATAAAAATGATGATGGATATTTCAACTGTTTATTTGGAGAGCATTTGATTTATGATAAAATCAAAACAAAGAAAACCATTGTATTAACTGAAAGTGAAAAAACAGCCATTATTGGCTACATTTTATTTCCTCAATATGTTTGGGTGGCTTATGGCGGAATTAACGGATTAACAGAAAATAAGGTGAGTTGCCTAATTGATCATAATGTGCTAATTGTTCCCGATATGAGTGAAAATGCAGTCAGTACAATTTTGAATAAAATACCATTTTTCATTTCATTAGGAATCAATGCTAAAATATGGGATATGACTGAAAATAAATCCGACAATCAATTAAAACTTGAAGGGATTTACAATAATGATTTGGAAGATGTTTTCAGAAAAATAATTGAATCGGATAACAATTAAGACAATTATAATTTTAATTGCAATGTCATTGCAATTATTCACATTTATCATTGCAACGACATTGCTATCAGAAAAAAACATTGAAAAACTTTTCTCCTCATTCTTTATTTGCAAATCCATTCTTTAATTTTACAAAAAACAAAAGTGTAATTTTGTAACCCATATTGTAAACCCATTTGATTTGAAAAACATTCTCATCATAGACGACGAAGAAAAGCTTAGAGGCCTTTTGTCCAGAATTATTACCTCAGAAGGGTTTGATGTTATAGAGGCAGCAGATTTGAAATCGGGTTTTAGAAAATTAGAACTGAATGATGTTGATGTCATACTATGTGATGTGAAACTTCCGGATGGTAATGGTGTTAACTTTGTAGAAAAAATTAAAGCTAGCTTTCCTTTTACAGAAGTAATATTATTGACTGCTTACGGTAAAATTTCGGATGGTGTGCAAGCCATGAGAAACGGGGCTTTTGACTATATAGTTAAGGGAGACGATAATGATAAAATTATTCCGTTACTTTATAAAGCTATAGAAAAAGTACATTTACAAAAGAAAGTTATACAGCTTGAAAAAAGAATTTCAGACAAATACTCTTTTGACAAAATAATTGGTAAATCAAAAGCAATTGAACAAGTTGTTGAATTAGCCAAAAAAGTTGCTAAAACTGATTCGACAGTTCTTTTAACCGGTGAAACAGGAACCGGAAAAGAAGTGTTTGCTCAAGCTATACATGAAAACAGCAATAGAATTGGTAAATCATTTGTGGCCTTAAATTGCAGTACTTTCAGCAAAGAAATCCTGGAAAGTGAATTGTTCGGTCATAAGCAAGGTGCTTTCACGGGTGCTTTAAAAGATAAAAAAGGATTTATTGAAGAAGCTAACGGGGGGACTCTTTTTTTAGATGAAATTGGAGAAATGCCCTTAGAACTACAAGCCAAATTATTACGTGTTTTAGAAACTAGTGAATATATTCAGGTGGGTGATACTGTATCAAAAAAATCTAATTTTCGTTTGATTGCCGCCACTAACCGTGATTTAAAAACCGAAAGTGAACAGCATCGATTTCGATCTGATTTGTATTTCAGATTGAATATTTTTGAAATTACTATTCCCCCTCTACGCGAAAGAGCTAAAGATATTGCACCACTTACTCATTATTTTGTAGAAAAGTTTTCTTCTGCAATTAACAAAAAAGCGTTACACATTGCTCCTGATTTTTTACACAAATTAGAATCCTATAATTGGCCGGGAAATGTGCGTGAATTGAAAAATATTATTGAAAGAACCGTAATACTATCTGGAGGTGATGCTTTATCAGTAGATTTGTTACCCTATGAAATTCAACATCAATCGACTCAAGGGAAATCATTGTCTGCTTTTTCAATGGAAAGTATAGAAAAACTACACATCCAAAAGGTATTGAATTATACTAAAGGGAATAAAGCTGAAGCTGCTCGTTTACTCGAAATAGGTATTGCAACTTTATACCGAAAATTAGAAGAATATAAAATTCAGTAATACCCCTATCATTTTAATAAAAGCCTATCAAAATGATAGGCTTTTTTTTGTGGCATAAAATACTATTCACATATAAACACCTGTTTTAAAGGTATTTATTTTGTTTTAGAATTTATGGTATATGTTTTGGCATAGGGTTGATGAATCAATAAAATTTATTCAAATGAAAAATAAAATCAATACTATTTACACGCAGGCTGAACGGTTTGCCGAGGTAACTAAAAAAGCTATCATTTCCGGTAATATTTCGAGAGCTAAGAAATGCTTAGAAAAAGCTGAACAGTTATTACAAACCGGAACTAACGAAACTAAGAGCGTTATTTCTAATGTCTATGTTTATTCTGTTTCCACCTTTATGGAACTTCGCCATTGCAGTATTTCCAATTTGTTTCCAGTCGGCTTGAAATCGGAATACTTGAAACAAATAAATGCCACTTCTGTATAAATTTCATATCATGATAAGTACTATTCTTTTACTTGCATTGGGCGGTGCCCTATTTGCCATTTGTTTTAAATCTGTTGATTTTTTTGAAAAAATTTAAATTATGACTGCACTATTTATCGTTGCCCTTGCCGTTTTTGGCTACCTAGTTTATGTACTGATTAAACCGGAAAAATTTTAGAATGAACAAGGCTGAAATAAAAGAAATCATTTTTATCATATGTGCGTGGTTAGTAGCATTTGCATTGGTATTGCTTGTTATTTTAAAAGCCAAATTATTATTAAATATTAAATAATTATTTATGAGTACAGAAATTTTTGGGGTTGTAGCAATTTTTCTCCTAACCATTGTTTTAGCTATCCCTGTAGGGAAATATATAGCTAAAGTTTACTTAGGTGATAGAACGTTATTGGACCCTGTATTTAATCCTATTGAAAAGTTTATTTTTAAAATAAGCGGAATCAATAGTGAACGAGAAATGAACTGGAAACAACATTTAAAAGCACTCTTGAGTGTAAATGTAGTTTGGTTTATTCTTTGCTTCTTTGTATTATTATTTCAAGGCAATCTTCCTTTAAACCCTGATTCAAACCCCTCTATGAGTCCTGATTTGGCGTTTAATACGGCGATTTCATTTATGGTAAATTGTAATTTACAACATTACTCCGGCGAAACCGGATTGTCCTATTTGGGACAAATGATGCTGATGTTTTTGCAATTTGTTTCGGCAGGAACCGGAATGGCCGCCGCCGCTATGGTGTTTAATGCCATGAGAGAGCGAACTACAGAACATTTAGGCAATTTTTATAATTATTTTATTAAAAGTTGCACCCGTATTTTATTGCCCCTTTCTGCTATAGTGGCTATAGTACTTGTTTTTAGCGGTACTCCTATGACTTTTGAAGGAAAAGATAAAATCATCACTTTACAAGGTAATCACGTAGAAGTTTCAAGAGGTCCTGCTGCCGCATTTGTAGGTATTAAACATATAGGTACTAATGGAGGTGGTTTCTTTGGAGCTAACTCTGCCCATCCTCTTGAAAATCCAACTTATTTTACCAATGCCGTTGAACTATGGGCACAGCTAATCATTCCATTTGCTATGATTTTTGCTTTAGGTTTTTATCTTAAAAAGCTAAAATTCTCCTATATCATTTTTGGTGTTATGACCATTGGTTTCTTACTCTTGGTTATACCAACCATGAATGCTGAGATTGCCGGTAATCCGGCTATTGCGAAAATGGGAATTAACCAGGCAGCCGGTGCTATGGAGGGAAAGGAAGTTCGATTTGGAACTGCTGTTTCAGGATTTTGGAGTATAGCTACCACTGTAATTTCAACAGGTTCAGTAAATAGCATGCACGATAGTACCATGCCAGTTTCCGGATCCATGCAATTATTGTCTATGATGGTCAATGCCTTTTATGGAGGCTGTGGCGTTGGTTGGCTGAACTTTTATATTTTCATCATATTAGCAGTGTTTATCTCCGGGTTGATGGTTGGGCGCACCCCCGAATTTTTAGGAAAGAAAATTGAAGCCCGAGAAGTAAAAATTGCCGCATTTATTGCCATACTTCATCCACTGCTTATCTTGGCAGGAACAGCATTGGCCTCTTACTTTGCAGCACACGATACCCCGATGGGCTATTGGTTTAACGGAAATGCTACCGGTTGGTTAAATAATCCGGGGCATCACGGTTTTTCGGAAATGCTATATGAGTACACATCCAGTGCGGCAAACAATGGTTCCGGTTTTGAAGGATTAGGTGATAATAATCCGTTTTGGAATATCACTACGGGTATTGTATTGTTACTTGGTCGTTTCCTTCCTATTATTGGTCCATTAGCCATTGCAGGCCTTTTAGCCAATAAAAAGTACATTCCGGAAAGCGCAGGGACTCTTAAAACCGACACTACCATTTTTGGAGTAATGGTTTTTGCAGTAATTGCCATTATCGCTGCTTTATCATTTTTCCCCGCTTTGGCATTGGGACCTTTGGCAGAATACTTTACCTTAAAATAAATAATCAAAATGAATAAAAATAATTCCAATTCATTATTTGAGAAAAAGCAAGTAAAAGAAGCTTTCGTGCAATCTTTTGTGAAGCTCAATCCTAAAGTAATGTTTAAAAATCCGGTAATGTTTACCGTAGAAATAGGCACTGCCATTATGCTTATTGTGTGTGTGGCCATATTGATGGGCGCACAAGATCAAGGTAGCTTTATTTATAATTTTATTGTGTTTTTAATCCTGTTTGCTACACTGTTGTTTGCCAATTTTGCTGAGGCCATTGCAGAGGCGCGTGGAAAGGCACAAGCAGACAGTTTAAGAAAAACAAGAGAAGAGACTCCTGCTAAAAAAGTTTTGGAGATAGGTAAAATCTATGCTGATGAAATTGTAATGGTGTCTTCTTCTCAATTGAAAAAAGGACAGCTGTTTTTTTGTGAAGCAGGTGATATTATCCCAACAGACGGAGAAATTGTAGAGGGCTTAGCCACTATAGATGAAAGTGCCATTACAGGAGAAAGCGCACCTGTAATACGTGAAGCCGGTGGAGATAAAAGTTCTGTGACCGGAGGTACAAAAGTTCTTAGTGACAGGATTACCGTAAAAGTTACTACAGAACCCGGAGAAAGTTTTTTGGATAAAATGATTGCTTTGGTAGAAGGAGCTTCACGACAAAAGACTCCTAATGAAATTGCCTTAACCATACTTTTGGCTGCTTTTACCTTAATTTTTGTCATTGTTTGTGTAACGTTAAAACCATTTGCTGACTTTGCCAATGCCCCAATAACCATAGCTGCTTTTATATCCCTTTTTGTTTGTTTAATCCCAACGACCATTGGCGGATTGCTTTCCGCCATTGGTATAGCGGGTATGGACAGAGCATTGCGCGCCAATGTAATCACTAAGTCAGGAAAAGCGGTTGAAACTGCCGGTGACATAGATGTTTTACTATTGGATAAAACAGGTACAATTACCATAGGAAACCGAAAAGCGACCCATTTTTACCCGGCAAAAGGAGTTTCTCAAGAAGATTTTATACAATCCGCCGTTTTGAGTTCTTTAGCTGATGATACACCTGAAGGTAAAAGTATAGTGGAGTTGGCCGGAAGTGAAATTGCTAAAAAACTTTCGATAGAAGGTGCTACATTAATCAAATTTACGGCTGAGACCAGAACCAGTGGTGTTGTCCTTAAAGACGGAACCAATATTAGAAAGGGTGCTCAGGATGCTGCTAAAAGCATATCAGAACAAGCCGGTAATACATTTCCGGAAGATACTGCTAACCAAGTGGTACTCATTTCTTCTAATGGAGGAACCCCTTTGGTTGTTATAAAAAATGGTGTTGTTCAAGGAGTAATTGAATTGCAGGACATTATCAAAACCGGAATGAAAGAACGTTTTGAACGATTACGAAAAATGGGAGTTAAAACGGTTATGGTTACCGGGGATAATCCTTTGACCGCTAAATTCATTGCCGAAAAAGCAGGTGTTGACGATTTCATTGCTGAAGCCAAACCCGAAGATAAAATGAATTATATCAAAGCCGAGCAACAAAGTGGAAAACTTGTTGCCATGATGGGTGACGGAACTAATGATGCCCCAGCTTTGGCACAGGCAGATGTGGGTGTCGCGATGAACAGCGGAACACAAGCAGCTAAAGAGGCCGGTAACATGGTTGATTTAGACAACGATCCAACCAAGCTAATTGAAATTGTTGAAATAGGTAAACAATTATTAATGACCCGAGGAACGTTGACTACGTTCTCTATTGCCAATGACGTAGCTAAATATTTTGCGATAGTTCCTGCCCTATTTATTGCTACGATACCAGCATTACAAGGATTGAATATTATGCATTTACATAGTCCTGAAAGCGCTATTTTATCGGCGGTAATTTTTAATGCTATCATAATTCCTATACTAATTCCGCTCGCTTTAAGAGGGGTTGATTACAAACCTATCGGTGCCAGTGCCATTTTGAGAAGAAATCTTTTGATTTATGGTTTAGGCGGAATCATCGTACCATTTATTGGTATCAAACTAATTGATTTATTAGTATCACTATTTATATAAATAAGACCATGAAAAAAATATTATCGATTGTAATTTTTACAATTTTAACCGTGATTTTGTTTGGTGCCATTTATCCTGTTGTAATATGGGGAATTGCACAACTAGCCCCAAACCAAGGAAAAGGAGAAACTGTTTCGGTAAACGGAAAAGTAGTTGGTTATCAGAAAATAGGACAGAAATTTGATAAGGCAACCTATTTTTGGGGTAGACCTTCTGCTGTAGATTACAATGCAGCCGGAAGTGGCGGAAGCAATAAAGGACCAAGCAATAAAGAATATTTGGATTTGGTTCAAAAAAGAATTGACACCTTTTTGACAGCCCATCCTTATCTTAAAAAATCAGATATCCCTGCTGATATGGTAACTGCTTCCGGAAGTGGTTTAGACCCCAATATCTCGCCTCAAGGAGCTTTGATACAGGTTAAAAGAGTTGCGCTTGCCCGAAACATATCTGAAGAAAAAATAAAAGATTTAATAGAAAGCAAAATTCACAATCCGTCAATAGGCACTTCGATGATCAATGTTTTGGAATTGAATGTAGCCTTAAATGAATTGAAATAAATCAAAAAAGAAAACCCGTTGGGATTATGTAATTCGATCCTACATCCAACGGGCCTTAAAAAATGTTCAACAAAATTAATTAAAAAAGTGAAAAAAATACTTATCGCAGTAGCGACAATTGCATTTGCTAACCATAACCATAGTAATGCTCAGGAACAAAAAACGAGCCCGTTAAATTTCTCCGGTTATGTAGATACTTATTACAGTTATGATTTTGGCAATCCCGATAATCATGTGAGACCCGGATTTTTCTACAGTTATAATAAGCACAATGAAGCAACCTTGAATTTGGGTTTGATAAAAGCAAATTATAGCAAGTATAATGTCAGAGGAAATTTTAGTTTGATGGCAGGCACTTATTCCCAATATAATATGGCAGCAGAACAAGATTTAATGAAAAATATATATGAAGCCAATGTGGGAGTAAAAATTTCAAAGAATTCAAATGTATGGGTAGATGCGGGTATTTTGCCCTCGCATATCGGTTTTGAGAGTGCTATTGGCAAAGACTGTATAAATTTAACCCGAAGTATTTTAGCTGATAATTCGCCGTATTATGAGGCAGGTGTCAAAATAGGATATACATCAAAATCTGAAAAATGGTATTTGGCTGCAATGTATTTGAACGGTTGGCAACGAATTCAAAAAGTTGACGGTAATCAAACACCTGCTTTTGGCACGCAAATTACCTATAAACCAAACAGCAAAACCACTCTTAATTGGAGTACCTATATGGGCAATGAACAGCCAGATAGCGATAGAAAATGGCGTTATTTTAATGATTTTTACGGTCAATTTAAAATTTCAGAAAAAACCAGTTTCATTACAGGATTTGATATTGGTTCACAACAAAAATTAAGAGGAAGCAGTGATTATGACATTTGGTTTTCACCCATTGTAATTGTGCAATACAAACCAACCACTAAAATTCAGTTAGCCGCTCGCGGTGAATATTATTCGGATAAAAACGGGGTTATAATATCAACAGGGACTCCAAATGGATTTCAAACTTTTGGATACTCTGCAAACTTAGATTATTTAATTGCCGATAATATCATGTTCAGAATAGAAGCCCGTTCATTGAGCAGTAAAGACGATGTTTTTATTAAAAATAATAATCCAACTAACACAAACACGTTTATTACAACATCTATGGCTATTTCATTCTAGAGGGAATATACAGTTTATAATTTTTTAACCATTAAGATATTAGTTAACTTTAATATCTTAATGGTTTTAGTGCTAATGAGTTAAAGTTTTTATATGGATCAAGAAAAAGAAAATAATGTAAAGCACTTTCTCGATTTAATTCAGAAGTCGCGCAAAGGAAAGTTTAAAGTTTATATTGGTATGAGTGCCGGTGTAGGTAAAACTTTCAGAATGTTGCAGGAGGCACATACCTTGATGAAAAAAGGTATTGATGTGAAGATTGGTTATATAGAAACCCATAACCGCAAGGAAACCCACGACCTACTGGAAGGTTTACCAATAATCCCGAGAAGAAGTATTTTCTATAAGGGTAAACAATTGGAAGAAATGGATGTGCAAGCCATTATCAATCTTCGCCCGGAAGTAGTTATTGTAGACGAATTGGCGCATACCAATATTGAAGGCAGCAAAAATGAAAAGCGTTGGCAGGATGTAATTGAAATTCTTGATGCCGGAATCAATGTTATTTCGGCAGTAAATATTCAACATATTGAAAGTTTAAATGAAGATGTAAAGCAAATCACAGGCGTTGATGTACAGGAACGAATTCCGGATAATGTTTTGCGCATAGCAGATGAGGTGGTAAATATTGATTTAACCTCAGAGGATCTAATTGCCCGATTAAAAGAAGGGAAAATATATACTGAAGACAAAATCCCTACTGCCCTACGTAATTTTTTCAAGTCGGATCAAATTCTACAACTTCGCGAATTAGCCTTAAAAGAAGTAGCCAGCCAAGTGGTTCGTAAAGTGGAGAATGAAGTACCTAAAAATATTGCTTTAAGACACGAAAGACTATTGGCTTGTATAAGCACCAATGATAAAGCAGCCAAAATAGTTATTAGAAAAGCAGCTCGATTAGCGAGTTATTATAATGGGATATGGTATGTGTTGTATGTAGAGACCCCAAAAGAAAGTTCGGATAAAATAGCATTGGATAAACAGCGCCATTTGATTAATAATTTTAAACTGGCAATTCAATTGGGTGCCGAAGTGATTAAAGTAGAAAACTCAAAAATTACGGATGCCATATTAGAGGTAGTTAAACAAAAAGAAATAACCACAGTTTGTATTGGAAAACCTCACTTTAATTTATTTAAGGTAATTTTGTCTACTAATGTTTTTAAACGATTGTTGAACAGTCTTTCTTCATCAAATATTGACCTTGTAATACTTTCCTAAATGAGAATAAAAACTAAATTGAACTTAGGTGTAGGACTATTGTTCTTACTGATAATCATTCTTTCCTTATTGAGTACCTTTTGCATTTATTCTATAAAAAAAGATACGCAAAACATCCTTAAGGCCAATTATGAAACTTTGGAATATTCTCGAAATATGTTATTGGCTTTGGACAAAATGAATACCAATAAAGAACAGTATATTGCTGTTTTTGAAGACAATCTCAATAAACAAATTGCCAATATAACCGAAAACGGAGAAAAAAAAGCTACTTATGAGTTGCGAGATAATTTCATACAACTCAAAACAAACTATAATAGTGATAGCCTGAAAGCGATAATGCATCAAAACATTTTTGAGATTATGAAACTCAATATGGATGCCATAAAACAGAAAAGCGATGTTGCCAAAAAGACTTCTGAGAAAGCCAATACCTGGATTGTTATCTTAGGAACATTCTGTTTTTTAATTGCTTTTAATTTATTAATTAACCTGCCCAACAACATAGCCAACCCAATTAAAGAATTAACTTCGAGTATAAAAGAAATTGCTAATAAAAATTATTCCGAAAGAGTTCACTTTCTTAATCATAACGAATATGGAGAATTAGCCCAATCTTTTAATACTATGGCTCAAAAGCTTGAAGAATACCATAGCAGTAATTTGTCTAAACTGCTGTTTGAGAAAAAAAGGATGGAAACCCTTATCAATATTATGAGTGACCCCATTATTGGGCTTGACCCGCAAGGCATTGTTATATTTGTTAATGATGAAGCATTAAAGGTAATTGGGTTAAAAAAGCAAGAAGTAATAGGCAAGAATATTGAAGGTTTAGCACAATATAATGATTTGATAAAAGCCTTACTTGAAAATTCAAAGAGTTTACAAAAAGGCACACCTCTCAAAATTTTTGCTAACGGAAAGGAAAGCTACTTTGAAAAGGAACGTTTGAACATAACGATAACTCCAACCGGTGAAGATAAAACCATTGCCATTGGGGATGTTATTATTTTGAGAAACATCACTATTTTTAAAGAATTGGACTTTGCCAAAACAAATTTTATAGCTACTGTTTCGCATGAATTGAAAACTCCAATAGCCTCGATAAAAATGAGCTTACAATTACTCGAAAAGGACACTAATCCTAATGAAGATCAAAAACAGTTGATTGACAGTATAAAGGAAGACAGTCAGCGATTATTAAAAATCACCGGTGAATTGCTTGAATTGTCACAACTTGAAACCGGTAACATTCAACTTAATATTGAAAAAAGCAGTCCTAATCAGATTGTTGATTATGCTACGGAAGCCGTTAAAATACAGGCTGAACAAAAACAAATAGAATTGGTTTTTGATATAGAAAATGATCTTCCTGAGGTTAAAGCAGACAGCGAAAAAACTTCCTGGGTACTGATTAACTTTTTAACCAATGCCATTCGATATTCCTCCGAAAACAGTAAAATTATAATGAATGTGACAAAAGAAAATAATTATGTGGTTTTTAAAGTTATTGATACCGGTAAAGGAATTGATACCAGATATCTAAATAAAATATTTGATAAATACTTTCAAATACCCGGAAGCTATAAATCAGGTACCGGATTGGGTTTGGCCATTAGTAAAGAATTTATTGAGGCACAAGGCGGAATCATTGGCTTGGAAAGTCAATTGGGTTTAGGGAGTAGTTTTTATTTTAAGTTACCTCTAATTTAACTTTTTATTCAATACTGGATTTTAGTGAAAAAGCTATCCTTTTTTTCCTTAACTCAATTTAGGTTTAGTTGCGTTTTAGTTGCGACTCGTTTTTATATAATGTAATTCCGAAACCATCATTAAAAAATCACTATTAAAACCATTGTAATACTATTGCAATGGGGTCTCTTGATATAAATACATCTTTGTTTCTTAAGGTTTTTCTTTTAATATTTTTAGATAAATTTGTAAACATCGATAGCAAAAATTCCAACAATTCAAAATAATAAGACATGATGAATTATGTCTTAATAATATCACCTTAATGATAAAAAAGAATTGAATAAATTAACTTTTGCATTATATTTACGTAAAACGGCTACAAGTTCAAGAAACATCAAAAATCAAAAAATGAATTGGAAAATTTTTAATTTAAAATATGACAGACGAGAAACATGGGCATTTGAACAAATGTCCTACTTACTTTTTTGTGCTGAGCTTAATATTAGAATTGGACTATTTCGTTATAAAAATCAAACAGGGATTGAAACTGAACCAATCGAAAAAGACAAAAAAGTTTATGGTTTTCAAGCAAAATACTATACTACTTCAATAACTGACAACAAAGATGATATTATAGATTCAATCAAGAAAGCTAAGTCTAAAAACAGTCAATTGACTGAACTTCTTCTTTACGTCAATCAAGAGCTTTCAGAAAGCACGAACAAGAGCAAAAAAAAGCCTCAATATCAAGTAGACATAGAAAAAGTAGCTGCCAATCTAGGAGTAAATATTGATTGGCGAGTTCCAAGTCATTTTGAATTACAATTATCATTACCGGAAAACAAGCATATTTATGATATTTTTTTCGGGCTTGAATTAAATGAAGCAGATTTAATGGGTGAGGTTTCAAGGCATAATGAGAACATTTTACAAGCTATCCAAACTGAAATAGTTTTTGGTGATAAACAAATTAAAATTGATAGAAACTCAATAATTGAGGAAATTGGCATTTCTTGCCAACAGAAGGGAAAAAATGTAATTATCTCTGGTGAAGGTGGTTGTGGTAAGACGGCTATTTTTAAAGAGTTTTATGTTCATAATTATACCAAAATACCTATTTGCGTATTTAAGGCAAATGAACTGAATGTTAATCACGTTAATGATGTATTTCAATTCGAGAATAGATTCACTTTTACACAGTTTCTAAATACATATAAAGATGAGCCAATTAAAATATTTGTAATCGACTCGGCAGAAAAATTAGCAGAAATAGGCAATAATGATATACTCACAACCTTATTACAAAAGTTAAAAGAAAACGACTGGAATATTATTTTCACTACAAGATATGCCTATCTTAATGATTTGGTATTTCATATTAAAGAGAATTATCAATTATCTTTTGAGGTTAAAGATATTACTTTGATTAGTATTGAAGAACTAAAATCCATATCAGAAGAATTCAAATTCTCATTACCGGAAAATCCAAAATTTTTGGAGAGACTCAGAAATCTATTTTACCTGAGTGAATATGTTCAGCATTATTCTAATATTGACAAGCAAAGTAATTTTAAGAGTTTTATCGACTTACTTTGGAAAAAACGAATACAAAACAATTCTATTCAAAGAGACAATTTACATCTTGAAAGAGAGAAGTGTATTATCGACATTGCTAAAAAAAGATGTGAAAGCGGACGATTTTATATAAATGCAGATGATTTATCTCAATCAGCATTATTTCAATTAAAGCAAGATGAAATTCTTGGTTACGATGATGCTCACAACGGATATTTCATAACTCATGACATATATGAAGAATGGACTTTGAATAAAATAGTTTCTCGTTGTTTTTCAAACTATTTAGATACAAAACATTTTTTTGATGAATTAGGAAATTCGTTGTCTATACGCAGAGCATTTAGACTATGGCTGTCTGACCATTTATCAGACAATAGTGCTGAAATACAAAATTTTATTCAAGAAGCTTTTAAAAATATAGAACTCCCTAAATTCTGGCAAGATGAAATTTTAATTTCGGTTTTATTATCTGATTATTCAGAGTCGTTTTTTATTTTTTTTGAGAATGAGATAATTGCGAATGATTTTAGAATATTAAAGCGTATTTTGTTCTTATTAAGAATTGCTTGTACAGATATATCTTCAATTGATAACATCGATATTATTAAACCGAAAGGTAAAGGGTGGGAAGAAGTAATTAATCTGATTTACAAATACAAATCAAGTTTTTTTGAAAGTAATACCAAATTAGTTTTGCCTGTTCTGAATGATTGGTGTGACTTTACAAAAAAGGGAATAACTACAAAATATTCTGGCCAATTGGCTTTAAGTATAATACAAAAAACGGAAACAGAAGAAAACTTCTTTATATACGATGATGGTGAAGAAAATATCCTTAAAGTTATTTTTAATGCGGCTGATGAACTAAAATCAGAATTAAAAGAAATCTTTGATAAAGTAGTATTAAATAAATGGACTCACCATAACGAACCATACGAAGGATTATGTTCTAAAATATTAGAAAAGCCGTATAAAGCAACTAATTTAATTTATTCACTTCCATTATCGGTTATTCAATTATGTGATTTGTTTTGGCAAAAACAGTCGAAAAAACATGATGGATTTGAATACGATAGAGATAGTATGGAGAGCCGTTATGGTCTAACAGATAAACACAATCACAATTATTTTCCCGCAAGTGCCAATCAAACACCAATTAAATGGTTATTTCAAGTAGCTTTTTATGAAACACTCGATTTTATAATTGATTTTACAAATAAATCTGTTGGGTTGTACAGCCAATCCGATTATGGAAAACAAGATGTTATTGAAATTAAATTATATGCAGAGGATAAAGTAGTAACACAATACTTGAGTCAGGCAATATGGAGTATGTATCGAGGGTATGGGAGTCCTGTTGTTCCTTATCTATTACAATCAATGCACATGGCGTTGGAAAGAATTCTTTTAGAATTAGCTCCAATTGGTAAACCGGAAATAATAGAAGAAATACTTCTCGAAATACTTTTAAAATCGAAATCAGCTTCACTTACTTCTATTGTTTGTAGTGTAGTACTTGCCAATCCAGATAGATTTTACAAAATAGCATTGATTTTATTTAAGAGTGTCGAGTTGTTCAATTTCGACACTATGAGGTACTCTGATGAGTTTCAAGCGAACTCTCTATCATCAATAGGATATGGTTTGGATAAAATTAAAGATATTTTATACACAGATGAAAGACTAGAGTCAAATAAAGCTGAACACAGAAGTTCCAATTTAGAGCGATTATTTCTGAACTACCAGTTTTTTGGTGTAAAAGGATTTTCAGAAAATCAAAACACGGAATTCATAGAACAATTATATAAAATCATTGATAATTACAAATCAGATGATGTGGTAAGTAAATCATTTGGGATATTGTTGGCTAGAATGGACAGAAGAAATCTTACTTCAAAAGTATCAAAGCAAGATGACAATAGTTTTATAATAGAATTTAGCCCAAAAGAGCTATCTGAAGAACTTAGAAAAGAAAGTGAAGAAGCAAACAATACTTTTCAAGATGTATTTAAATATTCTTCATTAAGAGCTTGGTCAGATTTTTTACATGGGGATAGTAATCGAAGTAAAACTGAAAAACAACTAGAATACGATAATGCCCCCCTGACAGCTTTAAAAGAAACAAAACAACTTGTTGAAGAATTGAAAACCGGTAGGAATGAAATGGGAATTTTTGATAAAAGTATTCCTGGATATTCTTGCTCTAAATTGATGATTGAATATAGAGATGAACTTCAAAAAGCTGATAAAGATTTTTGTAGAGAAGTAATTATTTCTAATATATCCCGTCTATTTAGTGATGATTACGATTATCAAATAAGTGATGGAGTTGAAGCTGCAGTTCGGGGTCTGCCATCTTTGATCTATGAATATCCAGATGAGGAAGATGTCTTTATTTCTGCAATGATTTTGATTCTATTAGATCAAATGCCAATTGGTCACTACAAAAGAATATGTGATTATGCTATCGAATCAATTCATAAATCAAAACTTTGGAAAGAAAATCATAAAGTTGCTCAGTCGATATTAATCGGGTATATAAAATTAAAACCGCTCTATAAAAAAATTATTGCCGATAACAAGAAAGAGCATGGCTTTTGGAAAAAAATGCCCAAAAGTTCAATTTTAGATGAATTAAATAAAATAGATGCTGACTTTGATTTTAAAGGTATAACATTTGACATAGAAGATATTGATTCTTTGGATATTAAGGATTTAGAAGTAGTCTACTTATTAATACCTTCTGATACTAAAGATAAAATCCATTTAGATATTTACACCAAATCATTACCATTATTAGCATCAAAGCTCCTTATAGATAGGAGAAGTTACAGAAACGATTTTGGTTATGATGCTAATATTTATACAGAAAGACTACATGTTTTCCAGAGATTTTCCAATTTCATTCTACAAAGAGAGATTGGTGAAATTGACATATTCCTTAAGCCTTTTGTTGATTCTTTTTCTTCCACAGAAGAAACAGCTTCTTTTATAGAACAAATAGTAATAGCAGAGGACGATATAAAAAATCATGAACAGTTTTGGCATATTTGGAAGTTATTATATCCAAAAATTCACGAGTTGAGTGTTAATTCAAATAGTTACCACTTGAAAGCAATTATAGTAAATTATTTGTTGGCATGGCGTTGGTGGCGTGATGGAATTCAAGAATGGCATAGTTTAAAAAATGAGAATTTATTCTTTTATTTTAATGCTTCAAAAGATATGGGTCATGTCCCTTCTGTATTATATTCTATCACAAGAGTATTGAATACAATTGGAAGCAACTTTAAAAATGAAGGGATTGACTGGATTTATACAATAGTTTCGAGCCACAAGTCTTTAAATCTTGACGATTTAGAATCTAATACGTTGTACTATTTAGAGAATTATCTAAGAAAGTTTATTTTTATCAACAGGCAGAAAATTAAGGAAGAAATTATATTAAAAAATAAAATTATCCCAATTCTTGATTTTATGATTGAGCGTGGTTCTATACATGGTTACTTACTAAGGGAAAATATTTTATAAAATATTAAAAAACATCAGATTTAAATCAAGGAACTTTTTAATTAAAACAAATGTGCTAATTTTAAGCAAACGATAGAATTTTAGACAATTAATCAAACTAAATTGTACCACATTTGTACCTCAAGCCTCAAAACCTCTCTAAAATCAATGAATATATATTTCTGTATCGGGAAGTAAGTGCGGCTCTTCTTGATTATGGATGGGATAGATGGAAAGATAATAGCCTTTTCTTTATCTAATAAAAAAAACTCCCAAGGGAGCTTGAGAGTTTGTGGTATTTTTTGACGATTCGGTAACTTTTAAGCAGCTAAAATACTTTTAGGATCACTTAAGGGGGACACGCTTGCCGAATTGGTGGCGTATACATAAAAGTAATACACCACTCCGGGCGTAAGACCGCTAAACACCTTGCGACGCGTTTTGTTGGCGTCCTGCAAAATGGCAGGGTCATCAGCAGACAACTTGAGTTGTCCGTTTACAAATACAGGATTACTCAACGGAGCTCCCTCTACACAAATACATCCGTACGCAACCGTTCCTCTTTTGGGAACTGCCTGAATGTCGACAATGATTTCTCCGGCTACATCGGTGCGTTTCAATAAAAAATACTGAACCTTGTCTAATGCCGGCACGCGTTCACTAGAGATGCTGCTGGGCGTAAATCCGGCGAGGGTTATGACGGAAATGTCACCCTGAGCAACGGAATCTACATAGTTGGCCAAACTATCCAAATTCTGCATCAACTTTTGACGCTTGGTTTCAAAAGCCGTTTTTCGGGTTATGCCAAACTGAGCATAATCGGCAGCGGCGGTGTTAAAATCAGTCAGTATCTGAGTAAAATCAGCTTCACCGACTGTAGGGTTCGCAAAAACGGCGGTATTGTTGTAAATGCCGTTCTTAATTGCGCTGGAAAACGTGTCCAGCTTTGAAGTCCCGAAGTTGTGGAACTCCAATCTGCAAAATCGTGTTTTCATGAGTCTTGGTTTTAAAAAATGAATAACTAAAAAACCAATGGTACCATTTGTAATATACTTTGCACAAACAATGCCAAACCCGTAAGACATTATTGTTAAAATTTTCTTATATTTTACTAATCCCTTATCTACAAAGGCATCTCGGAGCTTCTTAATAATCAATACCGTACACCAAAACAACGTTGTACATCTTATTTTCGACCAACAACAGCTCACTTTTGCCGAAAACCAACCTGTTTGCATCGTTTTACCCCCAACTTTCGATGCTTTAGTCACAACTTTCGACGCAAATCAGGTTACTTTCATCACTTTAGCCTCAACTTTTGACACAAATGAGTTCATTTTCATCGCTTTAACCCTAACTTTTGACGAAAACGAGGCTACTTCTGACTTTTTACCTCCAACTTTTGACGCGAATAGGGTTGATTGCAACGTTTTGCTCCTGGCTTTCACTGCTCTACTCAAAAGAATTGATGATTTTGTACGCTTTTTTGTATATTGCAGTGACTTTTTTTTTAAAAAAGGCATCTAAACTTGTAGATTATTACAAGTTGGCAGCAATTTTAAATCACCCTTGCACTAAATAATTGTAAAATATAATTGTAAAATGCATATTGAACCAAAACTTAAACCTCTTTACGCAAACCTTAAGCGATTAAAAATTGGTGATTATCTATACACTAAAGAGTTCGAATTATTTTCAATTGAAAATGATTTTGACGATTTATGGAAAGATTGTAAACGTGAAGTAAATAAGTCTAAAAACGTTGTAGTGTTAGGCTATCACAACACCGAGGATGAAGAAGAAGCATTTATTTACTTGCTAAGTTTATGGTATGATCAAAGTTACAGTTCATTTGGAGAATTTGTAACTGCTGTCGTTTTAAACTTTGCTAGTTGGCATCCAATTAAATTAGATCTTTCAGATATTCATCATAACCTCAAGCAAATTGGCTTAGACAAACGGTTACTTTTAGATTTCACAAAAGAATCAAGACAAATTCGAGATACTAAACCTGAAAAACTGGAAGAAAAAACAATCGAAACAAAGTTAATTCCTAAAGTCAAAGTTGATTCCAAAAAGGTATTTATTGTCCACGGTCACGATGACAAAGCCAGATTAGAACTTAGTAAAATTCTAAAAGAAGACTTAGGTTTAGAACCTATAGTTTTACAAGACGAACCAAACTTAACTCTAGAAACTATAATCGTAAAATTTGAAAGATTAGCTAAAGATTGTTCGTCCGCTATCATTTTATTTACACCTGATGATAATGCAAATGGAAAATTAAGAGCTCGACAGAATGTAATTTTGGAACTTGGATATTTTCTTGGAAAATTCCATAATCATAAAGAGCGGAGAATTGTTATTGTGAAAACTGGTGATATAGAAATTCCCTCAGATATTTCCGGAGTTCTTTATCTAGAATATGTAAAGAATATGAAAGAAATATTCTATGACTTAAAAAAACAATTTGACATTTGGGGACACAAATAAAAACTGCTGCCAAGAGCGGTTTCACGCAATAGCTCGTTAGTATTGAGCCCGAATCCTAATGGATTGCTTAGCCAGTCGCTTCGCTCATGCCCTGAAACCTTGTCTTCCGCATAACATTTTTTCTTAACTTGCCGCTACTGACGCGAAGCCGCGGAACGTTATGCACAATTATACAAAACAGACAAACATGGATATAAAAGCTGTCGAAGAAGGGGTAAAAAAGTTTATTTCTTTTTCTAATGAAATGAGTTTAGAAATTTCAATTTCAGAGTATGATGAAGAAAATGTAATGATTGAATTTCCTAGAGAAGATGAAGATATAGTTTATAAATCTAATGTATTCCTAGAATACATGAATGATATTGATAATATATATTTCTCTCTCAGTAACGTGCATATAAAAAACATATCACAACATCCAATTCTTCCAACAGACCAATTATATAATTTATTCGATAAAATTAAGTTTAAATTTGAAAATAATGACGTCACTATTGAGATTATTGAATTTCCTTTTTTAATTGGATTAGCAAATGTAAAATATAGTTTTTACAGTAAATATGCCCCACCATGCTCGACTTATTATGCAATCGAAATTAAATACAAAGGAAGTCATAAAAAAACATTTGAGGAAGAAAATAAGCTTTTAAAAACTTTCATTTTCGAGTTCTACCAAGCTACCAACACACTAGTTGAAACAACTGAGATATTTGATTTCGATTCAGAATTTTATGGTTATGAAGAAGAGACTAATCAAGACGTTAAAACCAAAGAGATTCTTATTGATGAGTTGATTGAATACAATGATGCAATTGAATCTTACCTGAAAGCAGTAAACACAAAAGACTCTGAAATTAAATTCCTTTGCTTTTATAAAATAATTGAATACTTTTCTCCAAAAGTATCAAAATTACGAGCATATGAGATAATGTCTAGAAAATTGGAAACATTAAAGTATAAAAGTGTTGAAAATGAAGACTTAAATAAGCTTTTTGAAATATCCGATTCTTATAAAAAATCAAAGTCTGATAGTGAGTTATGCAAAACTGTATTATCAATAAGTGTTGATATCATTGACATTTTTAATCTTCTTCCTGAAACAATTATAAAATCTATCTGCAAAACAGTTAAACTAAATCCAAAAGATATCAATTACGAACTTAATCAAGAAAGTATAGATAGTATTTTCCAACAGTTGGGAAGAGTATTATATAGTACAAGAAATAAAATTGTACATGCAAAATCTAATTACACATCTGATGGTTTTGAATGTAAAAACGAAGATTTGTACAAATTAAATGAGTTTCTATCCAAGGCTACATTTCAAATTTTAGCATGGAATAATAAACTTCCAAAACACTCAAAATAATAACTATGCATAACAGCGGTCTCGCGCAACATCTTGATTTTCTTTACTTCACGCCTTGTGATCACGAAGAAAATTCTCTCTTAGCGGAGAGAACTAGGTTCGCTTAACCGCCACTGCCGCTAGCCACAAAACGTTATACCATTTTACACC
>CAYPSB010000016.1:0-43518 GCA_964413435.1 uncultured Flavobacterium sp.
ATGGAAAACGACCAAAAGCAAGCTTGGCTTGATTATTCAAAAGGGATTAGTACTGATTATATAAAAAGTTCATTTCAAAATCCGACCAGCTTTCAAAAAGAGTTCAATGTTTTACTTCAAAAAACAATTAAAGAGAATAAGTTTCACAACGCCATTGAAATAGGTTGCGAAGCAGGTATCAGTCTAATGTTATTGAATAATGTTTTAGATCATTCTACCTTTTTAGATTATGACCATACCATACTCGAAAAAGTTGAAAGTGTTTGTGCTGATTTAAACTTAAAAGCCACTTCTTGTATTTGCCAAGATATGTTCAGTATGAGTTCAATAGCGGATGAGACTTATGATCTTGCGTTTAATTCGGGTGTTATTGAACACTACACCAAAGAAGTCAGAACCAAAGCAATACAATCTTACAGCAGAATTACTAAAAAAGGAGGTTATGTTATTGTAGCTTATCCTAACCATCATACTTTTCCTTACAGGCTTTCTTATCTTATCGGAAGAATGTTAGGTAAGAAAGTGTGGCCATGGCCAAAAGAATACAAATTCTACTCGTTAAAAGACGAAATGCAGGACGCCGGCTTGGTTTATGTCAAGAGGCTTACTATGGACAGAGATACTTTGTTTAAGCAATGGGTTACCAAATACAAGTTGACCCGAGCAGTATTTTTGTTTTTAGACAAGTTTTTCCATTACGAAGGGTACTTAACCGTTTGTATCGCACAAAAACCGCTTTAAAATGCAGTTGGGAAATTCAGTAGTTTTCAGGAATTTCCTGTATTTGTTTACCAATCAGTTTTTCAATTTAATAATACCTTTATTGGTATTCCCTTTTTTGGTAAAAACACTTGGCTTGGCTTCTTTTGGACTGTACAGTCTTGCTTATGCGGGTGTTATTTTCTGCTTCATGTTTTGTGATTATGGGTTCAATTTTTCGGGATCTAAATACATTGCCATAAATCGGGATGATGTTGAAAAACGAGACGAGGCGTTTTCAACTATTTTATCATTAAAACTCGGCATAGCGGTATTAATATCTGCAATCTGGGTTATTTACATTCTGTTGAATCCAAAATTCAAAGGATTTGAACTATTCGGAATGTTGTTCATCGGAATGATATTTGGCAATGCCATAAATCTGCAATGGTTTTTTCAGGGACTTGAAAAATTAGGTTGGTTCTCTACCGTAAATTCAAGCATAAAGTTAGTTTCCAATATATTAATTCTCGTGCTCGTTAAGTCGCCAAAGGATATGTATATCATTCCGTTGGTTTATTCAATCTCCTTTTTACTTAGTGGTATAATTACTATTTTGATAGCGGTTTATTCTGTTAATGTAAAAG
This sequence comes from uncultured Flavobacterium sp., assembly GCA_964413435.1. GTDB lineage: Bacteria > Bacteroidota > Bacteroidia > Flavobacteriales > Flavobacteriaceae > Flavobacterium. The sequence goes on from CAYPSB010000016.1 coordinate 1,347, forward strand.
TTAAATTTTTCTCATTTCATAATTATACCGCATTTCTAAAGGAAGGACTGGACTATTTTATTACCATTAGTACGACCTCATTGGTTTTTAACGGAACAATCATCATTCTGAGTTTTTTTGAAAAAAACATCTTAATCATAGGAGCTTTTTCGGCAATTGATAGAGTGCTTAAAATTTTGGTGTCAGTTTATGTACCTTATTCAACAGCTATTTACCCCAGAAACATGGCCAATTTTCAAATTAGTGAAGAAAAGGGAAAGATGTCGGTTTTTAAATATGGGTCAATAGCGCTTGTTTTTTCTATAGCTTGTATTCTTTTTTTTCAGCTGTTTTCAGGCACGGTTATGACTTTTTTAAATCCGAAATTAGTTTCTTATGCCTTTTGGCTTCAGGTTTTTTCTGTGTGGTTTTTTTTTATAATTCTGAACAATCTGATAGGTTATCATTATTTAAACGGACTTAACCGTTCTGCGTTGTTCAGAAACACGAACATTATCTATACTTTTATAACATTAGTATTAATGCTGTTGGGATGTGCATTTTATTCTTTTAAAGGTTGTATTTTAGCTGTTCTTTCCGGAGAAATCATTTTAACACTTTTATTGGTTGTTAACATCAAAAAGAGAGAATTATAGAAATTTCAACCCATGAAAATTACTGTACAAAGAAACTTCTTTTACCAATTATTACTGGCGCTTTGTTTGGCTGTTCCTTATGTTGGCAGTTATGAAGTAACTTTTGTTTTATGGAGTTTTACAGCACTGGTAACTTTACAAAAAAATTATTCTTTTCCCTTTTTAAAATACCTTTCCTGTTTCGTACTCATTTTAGCGATTGCTTTTTTCTCGACTAAATTGGAACGATATAATCTGTTTTTTATCATACGGGACATCACTTATCTTTTAAAACCAATACTCGGATTAGTTGTAGGATATCAATTGTGTAAATACAACTATCAAAAAGCATTTGGAACCATTGCCAATATTGGCTTTTGGATTTCCCGAATTCATTTGATTTTTTTGGTAATTGCAGTAGTCTTTTTTAAAGCCTACACAGTTAATGATCTTCGTTTGCACGGTGGGTATTTCAGTGATTTTGAAATCTATGTTTTAGTACTGATTTTGTTTCATAAAGAATTCAATATAGAACTTTCCCGTAAACGATTTTATATCATGGCTTTTACGGTTGGGATTTCGAGTTTTTTATACTTGTCAAGAACAAATTTCATTCAGTTTTTTATACTGTTCTTTGCCCTAAAGGGATATTTTGTATTGAACAAAAGAGCTATCATAGCTATCTTATCGTTGATTGCTATAACGATTATTTCTTATACGATTATTTTATACATCAATCCGAGAAGAAATGGTGAAGGAATGGAAGCTTTCTTATACAAAATTAAAGTTGCGCCAACTGAGCCATTCAAAAGCAAAATAAAGACCGATGATTATATCGATTTTAATGACAACTATCGTTCGGTTGAAACAATCAATACGCTCAAACAAATGCAGAACAAAGGAACTGAAGCGGTAGTTTTGGGTGCCGGTTTGGGTTCTAAGGTTGATTTAAAACAAGAGGTCTATCTTGGCGATATGAAAATGCGTTATATCTCGGTTATGCACAATGCCTTCATGACAACTTACCTGAAATCGGGTATCGTTGGTATAATAATTCTGCTGTTTTCGATTTATTTGGTATACAATCAACCGAAATCTTCAATTCCGATTAACAATACCATCAACTTTATGTTGGTAGGAACAGCTATTTTCCTGGTGGTTTCTAATTGGGTTTTGATGGGATACTATTTCACCGAAGATTCAAAGTCCATATTAGTGGGGTTCTTTATAGCTTACAAAGAAATCACTCAAAAAGTAACCAACAGAGTTTCTTCTTAGCTGTCCGCAATCAGTGCTTTTATTTTTTGGCTGGTGGTTCCGTCTCCGTAAGGATTAGAAGCGGTAGCTATTTGAGAATAATAAGAGGCATCTTCCAACAATTTTTGAGTTTCCAGAATAATTTTGGTTTTATCCGAACCTACCAATATAGCCGTTCCGGCATCAACCCCTTCCATTCTTTCGGTTACTTCTCTTAACACTAAAACGGGTTTACCCAAACTTGGTGCTTCTTCCTGTATGCCTCCTGAATCGGTAATGATGATGTTGCTTTTGTTCATCATCCAAATCAGTTCCGGATAATCCAGAGGGGTAATGAGTTTAATGTTGTCGGCAATCAGTTTCTTTTGGGCGACTTCTTTCACATTCGGATTTAAATGAACCGGATATACAATTTCAACCAAGTTGTTATGTGCAGCCGAAATATCCAACAGCGCATCACAGATTTCTTCAAAAGGCTTCCCAAAATTTTCTCTGCGGTGGCAGGTAACCAAAATGACTTTTTTTGAAAAATCGATGAAGTCAAATTTTGAAAGAAGTTCCGTTTCTTTGGCAGCATCAATTTTTTTTAATCCCATTAACAAAGCGTCGATAACGGTATTGCCAACCACGTAAACGTTGTCGGTTATATTTTCTTTTGCCAAATTTTCCAGAGAGGCTTCGGTAGGACAAAAATGAAAAGAAGCTATGCGTGAAGTCAAAACACGGTTCATTTCCTCAGGAAATGGGGACAGCATATCACCACTTCTCAAACCGGCTTCGATATGAACAATTTTAATTTTTTGGTAAAAAGCAGCCAAAGCTCCCGCCAAAACGGTAGTGGTATCGCCTTGAACAAAAACCAAATCAAAGGGCTCTTTTAATAAAATATCCGAAGTTATCTTGGAAATCAAATCAGCAGTTAATTGGTGCAGCGTCTGATTAGGTTTCATCACATTCAAATCATAGTCTACCTGAATTTCAAAAAAGGCCAAAACCTGATCCAGCATTTCTCGGTGTTGGGCTGTAACACCCACTTTAACTTCAAAATTAGCATCGGAAGAAAAAGCTGCAATAAGAGGAGCCATCTTTATAGCTTCGGGACGAGTTCCAAAAAGAAAAAGAACTTTTTTCATTAAAAAGAGGGAATTTAGTAAGGTGTAAAACTAGTAATAAAATCTATATTTGCAATATTCAACCCTATATAATGAACGTTTTATTTCAAACCCGAACGAACCTATTTGATGCACCGGGCGGTGACATGGTGCAAATGCTGAAAACTAAAGAATTTCTTGAAAAACTAGGAATAAAAGTTGACATTTCTCTGGAACTTGAACCGGATTTATCCGGATATGATTTGGTGCATTTATTCAACTTAATGGAGCCGCAGGATATTTACATACAAATGTTAAATGCCAAAAAGCAAAATAAAAAAATGGTGCTCTCCACTATTTACGGGTTGTATACTGAGTTTGAAAGAAAAGCCAGAGGAGGACTTTTTCAAAAACTGGCCAACATACTTTCTCCATATCAAATTGGCTACATCAAGATTTTGATAAAACATTACAAAGAAAAAAGAATGCATAAAGGGGTTTATAAGATGCTGTTCAAAGGTTATTACGGACTGATGAAAGAGATTGTAGACAACACCAGTGTTTTTTTACCTAATTCGGATTCGGAGATGAAAAGAGTAGCGGACGAATTCAAATTAAAAAAATACAGATACGTCAGTGTGCCAAATGCTATAGATAAATCAGTATTCACTTCAGACATTGATTCTGAAGCCAATCCGTATGAGAAATTCAAGGATTGTATTCTTTGTGCCGCGAGAATTGAAGGAAGAAAGTCAACACTTAACTTGGTCAGAGCGGTTAAAAATACCGAGTATAAATTAGTCTTGGTTGGAAAAGAATCTCAAAATCAAAAAGCTTATGTAAACCAGGTGCATCAGGAGGCCGGAGATAATGTTTTCTTTTTAGGAGCTGTACCTCACGACGATTTGAAACATCTTTACAAAGCAGCTAAAGTTCACGCATTGATAAGCTGGATGGAAACCCCGGGGTTATCAACTTTAGAAGCTGCAGCAATGGATTGTAATGTGGTAGTTACTGCAAAAGGCGACACTTATGACTATTTCGGAGACTATGCCTATTATTGTGAACCTGATGATATTCAATCAATAAAGACAGCGATTGACAAAGCCTACAATAGTCCTGTAAATCCAAAACTGAAACAAAAAATATTGGAAAACTATACTTGGGAGAAAACGGCCGAAGCAACACTGAAAGGGTATGATTTAATAAACCTTAAATAATAGAGCAAACCTAAACTGTTTTAGGTTGCGCCGGTGTTAAGTCAAATCAATTTATTATGTTTGCAAAAATGACAGACCTATTAAACTGTAATAAGACAGCATGAAAATAGCCATATTAGGAACCCGTGGTGTACCCAATTATTACGGAGGTTTTGAGCAGTTTGCCGAATTTTTTTCGGTGTATTTGGTGCAAAAGGGGCACGAAGTGTATTGCTATAATTCACACAACCATCCTTTTCAGGAAAAATCTTTTCACGGTGTAAACATCATTCATCAACACGATCCGGAATACAAGTTTGGTACTTTCGGGCAGTTTATTTATGATTACAATTGTATCATAGATTCGCGTCAAAGAGACTTTGATATTATCTTGCAGTTGGGCTACACCAGTAATTCCATTTGGTTTTTTCTTTTACCCAAAAAATCCATCATCATAACCAATATGGATGGATTGGAATGGAAAAGGACAAAATATTCTAAACCGGTACAGCAGTTTTTAAAATTTGCTGAACGACTGGCTGCTATCAGCAGTGATTTTTTGGTTTCGGATTCGTTAGGAATTCAAAAATTTTTAAAAGAAAAATACAAAAAAGAATCCACATATATTGCCTACGGAGCTTATCCGTTCACTAATCCAAACGAAGCTATCCTCAAGGAATACAACGTTGAAAAAGAGAACTATAACATGATTATGGCGCGTTTTGAACCCGAAAATAATCTTGACATGGTTTTAGAGGGCGTGGCAATGAATGAAGATAAGACACCGATTTTGGTTATTGGGAAACATCACACTAAATATGGGGCTTATTTAAAAAATAAATTTAAAGACCACGAAAACATACGCTTTATAGGCGGATTGTACAATTTGGAACACCTGAACAACCTCAGATACTATTCAAATTTGTATTTTCACGGACATTCGGTTGGGGGAACTAACCCCTCACTTTTGGAAGCTATGGCCTCCAAAGCACTTGTTGTAGCTCACAATAATGATTTCAACAGAGGGATTTTAAAAGAGAACAGTTATTATTTTTCCAATCCTCAGGAGGTTAAAAATATTCTCAATACAATCAAAAAAAATGATAACTTGCAATTGGTTCAAAACAACTTTGACGCCATTGTCAATGAATTTAATTGGGAAAAAATAAATGGTGAATACTTACAACTCTTTGAAGACAGTTTTTCAAAATCTGATAAAAGAAAACACAAGCAATAACGCTTTTATCCCAACACTTTTAGTTTTATTCACGATTCCGCTGAGCTATGCGGTTAATAATATTGCTTTAGGGATATTCATAGTTGTAGCCTTGTTTACTCTTAAAAAAAGCAAGGCAACGTTTCAGAACAACTTAATTCTTCCCATACTGCTTTACCTGCTGATGGCGGTTTCCTATTTTTGGTCAATAGACAAAGGAAGCACCTTGTCTGCTTTGTCAAAAGAAGCCCCTTTATTTTTAATTCCGCTGGCTTTTTTGTTCTTTACAGGATTCTCAAAAGACCAAAAGGCCAAAATAATAATGTATTACAGCTACGCCATCGTCTTATTGGTACTGTATTATACCGTACGTGCTTTGGTCCGATATGCTTTGTTTCATGACTCCAGAGTTTTTTTCTACCACGGTCAGAATGATGATGATTACGGTTTAGTTCCCAAATTGCTCAATGCCATCCACGTTTCGGTTTTTGTTGCTGTGGCCTTTTTTTATTTTGTTACCAAAGAAATAAAATCAAAATATGATACTGCAATAGCTGTTCTGCTGTTTGGATTTTTACTGTTACTCTCATCCAAAAATATCATACTTGTTGTGCTGTTATTGGTGCTGGTTTATGTTTTCTTTTTTTCAAAAACCGCTCATAAATTACGATTGAGAAACCTGATTCTTTTTGGGTTGCTTGTAGTAATCATTTTCTCGACAGGAAGAATCAAACATCGCTTTCAGGTAGAGTTTCAAACCAATACAGACAAAAGTTTGAGTACCAGTGTAATTGAAGGTGTGCCAGCGGGAGTTCATTATGTGAGTTTAAAAGAAGCTTGGACTAATCCAATTTTTTCACCTAACGATTATTTTTCCGGAACGGCATTTCGAGTCTATCAATTCAGAATTTTTCTGGAATTGATTAAAGAAAATAATACGTTCTTTAATGGTTTCGGGTTAAATGCTTCAATGCCAAAAATTAAAGAGAAAGCGGTTCAATACGATTTGTACATGGGAAATGGTAATGAAGAAGGATACCAATCGAAGAATTTCCACAATCAGTACGTTCAGAATTTTGCAGAACTCGGTGTTTTCGGATTTGTTTTATTGATAATAATGCTGATTATTAATGTTAAAAACGCCTACAAATCGAAAGATTTTGTTCATTTTGCTTTCGCAATTCTAATGATAAGTTTATTTTTGACCGAATCTTTTTTATGGAGACAACGCGGTGTAGTTTTTTTCACCCTCATGTATTGTCTTTTTAATTCGCACATTCCCGCAAAAGATTCCAAAGTAGAATAAAAACAATATGAAAAGAATATTAATTACGGGTGCTGCCGGTTTCTTAGGCTCGCACCTATGTGATCGTTTTATTGCCGAAGGCTATTTTGTCATAGGAATGGACAACTTGATTACGGGAGATCTGAAAAACATAGAACATCTTTTTAAAGATAAAAATTTTGAGTTCTACCACCACGATGTGACCAAGTTTGTTCATGTACCCGGTAAATTAGATTATATTCTTCATTTCGCATCTCCTGCCAGTCCGATAGATTACTTAAAAATACCCATTCAAACTCTGAAAGTAGGTTCTTTAGGAACGCATAACCTTTTGGGCTTGGCCCGAGTTAAAAAAGCCAGAATCCTGATTGCATCTACTTCTGAAGTATACGGTGATCCCTTGGTACACCCACAAACGGAAGATTACTATGGAAACGTAAATACCATAGGCCCCAGAGGAGTTTATGACGAAGCCAAACGTTTTCAGGAATCCATCACCATGGCTTATCACACATTTCACGGTGTAGAAACCAGAATCGTGAGGATATTCAATACTTACGGACCAAGAATGCGACTGAATGACGGTCGTGTAATCCCTGCTTTTATTGGTCAGGCTCTACGTGGGGAAGATTTGACTATTTTCGGAGACGGAAGTCAAACCCGATCATTTTGTTATGTGACCGACCAAGTAGAAGGAATCTTCAGGTTGCTGCATTCTGATTACATATACCCTGTAAATATTGGAAATCCTGATGAAATCACCATAAAAGATTTTGCAGATGAAATTATAAAACTGACTGGAACAAACCAGAAAGTGGTGTACCATCCGCTACCGGTCAATGACCCGTTACAACGCCAACCGGACATAACCAGAGCCAAAGAAATTTTGGGATGGAGTGCTAAAGTTTCCAGATCGGAAGGAATGAAACTTACGTATGATTATTTCAAATCATTAACATCGGAAGAACTTTTAAAAGAAGAACACAAAGATTTTAAAGGATATATCCACTAGTATTGCATGGTTTTACAACAAACAGGAAGGTATTCAAAATATATCAGACCCATCAGTGTCCTATTTGATCTGATGGTCATAACTGGGTTAAGTTTATATTTCTTCAGAGAATTGAATCTTAACCAGTTCTATTATTTGGTCTATCAATCACTAACCTGGGTTGTCATAGCCATAATTGTAAAATACTACGAAGTTTTTCGATTCACGACACCGGTAGAAATCATTACTAAATTGGTCAAACAGTTCAGTATCTTTTTATTGATGGTTATTGCTTTTTTCCCTTTTGTTAAAACGGCCATATTCAGTGGAAAAGCAGTTGCTTTCTTTATCTCGATTAGTTTTACAGCTATTTTGGCGTTCAAGTATTTCTTGTTTTTTTATTTAAAAAAGTACAGAATATCTACAGGAAGTAATTTCAGAAATGCTGTGATTATAGGCTACACCCCGGAAGCCATCCGATTAAAAGAAGTTTTTGAAAACAGAAAAGATTACGGCTATCGTTTCTATGGCTATTTTTCAGATAAAAAACAAAATCCTGAGGTCTTAGGTAAGGTAGAAGAACTTAAAAAGTATGTGATTGAGAATAAAATAGATGAGATTTATTGTTCTTTAAATGAAATTTCGAATGAAAAACTAAAAGACTTGGTCGAGTTTGCTGATGAAAATAAAAAGACAATAAAATTCATACCGGATACCAAAGAGATTTTTTCCAAAAATCTGAAAATAGATTACTACGAGTTGTTTCCGGTTTTGTCACTTCAAAAAACGCAATTACACAATCCTTTCATCAAAGGAGTTAAGCGTGTCTTTGATGTTTTATTTTCATTATTGGTTATCATATTTGTATTGTCATGGTTGATTCCTATTTTGGCTGTTCTCATCAAGTTAGAGTCTAAAGGACCCGTTTTTTTCAAACAGGGCAGGCCGGGATTAGATGAAAAAGAATTTTTTTGCTACAAATTCCGATCAATGCAAGTTAACGGAAACACCGAAAAAGAAGCTTCTAAAAATGATCCCAGAGTTACTAAGATGGGTAAGTTTATGCGTAAAACCAGTATAGATGAGCTGCCGCAATTTTTCAATGTTCTGTTCGGTGACATGTCGGTTGTCGGACCAAGACCGCACTTATGGTCTCAAAATAAAGCCTATGCCAGCCGAATTAAAAAGTACATGGTACGTCATTATGTAAAACCCGGCGTAACCGGTTTGGCTCAGGTTAAAGGATTCAGAGGAGAGATAGAAACAGATGAAGACATGATAAACCGCATAAAGTTTGACGTTTTTTATATTGAAAACTGGTCTTTAATCATGGATATCAAGATTATAGTTCAAACGGTGATAAATATTTTTAAAGGCGAAGAAAAGGCCTATTAGAAGACATCAAAAGCTATGAGTTCTTTCATCTGATTTTCCAAATCGAATGCCTCTTGCGCCTCTTTAAAAATCCTCTTTTTCATCTGATGAATTTCTGCCTTGGTGAGTCCGGAAATCAAACTCAGCTTTTGGTTTAAGTCTTGATAATTCCCTACCGCTACTACCCAACCCAATTGGTGTTCATGCACTATAGTTTCCCCTTCGCCACCGCCAAAATACAGTATAGGAAAACCCAAAGCGGCATATTCAAAAATCTTAGAAGGAACAGAGCCGTAGATTCGGGTTTTTAAAGGAACAATTGCGACATCAAAGGTCTGTAGTTTTTCGTGTAATGCCTTCCGGTCCATCATACCGTGAAAGATGATTTTTTGTTCTTTTTGAGTCGAAATCAAGTGTTCTATTTCATTTTTTTCAGCTCCGTCACCAAACAGATGCAATTCTATATTCAAGCCTTTTAAATCGATATTTTGACACAATTCTAAAACTCCCTGAGCAATGCCCAACAGACCCGCATAAAATATTTTTACTGGTTGATTTTCGGTTGTTTTTAAGGTCATTTCTTCCACACTATGGTCGGGAAAATTGCGGTATAAAAAACATTTTTTTTCCGGGAAATAGCTGTGTATATGTGTGATGATTTCATGGGATTGCCCCAAGATTAAGTTGGCTTTTTTATAAATAAACCGTTCCAAAAACAGGGAACATTTATGTGAAAAGGATCCTTTTTTGAGTGCACCCAATTCAAGGGCAGCCATTGGCCATAAATCTGAAATATTGAGAATTATTTTTTTGTTTTTTACAGAAAGTACTAAAACGGAGATGAATGAAAGCAAGAGCGGGGGAGATTGCACCACCACTTTTTTAGGGGTCTTTTTAAATAATAAATAGAAAAACAAACCCAGTGAAAAAGACAAAACAGAAACAATTCGTACGACTAAATTTTTGCTGACACTCGGATAAATCCAAAGTCTTTTTACCGTGATGTTATCGCGCATTTCGGTCACGGAGAACTTTCCTTTGTACTCAGGAAACAGAGTTCCTTTGGGATAATTTCCCAGTGGACAAACCACAGTCACTTTATAGTTATTTTGCTGCAGTTTCAATGCCAATTGTTCAATTCTGTTGGCAGCCGCACCTTGTTCAGGAGGATAATAATTAGATACAATAAGAATGTCTTCCATAGGCCTATCTATTTCAGCTGTTGTTGGAAGGTATTGAGCAAAATCCGGATTATGCGTTCCGAAGCTTTCCCGTCCCATAATTCCGGAATTCCTGCTTTTCGCGATCCTTTTTTTAAGAAATCAGTAAAAACTTTTTCTAAGTTTTCAATGGTTGTGCCTACTAAAGTATTGGTGCCAATGTCTTGTGTTTCGGGCCTTTCAGTATTGTTTCGCATCGTAAAACAAGGAATACCCAATACGGTAGTTTCTTCCGAAATTCCGCCGCTATCGGTAATTACGGCCAAACTGTTTTTAATCAAAAACATAAAGTTCAGATACCCTTGTGGTTCTGTAAAAAGTATATTTTCGGTATGAAGGTGTTGTTGTCCTAAAATAGCCTTTGTTCTGGGATGAATCGGAAAAACAATTTTTCTTCCGGCAGCCAGTTTATCAATGCCTTCCAGTAGTCGTATCAATGATTTTTCTTCATCTACATTGGCCGGACGATGAAGAGTGAGTACAATATAGTTGTTGGTGCTCAACTGAAAATCATCCCAAAATACAGGAGGAGATATTCTGCTCAAATTTTGGTATAAAGTATCAATCATCACATTCCCGACAAAATGAACGTTGTTCGGATTAGCTCCGTGACGCAGTAAATTTTCGGAGGCAGTTGTTGAGGTGGTAAAGAAATAATCGGTGATGCTGTCGGTGACAATTCGGTTGATTTCTTCCGGCATAGTCATGTCGCCCGAACGTATTCCGGCTTCAACATGAGCTACTTTAATGTTCATTTTTTTGGCCACAATAGCACATGCCATAGTCGAATTAACATCGCCTACAACCAATACTACATCACAAGGGTTTTCAAGTAACTCTTGTTCAAATGCAATCATTATAGCAGCTGTTTGTACCGATTGTGAACCACTTTTTACTTCCAGATTTGCATTGGGTAACGGAATGTTCAATTCCTCAAAAAAAGTATCGCTAAGATTTTTATCATAGTGCTGTCCGGTGTGTACCAAACGATAGGAGATGTTTACACCCTCTTGTTGCTTTTTTTCAATCGCTTTGATGATGGGTGCGATTTTAATAAAATTGGGCCTTGCGCCTGCGACTATGGTAATTTTCATGCGACTATTTTAGTAACGAAACAAACTGTTTCAATTTTCCACCTTTGGTTCGTTCGAGTTTCTCTTTTCGGATAAACGTAAAAGTTAAACCGGTTTCCAGATAGGTGGTAATGGCTTTTTCTATGTTCTGAATTTGAGTTGAAGTCAGTTCAACCTGACTCACATATTCAATTTCAAAAGTATCGATTTTGGTTTGTTTTACCACAAATTCTTTCACGTTTCCGTCATCTTGTATAATGCTTTTGGTAACATAATAAAAAGTTAACCCGGGCGATTTTTTCCCGCTTGGCAAAAGAGCAATGTCATTAGTCCTGCCGATGAGCTTTTTAAGTATGGGTTTTTTAGCCGTGCTTTTTTCGTCTAAAATGCCTATGTCCCCAATATCATAGCGGATAAACGGATGGGCTTTGTTGTACAACGAAGTAATTACGATTCTTCCTTCCTGACCGTAAGGAAGCACATTATTCTGATCGTCTAAAATTTCCACAAATAGTGTTTCCGAGTTAATTTGCCACTCGCCGTAAGGATTTTGAAAGGCTATTAAATCCAGTTCTGAAGCACCGTACTCGTTGATTACCGGTACACCAAATTGTTTTTCGAGGAGTTTTTTATCATCTTCAAAAAGCATTTCGGAGGTGACTACACAGCATTTTAATGTAGGGCAAACTGTTTTTAGCTGAATATTTTTTTGTTCTAAAAATTTTGCAAATAACACTATCGAACTGGTGTAGCCATTGATATAATCAAATTTTTTGTGTTTGAATTTCAATAGCACTTCTTCTAAAAATGCGTCGGATAAATCAAAAACAGGGAACCTATAACGATGAGACAAAAAATCCTTGATACGTTCCTTGAGATTACCTATAAAATCCAGAGGAATACCATAAAAACGAGCTTGTAATGAGGAGTTAAAATTGATATCGAACCAGCCGAATCGGGTAATAATATTGGCCCAAGTCAGTGCATGACAGTATTTATCTTTGGCAAACACAAACGGATCACCACTGGATCCCGACGTTTTGTTGATATAAACGTTGTTTATGGCATACCCGTTTGAAAGCCTTTCATTCAAAGGTTTTTGAAAGTCTTTTTTAGTCATGATCGGCAGTGATTCCCAGTGAGTATAGGAATTTTTGGCAACAAGCTCAGCATAGAATACATTGTTTTTCAGATGAAAGTTGACAATTTCATTTTTCCGGTTTGTCACATATTTTTCATAATCAGAAACAGACACAGATTGAATTCGTTTCAATTCTGCAACGGCTTCATGCATGGGAAAACCATTTAGTCTGAGCGATAAGTCGAAAATATTGAGCATGTATATAAGCAATAAAAAAGGGCTAACAATTGTCAGCCCTTAAAAATACTATTTATTCAGTATTAATTTTTCATAATCTTGATAGTTTCTGATTTGCTTCCTGATTTAACTTCGAAGAAGTAAACTCCGGTAGCAAAACTTGAAATATCTACAGTGTTTTCAACACCACTGAATGCTTTGTTAAACATTACTTTTCCTGTGATGTCAGTCACTTTAACGTTGTATGACTCTAATTGAGCAGAGATGTTTACAGTAGATGTAGTTGGGTTTGGATATAATTTTACAGTATTTGCAGTAAATTGCTCATTACCTAAATTACCACTGAATTTAAAAATACCATCTGTTATAGAGTCAGTACTGAATCCACCACACCAACCGGTAGAACTGTTTAAGAAGGCTGGCGTTAATCTTTGTTCAACATTGCTTTCAATTGTTGTCCAAGTAGTTCCGTTGTCAGGACTGAAAGCAGAACCTACACCACCAGAAGAAGTTCCGGCACCACAAGCAACCAAAATAGTTGAGTTTGGAACATAAGTTAACAATCTGTAACCTGTATAAGTGATAGGTGCTGACCAAGTTGCTCCACCGTCAGTGGTTTTCCAAATTCTATAAGTAGGTGTAGTAGCTGAACCATTGGTAGTACCCATAATGATTCCATTATTGTTATCACTGAAAAGTAATCTACCATTAATAGCAGTTGAACCAAAATCTGTAAATCCGGAAGGGCCGTTTAACTTAGTCCAAGTTACACCCATATCGGTAGTTCTGTACATTTTTCCTTTATTGGTGGTAAACCAAAGAGAGTTTCCGGCTACAGTCGGTAAACTATTGTATCCATATTCACCCGTAATAGGATTAGGAAGACTTGATCCCGGTACCTGCGTCCAAGTATTACCGCCATCCGTTGTTCTGTATACTTCAAATTCGCCTCCTACAGGGTCTCCATAAGCAATACCATTGTTAGCATTGAAAAAATGAACACCATTTAAAAAAGACTCTCCGGCAGTTTGAAAACCGGTAGCATTTTGTTGTTCCCAGCTAACACCTCCATTAGAGGTTTTGTAAATAACTCCTGTTCCAAGATTAGGATCATCTGTAGTGTTGTTTATAGCACAAACCCAAGCGGTTGTGGCACTTACAGGAGAAATGTTGTTAATTTCAAAAGTAGTGTCTCCTACATCAACAATACCGGCAGTCCAATTGCTACCTCCGTCAGTTGTCAACGTGAACTCTTGGATGTTGAGAGCAGCCGGGTGTGCAGTTGTTATAGGTGCACCATCAAAGGCTAATGCCCAAACCGTGTTTGCATCAACAACGTGAATTTCTGAGATACCTCTGGATTCTGAAGCAAAACCCGTAGCTTGTGAAACCCATGATTGTCCATAAGACACGAATCCCATTGAAAACAAGGATAAAGAGAGTAATAGTTTTTTCATAGTATTTGTTTTTTTACAGTTTAAGGTACTAAACTAGTAAAAAAATGCATGAAAAAAAAATAAACGCCCTATTTTTGTAGACTTTAACACACAACACAACATCATGACTATTTTACTACTGGGCTCTGGCGGGAGAGAACACGCCTTGGCATACAAATTACTTCAAAGTTCCCAATGTACCCGTCTTTATGTAGCGCCCGGCAATGCAGGAACAGCTAACATCGCCATAAATGTTGCTCTACAACCTAATGATTTCAGCGCCATAAAAGCTTTTGTAATTAAAGAAAGCGTAGACATGGTGGTCGTGGGGCCCGAAGATCCGTTGGTACTTGGGATTTTCGATTTTTTTAAAAATGATGCTGACCTTCAGCAAATACCGGTAATTGGTCCGTCTAAAATAGGGGCTCAGTTAGAAGGCAGTAAAGAATTTGCCAAAGAGTTTTTAGTCAAACACAAAATCCCGACAGCGGCTTATGCCAGTTTTAATGCCGAAACGGTTGAAAAAGGATGTCAGTTTTTAGAAACGCTGCAACCACCTTATGTTTTAAAAGCAGATGGATTGGCTGCAGGAAAAGGCGTTTTGATTTTGACCGATTTAGAACAAGCTAAAACCGAATTGCGAAATATGCTGGTTCATGCTAAGTTCGGAACAGCCAGTTCAAAAGTCGTTATCGAAGAATTTCTCGATGGGATTGAGCTGAGTTGTTTTGTTTTGACAGACGGTAAAAACTATAAAATATTGCCAACAGCTAAAGATTACAAGAGAGTAGGAGAAGGAGATACCGGTTTAAATACCGGCGGTATGGGGGCGGTTTCTCCTGTTCCGTTTGCAGATGAAATCTTATTGGAAAAAATTGAAAACCGCATTGTAAAACCAACCATTGAAGGGCTTCAAAAAGATGCGATTGAATACAAAGGATTTGTTTTCATAGGACTCATTATTGTCAAAGGCGAACCCATGGTCATCGAATACAACGTGAGAATGGGTGACCCTGAAACAGAAGTGGTCATGCCCAGAATCAAATCGGATTTGGTTGAGCTCTTCCAAGCTGTGGTCAACCAAAAATTAGATGAAGTTGTATTGGAAATTGACCCAAGAAGTGCGACAACTATCATGCTAGTTTCAGGTGGATATCCGGAAGAATATGAAAAAGGTTTTGAAATTTCAGGCTTTGAAAATGTTCAGGATTCCCTTGTTTTTCACGCCGGAACCCAAATCAAAGACGGAAAGACTGTTACCAACGGAGGCAGAGTTTTGGCAGTTACGTCTTTTGGTGATACCTTTCAGGAGGCCATAAAAAAATCTTACCAAAACATAGACAAGCTACATTTTGATAAGATGTATTTTAGAAAAGATATCGGTTTCGACTTATTTTAAGAAAGAATGAGCCGTAGTATCTTGGTTTTCTTCGTTGTTGTCTTGGTGTTTTTTCAATTCTTTACACCAGTATATAACGTATTTGGCACAAATCAACATCAAAACCCAGCTTACAATGTTAGCCAACCACCAGTTGCTCAACTCTAAAGTACGCAACCAGTCAAAAGGCTTGAATAGAAAATCTACAAATAATGTTTGAATGCCTTCAAAAAATGCTTTCATCTTATAAAATGTTATATTTACAGCACAAATGTATAAAATATCCACATGATAACAAGCGTTTTTAAAAAATCTACCATCCTCAATTATTCGTTGATTGTAGTTTTATTGTTATGCTTCTTTTTTATATACCAAACCAGTGATTTGTTTACTACGGCTGCTTCTAATGGGCTATTTAAAAATAGTATGTTGATAGTCTTGTTGTTAGCTTCTTTTTTTCTGGTCAATTTCATGGTCAAAAAAAACGGACTCACTAAAGACAGTAGTTATACCATTTTATTTTTCCTCTTGTTTTTATTGCTTTTTCCGAGCGTTTTTAACAATTTAAATTTGCTGTTTGCCAACTTCTTCTTGTTGTTGTCTATGCGCAGAATGGTTTCATTGCAAAGTTTAAAAGCGCCAAAAGAGAAAATTTTTGATGCCGCCATGTGGATTTTTATCGCCAGCCTCTTTCATTTTTGGTGTATCCTTTTTATTGTTTTAGTCTATATTTCGATTATTTTTCACGCTTCCCGCGATTACCGAAACTGGCTTTTACCCTTTGTTGCTTTTTTTGCTACGGCAGTAGTATTTGTATTGAGTGCCCTGATGTTCGATAAAACATGGATTGACCACATACTGCATCAGGCGCAGGTAAATTTTGAGCTGAATTATTTTACCAATAATTATCAAAATGCGGCACTTTCGTTTTATGTGGTGATTGCCGTTTATTTTCTGTTTTCGATGATTTTTTCAATGACTAACAGACCGCTGATTTTGCAGGCTTCTTATAAGAAAATGATTTTTGCCTTTTTAATCGGTTCGCTGATTTTTGTAATGTCGCCCGAAAAAAACAACGCTATGTTGTTGTTTACTTTTATGCCATTATCAGTCATGTGTACTAATAACATAGAGTATTCCCAAAACAAAATGTATCAGGAAATAGTATTGGTATTGTTGGTTTTAGGAAGCTTTTTTGCCTTTTTTGCTCAACTATAATTTGTTTCCGTAGGCCAAATCGCCGGCATCACCTAATCCGGGAATGATGTAGTTTTTTTCATTTAACCTTTCGTCCAGCGCGGCTACCCAAAGGTGACAATTTTCAGGCAGGTTTTTTTCCAAATAAGCGATACCTTCGGGAGCAGCGATAACAACCGCAATGTGGATTTCTTTTGGTTTTTGTTCCAAATGCAATTTGTGCAATACCGCTACAATCGATTGTCCAGTGGCCAACATCGGATCAATCAGGATTAAATTTTTATTTTCAAAAGAAGGCGCCGCTTGATATTCGACTAAAATGTCAAATTTATCATCATTATCATAGTGGTGACGATACGCGGAAACAAATCCGTTTTCAGCATTGTCAAAAATATTCATAAAGCCCATGTGCAAAGCCAAACCGGCTCTGAGAATCGAACACAAAACAACGGGTTCGGCAACGGTCGTAGTGTGTTTTATACCAAGAGGTGTTTGCACATCTACCGCTTTGTAATCTAGCGTTTTACTCAGTTCATAAGCCATAATTTCGCCTATGCGTTCAATATTCTTTCGAAAACGCATACTGTCTTTTTGGATGGTAACATCTCTAATTTGAGCCAAAAAATGATTGAGAATACTGTTCTGTTCAGAAATGTAATGAATATGCATGGACGACAAAAATTTGTATGTTTGGGTAAAAGTATAAAAACTATCTTTGCACCCGAGACCTTTTGGTCGAATTGTATCAAATAAAATAAAAATATACGATATGTTTTCACAATTTGCCTTCCCTATTTTTGAACAAAGCATCAAAGATTATCATGTAATTGACGATGTGTATCAACCCGCTTTAAACCCTTATACCAAAGGAACTATCGAGTATTTATTGTATGCTAAAAACTGGGTCGACACCGTGCAATGGCATTACGAAGACATCATCCGTGACCCGAATATCGATCCGGTAGCGGCTTTGGATTTGAAAAGAAAAATCGACGCTTCTAACCAAGTACGTACCGATATGGTAGAATATATCGACAGCTATTTTTTACAGAAATACAAAGACGTTCAAATAAAACCCAACGCTAAAATCAACACCGAAAGTCCGGCTTGGGCTATCGATCGTTTGTCTATTTTGGCTTTGAAAATTTACCACATGAGCGAAGAGGCTAATCGTGCGGAAGCTACGGCTGAACACAGAGCCAAATGCCAGGAAAAACTAAATGTATTGTTAGACCAGAAAAGCGATATGTTTATTTCTATCAATGATTTGTTGACGGATATTGAAAACGGTGACAAATACATGAAAGTTTACAAACAAATGAAAATGTACAATGACGAGGAGTTGAATCCGGTGTTGTACCAAAACAAGAAATAAAACGCGACAAACTTTTGTCAAACAAAATCCAACATATAGCCGTCATCCGATTGTCTGCCATGGGCGACGTTGCGATGACGGTACCTGTTATCAGGGCGTTTACCCAACAAAATCCGCAGGTACATGTTACCCTGGTATCGCGACCTTTTTTTTCACCTTTTTTTGAAGGCATTCCCAATGTGAGTTTTTTTGCAGTAGATGTCAAAAACAGACACAAAGGTTTTGTAGGCTTGTTGAAACTGTACTCCGATTTGAAGCAGTTAAACATTGATGCTGTAGCCGATTTACATGATGTACTGCGTTCTAAAGTGGTTCGGACTCTTTTTGCTTTGAGCGGAAAAAAAGTAGCGGCAACCGATAAAGGAAGAGCCGATAAAAAAGCATTGACAAGAGCCGAAAACAAAATCTTTCAACCGGTAAAATCAATGGTTGAAAGGCATATTGATACGTTCAGTCAGCTGGGTTTTACTGTAACGGTTTCAAATCCGGTATTTCCTGAGAAAGTAATTTTGTCTGAAGAGGTTATTAGTGTTTCGGGTCAAAAAACAAATCAGGATTGGATAGGAATTGCTCCTTTTGCCCAATACCAAAGCAAAGTATATCCTTTGGATTTGATGCGGAATGTAGTCGAAAAACTGGCTTCAATTACCAAGCACAAGATTTTTCTTTTTGGAGGCGGAACCCAAGAAATAGAACAATTAAACACATTAGCCAAAGACTTTGGCAACTGCATCGTTGTAGCCGGAAAGTTGAAACTGCAACAAGAACTGGAGTTGATTTCCAATCTGGATGTCATGCTGTCTATGGATTCCGGGAATGCCCACATTGCCGCTATGCTGGGTATACAAGTAGTCACGCTTTGGGGAGCCACGCACCCTTTTGCCGGCTTCAAACCGTTTAATCAGCCTATGGACAACTGTTTAACCGCTGACCGCGAAAAATACCCATTACTCCCCACATCGGTTTACGGAAACAAAAAAGTTGAAGGCTACGAAGACGCCATGCGAACCATTTCTCCTGATGCTGTTGTTGAAAAAATACAAACGGTATTAAAATAGAAAAACTTCCGGGATTGGAAGTTTTATCTATGTTTTATTAGTCTTTTTTCGTGTATTTATACATCGTCATAATCCACATAAATTTCAGTGGAAGTCGGATGAGCCTGACAGGTTAAAATCAATCCTTCCGCAATTTCACTATCGGTCAAAATGGAGTTCTTTTTCATCTCGGCTGAACCTTTGGTAATTCGGGCTAAACAAGAACTGCAAATACCGCCCTGACAGGAATAAGGAGCATCGATACCTTGTTTTAAAGCAGCTTCCAAAACGGTTTGTTTTTGACTCATTTCAAAAGTGGTTTCCTCGTCATCCACCATTACGGTAATTTTGGTATGACCGCTGTGGCTGGCAGCAGCAGTGTTTTCGGCAGCAGTTGAAGTAGAGAATAATTCAAACTTGATATTTTTTTCTGCTATATTGTGTTCTTTCAGGACACCCGAAACCAGATTAATCATTTCTTCCGGTCCGCATAAATAGAATTTGTCAAACTCTTTCTCTTTGTGTTTGTTGTTCAGCACAAAGTTTACAATTGATTTGTCAATACGACCAAAATGTTCGTTTTCTACTCGTGCCTGACTGAATACGTAGTGAACAAAAAAGCGCCCTACATATTTCAGTTGCAAATCGTGTAATTCGTTGTGAAAGATGGTTTCTTCTGGAGTTTTGTTACCGTAAACCAACACAAACGTGCTTTTAGGCTCACCTTCTAAAACCGATTTCAAGATCGACATTATTGGCGTAATTCCGCTTCCCGCAGCAAAAGCGGCGTAATTTTTCAAATTAGAAAACGAAGGTTCAAAAGTAAATCTTCCTTCGGGCTGACTCACTTCTAAAAAATCGCCGGCTTTTAAATGATCATTGGCAAATTTAGAAAAGTGGCCATTTTTCACCGATTTAATAGCAATGCGCAATTCGTCACTATTGGGCGATGAGCAAACGGAGTAGGCACGACGTACTTCTTGTCCGTCAAGCGTTAACTTCAGGTTTACGTATTGACCGGCAATGAATTGGTAAACCGTTTTTAACTCGGCAGGAATGGTAAAAGCAACGGAAATGGCATTCGGCGTTTCGTGCTTTACTTCTTTAATCTGTAATTTATAAAAAGCTGACATGGAATTATTTTTTGCAAAGGTAACAAACGGATACTTTTAAAGAAACATAAAATTTATTACATAAGATTATTAGGTATATAAAAAACTTATGTATATTTGGTCATTGTTAAATAAATGAGCAATGAAAAACTCACAATTGTATAAAGGAAGTTTGACGACCATAGTGATGACGCTTTTGGGTGAAAATGGCAGAATGTATGGGTATGAAATTACCCAAAAAGTAAAGGAAATTACCAAAGGAGAATTAAAAATTACCGAAGGTGCTTTGTATCCGGCGCTGCACAAATTGGAGGCAGAAGGAGTGTTGGAGGTGGAAATAGAAAATGTAGACAACCGACTGAGAAAATACTACAAACTCACCGAGAAAGGCACCACGGAAACGGTAAATCGCTTAGCCGAGTTAGAAGATTT
Source organism: uncultured Flavobacterium sp. (assembly GCA_964413435.1). GTDB lineage: Bacteria > Bacteroidota > Bacteroidia > Flavobacteriales > Flavobacteriaceae > Flavobacterium. The sequence continues at coordinate 21,952 of CAYPSB010000016.1, forward strand.
TATCAGAAACATGCAAGCATTGGTTCAACCTAAATTGGATACGATATGAAACTGAGTAAGGAGAACATTTCACGAATGGATAAAATACTCTTCAAAGAATATGGTATAATCTACTCAGATATTCGATTGGAATTATTAGATCATTTGGCCACAGAATTGGAAGAATCAGATGGTTCTTTTGATGAAGTATTTGAAGATTTCATGCGCAAAAAGAAAGATTTTATTCGAGAGACTAATTTGCAACTGAACAGAAATAGTTCGAGAATTGGCTCAAAATTACTGCTCAAAAATATTTTATCAATTAAGTTTCTTTTGGCTTATGCTTTAATCATTACTGTTGTTTACAACTTGGCTTCCATCAATGGTAAAGAATGGTTTATGGAATATTTTGATATTTTACCCATCATCGTTCCGGCACCAATTTCTTTAGTCATATTGTACTCTATGTTTTCCAAAAAAAGAAAATCATATTCAATGTCTTTTGCGGGAGTAACGAATACTGTTTTAATGACGTACCTCTTCATCTTTATTCACATAATAAGAAAGGTTGATACGGTTTATTGGATAGGTATATTTTCGTTTTACATGACTTTGTCAATAATGTATTATTTTATTTATTTTTTCTCTGTAAAAAAACTTCAAAATCTCTAATAAGACAACAAACCGCAACATGAATTTAAGCAAAGACGAAATCCGGTTTATCGATACCTATCTTTTGAGTAACGACGTTATTTATGTTGACATTCGTCAGGAAATGGTAGATCATATAGCTACTGCTGTAGAAGAGAAAATGGCAGCCGATCAAAGTGATTTTTACCTGACTTTTAAAGAATACATGGCATTGAACAAAAAAGAAATCCTAAAAAACAACAAAAAGCAATGGAGTTTTTCTTGGGAAGCCGTTCAGCAATTTTTATTGTTTTTATCCAAACCTTATATGTTGGTTTTTGGAATGTTGTTGTTTTTCTTTTTCAAAATGGTCGATGTCAATCCTTATTTTTCCGAGAGCTTTACGGTAAATAATTTATTCTTTGTGTTGGTCATTACGCTTGCTTTATTTCAAACGGGTTATGTCAGATGGTACCTCAAAAAAAGGTTTTACGCTGTAGAAAAAGCAGGAATCATTTTGATGATTCTTTATCAGTTGCAGCTGTTCTTTTTGCCCATTTTCGGAAAAGAAAACGTCTCGGTTTACACGTTGACATTATTCACATTTTTGTTTACCGGCTATGGAATCTACTTTTTGAAAGAAATTATAAAATTCAACCGCCACCGATTAAACTACATATAACTTATGAAGGTAACCGCCGAACAAATCGAAAAGCTCTATGCTTTTACCCGCCAACACTATGTGGAATACTACGATTTACAAACGGAATTGGTAGACCATTTGGCGAACGCTATAGAAGAACAATGGGAAACCAATCCGAAACTTTCGTTTGAAGAAGCCTTGCAAATAGAGTTCAAAAAGTTTGGCGTTTTCGGGTTTATGGATGTAGTAGACAAACGCAGGGGAGCCCTTAACACCAAATACAACAAACTGGTGTTGCAACACCTCAGAACCTTTTTCAGTATTCCAAAAATAATAGGTACGCTGGCCGCTATAGGTAGTGTATATTGGATACTTGTCGCTTTACAACGCGATTTTGACCAAGAAAACAACATACTGCAAGCTTCTTTTTTTGCACTTATCTTGTTCTTTCTTGTTTGCTTGTTCATCTTGAATCGGCAAAACAAAAAACGAAATCAGAAAACCGAAAAGAAATGGTTGTTACGCGAAATCATCTTTGGTTACAGCAGTTTGGCAGGGGCTATGAACATACCGGTGCAGTTTGCTTTGCATCTCAACGGAAACCATTTCTCTAACGGGTTGCTTTTGTTCTTCAGTTTCCTATTTGTGGTATTGGGAATTACCATTTACATTACCATGGTGCTCATTCCTGCCAAAGCCGACCAGTACTTGCGAGAAACCTACCCCGAATACGAGTTGATAGAAAATGTGTAACATTTTCCTATATTTAAAAACTAATTCGAAAACCTAAACCAACAACCATGTTCAAACATTTTATCCGGCTCGAATGGAAATCATTCCTTCGCTCAGCGTCATTCGGAACTAATCTTGTGCTGAAAATCATTATGGGATTAGCCGCATTGTATTTCATTGCCTGCTTTGCTATTCTGGGTTCGGCTGTTTTTTTTATTTTAAAAGAGGAAGGACTCGAACCGCTTGAAACCGTAAATACTTATCTCATTTACTATTTAGTAGGAGATTTGGTGATTCGTTTTTTCCTGCAAAAAATGCCGGTAACCAATATCAAGCCCTTACTGACTTTACCCATAAAACGAAACACCATAGTTCACTATTCGTTGGGCAAAACAAGTATTTCCTTTTTTAATATCATTCATGCTTTCTTCTTCCTGCCTTTTACGGTGGTATTGTTACTGCATGGTTACGGATTTCAGGCGGTACTTTGGCACTTGGGCATTATGGCACTCATCTATGCCAATAACTTCATCAACGTTTTAATCAACAATAAAAACATTGTTTTTTACCCAATGTTAATCGCGGTAGTGTCACTCGGCTTAGCTCAGTATTACCATCTTTTTACAATAACCGATTACACCCAACCGTTTTTCCAGTCTTTTTACACCACTAGTTACGGTTTTGCAGCTCCGCTGTTATTAGCGATAATGGTTTATTATTTTTCGTTTGCATATTTCAAAAGCAATTTGAATTTAGACACTGGTTTGGCCAAAAAAAGTGCCGAAGCCAAAACAGAAGATTACACTTGGTTGAACCAATTTGGAACATTGGGAACATTTTTGAAAAACGACATCAAACTGTTGAGAAGAAACAAACGTTCCCGAACAACGGTAATTATGAGTTTCCTGTTTGTTTTTTACGGATTGTTATTCTTCACCAATTCAATTGAAGCCTATCAAAGCCCAATGATGCAGGTGTTTGCCGGAATCTTTGTTTCGGGTGGATTTTTATTCACGTTTGGACAATTTGTACCAAGCTGGGACAGTGCTTACTACCAACTGATGATGAGTCAGAACATCAGTTACCGTCAATACCTTACTTCAAAATGGTGGTTGATGGTTATCGGAACCGTAATTGCTACCATCATCGCTTCATTTTATCTCTATTTCGGTTGGCAAACCTATATGCTGATAGTGGTGGGAGCCATCTACAACATCGGAGTTAATTCACATTTAGTGATGTTAGGCGGGGCTTACGTGAAAACGCCAATCGATTTGACTATGGCCAATAAAGCATTTGGCGATAAACAAGCATTCAATATAAAAACCATGCTGATTTCACTGCCTAAATTATTAGTGCCGATGTTGTTATATGCTTTAGGGTATTATGTCCATTCGGCCAATTTAGGATTTCTGTTAGTGGCCTTGGCGGGAGTGCTGGGCTTTGCGTTCAGAGACTACGTTTTTACCAAAATAGAGAAAATCTACAAAACCGAAAAATACGCTACCATTGCAGCCTACAAACAAAAAAATTAAATCATAAAACCATGATACAAGTAACCAATTTAACCAAAAGATATAACGCCGGAACCTTAGTTTTAAATATACCAAATCTCGAAATTCCAAAGGGACAAAGTTTCGGATTGGTAGGTAACAACGGTGCGGGTAAAACCACTTTTTTCAGCTTACTGTTAGACCTTATTCAACCGAGTACCGGACACATAATCAATAATGGTGTACAAGTAAATACCAGTGAAAACTGGAAACCTTTTACAGCCGCTTTTATTGATGAAAGTTTTTTAATAGGGTATTTAACGGCTGAAGAGTATTTTTATTTCATTGGCGATTTGCGAGGTCAGAATAAAGCCGATGTGGACGCACTGCTGCACAAACACGAAGAATTTTTTAACGGTGAAATTCTCAACAGCAAAAAATACCTGCGCGATTTATCCAAAGGAAATATGAAGAAAGTCGGGATTGTTGCTACGCTTATCGGCAATCCCGAAGTAATTATTTTGGACGAACCTTTTGCTAATTTAGACCCAACAACGGTAAATCGCCTAAAGAAAATCATCAAAGAATTGGCCGAGGACCCGAACGTAACTGTTTTGGTTTCAAGTCACGATTTAGTGCATACGGTTGAGGTTTGTGACCGAATTGTTGCCTTGCATTTAGGCGAAGTGGTGAAAGACATTCAAACCTCCCCCGAAACTTTAAAAGAGCTGGAGGCATTTTTTGCAGTGTAATTTTTTGCCATATCAAAAAGAAACGTATTTTTACCAGTCAGTTATACTATTTATCGCTTTTTTGCGTTATAACAAAATACGTTTTGCTTTGAAAACCAATACACTCAAATACTTTATCTGTTCCGGATTGCTTGTTTTTTTGATAGCCTGTTCTACCAAAAAAAACACCTTCCTGTCCAGAAATTCACATGCACTCAGCACGAAATACAATATTCTATATAACGGTGGAATTGCTTTAGATAAAGGGATTCAGGATGTAGTGTTGCAAAACAGAGACAATTTTTGGGAGCGATTACCGGTAGAACGAATGCAGGTTTCCGATGAAAACAGAATGCCGGGCGATGTCAAGAATCCCAATTTTGACCGTGCCGAAACCAAAGCTACAAAAGCCATTCAAAAGCATTCCATGAATATTCAGGGTTCGGAAAAAAACCCCCAAATGGATGAGGCGCACTTGATGTTGGGTAAAGCCCGTTATTACGACCAGCGTTTTGTTCCCGCCCTGGAGGCCTTCAATTATGTCTTGTATAAATATCCAAACAGCGATAAAATTTATGAAGTAAAAATTTGGAGAGAAAAGACCAATATGCGTCTGGAAAATGACGCCTTAGCGGTAAACAATCTTCGAAAATTACTCAAGGAAATCCACTTTAAAGACCAGATTTTTGCCGATGCTAATGCAACTTTGGCACAAGCGTTTTTAAATTTGGAAGAGAAAGACAGTGCCATTGCCAAAATTAAAATCGCTACCGAGTTTACCAAATCAAGTGAAGAAAAGGCACGCTACCGATTTATTTTAGCACAGTTGTACGAAGAGTTGGGGTACAAAGACAGTGCTTACGCGACCTACCAATCAGTCATAGACATGCACCGTAAAGCCGCTAGACAGTATGTAATCCATGCGCATATCAGACAATCCAGCCAGTTTGATTTCGCAAAAGGAGATACTATCGCCTTCCTGAAAAAATACAACGACTTGTTGGAAGACAGAGAAAACAGGCCTTATTTGGATGCGTTAAACCACCAAATGGGATTGTTTTACGATAAACAGAAAAACTACACTCAAGCCAAAAAGTATTATAATATTTCCCTCAAGAAGAAAACCCAGGATACCTATCTGATTGCTTCTAATTACAGGAATTTGGCTGACATTTATTTTAACTCGGCAAAATATGCTGTAGCCGGTAAATATTACGATAGTACATTGGTACAACTCAAGCCGAGAACCCGCGAATTCAATTTGATTAAAAAGAAAAGAGAAAATCTGGAAGATGTTATCAAATATGAAGGGATAGCCGTGCGCAATGACAGCATTATTTCGGTTTACAACATGTCGGAAAACGACAAAAAAGCCTATTTCGAAAAATATATTGAAAAACTGAAAGAGCAGGAAAAAGCGGCTCAAAAATTAGCGGATAAAGCAGCAATCATAAAAGAAAATCAGGAAAGAGACGGCGGAATGATGGGGCCGGACGGCAAAACTAACGGCATGATGCCGCCATCAAAAGGTCCGGATTTAGCTGCAGCAGGAAGTACTTTTTATTTTTACAATCCGGCTACCGTGGCTTACGGAAAAAAAGAATTCACCAGAATATGGGGCAAACGAACGCTCAAGGATAATTGGCGGGTTTCATCAGTTACAGATAAAGACAACGACAAAGAGGGCGATAAGAATAAGGAGGCAGAAGAAAAGGATGTTGAGAAGACCGACGGAGTGGCGCCTGTTGATGAAAAATTTACCCCCGATTTTTACATCAAACAATTGCCAACTTCAACGGCAGTCATTGATAGTTTGGCTAAAGAAAGAAACTTTGCATACTACCAATTGGGTGTGATTTACAAAGAAAAGTTTAAAGAAAATCAGTTAGCCGTTAACAAGTTTGAACAACTGCTCAAAAACAAACCGGAAGAAAGACTGGTGCTGCCTTCTATGTATAATTTGTACAAACTGTACCAACTTTCTGATGCGTCAAAAGCAGAGGCTATGAAGGCTCAAATCATCTCACAATATCCCGATTCGAGATATGCGCAGATTTTGATGAATCCTTCGGGTGAAATCGATAAGTCGAACGATTCGCCGAGTGCCGTTTATGAAAGCATTTACAAGCAATACCAAAACGGAGAATACAAAACCGTTTTAATCGCTACGGAAAAAGCCATAGAACGCTACACCGGAGAAGAAATTGTGCCGAAATTCGAATTGTTAAAAGCTCAAATAACAGGAAAACTGGCCGGTTTGTCTGAGTACAGCAAAGCCTTGAATTTTGTAGCGCTGAATTATCCGAACAGCGAAGAAGGTAAAAGAGCCGAAAAATTATTGTCGGTAGATTTGCCAAAATTGGAAGCGCTGCAATTATCATCGGGCGATTCTAAAAACTGGAAGATACTTTACAAATCCAAAGATTTTGAAGATAAAAATACCAAAACGTTAATCGAAAAGATCAATAAATTCATAAAAGACAGGGATTTAAAAAGATTGTCCTTGTCTAAGGATATTTATACCATGACCGACAATTTTGTTGTGATTCACGGAGTAACTTCTAAAGATTTGGCCACCGGAATCACTTCAATTCTGAAAGAGTTTAAAGAATACAAAGTTCCGGATACCCCGATAATTATTTCGGCTGAGAACTATACGATTGTTCAAATTAAAAAGAATTTGGATGATTATTTGGCAGGCAAACTCGTAGACAATCCGGAACAACCAAACTGGGACGGAACGTTTGAAAGAGCTCCTGAACCAAAACAACCAAAACCACAGCCAAAACAAGAAGTAAACCAAGACCAGCCGGAAGGTTCGGATCAAATAGAAGATTCTAAAGATCTGAAAAACCCAAAATTACCGCAGGGACAGGGACCAACAAAATCCCAGCAGAAAGCCCAAGGTTTGCCCCCGGCACCTCAGATGGAACCAAACCGAAAAGGATAAAATTATGTTTGAAAAAAGTCCGAAATCGTACACCGATCTTTTGGGTAAAACCAACAGAATAGTTGAAGGAACTACCATCAACGGAGATATTTTTTCACCGGCTGATTTTCGCTTAGACGGTCATTTGGTAGGTAACTTTCAGTCAAAAGGTAAAATTGTAATTGGCCCGGCAGCAAGTGTCAAAGGCGACATCATTTGCAAAAATGCGGATATTGAAGGCAGATTTGAAGGAAAGATACAAGTACAGGAAATCCTGAATATAAAATCTAAATCGCACATCAAAGGCGAAGTCATTTGCGGGAAACTATCCGTAGAACCCGGAGCCGAATTCAGCGCTACCTGTGTCATGAAACCTCATGTAAAAAATTTGCCGGCTAATGGACAATCCACCGAAGAAAAAACAGCCTAACAAATGGTTGATTCTAATCAACATTCCAATCCAAATGGGAGTGATTGTTTTTCTTTTTGCCTACTTAGGGCAATGGCTTGATGCGAAATACCCTAACGAGAAAAATTGGTACGTAAAAATCATGGTGCTTGTGGGCGTTGCAATTGCCTTTTACAACATCAACCGCCAATTGAAAGAAATCAATAAAAATGAATGATTCCCCTTATTTTAAGCAGTTTTTGAAAACCGTATTTTATCTTTTTATATGTTCAACTATTGCTTTCTGCATCAATTTTTTTCTGTTAAATAACTCTGTTTCAAAATCCGAATTGTCGCAATGGGTTTATTCGGTTACCACTTTATACAGCATCTTTTTTGTTTTTTCCCTCATCATTATGAGTGTATTGTCGTTTGTGAGAAAGAAGAATTTGGATTATGTTGGATATACTTTCTTGATTGCAACATCGCTAAAAATGACAATCGCTTATTTTTTATTCCGACCGATTTTAAAAGCAACCACTCACGAAGTTTCGACGGAAAAAACAAACTTCTTCATTATTTTTATTTGTTTTTTGGCAATAGAAACACTTCTAACCATCAGAATTTTAAATAATAAGTAATAAATGAAATAAAAATTGACAGTTCTGTCAAAAAAACAAAACTTATACTTTTTCATATTAATTAAAATTGTACTTTTGCGCCAAATTTGAAGAAATAAAATTTTAGATAAAATCAGATATGGTGATTTCAAAAAAACCACTCCATTTTATAGTTGCAGCTTTAGTAGCATTTTTACCTCTGGTTACCGTTGCAAATCCTGAAAGCGATTCGACCGCAGTTGCGCATAATTCAGTAACTACTGAAACGGCAACAGCACACCACGAAGAAGAATCGAAAGATTTAAAAACCGAGATTAAAGAGTTTATCAATCATCACTTGCAAGATTCGTATGATTTCCATTTGTTTTCGTATGAAGATGATGCCAAAGTAGAACACCACATTGGTTTTCCTTTACCTGTTATTTTATGGGATAACGGTCTGCAATTGTTTTCTTCTTCTAAATTTCACCACGGAGAAAGCGCTGCCGAAAGCAACGGGAACTACTACAGATTGTTTCACGGAAAAATCTATAAAGTAACAAGTGCAGAAGGTGAAGTGTCTGTTGATGATAAGCACCACGCTACGAATGAAAAACCACTTGATTTTTCGATTACCAAAAACGTCTTCATGATGTTGGTTGTTTCGTTAATCATGTTCTTCTTATTTACTAATTTGGCCAAATCATACGCTAAAAACGGAGGAATTGCAAAAGGCGCCGGACGTTTCTTTGAGCCAATCATTCTTTACATCAGAGATGATATTGCTATTCCGAACATAGGGAAGAACTATAAAAAGTATATGAGTTATTTGTTGACTATTTTCTTCTTTGTTTGGTTCTTAAACATCTTTGGTTTAACACCGCTGGGAGTAAATGTTACCGGTAACATTGCCATCACGGGAGGTTTGGCTTTAGTGACTTATTTAATCACAACTTTCACAGCCAATAAAAATTACTGGGGACACATTTTTTGGATGCCGGGTGTACCTGCACCTATGAAATTGGTTTTAGCTCCGATTGAATTATTGGGAACAGTAATCAAGCCTTTCTCATTGATGATTCGTCTTTACGCTAACATTGTGGCTGGTCACGTGGTTTTGATGAGTATCATCGGTTTGATGTTTATCTTCAAAAACTGGATCGGAAGCAGTTTGTCTTTCGTATTGGCTTTTGCTTTGTCATTATTGGAAATTTTAGTAGCCGCTTTACAGGCTTATATTTTCACCATGTTATCTGCACTTTATTTTGGTGCGGCCAATGAAGAACATCACCATGATGATCATCATTAATAAATTGAATGTTTAATTAAATATATATACATTATGCAAATTCCAACTATCGTAGGAGCAGGTTTAATCGTTATTGGTGCCGGTTTAGGTATCGGTAAAATTGGTGGTTCAGCAATGGACGCTATTGCTCGTCAACCAGAAGCTTCAGGTAAAATCCAAACAGCTATGCTTATCGCTGCTGCTTTGATTGAAGGTATTGGTTTCGCTGCGTTATTCGCTGCTTAATCATAAAAAACAGCAACAGTTGCAACGGTTGGTTGTAACTGTTGTTTTTAAAAAAAAGAATTCTAGATCTGATTATTTATATACATAATGGAAAAATTATTAGAACAATTTTCACTTGGTTTATTTGTTTGGATGCTTGTCATCTTTATTGCGTTGATTTTCTTATTGAAAAAATTCGCTTGGAAACCAATTCTTGATGCGGTAAACGAAAGAGAAGAAGGAATTAAAAATGCATTACTATCAGCTGAAAATGCTAAGAAAGAAATGCAAAATTTGAAAGCCGATAACGAAAAGTTATTAGCCGAAGCCAGATTAGAGCGCGATTCAATGATTAAAGAAGCACGTGAAATCAAAGAAAAAATGATTAACGATGCCAAAATTGAAGCTCAAATTGCCGGTCAAAAAATGATTGAGCAAGCCAAAGCTTCTATCGAAAGTGAGAAAAATGCAGCTATGGCTGAATTAAAAGCTCACGTTTCAACGTTATCATTAGATATCGCCGAAAAATTATTGAAAGATGAATTATCTAACAAAGAGTCTCAAACCAAATTGGTTGAGAAAATGTTGGGTGACGTAAAATTAAATTAATCGGTATGTCAAGAGCAGCGATTAGATACGCAAAAGCAATTTTAGAAACAGCGGTTTCTAACGGAAATGCCGCCAAGGTAAACGACGATATGTTGTCTATTGTGGCTACCGTTGCCGGAAGTGCTGAATTAAGTGAGTTTTTATCAAGCCCGATTACTTCTTCAGAAGTAAAAATGAGTGCCTTGAAAGAAGTTTTCGCTACAGTACAGCCCGAAACCAATTCACTGTTCCGATTGCTACAAGAGAACAAAAGATTTGAAATTTTAGCAACTATCGCTTCACAATTCAATGCGCAATTTGATGAAATGAACGGTGTTCAAGTCGCCAAAATCACTACCGCTTTCCCTATCACAGCTGATTTGGAAAAACAAGTGTTGGCCAAAATAGCTACGGTTTCAGACAAAAAGATAACGGTTGAAAATGTAGTGGATCCTGCCATCATTGGAGGGTTTATTTTGAGAATCGGAGACAAACAATACAATGCTTCTGTAGCCAACAGATTGCAGGAGTTAAAAAGAGAATTTAGTAATTAATTACCATTAAATATACAAACAATGGCAGAAATTAAAGCTGCTGAAATTTCAGCAATATTAAAGAAACAAGTAGAAGGATTTCAATCCGGTGCTACGTTAGAAGAAGTAGGAACTGTTCTTCAGGTAGGTGATGGTATCGCTCGTGTTTACGGGTTATCAAACGCACAATACGGTGAGTTAGTACAATTCGAAAACGGATTGGAAGCTATCGTATTGAACTTGGAAGAAGACAATGTTGGGGTAGTACTTTTAGGACCTTCAACCGGAATCAAAGAAGGATCAACTGTAAAAAGAACACAACGTATCGCCTCTTTAAAGGTAGGAGAGCAAATCGTAGGTCGTGTTGTAAATACTTTAGGGGAACCAATCGACGGTAAAGGACCAATCGGTGGTGATTTATACGAAATGCCATTGGAAAGAAAAGCTCCCGGAGTTATCTTCCGTCAGCCGGTAACTGAGCCGTTACAAACCGGTATCAAGTCAATTGACGCGATGATTCCTGTAGGTAGAGGACAACGTGAGTTGGTAATTGGTGACCGTCAAACCGGTAAAACTACCGTGTGTATCGACACCATCTTGAACCAAAAAGAATTCTATGATGCAGGTCAACCGGTATTTTGTATCTATGTAGCTGTTGGACAAAAAGCGTCAACAGTTGCGGGTATTGCTAAAACATTAGAAGAAAAAGGCGCTATGGCATATACAGTAATTGTAGCTGCTAACGCTTCTGACCCTGCGCCAATGCAGGTATATGCTCCAATGGCAGGTGCTGCAATCGGAGAGTATTTCCGTGATTCTGGTCGTCCGGCTTTGATCATTTATGATGATTTATCGAAACAAGCGGTAGCTTACCGTGAGGTGTCTTTGTTGTTAAGAAGACCACCGGGACGTGAGGCTTACCCTGGAGACGTATTCTACTTACACTCTCGTTTGTTAGAAAGAGCGTGTAAAGTGATTGCCGATGACGATATCGCGAAAAACATGAATGATTTACCGGATTCATTGAAACCAATCGTAAAAGGTGGTGGTTCATTAACAGCATTACCAATTATCGAAACTCAAGCGGGTGACGTATCTGCCTATATCCCAACTAACGTAATCTCGATTACAGACGGACAGATTTTCTTGGAATCTGACTTGTTCAACTCAGGGGTGCGTCCGGCGATTAACGTAGGTATCTCGGTATCACGTGTAGGAGGTAATGCTCAGATCAAATCGATGAAAAAAGTATCCGGTACCTTAAAACTAGATCAAGCGCAGTTCCGTGAATTGGAAGCGTTTGCAAAATTTGGTTCTGACTTAGATGCGGCTACATTGAACGTAATCGAAAAGGGTAGAAGAAACGTTGAAATTTTGAAACAAGCGGTAAACGATCCGTTTACAGTAGAAGATCAGGTAGCAATTATCTATGCCGGTTCTAAAAACTTGTTGAGAAACGTTCCTGTAAATAAAGTAAAAGAATTCGAAAAAGATTACATCGAGTACTTGAACAACAAACACAGAGATACGTTGAATGCTTTAAAAGCCGGTAAGTTGGATGACAACATTACAGATGTTTTAGAAAAAGCAGCTAAAGAAATTTCAGCAAAATATAACTAATCAAACAATTTGAAGATTTGAGAATTTGAGAATGACAAACCATTTTCAAATTTTCAAATCCGATAATTTTCAAATTAACTATGGCAAACTTAAAGGAAATCCGTAACAGAATCAGTTCCGTTTCTTCAACGATGCAAATTACATCGGCGATGAAAATGGTATCTGCCGCAAAGTTGAAAAAAGCTCAAGATGCTATTACAGCTATGCGCCCTTATGCCGAAAAATTAACGGAATTATTGCAAAGCGTTAGCGCAACTTTGGACGGAGATGCCGGTGGACAATACACTACGCAACGCGAAATAAACAAAGTATTAATTGTTGCCATTACTTCTAATAGAGGTTTAGCGGGAGCTTTTAATACAAACGTTATTAAGCAAACCAAAGAACTTGCGGATAGTTATGTTGGAAAACAAGTTGATATCTTCGCTATTGGTAAAAAAGGAAACGATGTATTGCGTAAAACCAATACTGTTATCGATAACAAAAACGAAGTTTTTGACAACTTAACGTTCGAAAATGTGGCTGCCATTGCAGATGTATTGACTGAAAAATTCATTTCCGGTGAATACGACAAAATCGAAATTGTGTACAACCAATTTAAAAATGCTGCCACGCAAATTGTAATAACTGAACAATTTTTGCCATTAGCACCGGTTGCTACAGATAAATCGGTTTCAGGTGGTGATTATATTTTTGAACCTTCTAAAGAAGAAATTGTGTTGACCTTGATTCCTAAATCATTGAAAACCCAATTGTACAAATCAGTAAGAGATTCATTTGCTGCTGAACACGGAGCACGTATGACGGCTATGCACAAAGCAACCGACAATGCAACCGAGTTGAGAAACCAGTTAAAATTAACGTACAACAAAGCCCGTCAAGCGGCAATTACCAACGAAATCTTGGAAATCGTGGGTGGTGCTGAAGCTTTGAAAGGATAAGAAACGATAAATTCATACGAAAGAGCGAACATTTGTTCGCTCTTTTTTTTTGGAATCAATATAATGGCTATTTTTGTTCGATACCATATAAAATATACCCTCATTGAGCCTTTATAAAAATCTTTTTAAACAAACCCTTATTTACGGACTGGCCACGGTTTTCCCCAGAATCATAAGTTTTATTCTGAATCCGTTGTTTGTATACTACCTGCAGGATAAAGCCGAAATGGGACAAGTGTCGGTTATTTTTTCGTATTTGGTTTTTTTCAATGTAGTGCTCTCCTACGGAATGGAAACGGCTTTTTTTAGATTTTATAATATTGAAAACGACAAGAAAAACGTAATATCCACTGCCACCATCTCGTTATTTTGGTCTTCTTTAGGATTTCTCGTATTGGCTCTTTTATTCCGAAAGACTCTGGGAAATTGGGCTGATATCAGTGTGGAGTACATCACCTACACCATTTGGATATTGACCTTAGATGCTTTGGCGATTATCCCTTTTTCCAAGTTGCGCGCAGAAAGAAAACCTATTAAATATTCGGTAATCAAGATGGGAAATGTTACCGTTAACTTATTGCTGAATGTCTTCTTCTTAGCTTTTCTGCCCAAGTTAGCCGAACAAAATCCGGAGGGTTTCTTCAAAACCATTTACTTTGAAAACTACCAAATCGGCTATATTTTTATTTCTAATTTAATTGCCAGTTTAGCCACATTGTTGGTGTTGATTCCCAATTATACCGGAATTTCCTGGAATTTTGATAAACTGCTTTGGAGAAGAATGATGAGCTACGGATTACCTATCTTATTTGCAGGTATTGCTTTTGCCATCAACGAGCATTTTGATAAAATTCTTTTAGATTGGATGCATGTTCCTTTGTCTGAGATTGGCGCTTACTCGGCCTGTTACAAAATCGGGATGTTTATGGTCTTGTTCCGAACCGCCTATACCTTGGGAATTGAACCTTTTTTCTTCAGCCATGCCAGTAATGAAAACGCCCAGCAAACCTACGCCACCATCACCAAATATTTTGTGATTTTCGGTTCTTTCATTTGTTTGTTTGTCATCGCTTTCATCGATTTGCTTAAAGTGCCATTGGTTCCGAAAGCCATCTATTGGGATGCCATTAAAGTAGTTCCCCTGATTGTGTTGGCTAATTTCTTTTTAGGCATTTACACCAATCTTTCCGTTTGGTACAAACTGATTGATAAAACCAAAATAGGAGCTTACATTTCGCTGGTAGGAGCCGGAGTTACTTTGTTCTTGAATTGGTTGCTGATTCCCAGTATGAGTTATTATGGTTCAGCCATTGCAACTATTGCAGCCTATGGCAGTATGATGATCATCTCTTATAAAATGGGACAAAAACAATATCCGATTCCGTATGATTTTAATAAAATTTTCAGTTATCTCGGACTCACCGTTTTGTTTTCGGCCGTGTCATTTTACATTCCTTATGTACGAGAGAATTATTACATCAAAGCAGTATTGTTGATACTGTTTTTATATTTCATTTACTACAGCGAAAAAGAAACTTTACTTAGAATTATAAAACGTAAATAATGACCATTAAAATCATCAATAAATCACAGCACGAGTTGCCCAATTATGAAACCATAGCCTCAGCCGGGATGGATTTGCGTGCCGATTTATCAGAACCCATAACGCTAAAACCCTTAGACAGAGCCATTGTAAAAACGGGTCTATTTATTGAATTACCCGTAGGGTATGAAGCCCAAGTCCGACCAAGAAGCGGTTTGGCCGCCAAAAAAGGAATCACAGTCCTGAACTCACCGGGAACGGTTGATGCGGATTACCGTGGTGAAATCGGAGTGATTTTAGTAAATTTATCCAATGAAAATTTTGTAGTCGAAAACGGCGAGAGAATTGCTCAGTTGGTTATTGCCAAACACGAACGAGCCGAGTGGATTCAGGTAGAAACATTATCGGAAACCTCAAGAGGTGAAGGCGGTTTTGGCAGTACAGGAGTAAAATAAACAGCCGGTATTCAAAAGTTAAATATCATACGAGTATTGATAAGATGCTCTAATTTTAATAGCAAAAAACAATGAAAATAATAGTTCCAATGGCAGGTCGTGGTTCACGTCTTCGTCCTCACACATTAACCATTCCAAAACCTTTGATTCCCATTGCCGGGAAACCCATTGTGCATCGTTTGGTAGAAGATATAGCCGGAGTTCTGAATCAGGATATTGAAGAAGTTGCTTTCGTAATTCATGAAAGTTTTGGCAAAAAAGTAGAAGAAGATTTGATTGCCATTGCTCAAAAATTGGGTGCTAAAGGAACCATTTATTATCAAAATGAAGCACTCGGAACCGGACATGCCATCATGTGTGCCAAAGATTCACTCAGCGG
Organism: uncultured Flavobacterium sp.; assembly: GCA_964413435.1. Taxonomy (GTDB): domain Bacteria; phylum Bacteroidota; class Bacteroidia; order Flavobacteriales; family Flavobacteriaceae; genus Flavobacterium. The sequence continues at coordinate 37,648 of CAYPSB010000016.1, forward strand.
CCCGGCGGTAATTGCTTATGCCGATACTTTGATTCGTGCTGATTTTGACTTAGACCAAAACGCCGATAGCGTGATTTGGGTTAAACAAGTCGACCAGCCCGAAGCTTTTGGGGTGATTAATCTCAACGAAGCCAACGAAATTGTAGAGTTGGTAGAAAAACCAAAAGAATTTGTTTCAGACCTTGCAGTAATTGGAATTTACTATTTTAAAGATGTTGCGGTCTTGAAAAACGAATTACAATCGGTGCTGGATAACAATATCATTCACGGTGGAGAATACCAAATTAATGACGGAATCAAACAAATGATGGCAAAAGGCATGAAATTTGTGCCGGGCAAGGTCGATGAATGGATGGATTGCGGAAACAAAGATGTAACAGTTGAGACTAATTCAAGAATGTTGCATTTTTTACACAATGACGGAGAACATTTGGTTGATTATGATGTGAGATTGGAAAATTCTACCATTATTCCTCCGTGTTACATAGGAGAAGATGTGGTATTGATTAATTCTATTATCGGGCCAAATGTGTCTTTAGGTAAAGGAACCCACATTACCAACAGTAAAATTCAAAACAGCTTGATACAAACGCATGTTCATATCAAAAATGCTAAATTGGACAATGCCATGATTGGGAATCACGCCAGTTTTGACGGAGATTTTAAAAGCATCAGTATAGGAGATTACTCGGTTTTAGAATAAAAAGGATTCGACGTACAATGAAAAAACTTCAGATTTACGGGCTTTTGTTGTTGGGTGTCATTGGTGCTCCCAACCTTGTTATGGCTCAAACCGAACCACACGAAGTAGTCGTGTTGGATAACGGATTTGAAGATAATTTTTATGAAGCGTTAAAACAAAAAGGAATTGAAAACTACGATAAAGCCATAGAATCACTCCGAAAATGTGAGACAGCCAATCCGGATGATCCGATTGTTTATTTTGAATTGGGGAAAAATTACCTGGCGCAAAAGAAATACAAAGAAGCGTACGATAACTTCGAGAAAGTGACCAAAATGGATCCCAAAAACCGTTGGGCATGGGTAGGTATGTATGACGTTTGTTACGAACAACACGATTACAACAAAGCCATTCCCATAGTTGAAAAGTTGGTAGAATTTAAAGAAGACTACAAAGAAGATTTGACGTCACTCTACATGAACACCCAACAATTTGACAAAGCCTTAGACCTTATCAATGAGTTGAACGAGAAGTTTGGAAAAACAGACAAACGCGAATTGTACAAAGCCGATATTTTAAAAGATGCCAAATACCAAACGGCCGAAAAGAACAATCTTTTAAATCAAATCAAGAAAAACCCCAAAGACGAATCCAATTACATTGCTTTGATTTATATGTATTCGCAAAGTAATCAGGAGGAAAAAGCAATGGAAATAGCCAAAAAGTTGGAGCAAGCCATTCCTACCTCAGATTGGGCTCAGGTAAGTTTGTTTAAATTTCATTTGAATAATAACGACGGAGATAACGCTGTCAAAGCGATGAATATTGTTTTGCCAAGCAAAAAAATCGATCAAAAAATAAAACACAGAATACTGAACGAGTTTTTGATTTTTGCCAAAAACAACCCAAAATACGAACCCGATCTCGACAAGGCCATCGCTTATTTTGATAATGATAAAGAAATAAGAGTAGCTAAAGAAATTGGCAAATTTTATTATGCAAAATCCAATTTTGCCAAAGCAGCGAAGTATTTCGAAATGCATGTAAAAAATAGTGAAGATGATGTGGAAACCCAGCAGCTACTGTTGCAATCCTATATCGAAACCCAACAGTTTGAGGCAGTGTTACAAAAATCGGAAGAGTTAATCCAGTTTTTCCCGACACAACCTCAGTTTTATTATTATGCCGGTTTGGCAAACAACCAATTGAAAAATTTTAAAAAAGCGGCCAATCAGTTAGAAGCCGGTTTAGATTTTGTGATCGATGATACCGCCCTCGAAATTAATTTCAACATTCAACTAGGTGAAGCCTACAACGGGTTAGGTGATGTGAAAAAGAAAGAAAAATATTTTACAAAAGCCAATGAGCTTATCAATAAACAAAAGAAATAATGAAAAAGTTAGGTTGTGCCTTGTTGGTTCTTTTGCTTGTTTCCTGTAAAACAAAAGCGGTTTTAAACGAAGGGAAAGCGGCTGATGTTTTGAGTGCCGAAAAAATCATCGAAAATCACTACAATACTAAAATCGATTTTTCGTCGTTATACATTAGAGCCAGCGCCAAGTACAGAGACGAGAATCAATCGCAAAACGTTTCGGCCGAAATCAAGATAAAAAAAGATGAAAAGATATTGGTCAGCATCCGTTTTTTGGGAATTACCATGGCCAAGGCTCTGATAACGCCCAATGAGGTGAAGTATTATGAAAAAATCAACGGTACTTTTTTTGAAGGCGATTATGCGTCGTTGAGCAAGTGGCTGGGTACCGATTTAGATTTTCAAAAAGTACAGAACCTATTACTCGGGAAACCAATTGATGACTTGACCAAAGGAAAATATACCAGTTCCATAGTTGAGCACTTTTACAAATTAAAAACAATAGATAATCAGACTGAGAAGTCTTTTTTGTTTGAAGGAGAACGTTACCTACTGAAAAAACAAGAAATTGTTCAGCCGGTGCTTGAAAGAGATTTTGAGGTGAATTATCCCAATTTTCAGGAGGTTTCATCAACGTATTTGCCGGCAAGTTTGTTGATTAATGCTTTCCAAAAATCGCAAAAAACCGAAATTTCAATAGAATACAACAACATAACATTCAACGAAGATCTTTCTTTTCCTTACAGTGTTCCGGGAGATTATGAAAGAATTTTTATTAAGTAAATTTGCCAAAACAAACTGCACCATGCCGAGATTCATTTTACTTTTTTTATTTTTTTGCTTAGCAACACCAGTGTGGAGTCAATCGCTGACTCAGGAGCAATTGGAGGAACGGAAGGCTAAAATTCAATTGGAAATCCAGGAAAAGGAAGAATTATTGCAGTCGATGAAAAGCAAAGAGAAATCGGTTGTATCACAGTTGATGATTCAAAAAGAAAAAATCGGGCTCAAAGAAAAACTTATCAAAACGACCGAAAAGCAAACCAAGTTGCTGAGCAATGATATTTATGTCAATCAACTCAAAATTAACCAGCTTAACCGTGACTTAGATGAATTGAGAAAAGATTATGCAGAAATGATTTTGAAGTCATACAAAAGTCGTTCTGAGCAGAGCCGGGCCATGTTTTTACTGTCTTCTCAAAACTTTCTTCAGGCTTATAAAAGAGCTCAATACATGAAGCAATACGCGAGCTACCGAAAAATGCAGGGAGAGGAAATAAAAAGCAAAACCAAACAGCTGGAAGAGTACAATGCTAAAATTGGGGCTCAAAAATCAGATAAAGAAAAACTGATTGCTGAAAACGAAAAAGAGAAGCAGGATCTTGAAAAAGAGAAGCAGGAACAGGAAAAAATTGCCAATCAAATCAAGAAAGAGAAAGGAAAGATTGTAGCCGAAATCAAGAAAAAGCAACAGGAAACCAAGAAGATTGATGCTCAAATTCAAAAATTAATCCGTGAAGCAATTGCTGCAGCCAACAAAAAGACGGCAGCAGCCAAAGCCAAAGCCAATCCTAAAACCACCACTGCCGAGTCGACAAAAGCGGTGGAGACTTCAGCTAAAATTGTCTTAACGCCCGAAGGACAGCTGATTGCTAATAATTTCAGAGCTAATAAAGGAAAACTGCCGTGGCCGGTAGAAAAAGGAGTGGTGACGTTGCCTTACGGAGATCAGCCGCATCCGATTTATAAAACATTGACGGTTCACAACAGCGGTGTTGAAATTACTACTGAGAATGGTGCTTCGGCCAGAGCTGTTTTTGGTGGTGAAGTAACCAAAGTAATCAAATTATCTCCTTTAAATATTGCGGTGTTCATACAGCACGGAGATTTTTTCACAGTGTACCAAAACCTGAGCAGTGTTAATGTGAGCATTGGAGATAAAGTGTCAACCAAAGAAGTTCTGGGTAAAATCAGAACCAATGGAGATACCGGTAAAACAGTTCTTAAGTTCCTGATTTTGCAAAATACAACGTATAACAATCCGGCTTCGTGGTTGTACAATATGTAATAAAAAAAAGCCCCGAATTTCGGGGCTTTTCTATGTTATAAAAACAAGGCTTTCAACTCGGTGGCATCGTGCGGATTCATCTTCCCGGCCAATACCAAACTCAATTGTTTTCTTCTTAATGCAGCATCGTAACGCTCTTTTTCCAGTTCGGTTTCCGGAATTATAGCAGGAACACTTACCGGATGTCCGGTTTCATTAACGGCAACAAAAGTATAAATTGCTTCGTTTGCCTTGGTTCTGATACCCGATTCCCGATCCTCAATCCAAACGTCTAAAAAAATCTCCATAGACGAATTAAAGGCACGGGAAACCTTGGCTTCGACCGTTACCACACTTCCCAATGGAATAGAACGATTAAAAGCTACGTGGTTCACAGAAGCCGTAACCGTAATCCTGCGGGAATGTCTTCGGGCAGCAATACTCGCAGCTCGGTCCATACGCGCTAGTAATTCACCACCAAAAAGGTTGTTGAGTGGGTTGGTTTCACTTGGTAACACTAAATCGGTTAAAATAGTCAACGATTCGGAAGGATGTTTTGGAGTCATGTGAAGTTTTTAGCAAAGGTAATTACTGAAAATAAAAAATCCCGAATTCTCGGGATAATTTTATAATTCTTCTATCAGCAGCCAGGCATCTTTATTGTCCAGCTTTTGAATGCTTTTCATAGTTTCCCGGGCTTCAGAGTAAGAAGGATAACTTCCGTAAAGCACCGGATACAAGCCGTGTTTGTTGGCCGGTAAGCGTTTGGCTTTAAAACCTAATTTCAGTAATGATTGATAAGCTTTTTCCGCATTCGATTCTAAACGGAAAGCACCGGCAACCACGTGATAAGGCATTTTTTCACTGGGTACAGTCAGCGTTACCGCCGGTAGCGGATTTTCAATAAAAAAGGTTGCTTCCTGTATTCGTTGGTTTATTTTTTTCTGAACATTCGACTGTACAAGTAATGTTTGTTGTTCGATTTGTTTCAGATAATTGTCGTATAATTTATATCCTAAAGCACTTGTAAGACCTAATGAAACAGTAACGATAGCCGCATATTTCAATGCTTTGTTGCTTTTTCTTTTTTCAGGAGTGAAAGGAACTGGAGCTGTTTCTTCAACAACTTCAACCTCTTCCTTATACACTTCGCGTTTTACAGCCGGTGACATAAACGAACTCAACCCAAAGGATTCTTTCAGGTAGTTAATTTGATCCGCCGGAACAAATACTATATTTCTTTCGGCATTCAAACTGAACTCGCCTATATTTTTAACCGAGAAATGCCCAAGTTCCTGAATTTTAGTTTTCCAGTTTGATACTTCATTCTGAATGACACTAACGGCTACTTCGTATGCTATTTTTTCAGCTTGCGCCAAATGGTTTGCCAATAATCCGTCGTTGTTTTTGATGAAAGGATTGAAAGAAATCAATTTTTTAGGAGGATAAAACGAATGCGCATTTTCATCCAGCTGTGCCGATTGGAATTCAGTCAAAAAAGCACCAAATCCGGGAACGGTAACACATTGATAACGATATAATAATTGGGATATGTAAGGTTCAATCTTCATGTTAACAAATTTAGAGAAACAATAGTACTATCAAAAAATTATTCACAATTTTTATTAACAATCCCAAGCCAAAATAAATATTTTTGTAGTACTTTAGTGATATGAACAAAACAGAACTTTTTTACATATTGGCACTGTCGCGGGTTGATGGTGTTGGCGATATAGTAGCCAAAAAACTAATAAACCACTGTGGTTCAGC
>CAYPSB010000016.1:43618-62941 GCA_964413435.1 uncultured Flavobacterium sp.
TTGATGGTGTTGGCGATATAGTAGCCAAAAAACTAATAAACCACTGTGGTTCAGCAGAAAATGTGTTCAAAGCTAAAACCTCACAGCTGAAAGGAATAGACGGGGTTGGCGAAGTTTTGGTCAGAAACTTAAAAAATAAGAGTGTTTTTGAAAAAGCAGAACTCGAATTGCATTTTCTGGAAAAGAATAATATCACCGTTTTTTATTACCAAAATGCGAACTACCCCGATAGGTTGAAACATTGTGTAGACGGACCTGTACTGCTATTTGCTTCGGGCGCTGTGAATTTTGAAAATCGCAAAATGCTCAGTATCGTTGGCACGAGACAAATTACCTCTTACGGCATCGAATTCTGTAAAAAACTTATTGAAGATTTGGCCGTCTTTAATCCGATTATTGTCAGTGGATTTGCTTACGGAGTTGATATTGTAGCCCATCAGGCAGCCATTGCAAATGATTTGCAAACCATTGGTGTTTTGGCGCATGGGTTGAATCAAATTTACCCCAAATCCCATAAAAAATACGTCGCTAAAATGGAACAAAACGGAGGTTTCATAACTGAATTTTGGAGCACCTCTAATCCGGATAAGGAAAACTTCGTTCGCCGGAACCGCATTGTTGCCGGGATGAGTGAAGCCACCATTGTGATTGAAAGTGCCGAAAAAGGAGGCTCGTTAATTACTGCAAATATGGCCAACGATTACAATAGAGATGTGTTTGCCGTTCCGGGCAGAACTTCGGATAAATACAGTCAGGGTTGCAATGATTTAATTAAAACCCAACGTGCCAATTTACTGACTTCGGCGGCAGATTTAGTGTACAACTTGAATTGGGAACTGAATCAGACAACCACAAAAGCGGTTCAAAAACAACTGTTTGTTTCATTGGATTATGAAGAGCAGAAAATCTACGACTACCTGCAGCAAAGCGGTAAGCAACTGCTCGACGTAATGGCTCTGGAATGCGATTTCCCGATTTTTAAAATTTCCTCTATTCTGTTAAACATGGAACTTAAAGGAGTGGTCAGACCTTTGCCGGGAAAATTATTTGAAGCGATTTAATTTGAAATAGAATTATAATTTACATTTGTTTTATACCACATCACAGTATGGATATCGATTTAAATCAACTCATAACGGCCAACAGTTTCAGAGAGATTACTGCTTTTTTGGAAACTAAACCTGTACTTTCCGATGAGCAACTTGCGGAAATCAGACAGTTGGCTTCCAATAAATTAGAGTCAGCCCGAATTGCGCTTTTACCGCCCTACAGTGATTTTTCAAAGATATTGTTTGTAAAAGAAGGCGATTTTTATGTGTTTCTGAATCACATCAAAAATCAGGATATTGAGGAACAGTTGAAAAGTGTGTTGATACTTATCAGTAAAATGTACCAACAGAATCCAAGTTCCGAATTGGCCGGAAAGGCATTTATAGCAGTCAATAATTTCAAAGCAGATGATAGTGAACTGGTAGAACTAATCAGGAAAAACAATTATTCATCAGAGATTGTACCAACTCCGATCATCTCTAAAAGAAATCGCAATTATTTGATTCTTACTGTGGTTTTCGTTTTTGTACTCATCAGAGGAGTTATCTTTTTTAATGCATTCCGACCGTTTCACGACAGGAATGATGATTATGACTATGATGTCTCAACAGAAGAATACAACGAGGAACCGCCCAAAATTGACCCTTACTATACCGGGATGAAGTTTCAAATTGATAGCTTTTTTGTCTTTTTATCCGATTACAAAAAAGAAGAAATCAGGCAGTTGAAAAGGATTAATGATGTACAAACAGGAGAAAATCCGTTTGAAACATTTTACCAAAGCGTGCCTCAGGGAGAAAGCAACTCTACCGTAAAAATCAGTAACCATACCAATTGCGACATGATTTTGTTAGAAAATGCGATGGTTTATGACACGATAAAACTTCCTAAAGCGGCCTATTACATCAAGTCGGGAAAAACGATAGAAGTCAACAAAAGACCTTCCGACGTCAGTTCGGTTTTCAATTTTTATCTCGGGAAACAGTTGGCAACATTTCAAACCAACAGCAAGCATCTTTTCATCAGAAATCATTCGGTGATTGAATACCGCTTCAGCGAATTGCTCCCGGAAACCAGAGAGATTTTAGAGACTGATTATGTACTCAGAGAAGATGCATCTGTTTCACTCAAAGACGGCATACTTCGAATCAATTAAAAAAGGCAAAAAACGAAATCGCTTTTTGCCTTTATCAGTTTCTCATTTGTATGAGATTATTCTTTTTTAGCTATTTTGAGTATGAATATCTCATCTGTTCGATCATCATTCGGACCCTGAGCTATTTTCACCTGAAACCCTCCCGGAACTTCGGCAACATCTAACACTTCTATGTTCAATAAACTGTCCGTTTTATAGAGTTTGGTAGTAATTTCTTTGCCTAACTCGCTGTCTGAAATATATAAAAATTGTTTGGCTCCCTGAGGCGAATCGTCTTTGGTATAGCCTAAATCGTTATTAACCACATAGGTCTTTATCAAATGATTTTTGAATCCGAACGAGTTCGTGGCGTGAATTTTGGCCAAAAATTTACTTAGTTCAATGTTCTTGTCTTCAGTATATTTTATTTCCTGAGCAAAGGCACCAAAAGCGCTCAAACACAGTACAATCAGTAAAACAGTTTTTTTCATAAAAAAGGAGATTTTTATCAAATGTAGAAATTTTATTCAAATCCCAATTTTTCTCTCACTCTTTTTAATACGACATCGGCAACATTTCCGGCTTTTGCAGCCCCTTGTTTTAGCAAAGCATCCACTTCATCCTGATGATTCATGTAGTAATTGTACTTTTCTCTTTCGGTTTTGAATCGTTCGGTAATCAGTTCAAATAACGCTTGTTTGGCATGACCATATCCGAAATCACGGTTAACATTAGTATATTTAGTACGCATTTCGGCCGTTTGCTCATCATTGGCAATCAATTTATACAGACCGAAGATTTTACAGGTATCCGGATTTTTAGGTTCTTCCAGCGGAGTACTGTCGGTTTCAATACTCATGATTTGCTTGCGCAAAGCCTTATCCTCTAAAAAGATATTGATGATATTTCCTCTTGATTTACTCATTTTAAAACCGTCGGTTCCCGGAACATACATGGTTTCTTCGTGCACTGTTCCTTCAGGAAGAACAAAAGTTTCGCCCATTTGATGATTGAAACGCGAAGCTACGTCACGGGTAATCTCGATGTGTTGCATCTGATCTTTTCCTACCGGAACAAATTGGGCATCGTACAGCAATATATCGGCAGCCATAAGCATCGGGTAAGAAAACAATCCCGCGTTAACATCTTCCAGACGGTCGGCTTTGTCTTTAAATGAATGTGCCAAAGTCAAACGCTGAAACGGGAAAAAGCAACTCAAATACCAAGATAATTCAGCCGTTTGAGGTACATCGCTCTGACGGTAAAAAATCACTTTATTGACATCTAATCCGCACGCCAGCCACACCGAGGCCGTACTGTAGGTGTTTTGACGAAGCTCGTTCCCGTTTTTGATTTGTGTAACTGAATGCAAATCAGCTATGAAAAGAAATGATTCGTTAGCTGGATTTTTTGACATTTCGATGGCAGGCAAAATAGCACCCAATAAATTTCCTAAATGGGGCGTGCCTGTGCTTTGAATTCCGGTTAGTATTTTTGGCATTTTCAACTATTTTCTTCCTGCAAAGTTAAGGCTTTCTATTAAAAACTGCATACCTTTCACTACTTTTGACAGTATGAAAGCACTGAAAATTGTTTTTTGGATAGTTTATCGCATTTGGTTTTACATTTTGATGGCGATTCCGATAATCGTGATGTTTCCGTTTTTGTTTATTTCGATTCTTTCCGAAAAATGGTATCCTTATTTTTTTGTGATGGCGCGAATTTGGGCCAAGATTATTTTGTTTGGAATGGGATTCAGAGTAGTTTTAGAAACCGAAGAAGAAATCATCAAAGGCAAGAGCTATATGTTTGTTGCCAATCACACCTCAATGACCGATATCATGCTGATGCTTTCGGTAGTTAAAAATCCCTTTGTTTTTGTCGGAAAAAAAGAATTGGCAAAGATTCCGTTGTTTGGATTCTTTTATAAAAGAACCTGTATTTTGGTAGACCGAAAAAGCTCCAAAAGCCGGATGGCTGTTTTTGAAAGAGCTCAAAAAAGATTGAATCAGGGGTTGAGCATTTGTATTTTTCCCGAAGGCGGTGTTCCCGATGACGAATCAATAGTGTTGGATGAATTTAAGGACGGTGCGTTTCGCCTCGCGGTAGAACATCAAATCCCGATTGTTCCCATGACCTTTGCCGACAATAAAAAAAGGTTTTCATATACTTTTTTCAGTGGAAGCCCGGGTATAATGCGCGTAAAAATCCATCGTTTTTTTGAAACTAAAAATCAAAAACCGGAATACAAGAAAACACTTAAAGAGCATGTTCGTCAAGTAATCTTAAAGCAACTGCAGCACTACAATGCATAAAAAAGAGTTCCAAATTTTGGAACTCTTTTCTGTTATTACCCTGAAGCAATAACACCACTTAACTAATTTTAAACAATCATAAATTAAAATTTATAGCTAATGCCGCTGTAGATTCCAAAGATGTAAGGCTTGAAATTGCCGGCGTTTTTAGTAAAGGTATTCAATTGGTATTTAACGGTGGGTTCTACGTTGAATTCAAAAGATTTCAGAAAACCGTATTTTATGCCTAATCCTAAATTGGTACTGAAATGCACATCGTTCAGGTTGTTGGCTTTGCCCAACTCGGTACTCATGTTCTCTGAAACGAGGGAGATTTTGTTTTCATTCAGGAAAAAGGTGCTGACTCCGCCTATTACTTTTACGCCAAATCGGTTATTGACTAGTGCATAGGTTAGCTCTACAGGCACTTCATAGTAGCCCATTTTTTGATTCATATACCCTTCATTGCGTTGCACAAAATTATTTTCAAATGGCAGCAAATTGTTAATAGGGGTTTCGGCATCTTCAACATGAATGGTTTTTCCGCCCGAAGTGGGACTAATATTACTCATTCCTTGATCATCAATGGCTACAAAAAAGGCAATATCATTGGTGTTGTAATCCACACTCATTTTATTGATTCCGGTTCGTACCGATAATTTGGTGTTGACGGCATAACTCACACCAACTCCCATGCTGAAACTGGTGTTGTATTCTTTTGAATTGTTTTCAAACTCAGAACCAATTGGGGAACCGTTTCCAACAGAACCTAAGAAAACAGGAGCAACATTTGAGGTAATTTGCCATCTGTTTTCTTTGGGTAGCTGTTTTTCTTTGCTTTCTTTTTCATTAAGCAATTCTTCCAACGCATTCGTAGCAACTCCGGCAATTTTGACGGTGTCGTTAACTTTCTTTTCAGGTGTTACAATTTTTGAGTTTGATGAGAGAGCCTCTTTTAAACCATCAAGATTTAGCGGTTTCTCGCCGGTTAATACCGTTGCATTGTTTGTGTTATTTGGGGTAAGTTTGGGTTCAGTGGGATTCTTTTCTGCCAAAGCGATGCTACTGCTCTTTTGGGATTGCGATATTTTATCGGAAGTTTTTTCTACAATAGTCTCCCGTAATAAAACGTCGGAATTTCGGTTTTCACGTTTCTTTTTCGAAGAATGAAACTTGTCAGAGTTACTTTCAACCAAAGCCGTTTGAGCTGAATTGGTCATTGTTTTAGAATGGTTTTTTTGCACGGCAATAACCTCATGGGAAGAGGTGTGGTTTTCTTCTTGATTTGATTCGGTATTGGTAGCAATTGTTTCAGGAGAAGTGCTTATCGGTTGCTTTAGAGTTGTGGAATTTTCTATAGCTTTTGGTGCCGAGGTTTCCGGTGTAGGTGCAGCATTCGTGCCAACTACAACATTATTTTCGGTTTGATTATCCGGAGAATAGATCGATTTGGTCAATAAAAATCCCAGCATGAACAAAGCCGCTATCCCAGATAATTTCCACCAAAAAGGGATGATTCTTCTTTTCTTCTTTTCATCCAACTTTGCTTCAATGTTTTCCCAAACTTCATCCGCCGGATAAGCTTCGAAGTCTTTGAATTTTTCCTGAAACAATCGGTCTATATTTTTTCGTTCACTCATCTTGCAGAAGGAAAAGTTTTGTTTAGTTCGTTTTTTTGTTGTTCTATTTTGTCCTTTAAAATCATACGGGCACGAGCCAAATTTGATTTTGAAGTTCCGATGTTAATGGATAACATTTCGGCAATTTCCTGGTGCGAATACCCATCTAAAACGTACAGATTGAACACCAGTCGGTATCTGTCGGGCAACTCCTGAATTATTTTAAGCAAATACTCCAAAGAAATACTATCGTCATCTAAATCAATTTCGCAATCATCTGCTACATCTTCATTCACTAAACTCAGGAAGGTTTGGTTTCGGTATTGCTGTAAAACATGGTTAATCATTATTCGCTTCAACCAACCATCAAACGAACCCTTAAACGAAAATTGTTCTATTTTGTTAAAAATGATTAAAAAGCCATCCTGCAAATTGTCTTGAGCCTCACTATAACTGCGCGAATACTTTAGGCAAACAGCAAACAGTTTTGACGAATATAATTGGTATAACTGTTCTTGTGCTTTCCTATTGTTGTTTTTGCAATCATTTATGAGTTGTTTTAAATCCAATTTGCAAAAATTGATGGTTGTTAATTTACAGGCACTTCAATTTCTAAAAAGATGTTATTTCCGTCGACATCTTTTCCTTTCCAAAACTTAAAAATATAAGGATTCGTGCTGGTCACCTGAAAATTAAATGAATACTCAACTTCATTGTTTGTTGTCAGCGTTTGGCAATTGCTTCTTTGCGCTACGGCATTTTCTATCGCTATGGTTCTTATGTTTTTGGAAGTTTCCGGATCAACTTTTTTGTCGTAGTAAATTCCGTTGAAAAAATGACAAGAAGTTGGCCGCTTGTAATGCATCGTTATCTGGTAGGTGCCTCCAATCGTAAATTCATCAGGCATATCAACACTGGTTACGGGTAGCAATTCAAACAAATAACTGTCTCCGTTATCGGTAGAACAGGAGTTAAAAATGAAAAACAAGGCTATTAGTGAAATAATTCGTTTCATAATGACAATCAGTTTGTGGTTAGATGTTTTTTCAAACAAATGGTTGCGTTAAGGTAATAAAAAAACCCGAAAATTTTCGGGTTTCTGGTATTAGGCGTTGTTCTCTTTGATGTAATCTTTGATTTTTTGTTCCAATTCTTCGGCTAATTCCGGGTTGTCTTTTATCAGGACTTTGACAGCGTCTCTTCCTTGTCCTAATTTGGTATCTCCATAACTGAACCAAGAACCTGCTTTTTTGATGATTTCAAATTCTACGGCCAAGTCCAGAATTTCTCCGGTTTTCGAAACACCTTCGCCATACATGATGTCAAACTCAGCAGTTTTGAAAGGAGGGGCCACTTTGTTTTTAATTACTTTTACTTTGGTTCGGTTTCCGATTACATTTTCACCGTCTTTAATTTGCGACGAACGACGAATGTCTAAACGAACTGAAGCGTAAAATTTCAACGCATTTCCTCCGGTAGTTGTTTCAGGATTGCCAAACATGACACCTATTTTCTCTCTCAATTGGTTGATGAAGAAAACAGTACAGTTGGTTTTGCTGATGGTTCCGGTTAATTTTCTCAAGGCTTGAGACATCAAACGGGCATGCAATCCCATTTTAGAATCTCCCATTTCACCTTCAATCTCACTTTTCGGAGTTAAGGCAGCAACCGAGTCAACCACTACAATATCAATAGCTCCCGAACGAATCAGGTTTTCGGCGATTTCCAACGCTTGTTCTCCGTTATCCGGCTGAGAGATGATTAAATTTTCTACATCAACACCCAGTTTTTCCGCATAATGCCTGTCAAAGGCATGTTCAGCATCAATAAATGCTGCAATACCGCCTGCTTTTTGCGCTTCGGCAATGGCATGAAGGGTAAGTGTTGTTTTACCCGAAGATTCAGGTCCGTATATTTCTATAATTCTTCCTTTAGGATAGCCGTTTACACCCAAAGCTAAATCTAAACCCAATGAACCCGACGGAATCACTTCTACTTCTTCTACCGCTTTGTCGCCCATTTTCATTACGGTTCCTTTACCGTAAGCTTTGTCTAATTTATCAAGGGTTAGTTGTAATGCTTTTAATTTTGCTTCTTTTTCTGAACTCATTTTTTAAAAATTTAGTGGCATAAAAATAATGCTTTTTTTGATGGAACAGGATACAAAACAGAGGAGTTTTGAACAAATTATTTCAAAGGGCGGAAAACGAATTCCACCGCATCTAAAGATAGCCGATTCACCGTTAAATGGAGTGTGCAAAAAGTGTATGTTTTGTTAAATTTTGATTCGTTTTTTGAGTAACATCCCTTGATTTTTACCTATTTTTGTCCTCAATTTTCACATCATGGAAAAACTTATTTCGTATCCTCTTTCGGTAATATACTACCTGTGTTTCGGGTTGACATTAGTTATTTTTCATCCCATTCAGTGGGTTTGTTTCAATGTTTTTGGGTATCAGGCGCACAAAAAAAGTGTTGACTATCTGAACTTCTTCCTGACCAAATGCACCAATCTTTTGGGAACCACTTATACATTTGAAAACAGAGAACGAATTCCTCAAAATGTCCCTGTGATTTTTGTAGCCAATCACCAAAGCATGTATGACATTATCGGAATCATATGGTATTTGAGAAAGCACCATGCCAAATTTGTCAGCAAAAAAGAATTGGGAAAAGGTATTCCGAGCGTTTCTTATAATTTAAGACACGGCGGATCGGTTTTAATTGACCGTAAAGATCCTAAACAAGCCATTCCGGTCATCAAGGGGTTGTCGGAGTATATTGAAAGGCATAAAAGATCGGCGGTAATCTTTCCGGAAGGAACCAGAAGCAAAAACGGAAAGCCGAAAGAATTTGCCCAAAGTGGACTAAAAATCTTATGTAAATACGCTCCATCTGCTTATGTTGTACCCATTACCATTAATAATTCGTGGAAAATGGTTAAATTTGGAGCCTTTCCCATGGGATTAGGAAATCGTTTGCAGTTTATCATTCATGAACCTATGGCAGTTTCAGCTTTTTCGTTTGAAGAGTTAATGGAAAAAACGGAGCAGGCGATCAAACAATCAATAAAAAATTAAACAATGCCTCAAAAGAATATAAGACTTGAAGTCATGCAGTTTCTGGAAAAAGACATCGACAGTTTTGTGGATGAATTCTTAATTCCGGTTGAAAAAATTTGGCAACCCACCGATTTACTTCCCAATTCTGAAAACGACGATTTTTTAGAAAATGTGAAAGAATTGCGTGAATTAGCCAAAGAACTTCCGTATGATTTTTGGGTGGTTTTAGTGGGTGATACCATTACCGAAGAAGCATTGCCTACCTACGAAACCTGGTTGATGGATGTTGAGGGAGTGAATCAAAAAACGACAGGCGGAGACAACGGCTGGGCCAAATGGTTGCGCCATTGGACCGGAGAAGAAAACCGTCACGGTGATTTGCTCAACAAATATTTATACTTGTCAGGCCGTGTGAATATGCGCGAGGTAGAAATTACAACTCAGTATTTAATCAATGACGGCTTCGATCCCGGAACCGGAAGAGATCCTTATAAAAATTTTGTATTTACCAGTTTTCAGGAATTGGCAACCTATGTTTCGCACAACCGCGTGGCACAATTGGCTAAGAAATACGGAGATAATAAATTGTCTAAAATCTGCAAAATCATTGCCGGAGATGAAATGCGCCACCATTTGGCTTACAGCGAGTTTGTAAACCGCATTTTTAAAATTGATCCCAGCGAGATGTTGTTGGCTTTTGAATACATGATGAAGAAAAAAATTACCATGCCAGCCAATTTAATTCGCGAATCGGGAGAAAGCATCGGTGCAGCTTTTGAAAAATTTTCAGAATCAGCCCAACGTATCGGCGTGTATACGGCTATGGATTATGTTGATATTTTGGAAAAATTAAACATAAAATGGGAAATCGATAAATTGTCAAATTTGACCGATGAGGCTGAAAAAGCCCGTGATTATTTATTGAAATTACCGGCTCGAATGACCCGAATTGCGGAGCGAATGGTAACTCCGGGTGAAGAAAAAATATTTTCCTGGGTGCAGCCCGCCATGATAAAATAACAAACCCAATCCTTTCTCAACAGAAAGGATTTTTTATTCAAAATCTTATGTCAGTTATAGATAACACGATACGTTTTGTAAAACAGCAACTTGAAAATGCCGAAGGCGGACACGATTGGTTTCATATTGAACGCGTTTACAAAAATGCCTTACTGATTGCCCAGGAGGAAAGTTGTGATTTAATGGTGGTGAAATTGGGAGCTTTGCTTCATGACATTGCCGACAGCAAATTTCACGACGGAGATGAAACGGTTGGGCCCAAAATAGCCCGTGATTTTCTCGAAAAAGAAGGGGTAGCCGAAGAAACAATTGCACATGTCATTAACATCATAGATCATATTTCTTTTAAAGGCGGAAATTTTGAAAGGAAGTTCAGTTCAAAAGAACTTCAAATTGTGCAGGATGCCGACCGACTGGATGCTATTGGTGCTATCGGAATTGCACGTTGTTTTAACTACGGAGGATTCAAAAACAGAGTGATTTACGATCCGGCTATTCAACCCAACTTAACCATGAGTAAGGAAGAATATAAAAAATCTCAATCGCCTACCATCAATCATTTTTATGAAAAGCTGTTGCTCTTAAAAGATAAGATGAATACCCAAACCGGTAAAAAAATTGCGGCAGAACGCCACCGTTACATGGAAAATTTCCTTTCGCAATTTTATGCCGAATGGGACGGAGAGTGTTAAGGTTCAGTTGGCAGCCACAGTTTACATTTTTTAAAGAGATTGTAAACTGTGACCAAAAACTAATTATTTTCCTGTGAACTCTGCTTTTCTTTTTTCTAAAAAGGCAGTGGTTCCTTCTTTAAAATCCTCGGTGCCGAAGCATTTGCCAAAGTTTCTGATTTCAGTTTCGTACCCATTTACACCTTCTTTGAAATTAGCATTTACAGCTTTTATGGCTTTACCTATGGCCATAGGCGAGTTTTTCATGATGCGTTGTGCCAATGATTTGGTAAAAGTTAAAAGTTCTGCTTGAGGCACCACATGGTTGACCAATCCGGCACGGAAAGCTTCTTCGGCCGAAATCATTCCGGCAGTCATAATCATTTCCATGGCGCGTCCTTTACCTATGAGTTGAGGTAAACGCTGCGTTCCGCCATAACCCGGAATTACACCCAGTGAAACTTCAGGTAATCCCATTTTGGCATTATCGGAAGCAATTCTGAAATGGCAGGCCATAGCCAGCTCCAATCCGCCACCTAAGGCAAAACCATTCACGGCTGCAATGGTCGGGGTTTTTAAATTCTCGACAAAATCAAACAACAATTCCTGTCCCTGAGCAGCCAGTTGCGCCCCTTCTTCTACCGAAAAATTAGCAAATTCTGAAATGTCAGCGCCGGCTACGAATGCTTTTTCGCCTTCACCGGTAATAATGATGGTTCTGATGTTCTCATTGGCATCAAGACTTTCCAAAGCATTGTGCAATTCCTGAATGGTGGCAATATTGAGTGCGTTCAATTTTGACGGTCGGTTGATGGTAATTTGTCCAATGCCGTTTTCTTCGGCTACAAGTATGTTTTCAAAGTTCATGATATAGTGTTTTTATTTAACAATGGGAAGTGATACTCTGAAGGTAGAGCCTTTTCCCGGTTTGGTTTCAAATGTAATAGTTCCTTTGTAATTTTCGATGATGTTTTTGATAATTCCTAAACCAAGTCCCATACCGCTGGTTTTGGTGGTGAATTTAGGTTCAAAAATATGCTCGGCGTGTTCAGGTTCAATGCCGATGCCGTTATCTTTTACCGAAATAATCACAAAGCCGTCTACTTCATTGACCGAAACCCAAACGTGTTTTTCTTCCTGCTCCTCGGGTATCGATTGAATGGCATTTTTGACTAAATTGGTAATGATTCGGATTAATTGGGTTCTATCCAGTTTGGTAACGATGTAGCTGTTGTTGCTTTCAAATGCAATAAAATCTTCATTGAAAATATCCAGTGCTAACTCTACTACCTGAACCACATTCAAAGTTTCGTTTTGCTGTGCCGGCATCGAAGCAAAGTTGGAGAAAGCCGAAGCTACCGCACTCATAGTGTCAATTTGCTGAATCAGCGTTTTTGAGTAATCGTTGAGTTTCTGTTTCAGTTCGGGATCGTTGGCATCAAACTTACGCTGAAAGTTTTGCACCGTCAAACGCATGGGTGTCAACGGATTTTTGATTTCATGAGCGACTTGTTTGGCCATTTCACGCCAAGCCTGTTCACGTTCGCTTTGGGCCAGTTTTGATGCACTTTCTTCCAGCTTATCCACCATGCCGTTATAAGCTTTAATCAGCAAATTGATTTCCTTGCTGTTGGCTTCAATGACAATCTTCTCATTTTTTTGGTTCAGGCTCGTTTCGTTGATTTTATCCGAAATGGTTTTAAGGGATTTGGTGATATAGGTCGATAGAAAGTAAGCCAGGGCAAAGGCTACAATCAACATAAAAGAATACACTTGGCTCAAACGTAATAAGAATTGCTGCAATTCGTTTTCATAAAAACCATCATCTTCCACATACGGGATGTTCAAAATCCCCAGAGGTTTGAATTTATCATCTTTGATTTGGCTATATGAAGAACGGTTTTTAACTCCGTTTACGTTTTTGATGTCTACATATCTTTTCTCTACCGAGGATTCGACCAGATTGATGATGTATTTAGGTATGGGCGGAGCTACTTTGTCAACCGAGAATGTGGCTTTGGAAGATTTTAAGAGTTTTCCGTTTAAGGAATAAATGTTAATGTCAAGATTGTGAATGTCCGCCAGTTCGTGAATTTTGTCTTTAAAAATCAGAGGTAAATTAGCCTGAGTCAACGGATAGGTTGTAGTAGAAAGCACATAATTGATATGTTCTTTAATGGCATTTTCTTTTCGGTCTAAGCGTTCCTGATGGTACTCTTTGGCTTCATTCTTAAATTGGATAATCGATATGGAAGCCATCAAAACGGAAGCAATCACAATCAATATAATCATCGACAGGAAAATCCTGATACGAAGAGATAGCATTGACATTTTGAAGCCGTTTAGCATAGCTACGAGTTGTTTTTCTCCCGAATTCTTTTGTAAAATTTAAATCCGAGCATGATTAAAACAGAGAAAATAATAATCCCCGCTACTCCAAAAATCCAGTTGAAGGCATTTTTTAAGATGACCAAAAACACCACGGCAAACAAGATGATGGTGGCGCCTTCATTCCACAACCGCATAAAGTTGGAGCTGTATTTGAACTCATCATTTTGCAGTTGTTTGTAAATCTGATGACACTTAAAATGATAGGCAAACAACAATACCACAAATCCTAATTTCACCTGCATCCAGGGCATTTGCAGCCACTCAGGCATCAGGTGCAGGAGCAGTAAAGCAAAGATAGTCGCCAAAATGGCACTCGGCCAGGTAATGATGTACCACAACCGATAGGTCATGATTTTGTATTGCTTTTGCAGAATTTCTCTCTCGGGCGAAGGTTTGTCCTTGGCCTCAATTTGGTATACAAACAAACGAACGATATAAAACAGCCCGGCAAACCAAGTGATGACAAAGATGAGGTGCAGGGATTTTATGTAGTTGTAAAGTTCCATGAAATTACTTACTCCAGTCTTTAATCCAATTGGCCACTACGCCACACCATTCGTCCTCATCGTTCAAACAAGGCACCGCCAAGAATTCCTCGCCGCCGTGTTCTTTAAATTCTTCGTTGGCGCGCATGGCAATTTCTTCCAGAGTTTCCAAGCAATCCGAAACGAATGCCGGCGTTACTACAGCCAATTTCTTGATGCCTTTCTCGGGCATTTTATTAATTTCTACATCGGTATAAGGCGTTAACCATTTGTCGCCCGCCAAGCGCGATTGAAAAGTTTGGCTGTATTTCCCTTCCGGGATACCTAATAACTCGACCACTTGTCGTGTGGTTTCATAGCATTGATGACGGTAACAAAACTCATGCGCCGGTGAAGCCGTTACGCAACATTTATTATCGATGGTACAATGGGATTTGGTCACGTCGGTTTTGCGAATATGGCGTTTTGGAATCCCGTGATACGAAAACAGAAGATGATCGTATTCAAATCCTTCCAGATGTTTTTTGATGGAATTGGCCAAAGCCTTGATGAAATCGGGTTTGTTGTAAAAGGCCGGGATTTTAGTGATTTTCATTTCTGGGAAATGCGTTTTTTGCAATTCATCGGCCAAAGCCCAAATGGTAGTGGTAGAAGCCATGGCATATTGTGGATACAATGCCAAGAGCATTACTTCCGTTACGCCTTTATCCTTTAACTCCTGCAAGCCTTTTTGTATGGTCATCGAACCGTAACGCATGGCCAAAGCCACCGGAACATCCACCAGTTGTTTTACCTTTTGATGCATTTTTTTGGAAATGACAATTAGCGGCGAACCTTCTTCAGTCCAAATCTGACTGTACGCTTCCGCCGATTTTTTCGGTCGGGTTTGCAAAATGATACCGCGAACTAAAAGTGCGCGCAGCAAATACGGAACATCTATCACGTATTTGTCCATTAAAAATTCATCTAAATAAGGTTTTACATCTTTTGGTGTTGGACTTTCGGGCGACCCGAGATTGACTAATAATACTCCTTTCATGGAAATTTTAAATTTTGATAAAAGTAATGAAACTTCTTTTTTGGCTTCGTTTGTATTTAATTTTTTCTTGATACCCGCATATACGGGATTGATGTTAAACCGTGTTTTGATTAATGGACATCAAATATTTTTTTGGGGTTGTGGCAAATTTCTTTTTGAAAGCTGCAATAAAATGACTACCGGTACTGTACCCGATTTTGAGCCCTACTTCATTCACATTATAGGATCCCGAGTCCAGCAAGCGTCGGGCGTAATCCATTTTATAGTCAAAAAGAAACCCATAAACCGTATCGCCGTAAATTTGCTTGAATCCCATTTTCAACTTTTTTAAGCTCAGCCCCACTTGCTCCGAAAGTTCTTCCAGTCCGGGTGGTTCAGCCATGTTGGCAATGATGATTTCTTTGGCTTTTTTGATTTTCATGACGTTATCTTCGTCAGTCAGGAACGGACATTGCTCAGCGTTCGGGTCTTCGTTTCGGTTGAAATACAAGCTTAGCAATTCATAACCTTTTCCTTTGTAATACAAATTTTTGATAGAAGGATTCAGCGTGTAATGAAACATCTGACTGAGTACTATAGCCATTGACGGACTTATATTATCTTCTTTGTAATATTTTTTTCCTTCGTTTTCTTTGCTCAAAAACGGAATATGATTGGCTTCGGACGAAAACAGCGAATGGAATTTTTGAATAGAAATGATTACCGAAATTACCCAGGAATTAGGCGATAATTCCAAGTCTAAAGGCAATTCTTTTTGCGGATTGTAAAACAGTAACGACTTCTCTTCTTTCAAGTCTAAAGCATAGTTGCCTTGATTGAAAATAAATTTTGCTTTGCCTTTAATGCCAAAATGAAACTGTATTAACCCTTGTTGAATGTGCTTCTTTACATGGAAATTTTCGTTCTCATCATTCTGAAACCGAATTAGGGTAAAATCATTTTCAATAGTTATAATTTCCTGAGAACCCATAGCGATATTTTTTCGTGTATGTTTTCGAGACCAAGTCGAATTATTATTTAGAATTAATCTATATAAGAAAGTTTGAAAGACTTGATTTCATTGCAAATTTAAAATAAATAACGCAAAAAAGGTATTTCGTGTCCAAAATATCTCAGAGCGATACAAAAAGTACTTTGAGCGTTATTTTTATAAATGGTATAGTGATAATTTTGTTGAACTTTTTAGGAAAAGTCATCTATGGAAAATTTTAATATGTCGAAACACACTTCTTTTTATGCCGTTGGCCTGAGTTATAAAAAAGCCGATGCCGCCACAAGAGGGAAGTTCAGTTTAGACGCCAAAGCCAAATCTACGTTGTTGATACAAGCCGAAGCTGAAGGAATAGAAGCTTTAATCGTAACATCAACCTGCAATAGAACCGAAATCTACGGTTTTGCCAATCATCCCTACGAATTAATCAAATTGCTTTGCGAAAACAGTCAAGGTACCGTTCAGGAATTTCAGGAAGTAGCATACATCTACAAAAATCAGGAAGCCATTAATCACATGTTTCGCGTGGGAACCGGTTTAGACAGTCAAATTTTGGGTGATTTTGAAATCATCAGCCAAATCAAAACTGCCTTTGCCGAAAGCAAATCGAATGGCTTGGTAAATTCCTTTCTGGAAAGATTAGTCAATTCAGTCATTCAGGCCAGCAAAAAAATCAAAACCGAGACCGAAATTTCAACAGGAGCTACTTCGGTTTCTTTTGCTTCGGTACAATACATTATCAAAAATGTGGCAGATATTGCCAATAAAAATATTCTCCTTTTCGGAACCGGAAAAATAGGTAGAAATACTTGTGAAAACTTGGTAAAACACACCAAACACGAGCAAATTACCCTAATCAACCGAACCAAAGACAAAGCTGAGAAATTAGCACAAAAACTGGATTTGGTGGTAAAAGATTATGCCGATTTACAACTCGAATTGCAAAAAGCCGATGTGGTTGTCGTGGCTACCGGTGCGCAAAATCCAACCATTGACAAAGCCATCTTGAATCTGAAAAAACCATTGTTGATTTTGGATTTGTCGATTCCGAAAAACGTACACGAAAATGTACAGGAAATAGAAGGGGTTACCCTGATTCACTTAGACCATCTTTCGCAAATTACAGATGAGACGTTAGAAAACCGCAAACAGCATATTCCTGCGGCCGAATCCATCATAGAAGAAATAAAAACAGAATTTTTGGCTTGGGCCAAAAACCGAAAGTTTGCGCCGACCATTCAGGCTTTAAAAGAAAAACTAAACTCTATCAAAGAAGGCGAGTTGAATGTACAACGCAAAAAGTTGCCCAACTTTGATGAAGAACAAGCTGAACTCATCAGCAACCGCATCATCCAAAAAATCACCAATCAGTTTGTAAATCATCTGAAAGACGGCGATTCTATGGATGAAGGAATAGAATGGATTGAGAAGGTATTTCAGTTAGATCAAGAAAAATCTTTTTTTTAAAACCATAGCTTTTAGAAAAATCAAACCCAGTAAAGTGACTGAAAAAACCATACGCATAGGAACCCGCGACAGCGAACTTGCACTTTGGCAAGCCCACACCGTTCAAAAAAAACTTAATGATTTAGGCTATAAAACCGAAATTGTGGCGGTAAAGTCACAAGGCGATATCCTACTCGATAAACCGTTATACGAACTCGGAATCACCGGCATTTTTACCAAAACTTTGGACATTGCCATGATTAATGGTCAGGTAGATATTGCGGTTCACTCCATGAAAGATGTGCCGACAGCTTTGCCTATTGGTATTGTACAGGCGGCCGTTTTGGAAAGAGCTAATACCTTGGATATTTTGGTTCACAAAGGCAACCTCGATTTTTTAAATGAGAAGGCTACCATCGCTACCGGAAGTTTAAGACGTCAGGCTCAATGGTTGCATAAATATCCGAATCATACCGTAGTAGATTTGCGCGGAAACGTCAATACCCGAATGCAAAAGTTAAACGATAACGATTGGAGCGGTGCAGTTTTCGCCGCGGCCGGTTTGGAGCGCATCAACCTAAAACCGGAAACTTTTATCAATCTGGACTGGATGATTCCGGCACCGGCACAAGGTGCTATGGTCGTGGTGGCTATGGCAAATGATCATTTTACGGTGGATGCGGTTTCGCAATTAAATGATGTTGAAACCGAAATTTGCACCTATATCGAACGGCAGTTTTTGCGAACATTGGAAGGTGGTTGTACAGCACCGATAGGCGCATTGGCGACATACAATGAACAGGAAGACGTAATCGAATTTAAAGGAGCATTGCTGTCTTTAGACGGAAAACAAAAACTCGAAACAGCCAAAGTAGTTGATGTCTCAGAATGGAAAAAATTAGGGTTTCATGCTGCCCGTGAAATTTTGGAAAACGGGGGAGATGAACTAATGACAGAACTAAGGAAGCAGTTAAAGCCTAACAAATAAGAATGAAAAGCCCAATTCGCATACAGTCAACCAAAAAGCTTCCGGAACAAAAGAAGCAAAAGTTGTTACATGCCGGGTTTGTGGTAGCCGACGAAGATTTTATAGCAATACGAAGTAAGGATTTTGTTCTGAAAACCGTCAATGACTACCTGATTTTCACCAGTCAAAATGCAGTGGAAAGTGTTCTTAGAAATGAAGAAATAGCTCAACTCAAAACCAAAAAATGCTTTTGTGTAGGAACTAAGACCAAGAAACTGCTCGAGCAAAACGGGTTTCAAATAGTAGCTTGTTCAGACTATGCCGCTGAATTGGCTTCTGTAATTTGCAACCAACATTCCAAAAGTTCTTTTACTTTTTTCTGCGGAAATTTGAGAAGAGACATCTTACCCGAAGCTTTGCGATTGGGCCAAATCAAGTTGGATGAAATCGAGGTTTACGAAACAATCTTAACCTCGCATAAAGTCGACTTCCAACCTGAAGGTATTTTATTTTTCAGTCCGTCAGGCGTTGAAAGTTACCTGCAGGAAAACCGAATCGAAGATGAAATTTGCTTTTGCATAGGTACCACCACTGCTGAAGCCCTGAAATATGCAACTCCCAATATCATAATCGCCAACCAACCCACGGTGGAAAGCGTGTTGATGAAATGTATAGACTATTATAACAATTAAAATGATAAAAAACGACCTTTTCTTAAGAGCTTTAAATAACGAAACCGTAGAACGACCACCGGTTTGGATGATGCGTCAGGCTGGAAGATATTTGCCCGAATTTCGTGCTTTGCGTGATAAATACGATTTCTTCACCCGTTGCGAAACTCCGGAATTAGCAGCTGAAATCACGGTACAACCCATCCGAATTGTAAAACCGGATGCTGCCATTTTGTTTTCCGATATTTTGGTATTACCACGTGCAATGGGAATTCACGTTGAATTGAAAGACAATCTAGGACCAATAATTCCAAACCCAATCCGTACAATGGAACAAGTAAACCAAGTGTTCGTTCCAAATATTGAAGAAACCTTAGGGTATGTGATGGACGCGGTGAAACTGACCAAAGAAATGCTGAACGATGAAGTTCCGTTAATTGGTTTTGCCGGTTCTCCTTGGACAATCTTCTGTTATGCCGTAG
>CAYPSB010000017.1:0-43051 GCA_964413435.1 uncultured Flavobacterium sp.
CCCCCAATAAGATTGACTGAATCTTTTAAAAGAAGTATAAGGATAAAAGTTATTGCTAATGACAGCATCACCCATCTTATCTCTGAAATCAGAATTCTAGCATTCATGCATTAAATATTTTGATTTTTGATGTTACAAAGTTTCTAATTCTGAATGAGAAAAAAATCACCAACAATGGGGATTTTTCAACAAAAAATGATATAATTTTACTACAAATAAATTTTGATTTAAAAAAAGCAGTTGGCGTAAATCATTCCGCTAATTAAAATATTGGCTTATATTTGTCGAAAAATAACCCTATGTCTAAGAGCATTACCCCCTATAAAGATTCGACACTTGGCAAGAAAGAACAAGTAACCCAAATGTTTGATACCATTTCAGGGAATTATGACGGTTTGAACCGAGTTATCTCGTTGGGCATTGATGTAAAATGGCGAAAAAAAGTAGTGGCTTTGGTTGCTGCAAAAAATCCGGAAACCATTTTGGATATCGCTACGGGAACCGGTGATTTGGCTATTTTGATGGCCTCTACCAGTGCTCAAAAAATAACCGGCCTCGATTTATCATCAGGCATGCTCGAAGTAGGCAAGAAAAAAATCAAGGACAAGAATTTATCTGATAAAATTGAAATGGTTTTGGGCGACAGCGAAAGCATTCCTTATCCCGATAACTATTTTGACGCCATTACGGTTTCTTTCGGTATTCGAAACTTTGAAACGCTTGAAAAAGGCTTGGCAGAAATCTACCGCGTTTTAAAACCAAACGGCATTTTTGTGATACTGGAAACTTCGGTTCCTGTTAAGTTTCCGTTCAAACAAGGATATACTTTTTACACCAAATACATTCTTCCATTGGTTGGAAAACTTTTTTCAAAAGACAACAGTGCTTACGGATACTTATCGGAATCAGCGGCTAACTTTCCTTTTGGCGAAGCATTGAACAATATTTTACGAAAAACTTCGTTTATAGATTGTAAAGCAATGCCGCAAACCTTTGGAGTGGCTACTATTTACACGGCAACCAAACAATAAAACTGAAGTTTTCAGCTCAACAATGAAAAAAATATTTGTTCTATTCCTTCTGATTTCACTACAAACCCAGGCACAATTGGGCAAAAGTTTGTTCACCAAAGATCCTATCATCAATTTGGAAAATTTTGACAAACAAAGAGTGTATTGGGGGTACTTTTTAGGATTCAGTACGTTTGATTTCAAAACCGATTACAAGGTTCCGGGATACGATATTGATGTCAAAGGGCACACCGGTTTCAACGTTGGACTCGTGGGTAGTTTACGATTGCATGAATACATAGAACTTCGTTTTGAACCAGGATTATATTACGCCAGCCGAACCTTGACATATTCAGGTTTCACCAGTGATCGTGATGCGGTAAGAGATGTGAAAGCCACTTATATTGACTTTCCTTTGCTGTTAAAATTCTCTTCTTTAAGAACCGGAAATGTTCGTCCTTATTTGGTTGGAGGAGTATCTTCTACTTTAAATCTTTCCAGCAACTCAAAGTCAAAAGATGACAACCTGCAGCAAAAATTCAGAGTAAAACCTTGGACGCAAAATTACACTTTCGGTTTTGGTGTTGATTTGTATTTTGAATATTTCAAATTTTCACCTTCCATCCGAGGCGTTTTCGGATTTAACGACGAATTAATTCGCGATAATGATCCTAACAGTCCATGGACAAGCAATGTTGAATCATTGAAAACCCGTGCGGTTTTAATCAATTTCACCTTTCATTAAAAACACAAATTATTGGGTATTTCTTCTGAATTCGCTCAGAAAAACAGCAGTGGCCGTTGCCACGTTCAGACTTTCGGTTTGCTGTATTTCTCCGAATCTGGGAATGGCGATACGGTCTCGGATTAATCGTTCCACCGTTGCCGAAATTCCGTTGGCTTCATTGCCTAAAACCAATATTCCCTCAGTCGGAAGTATTTCGTTGTATACATTTTTACCGTCCATGAAAGTCCCAAAAACCGGCAATTGGGTTTTGGAGATGTAATCGTTTAAGTCGACATAATTTACTTTTACACGGGTTATGGAGCCCATTGTTGCCTGAATCACTTTTGGGTTATACAAATCAACCGTTTCTTTAGAACACAACAATTGTTTTACTCCAAACCAATCACACAAACGGATGATAGTACCCAAATTTCCCGGATCGCGAATATCATCCAAAGCCACAATCAGTCCCGAATCTTCAATAGTTGTTTCTGCCGGAATTTTAAAAAGAGCCAAACACGGACTCGGTGAACTCAGCGCTGTAATGCGTTTCATGTCTTGCTCACGGATTATTGTTTTTTGCGCAATGGCAACCTTCGGAAAAACATCTTCGACTGCAAATAAATGTTCCAGCACAAAATTTGATTGTAACAATTCCTGTATTACTTTTACGCCTTCAGCAAGGAACAATTGAGTTTCATTTCGGTATTTTTTATGTTGAAGACTGGTAATTAGTTTTATTTGGTTTTTACTAACCATAAAATACTGTACTTTTGAATTAAATATTTCGCAACACTTGAAAAATAGTATCACAAAAATATCATTATTTATTCTAACTGGACTAATTATCTTTGGTTGCAATACCACAAAAAGAGTTCCGATTAACAAAAGGCTCTTGGATAAAAACGACATTTTTGTTGATGGTAAAAAAGACAACACCGAAGACATATTCAATCAATTGTACCAAAAACAGAATACTTCTATTTTAGGATACCACCTTCGACTGAACATATACAATTTGGCCAAACCAAAATCAGACTCATTGTTCAAGGCCAAAATGATCAAAAACCCGAAACGCTACTATTGGAAAGCGAAATGGTTATCCCGAAAGCAAGTCAAGCGTTTAGGGGAATCTTTTCTCTACTCGGGCGTAGATAATTTTTTGCGAAAAACCGGTGAAGCACCAGTACTTTTAGATACGTTAAGCACCCGTAAATCACTGCGCCGTTTAAAATCTTACTATTTCAACCGGGGTTATTTTGATGTTACCACTAAGTATAAAATTGACAGCATTGATGCAAAAAGAGTCAAGCTTAAATACGACATCAAAACCAATACGCCCTACGTACTCGACAGCATTAACAGTTACATTACCAGTGCACCTTTGGATTCGATTTACCAATTGAGAAAGAAAAATTCGTTCCTCAAAACCGGCAAACGATACGAAACGACAGACTTTGACAACGAAAGAAGCCGAATTACTGAAGATTTCAGAAACAACGGAGCTTATCGCTTTCAACAAAATTACGTGGCCTTTGAGTTGGATACCATCACTAAAACCCACAAGGCTAATGTAGACCTGATTATAGAAAACGAATCCATACGTGTGGAAGATAGCGTGAAAAAAGCGCCATTTGAACTATACAAAATCAGTAAAGTAAATATCTTCACCGATCACAGTGCCACAGAACCAAATGCAAAAATAAACGACAGCACCACTTACAAAGATTTCACTTTGTACAGTGTCAACAAATTAAAGTACCGCCCAAAAGCTATTACTGACGGAGTGTTTGTGGTTAAAGGCAATTATTTTTCGGACAACAAAACCACGCTTACCTCCAGGTACCTCAGCAACCTTAAAGTATTCAACTATCCACTGATTCAGTATGTAGAAGATAAAACTCAAAAAAATGCACTGATTGCCAATGTATATTTAACCCCCAGAAAGAAAAATACTTTTGGGTTTTCAACTGATTTTACCCATTCAAACATACAAGATTTCGGTATTTCGGGAAGTACATTTTTGGCGATTCGAAATGTATTCAACGGCGCTGAAACTTTTGATATTGGGTTCCGGGGCAACATTGGTTCTTCTAAAGATTTGGCCAATCCAAACAATAACTTCTTCAACATTTCGGAAATTGGGGTTGATGCCAATCTGAATTTTCCGCGGTTATTTTTGCCTTTTAAAACAGACCGAATCATACCTAAAACGATGATTCCGTATACTAAAATGAGTATTGGTTATGCCAAACAAACCAACATCGGATTAGACAAACAAAATTTTACCAGCTCGCTGACTTACAACTGGACTCCTAAAAAAGGAGAGAATTTTAAATTTGATTTATTCAACATTCAATTTGTAAAAAACCTGAACCCTACGAATTATTTCAACATCTACAAATCATCCTACAGAACCATTAACGATATTGCCAAAAACTATACGATTAATCCGGATTATCTCGATGCTAACGGCAATTTGAAAATAGAAAGCGGGGTGTTGGGTTTTGCCAACGATGCATTGACCGACTCGAGTTTAGGAGTAACACTGGCCGACACCAAATCGATTTTGAGTATTGTAGAACGAAGAGTGCGGTTGACCGAAAACAATCTGATTTTTGCTTCGAGCCTTTCCTTTTCCAAAACTTCACAACGGGATTTGTTTGATAACGAATTTTACGCATTTAAAGCTAAATTAGAATCAGCCGGAAACATGCTTTCGTTACTGGCACGTGCCGCCAAACAATTAAAAAATCAAAACGGAGCCAACACTATTTTTGACGTTGAGTTTTCGCAATACATCAAAACCGAGTTTGAATTCATCAAACATTGGGACTTGAAAAGGAAAAAAGTATTGGCTTCCAAAGCTTTTTTCGGAATCGCCATACCTTACGGCAACTCAAACAGCATTCCGTTTTCGCGCAGTTATTTTGCCGGAGGTTCTAACGATAACAGAGCTTGGCAGTCTTATAGTTTAGGTCCGGGTGGCAGCAGCAGTATCTTAGATTTTAATGAGGCTAATATGAAGTTGATGCTCAGTACGGAACTTCGTTTCAACATTTTCCAAAAACTAAACGGAGCTATTTTTGCCGATGCCGGAAACATTTGGAATGTATTAGACAACACCACATTTGAACCTTCTATTTTCAGAAATCTGAAATCATTGGAGAATATGGCATTGGGCACTGGTTACGGACTGCGATACGATTTCAACTTCTTCATTCTTCGCTTGGATATGGGGTTCAAAACCTACAATCCTTCGCTTCCTGAAGATAAATGGTTCAAGGAAATGCGCTTTGATAAATCGGTTTTAAATATTGGAATAAATTATCCTTTCTAAAATCAGAAATTATTATTTTTGTAACCTCAACTTAAAAAACAACACAGACAATGGCTCACAATATCAAACCCGGAGTAGCAACAGGCGATGAAGTACAGGCAATTTTTAATTATGCTAAAGAAAAAGGATTTGCTCTTCCGGCGGTAAACGTGATTGGTTCAAGCACTATCAATGGTGTTTTAGAAACGGCCGCTAAACTGAAAGCACCGGTTATCATCCAGTTTTCAAACGGAGGTGCCGCCTACAATGCCGGAAAAGGTTTGTCTAACGACGGTCAAAAAGCAGCGATTCTTGGTGCGATTGCGGGTGCAAAACACATCCACACTTTGGCGGAAGCCTATGGCGCTACAGTCATTCTTCATACAGATCATTGTGCCAAAAACTTACTGCCTTGGTTAGACGGTTTGTTAGAGGCTTCAGAAAAACACTTTACCGAAACCGGAAAACCATTGTATTCGTCTCACATGATTGATTTGTCGGAAGAGCCGTTGCACGAAAACATCGAAATCTGTAAAACCTACTTGTCTCGTATGAGTAAAATGGGTATGACGTTGGAAATTGAATTGGGAATTACAGGTGGAGAAGAAGACGGTGTAGACAACTCCGATGTAGACAGTTCAAAACTATATACGCAACCGGAAGAAGTTGCGTACGCTTACGAAGAATTGATGAAAATTTCTCCAAGGTTTACAATTGCTGCGGCTTTCGGGAACGTGCATGGTGTATACAAACCGGGCAATGTTAAACTGACTCCGAAGATTTTGAAAAACTCTCAGGAATATGTACAAAACAAGTTCAATACCGGGCACAACCCTGTCGATTTTGTTTTTCACGGAGGTTCGGGTTCAACGCTTGAAGAAATCAGAGAAGCCATTTCATACGGTGTGATTAAAATGAATATCGATACCGATTTACAATTCGCCTTCACCGAAGGAATTCGCGATTATATCACCAAAAACATTGAATACCTTAAAACACAAATCGGAAACCCTGAAGGACCGGATGCCCCGAATAAAAAGCATTACGATCCAAGAAAATGGGTACGCGAAGGCGAAATGACTTTCAACAAAAGATTAGAACAGGCTTTTGCCGACTTGAATAACGTTAACACATTATAATTAACAATTGATAATTGATAATTAATAATTATCAATTATCCATTATCCATTAAAATTATGGCTTGGTTTAAAAGAACAGAAAAAGGGATTACCACCGCAACCGAAGATAAGAAAGACGTTCCGAAAGGACTTTGGTACAAATCGCCCACAGGAAAAATCATCGACCAGGATGAATTGGCTCGTAACCTATGGGTAAGTCCCGAAGACGATTTTCACGTTAGAATTGGCAGTAAAGAATACTTCGAAATCTTGTTTGACAACAACGAATTCAAAGAGCTGGATGCTAACATGAGAGCAAAAGACCCCTTGCATTTCGTAGATACCAAAAAATACTCTGACCGTTTGAAAGATGCTATTGAAAAAACCGGATTGAATGATGCGGTTCGAACAGCGGTAGGAAAATCAAAAGGAAAAGATTTGGTAGTTTGCTGTATGGACTTTGCCTTCATCGGAGGTTCTATGGGAGCGGTTGTGGGTGAAAAAATTGCCCGAGGTATTGATTACGCCATCAAAAACAAAACTCCTTTTGTCATGATTTCCAAATCAGGTGGTGCCCGTATGATGGAAGCTGCTTACTCGTTAATGCAGTTGGCTAAGACTTCGGCTAAATTGGCGCAATTGGCTGAGGCTAAAATTCCGTATATTTCATTGTGTACCGATCCAACCACAGGAGGAACAACAGCTTCGTATGCCATGCTTGGAGATATTAACATTTCAGAGCCGGGTGCTTTGATTGGTTTTGCCGGACCTCGTGTTGTACGTGACACAACCGGAAAAGACTTACCGGAAGGATTTCAAACCGCTGAGTTTGTATTAGAACACGGTTTCCTTGATTTCATCACTCCGAGAAAAGAACTGAAAGACAAAATTAATCTTTATCTTGATTTGATTTTGAATCAGGACATTCGATAATAGTATAACGTCCAAAAAATAAAAAATGCACAAGGTTTACTTGTGCATTTTTTATTTTAATTAAATTATTAAAACGTATTACATCCCGCTTCTGATTGCTTCCACCGGATCCAAACGAGAAGCCGAAATAGCCGGAAGAATTCCCGAAATCAAACCAATGACAGCGGCTAAACCGGTACCGAGCAGAATATTACCGACACCTAACACAAACTCAAAACTTAACACCTGAGTCAGTATGAGCGCGATAACCCACACTAAAAAGAGACCTATCAATCCGCCTATTACACATAGAATAATGGCTTCAAACAAAAACTGAAAAAGGATAAATTTGTTTTTGGCTCCCAATGATTTTTGAATTCCGATAAGATTAGTTCTTTCTTTTACCGAAACAAACATAATGTTGGCAATTCCAAATCCGCCTACCAAAAGCGAGAACAAACTGATTATCCACCCTCCTACTTTAAGACTGCCAATTAGGTTATCAATCATGTCGGTAAGTCCGGCCAAAATATTGATAAAAAAATTATCAATATCGCCCTGCTTCACTCCTCTTAAATTGCGGAGTTTTTGAGAAATCTCTCCTTTAAGTTCTTCAATATCCGCTCCTCTTTGGGGTTTTATAATAATTACCGGTAAGACCTGCGGATTGTTATCGCCATAAATTCTTCTCAAAAAAGCGGATGGAAAAAAAGCAGAGGTATCGTCACCGCCACCGATATTGATTCCGGATTCACCCTTCTTTTTGGTTACACCGATTACCGTGAATTGTTGCCCATACATGCGGACGGTTTTCCCTATGGGGTCAAAATCATCAAACAAACTTTTGGCAATATCATAACCTAAAACCACCACTTGTTTCCCCGAATTGGATTCGGCTTCATTGAAAAATCTTCCTTCCGAAAATTCCATTCGCTGTACGTCTACGAACTCTGAGGTCACAGCAATCATGTTTACGGAAGAAACAGTTTTGGCCTCTTGTTTTATATTCTGACTGCTGGTAAAATACTGAAAACAAGTGTTTTCAACATTATTCAAGGATTCTTTAAGGTATTGATACTCTTCATACGTAACATTCGGAAACTGTTCTCTTTTCCAACGAGGCACCGTGGTAGGACCAAAAGACTGACTGGTCAAATAAATGGTATTCTTATCAAGAGTACTCAAATCAGCCTTGATTTTTCGGTCTAACGAATCTACAGCCGCCAAAACAGCTATAATCGAAAAAATACCAATAGTTACCCCCAGTAGTGAAAGCATAGTTCTCAATTTATTGTTGCGCAGTGCATTCATGGCAAAGGCAAAACTTTCTTTCAGGAGTCTTAAGTAGAGTAACATTTACGGCTGGATTAAGGTCTGGTAAATTTCAATAAAAATAATGAAATTCACTACTTTTTTATTTATTGTCCTATAGGTGTCCGAAAATAAAATATTGTTACAAAAAAGTTGCAAATCTGACCCCACTTCAAACCGAAAAAAACTACTTTTGTGCCCTTAAAACACAACTACATAATGAACACTACAAAAACCATTAAATCAGCCTTGATTTCGGTCTTTTCAAAAGACGGATTAGAGCCTGTTGTTCGCCAACTACACGAACAAAACGTAACGATTTACTCCACCGGAGGAACTGAAGAATTCATCAATAACTTAGGCATTCCGGTAGTTCCGGTTGAAGAAGTCACTTCTTATCCATCAATCTTAGGCGGAAGGGTAAAAACATTACACCCTAAAATTTTCGGCGGCATTTTAAACCGTCAGGATAATGAAAGCGATGTGGCGCAAATGCGTGAATTTGAAATTCCGCAAATCGATTTGGTCATTGTTGATTTATATCCGTTTGAAAAAACAGTAGCCTCGGGGGCAAGTGAGGCCGATATTATTGAAAAAATCGACATCGGTGGAATTTCTCTAATCCGGGCAGCTGCCAAAAACTTCAAAGACACTGTAATCGTAGCTTCGGTAAATGAATATGCTTTGTTACTCGATTGGATTACAACTCAAAACGGAACAACTACTTTGGAGCAAAGAAAACTATTAGCGACTAGAGCTTTTCACGTTTCATCTCATTATGATACCGCAATTTTTAATTATTTCAATACCGATGAAACCTATTTCAAAACCAGTATAGCTCATGGTCAGGTTTTGCGATATGGAGAAAACCCACATCAAAAAGGATTTTTCTTTGGTGAATTTGACGAAATGTTCACCAAATTAAACGGTAAAGAGCTATCGTATAACAACCTGCTCGATGTAGATGCAGCTGTGAATCTTATTTTAGAATTCAAAGATAACAATCCAACATTTGCCATTTTAAAGCACAACAACGCTTGCGGATTGGCCACCAGAAACTCTATGAAAGAGGCTTATTTGGCGGCGTTGGCTTGTGACCCGACTTCTGCATTTGGCGGTGTTTTGATTGCCAACGGCAAAATTGATTTGGCTACTGCTACCGAAATCAACAGTCTGTTTTGTGAAGTGGTAATCGCTCCGAGTTATGATGATGAAGCCATTGCTGTTTTGTCTGAAAAGAAAAACAGAATCATTTTAATACAACATGACGTTGAGCTGCCAAAACGCCAAGTAAGAACTTGTCTGAACGGACTTTTAGTACAGGACAGAAACTCGGTTACTGACACCAAAGAAGATTTGAAAGTTGTAACCAACACAGCTCCAACCGCACAAGAAACAGAAGATTTATTATTTGCATCAAAAATTTGTAAAAATACAAAGTCAAACACTATTGTATTTGCAAAAAACAGTACATTAGTGGCATCGGGAACCGGGCAAACCTCCCGAGTGGACGCCTTAAAACAAGCCATTGAAAAAGCCAACAGTTTTGGTTTTGATTTGAAAGGAGCCGTAATGGCCAGTGATGCTTTTTTCCCTTTTCCCGATTGTGTGGAAATTGCACATGAAGCAGGAATCACGGCAGTTATTCAGCCCGGAGGCTCGATAAAAGATGAATTGAGTATTACCTTTTGCAACGAAAATAAAGTTGCCATGGTATTTACAGGAACACGTCATTTTAAACATTAATTTGTTTAACTTTGTCCGTTAAAAAAATTATAAACATTTAAACCCTTAAAAAACTTATGGGATTTTTTGATTTCATGACCGAGGACATTGCCATCGACCTTGGTACAGCTAACACACTGATAATTCACAACGATAAGGTTGTTATTGATAGCCCTTCAATTGTTGCTCGTGACCGAATATCGGGCAAAATCATCGCTGTTGGAAAAGAAGCCAACATGATGCAGGGTAAAACCCATGAAAACATAAAAACCATACGTCCGTTAAAAGATGGGGTTATTGCCGACTTTGATGCATCTGAAAAAATGATCAGTATGTTTATCAAAAGCATTCCGGCATTAAAGAAAAAAATGTTTACTCCAGCACTTCGCATGGTGGTATGTATCCCTTCGGGAATTACCGAAGTAGAGATGCGTGCGGTAAAAGAGAGCTGTGAGCGTGTAAACGGAAAAGAAGTATACTTAATTCACGAACCAATGGCTGCCGCTATCGGTATCGGTATCGATATTATGCAACCCAAAGGAAACATGATTGTAGATATCGGAGGAGGAACTACCGAAATTGCAGTGATTGCTTTGGGCGGAATTGTTTGTGACAAATCGGTTAAAATCGCCGGTGACGTTTTCACTAACGATATCGTATACTACATGAGAACGCAACACAATTTATTTGTGGGAGAAAGTACTGCCGAGAAAATCAAAATTACTATTGGTGCGGCTACCGATGACCTTGAAACTCCACCGGATGACATGTCGGTACAAGGTCGTGACTTATTGACCGGAAAACCAAAACAGGTTGAAGTATCTTACCGAGAAATAGCCAAAGCCTTAGACAAATCTATCCAACGCATTGAAGATGCCATCATGGAAACGTTATCACAGACACCTCCTGAATTGGCCGCCGATATTTACAACACCGGTATTTATTTAGCCGGTGGAGGTTCGATGTTGAGAGGGTTAGACAAACGTATTTCGCAAAAAACCGATTTACCGGTTTACATAGCCGAAGATCCGCTTAGAGCGGTAGTACGCGGAACTGGGATGGCTCTTAAAAATATCCCGAAATTCAGAAG
This sequence comes from uncultured Flavobacterium sp., assembly GCA_964413435.1. GTDB lineage: Bacteria > Bacteroidota > Bacteroidia > Flavobacteriales > Flavobacteriaceae > Flavobacterium. The sequence goes on from CAYPSB010000017.1 coordinate 11,213, forward strand.
CATTTTAATTAAATAATTAGCCGCTAAGACTTTTTATTTTTTATCTTTATTTCGACGGATAGTTACAACAACCATTATACAGTTTAAAAATGCAGCAAATTTTTAATTTTATACTTAAAAACAGTAATCGCTTACTGTTTTTGCTGCTTTTGGTCATATCCTTTTTGCTCACGATTCAGGCTCATTCTTATCATAAAAGCAAAATCATCAGTTCAGCCAATTTCTTTACCGGCGGAATTTATGAACGAGTTAACAATATTAATGAGTATTTCAGCCTGAAATCTCAAAATGAAGAATTGGCTTTGGAAAATGCCCGATTGAAATCGCTTCTGTTCAACCAAAAAGACACTACTAAAGTAGCGCAATTAGACACGATTAAAGGAATTAAGAAAACGGACATCATTGTTTCAAAAGTCATTCACAACTCCTACAGTGTACACGAAAATTACTTGACTATAAACAGTGGTGAAGCTGATGGAGTCAGACCCGATATGGGCGTCATCAATAGTGCCGGTATTGTTGGAATAGTAGACAAGACTTCGAAAAACTACGCCACCGTCATCAGCATCTTGAATATCAATTCTAAAATTAACGCCAAAATCAAAAAATCAAATCACTTTGGTTCATTGGTTTGGAATGGTAAAAGCACCGGATTTGTTCAGTTGATTGATGTACCCCGATTGGCCGGAGTTCGCAAGGGAGATACAATCGTTACCGGTGGGGAGTCGATTATATTTCCGGAAAATATTGGCATCGGAACCATTGACAAGGTATATATTGACAACGTAACCAACTATTATACTTTGGACATCAAGCTTTTTAATGACATGACTAATTTGGGACATGTATACATCATTAAAAATAAAGATGCCGAAGAAATTTCGAACCTAGAAAAACAAAACAAAAAAGATGAATAACGCTTTACTCGGAAATATTGCCCGATTTGTTTTGTTGTTGGCCGCACAGGTTTTAATATTCAACCGTATTGACCTTTTCGGTTTTATCAATCCGTTTCCGTATGTATTGTTCATCATCCTGTATCCGGTAAACGGGAATAAAATGGGATTGATGGCTGCCAGTTTCTTCCTCGGCTTATTGATGGACATGTTTTGGAATTCGGGTGGTGTGCATGCAGCCGCTTGTTTAGTGCTTGCTTATTTCAGACCCGCAATATTTAGATTTTCATTTGGCTTGAGTTACGAATATCAAACGGTAAAACTCAACGACACTCTAACACCTGAGCGGTTTTCTTTTATTCTGATAGCTGTTGTACTTCATCACTTTGTGCTGTTTGTTTTAGAAGTTTTCAAAATCAGTTTCCTTTGGGATATATTGGTTCGCACAGTACTGAGTACACTATTCACCATCATTACTTGTATTATCATCATCTACATCATTAAGCCAAGCAAACGATGAGAAAAGTTTTATTACCCACAATCATTTTCGTCGCTACGATTTTACTTGTAATGCGGCTTTTTTATTTGCAGGTAATTGACGATACTTTAAAGTTAAAATCGGATAATAATGCTATTAAAATTAAGTATGATTATCCGGAGCGCGGCTATATTTATGATCGGCACGGAAAACTTTTGGTGGCCAACCAACCGTCTTACGACATTATGGTTATACCAAAAGACATCAAAGATTTAGACACTATAGAATTCTGTACGCTGTTAAAAATTACCCGTGAAGAATTCTTAACCAAAGTAGCCAAAGCCAAAGTATACAGCCCAAGACTACCTTCGGTTTTTTTGGCTCAGTTAAACAAAAAAGAATATGCTGCGTTTCAGGAAATGCAACGAAAGTTTAACGGTTTTTATATTCAAAAACGTTCCTTGAGGGATTACCAGGTGTCATTTGGCGCCAATGTTTTTGGCTTCATCACTCAGGTAAACGACAAAATCATCGAAAAAAACAAATACTACAACAGCGGTGATTTGATTGGCCGACAAGGAGTTGAAGAAAGTTACGAAGAAATTTTAAGAGGAATCAAAGGTGTAAAATACATTCAAAAAGACAAATACAACCGCGAAATTGGTTCGTACAAAGAAGGCAAATTTGACACCATAGCGGTTCAGGGAAAAGACATTAATTTGAGTATTGACGCTGATCTTCAGAAATACGGCGAAGAGCTGATGATTAATAAACGCGGCGGTATTGTTGCCATAGAACCCAAAACCGGTGAAATTTTGGCTTTGGTTACCGCACCGTCATTTGACCCGGCTATTTTAGTGGGAAGACAACGTTCGCGAAACTACACCATGCTTTACCACGACTCTATAGCAAAACCATTATATGACAGAGGATTATTGGCCGAATATACTCCCGGTTCACCATTCAAAATCCTAACCGGGTTAGTGGCCCTTCAAGAAGGAGTGATTGATGAAAACACGTCTTTCTCCTGTCATCACGGTTTTAGTTATGCCCCCGGCAGATTCATGAAATGCCACTGTCATGGAGGTGAAATGCAATTGCACCGCGGAATTTACGAATCTTGCAACACCTATTTTTCGAGTTCTTACATGCGAACCATCAACAAATACAACAATCCTCCAAAAGGGGTTGATGTATGGAGCAATCACTTGAAAAGTTTCGGATTAGGACAGTTCATGGGATATGATTTGCCAACTGGAAGAAAAGGAAGCATCCCAACATCTAAAACCTATAAAAAAATGTATCCGGGTTGGGGTTGGTCAAGTAAAACGATCGTTTCAAACGCTATTGGTCAAGGTGAAGTTTTAATGACACCAATACAGTTGGCCAATATGATTGCCGCTGTGGCCAACCGAGGATATTATTACACACCCCATATCATTAAAAAAATAAAAGGACAACCTATTGACAAGCGCTTCCGAACCAAGCATGTGACTACAGTAGACAAAAAATACTTTGAACCAATGATCAGCGGGTTATTTGACGTTTATAACCTCGGGACGGCTCATGGCTTGAATGTAGAAGGTATTGAAATTTGCGGAAAAACCGGAACTGCCGAGAATTACGCCAAAATTAACGGAAAGCGCGTAAAACTTCAGGACCACTCTATCTTTGTTGCTTTTGCACCTAAGGACAATCCTAAAATTGCCATTGCAGTATTTGTGGAAAACGGTTATTGGGGAGCACGCTGGGCGGGTCCTATAACGAGTTTGATGATTGAAAAATACATACGAAGAAAAATTACACGTAAAGATTTAGAGAAACGAATGCTCGAAGGAAGTCTTGAAGCCGAATATAACAAGTACTATCCGAAACCTATTATAGACACATTGATCAAACAAAAATTAGATACTCCCGTAAAACCGGAAATCAAAAAAGAAGACGCTAAACCAAAAGTTACTCCGGCAAACTAATTTCCAGAAAATGAAAAATCAAAGTGTAACGAATAATTTAGACTGGATAAGTGTTCTTATCTATATTGTCCTGGTCATCTTAGGCTGGTTGAATATTTATTCCTCTTCTTTGTCCTCTATAGCCGAAGAAACTTCGATTTTCGATTTCACACAAATTTACGGAAAGCAGTTCATGTTCATCTTGTTCTCTATCCCATTGATTTTTGTTGTACTCTCTGTTGATGGGAAATTCTACGAGAAATTTTCCAGCGTCATTTACGTTATCGGATTACTCTCATTGGCAGGTTTGTTTGTTTTTGGTAAAACAATTAAAGGTCAGGCCAACTGGTATTCATTCGGTTCCTTCGGATTACAGCCTTCTGAATTTGTAAAGGCCGCTACAGCTTTGGCTTTGGCTAAATATTTGAGCGATGTGCAAGTCAATCTAAAAGATACTAACCGACAAATTCAAGCTCTTGGAATTTTGGCTTTACCCATATTGTTAATCATACCACATGACCCCGGAAGTGCTTTGATATACAGCGTTTTCATCTTGGTATTATACCGTGAGGGCTTACCTTCCTGGTATGTATGGACCGGTTTTATCGCATTGGTTTTATTTGTGTTAGCCTTAATCATAAAACCGTTGGCATTGATAGGAATATCCTTGGCTGTCATTATTTTTGTGTATTACAGAAGTCGAATTATACACCGCAACTGGATTTTAAGTGCCATCATTTTTGTGACTATTTCCGGCTTTGTCTTCTCGGTGGATTATGTTTTTGAAAACGTATTCAAGCAACACCACCGCGATCGTTTCAATATCCTTTTGGGAAAAGAAGTTGACATGAAAGGTATAGGATACAACACCAATCAGTCCGAAATTGCTATCGGTTCCGGAGGTTGGTTTGGCAAAGGGTATCTGGAAGGCACGCAAACTAAAGGAGGTTTCGTTCCTGAACAGCACACCGATTATATCTTTACCACTGTAGGTGAAGAATGGGGATTTCTGGGCTCATTGTTTGTTATTTCCTTATTCGTTTGCTTAATTATCCGGATTATTTATTTATCGGAACGACAGAAGACCAAGTTCAGTCGAGTCTATGGTTATTGCGTAGCCGGCATTTTATTCATTCACTTCTTTGTCAACATTGCCATGGTATTGGGGATATTTCCAACCATTGGAGTTCCATTACCGTTTTTCTCTTATGGTGGTTCCGGACTTTGGGGCTTTACCATTTTACTTTTTATTTTCCTGAAAATGGATGCCAACAAGGTAAACGAGTGGTAATTTTCAATACTTTTTCGTAGATTTGAGTGAATACTAAATCTATTGCTATGAAAACTAAAATCATTCTTTCTCTATTATTCATCTCTCAGTCTGTTCTGACTATTGCCCAAGAAGTAAAGGACACGGTGGCTATTCCGGTAGATTCTGTTCAACTGAAACAAATCCAGATAGAAAATACAACTCAAAAGAAAAAAAACACCACACTCTCTTCCGAAGAAATACTGAGCATACAAAACGCTACTTTACAAAAGCAACAGGAAACAGAAGCAGCAGCCAAAAAACTTGAAAAAGAACAGAAGAAATTAGAAAAAGAGCAACGTCGTTTTGAAAAAACTCAGGATAAAATTGCTTCAGCTGAAAAGTCATTAATTAAAGACAAAAAACGTTTGGTTAACGAAAAAGAAAAACTTGAAAAGATGAAAGCCAAACTCGACAAAAACAAACGAAAAGGAAAACTTACCGATACGGAAATAGAAAAGGAGAACATCAAAATCAGCAAACAGCAAATAGAAATTAACGAACTGCAGCATGATATTGATAAAGCGGAAATAAAGCTTAACAAACTCAGAGGATAAAAAAAGCCACCAATTTGGTGGCTTTTTTATTGTAATAAATCGATTTACGATTTTACCAGTTTATCCTTCTTTACTTTTGAAGTGAGTCCTTTGCTGTTCTCAGATTGCAAATCGTTTAAGATATGAATGGCTTCTTCAATATAAATATCTTTTGAAAGATTTTCGTGCCATCTGTCTCTTTTTTCTTTGAGAACAGAATCTTTGTTCATAGCATCAACTTCATAAGGAAGTGATTTGAACTCGAAAGCATTTTTATAGTCAACAATTGATTTGTATTTTTTGCTTTTCTCTTCTAAAGCTTTTTGCTCGGCTTTAAATTTATCAATATTAAGGCTGTATACATTTTCCTTGTTGCGTTCATCAAGCCATTTGGCATTTTCATCAATCAGTTTCATTTGAGCATTGTCTCTCATACGCTCTCTGCTCTTGGCAATAGCGGCATCAAAATTGTTTTGCTTGTTCCATATTTGATAATTAGCCGGATCTATCTTATCCCATGGCATAGCATTGTCAATGTCTCTCTCTCCCATTTTCAAATAAGAATAGCGATCCGGAATAGCGACATCGCTTTTTACTCCTTCAAGCTGGGTAGAACCACCATTGATTCGGTAGAATTTTTGAGTAGTTGTTTTCAAGGCACCTAAGTCTCCATAAGTACTGCCTCGAACAAACTGATTTAAATCGATGACGTTTTGAACCGTTCCTTTACCATATGATTGCTTGCTTCCAATAACTACACCTCGTTTATAATCTTGTAATGCGGCAGCTAAAATCTCAGAAGCAGAAGCCGAAAACTCGTTGATCATGATTACCAACGGACCGTCCCATTGTACTTTAGGGTCTTTGTCAAATAATACTTCTTTCTTACCGGCAGCTGATTTAATTTGTACAATTGGCCCTTGTTCAATAAACAATCCGGCAATGTCTACTACTGTTTTCAAAGAACCTCCTCCATTATCACGAACATCCATCACAATCCCCTGAACACCGGCGGCTTTCAAACGCTCTACTTCTTGAGCCACATCCTTACCGGCATCACGACTGTTTTGGTCTTCAAAATCAATATAGAATTTTGGCAAATAAATCACTCCGTATTTAAACCCGTCTTTTTCTACCACACTCGATTTTACATAGGTTTCCTCTATTTCTACCTCATCTCTAATGATGGTAATAACTTTGATAGTTCCGTCTGTTTTTTTAACGGTCAAACGCACTTCGGTTCCTTTTGGACCTTTTATCTTTTTCACTACGTCATCCAAACGCATGCCTACAACATCAACCGGTTCAGCACTGCCTTGGGCAACTTTTAACACTACATCACCTGATTCTAATTGCTTGCCTCTCCAAGCCGGACCTCCTGAAATCAATTCAGAAATCTCGGTAAAGTCTCCTTTCTTCTGCAAACGAGCTCCGATTCCTTCCAACTTTCCGCTCATGCTTACATCAAATTTCTCTTTTTCGTTAGGCGCAAAGTAAGACGTATGGGGATCAAAACGGGAAGCAATAGCATTCACATAAATAGAAAACCAATCTTCACGGTCTAAGTCTTTGATGAAATTGAAATTGTCATTCAAAGAATTCAAAGTAGATTCTCTGGTTTCTTTCTCCAATTCGGCAAAGGTTTTAATTTTATCGTATTTCTTCTTAGCATCGTCCTCAAGAAATTTCTTTTCTGCCTCCGGTGTTAGTCCTTCTGGCGAATTTTTACGAAAATCTTCCAAACGCTGCTGTGGAGTTTTTTTGGCATCACGAGCCAAATCTTCCTGTAATTTTTGTTTTTCTACTAGTGAAGACAACGCAGACAGTTTGACTTGCTTACGCCATCTGTCTTTTAATTCGTCGGTGGTTTTGGCAAACGGCATTTTCTCATAATCCGTGTTGAAGGATTCGTCCTTTTTGTAATCAAACGGACTTGCTAAAGCTTCTTTGTAATAGCTTTTACTTTCTTCCATGCGTTGCATCAAACGATTGTAGGTCAAATCAAAAAAAGACAAATCTTTTTCTTTAATCTGATCATCCAGTTTGGTTTCGTATTTAGCGAACTCATCAATATCTGATTGCAAAAAGAAACGTTTTGAAGGATCAAGAGCATTCAAATAATCTTTGTAAACACCTTTTGAAAAATTATCATCAATAGCTGCCGGACTGTAATGCCCTTTTTCGATGACAAAAGTCAACAACTCCAATAACAACTTATCTTTCTCAGGGTCTGAGGCTTTATGTGAAGGCCTAAAACTCCACAAGGCTACCGATAGTGTTACAATTACCAGTAGTATTTTATAGTTTCTTTTCATAAATTGAATTATAATTTTCATTAATTTTTTGGTCTAAAGTAAACAAAAAAACATGCAGTAGTTTTTCAAAGAATCTTTTTTTGTTAAAAACAGTACGGATGTATATTATGCTGCAATACCTAAAGCATCAAAGTTATAAAAAATGTATCTTTATAAAACTTTAAAAAACGTTAATTTTGCAGCCGAACGGTAAGTCGCAAAAACCGTGCTATAGTTACATAATCCGTAAAACCAATGACTTTCAAACCTACCATTTTAGTAACCAATGACGACGGTATTAACGCTCCCGGAATCCGAGCCCTGATTGAAGTAATGGCCGAGATTGGCGAAGTAGTCGTGGTTGCCCCCGATAGCCCGCAAAGCGCTATGGGACATGCCATCACCATAAACAGCACCTTATATCTGAATAAAATATCTGCCAATAATGCTCCGATTACAGAATATTCGTGTTCAGGAACTCCGGTAGATTGTGTCAAACTGGCAGTGAATGAGATTTTGAAAAGAAAACCGGATTTATGCGTTTCGGGTGTGAATCACGGCTCTAATTCTTCTATCAACGTTATTTATTCCGGAACCATGAGTGCCGCAGTAGAAGCCGGTATTGAAGGTATTCCGGCGATTGGATTTTCACTGTTAGACTATGACTGGAATGCTGATTTTGAAACCCTGAAACCATTCATCAAAAAAATTGCTTCAGAAGTTTTGGCAAAAAAATTAGCCGAAGGCACCGTACTGAATGTCAATTTCCCTAAACTGAAAGCTAACGAAATCAAAGGCATCAAAATCTGTCGGCAGGCAAAAGCCATTTGGATGGAAAAATTTGACAAACGACAAACACCTTACGGGAAAGATTATTACTGGTTAAGCGGTGAATTTGTCAATTTAGATAAAGGAGAAGACACTGACGAATGGGCTTTGGCAAACGGCTATATTTCTATCGTACCGGTTCAATTTGACTTAACGGCTCATCATGCCATTGCCCAACTTAATTCCTGGAATTTATAAATTATGAAATATTACATCATTGCCGGAGAAGCTTCGGGCGATTTACACGGCTCCAATTTAATGAAAGCGCTTTACCAAGAAGATGCTTCGGCAGACATTCGATTTTGGGGTGGTGATTTGATGCAAAAGGTAGGTGGCACTCTGGTCAAACACTATCGCGACTTGGCCTTTATGGGTTTTGCCGAAGTGGTTATGAACCTCAAGACCATTCTCAACAACATCAAAATTTGCAAGAGAGATATTGAAAAATTCAATCCTGATGTAATCATTTTTATAGATTATCCCGGATTCAATATGCGCATTGCGCAATGGGCAAAAAAAAGGGGCATCAAGACCCATTATTATATAGCGCCGCAAATTTGGGCCTGGAAAGAAAATCGCATCAAGGCTGTTAAACGCGACTTTGATAAACTGTTTGTCATTCTGCCGTTTGAAAAAGACTTTTTTGAAGTAAAGCATCATTTTCCGGTTGATTTTGTAGGACATCCGCTGATTGATGCCATTCACAACCGTCCGAAAACAGATGAAGCGGCATTTAAAAAAGAAAATCAGTTAGACGAAAAACCCATTATTGCTATTTTGCCCGGAAGCAGGAAACAGGAAATTGCCAAAATGCTTGGCGTGATGCTCAGTATAGTCAATGATTTTAGTGATTATCAATTTGTGATTGCAGGAGCTCCGGGTCAGGATTATCATTTTTACGAACAGTTTTTAACCAACCAAAACGTTAAGTTCATTTCTAACAAAACCTATGATTTACTGAGCGTGGCTACAGCAGCGTTAGTTACTTCGGGAACGGCTACACTGGAAACCGCACTTTTCAAAGTGCCCGAAGTCGTTTGTTATAAAGGCAGCTGGGCTTCATATCAAATAGCCAAGCGAATCATAACATTAAAATACATCTCATTGGTAAATTTGATAATGGATGAAGAAGTAGTAACCGAATTGATTCAGGACAAGTGCAATCCTAAAAACCTAAAAAAAGAACTTTCTAAATTGCTTGAACCAAAATACAGACAGACATTATTGGAAAAATACGAAGCTTTGGAATCCAAATTAGGTGGCGAAGGAGCCAGTGCCAAAACTGCTAAATTAATCTTAAATGAACTGAGGTGATTTTGATTCTAAATTGATTTTTTTACCTTTGTCAAAATTCTTTTTTTGAAAAAACTCGTTTACATATCGTTTGTCTTACTGTTGTTTACATCTTGTAAACCAACATCTGCCATCATTACATCTAAAGACGAGGCCTTAAAAAAAGGCGTTTATGTTCAACCCGTTACGGTTGCCGAAAAAGAAGAAAAAGTAAGTACCCCAAAGAAGGTTAACACCAATCATACAGCAGCCGTTAAACCTAAAAAACAAGTTCCGACTCCAAAAAATATTCCCGGAATTAACGACAGCAACGATAACGATATCATCATCGACAATGAGGATTCCAGCTATTTGGTTGAACAACTCATCAATACAGCTTCGGATAATTTGGGCACCCGATACAAAAGTGGGGGCACCAGCAAAGAAGGATTTGATTGTTCGGGATTGATGTTTTCAACTTTCAAAAAATTTGCCATAACTCTGCCCCGATCTTCTCATGAAATGGCCGAAATTGGCACCAAAACAACTCTGAGCAACGCCAAAAAAGGAGATTTGATTTTCTTCATCAACCGAGGCCAACGACGTATCAATCATGTGGGTATGGTAGTAGAAGTAAATGGCGATGACGTAAAATTCATCCATTCTTCGACTCAAAGCGGGGTAGTTATTTCTTCTATCAAAGAGCCTTATTATCAAAGAACTTTCGTTCAAATCAATCGGGTATTAGACTAATTTTCCTTCATTTGTAAAAATTTTTATGTAATTTAGTTACATGAAAATCTTACAATTTCCATTAATTAAAATTTTCATCGGATTTATATCGGGCATTCTTTTGTTCCGATTGATGGATCTGCAGCCTGTTTTTGTTTTTGGGATCTTAGGAATCTCGGTACTGGCCTTGTACATTGTTCATTATTGCATTACAAAAAACAGCTATCTTACATACTTGTTCGGAGGCTTGGTAGTATTCACTTCGGTAATAAGCGGCATGACCACCGCGTTGATCCACAAAGACACACTTCGTAACGATCATTATACACACCTTATACGTGACTACGACAACGGACATCGGCTCAAATTATTGATAAATGAAAAGCTGAAAAGCACTCAAAAAAACAATCGATTCGTGTGTTGGGTCAAAGAAGTTGATGCCAAAACGAGTTCGGGGAAAATCATTCTTAATGTAGCCAAGAAAGATTCATTTCCCAACATAAAAATCGGATGTATTATCAATGTTTCAGGAGTCATTTATAAAAATTCACAACCATTCAATCCCGGTTTGTTTGATTACAGCCGTTATCTTGAAAATCAGGAAATCTATGCGCAAATCTATACGCAAAACCATCAGTTACAATTGCAAAATCTCGAGCCAAGCATTTGGGCCTCCTTTTCCGATTTCAGAGAAACTATCATATCTAATCTGCAAAATTCAGTCATTTCCAAAGAAGAATTGAACGTATTGAATGCTCTGATTCTGGGACAACAACAAGACATTTCCCAAGAAACTTTAAAAGATTATCAGTACGCCGGAGCCGTACACGTCTTATCCGTTTCCGGGTTGCATGTGGGATTCATATTGATATTCATTACGTTCATCCTGAAACCGATTGGCAATACAAAAAAAGGGGGCGCTTTGAAACTGGGCATTATTCTTCTTTCGCTTTGGTCGTTTACCATACTTGCAGGTTTATCGCCATCAATTGTGCGTTCGGCGACTATGTTTTCTTTTGTTGCCATCGGTACGCATTTGAAAAGAACGGTGAACATTTATCACACCTTAATAGTTTCAATGTTCTTAATTTTGTTGTTCAAACCATCTTTTCTATTTGACGTTGGGTTTCAATTGAGTTATTTGGCCTTATTTTTTATACTTTGGTTAGAACCGGTTTTATCTCAACTATGGCAACCCAAAAACAAAATCATTCGGTACTTCTGGAACATTCTTACTGTTTCTTTTGCGGCACAAATCGGAACCATGCCTTTGAGTATTTATTATTTCCACCAATTTCCCAGTTTATTCTTCATTACCAATTTGCTTATATTGCCTTTGCTTGGATTGATTATGGCGATGGGCGTAATTGCTGTTTTGACAGCTGCCTTTCACACAGTTCCGCTTTGGATTGTCAAACCTCTGGAAACATCGATTAGTTTACTCAATCTGCTTATTCATTGGGTAGCATCATTTGAAAATTTCATCATCCGGAATATTTCTTTTACTCAGGAAATGTTAGTTTGTTCTTATGCGGCTCTTTTTTTGATGATTTTTTGGATTAAAAGACCAACCTATAAGACTTGCATGTATGCTTTATCAGGTATTATTGCATTACAGTTTTGCTTTATTTTTCAAAAAAACAGGGCACAAAACTCCGAGGAGTTAATCATTTTCAACAACAGAAAAGACACTATTTTAGCTGAAAGAATTGGCTCTGAGGTTACCATTTACGGTAATGACAGTATACTCAATACTCTTGACAACAACCAAACGGTGCAGTCTTATTTAGTGGCAAATTTTTGTAAAGCCAACCAACGCAAAACTTTAACCAACCTACTGTTTTTCAAGAACCAAAAAATATTGATTATCGACGATTCCTGTTTGTATCCAAAACATATCAATCCTGATATTATCATACTCATTCAATCGCCCAAATTGAATATGCAACGGCTATTGGACACCTATCACCCGAAGCAAATTATAGCCGACGGTTCCAATTACAAAAGTTATGCAAAACTTTGGCAATCAACCTGCCTGAAAGCAAAAATCCCTTTTCATTACACTAATGAAAAGGGATTCTGTAAACTATAAAAGAACGTTTGTTATTTCTTTTTTCCAAGAATTTGATCCGCTCCGGCTAACCATACACTTGGTCCTCCTGCTACATAACCAGTACTTCCGAGTTTTTCCAAATTGATTTTACCATCTTTTTTAGTAGCGTTCACAAACCAAACTGTAGGGTATCCTTGTACTCCGAAAGTTTGCTGCAATTCTTGATTTTGTCTTTGTATTTCCGGTTGTTGCGGAGTTCTTCTAGGGAAATCCAATTCAACTAAAACTACATTTTCATTGGCCCATTTGGCAAATTCAGGAGTTTTCAAAACTTCTTTTTGCAAACGAATACACCAACCGCACCAATCGCTTCCGGTGAAAAACAACAATAATGGTTTTTTAGATTTTTTAGAAATCTCCATGGCTTTGTTCATATCTGTTTGCCATGTCAATTCTTGTGCTTGTATGGTTAACGAACCCAAGATTAAAAATAAGGTAATAGCTATTTTTTTCATTTTAAAATAATTGTATTTAATTATGTCTTTGGCAATCGTCAAAAACAATGCCGAAATTTAAGTATTTTATTTTACATCCTGCATCAATTTTTTCACAAAAGGCGAAATCAAAATTAAAATTAATCCGGCGATTAAGGAATACATAGCTAATTGGTAATAGCCTTCCGTATATGACTGCAGCTTTGACAGTAAGGTAGCGCCTTGATTTGATCTTGATATTTCAGCCCCTAGTTTTCCGGCTGCCAACTGACCAAAAGCACTTGCTAAAAACCACAATCCCATCATCATCCCGAACAGTTTTTTGGGTGATAACTTGGTGATAATTGACATTCCGATAGGGCCCAAACAAAGTTCACCAATAGTGGTAACAAAATAGGCCAGTGTAAAGATGTTCAAAGAAGTTATTCCTTCAGCATTGGCGAAAAACTTAGTGTAATAAAAGATAAAAAATGAAGCGGATAAGAATAAAAATCCGATTCCAAATTTAATCAGAGTATTCGGTTCCAATTTCTTTTTGGCTAACCACAACCACAACAATCCAATAATCGGACTTAAAACGATTACAAAAAAAGTATTCGAACTGTTGTTTACCACATTAGGATCAATATTAAAACCTAACAAATTACTGTTCAAATTGTCTTTGGCAAATAAGGATAACGAACCGCCGCTTTGTTCATAAATAGCATTAAACAAGAAATAGAAAAAGATGAATGAAAACGCAGCTATCAATTTTTTCTTTTGACTGGCACTGGCCAATTTTACCAATTCGTATATAAAATATCCAACGGCTATGATTCCGATGGTATACATGAAATAATCAGTATAATCGGTATTTTTAACCATTATAAAAATAAAAGGAATACTCAATAACGAACCTAAATAAACAGCTATTTCTCTGATTTGTCTCTTAGATTTCGGAAGTTGTACCAATGGGGAATCTCCTATTGGCCCCAAGTGTTTTTTGGTAAACAAAAACGTAAGCAAACCGGCAGTCATCACTATTGCTGCAGCTAAAAAGCACAAACTCCATGAATAATATTTTCCGAGAAAGATACATAAAGCACCTCCAAAAAGACCTCCTATATTTATTCCTGCATAAAACATTCCGTAACCCGCATCTCTTCGGGGATCTTTTTCGTGATACAACTCCCCTACCATGGAAGAAATATTAGGTTTAAAAAAACCGGTTCCTATAATAGAAAAAGCAATCCCATAATAAAACATGTGTTGCGGAGCAAAAGCGATCAGTAAGTTGCCTAATATCATGACAATCCCACCGAAAAAAAGTGACTTTCTGAAACCTAAAACTTTGTCTGCAAAGATTCCTCCAATAAACGTAAAAGCGTATACAAAAGCCTGGATAGCTCCGTACTGTAAATTGGCAGCGTCGTCTTTTAAAAGCAGTTGGTCTACCATAAAAAAAGTAAGTACCCCACGCATGCCATAAAAGCAAAAGCGTTCCCACATTTCTACAGTAAACAAATACCACAGTTGTTTCGGATACTTTCCTTCAAAATTTTGAATTTGTTCCAGTGTTAGTTTATTTTCCATATTATTAATTTATTCCTTTTTCTTGCATTACTTTATTTAAATTTTTCACCAAAACAAACATCAACAATGTGGCAAACATCAACAAGCCGAAATTCACCCAAAAAAAGTCTGCTTTATTATCATACGTGTCCCACATACTAGCTAAAACACCGCTCAGTTTATTTCCGATAGAAGTAGATAAAAACCAACCTCCCATCATGAGTGCCGTGATATTTTTGGGCGATAATTTGGATACGATTGACAATCCCATCGGACTCAGGAACAATTCTCCAATGGTTATAATACCATAATTGGCAACCAGCCACCACACCGATACTTTCTCGGTTCCGTTATTCCCGATTTCAACCGCTGCAACCATTACCAATACGGACAAAGCCGAGATTAACAACCCGAAGGCTATTTTAGTTGGAGTACTCGGTTCCTTTTTTCTTGATCTTAAAAATGTAAAAAAGGCAACTACTAAAGGCGTCAGAATAATAACCCAACCCGGATTAATAGACTGACTTAAATTGGTCGCCCATAGTGATACTTTAGCCCCTTCTGCCGGCTTTTTCCTTTCTTCTACATTTCGGAAGTACAGCGGATAGTTCACTTCTTTTTTAACTACTCCATTTTCTTTTTGAAGACGGAAATTGTCATCGTATAATTCTATAGAATCTTTTTTAAACTCGACTTCCTTGGCCAGCTTCAATGTGCTGAAAACCGTTTGTGAAGTTCCAGTGACTTCACGATCAGTGTAGCGGTCAGCCCAAGTGGTAAGTGCGGAACCGTTCAATTTGAATACGGCCCAAAATAAAATCACCACAGCAAAAATAGCCAGCAAAGCTCCTATTGGCCTTTTATCCTCTGTCTTGGCTTTAAAATACAAACTTCCATAAAAGAATATTACCGGTATACAAGCAAAGATAAAAGCATCGGTGCTGTCAGACCCAAAAATATAACTATCCGGATTGGCATCCGATTGTACGCCTTTAATCAACCAACCGATAACTCCAAAAATGACCGATGGTAATAAGATGAAAAGGACAATTTTATAAAACGGCATATCGCCTTCCTGCACCCCTTTTTTCTGGGTTTTATCGCCATAATGCTTGGTCCCTAACAAGAACACAATCACTCCGATGAACATCCCGACACCAGCGGCCATAAACGCATAGTGCCAGCCCAAAAGGATCTGCAATGCTGCACCAAAAAAGTTACAGATAAAGGCCCCTACATTGATTCCCATGTAAAAGATATTGTATCCCTCATCTTTCTTTTCTTTGTATTGGTCTTCATTATAAAAATTACCTAAAAGGGTGGAAATATTAGGTTTGAAAAATCCATTACCAACAATAACCAACGTCATGGCTACATAAAGCATCGTAATATTATGGATGCCCATCATGAAATAACCAACTCCCATCATTATTCCTCCGAGTACTATAGATTTTTTATACCCCAGATAACGGTCGGCAACCAACCCGCCAACGAACGGCGTCAGGAAAACCAACGCAATGAAAGTACCGTACAAATCAGAGGCTTCTTTTTCAGTCATGGCAAATCCCGCTCCTACATCTTTCAGATAAAGCGTAAAAATACCAATCATGAGATAATAACCGAATCGTTCCCACATTTCGGAAAGAAACAGGTAAGGGAGTGCTTTAGGATGACTTTTCCACATATATTACAGATTTAAAAAAACAAACCTACAAGGATTTCTTGTAGGTTTGAAAGATATAAAATATTTTTAACTAATTAGTGTCCTACTTCCACAGCTCCTTCTACATGGTCATTGTGCATGCGTTTTTCAAGCCAAGAGCTTAACACAAACAAAATGGCAGCTGCAACACCAGACATGATTATGAACAACACGAAAAACTCATACAAGTTGGTGATTTGAAAACCAAGGAAATGAGTAGCTCCGCCAGATCCGTCCTCACCGCCAGGTATCAAAGCACTTAGGGTTCCGGCAAATTTGTTGGCTGCGGCATTGGCTAAAAACCAAGTTCCCATCATCAAAGATGACAAACGCAACGGCGCTAATTTTGAAACCATTGACAAACCAATTGGCGATAAACACAATTCTCCCATCGTATGAATCACATACAAAGAAAACAACCACCACATAGAAACTTTATCTCCAACACCTAATCCTTTAACAGCAATAGCTATCACTACATAACCTAAAGCTACCAAACCAAGACCGATTGCCATTTTCTTAGGCGAAGATGGTTCTAATTTTCGGGCGTATAAGAATCCCCAAATGATAGTGAATATAGGCGCCAAAGAAATTACCGCTAACGGATTTACCGATTGGAACCAGCTGGCAGGAATTTCAAAGCCAAAAAAGTTTCTGTCGGTTTGTCTGTCGGCAAATAAGGTCAAAGAAGCTCCGGCTTGCTCGAAAGCACCCCAGAAGAAAATCACGAAAAATGCCAAGATGAAAATAACAGTGATTCTTTGTGTTTCTATTTTGGTTAAGCTTTTATCACTGAAAATAATAATTGGCATGGCTATCATTGCGCCGTAAATAAAATAGCTGATGATGTCGATATCGCTTTTGAACATTTGTTTGAAATTCAACATAAAGAAGATGATGGCAATCGAACCGATAATCATCGCGATACTTTTTCCGTCAAGTTTCTTCACCGGAAGCCCGATTTCTTTACCTTCTTCGGAAACAAGGAATTTCTTTTGCCCGAAAACAAAAGCAACCAATCCCAACAACATTCCTACTCCGGCTGCCAAAAATCCCCATTTAAAATCCATTGATCCGCAAACCAAAGGCGAAAAGAACGCACCCAAGTTGATTCCCATATAGAAAATGGTAAAAGCACTGTCAATTCTTCTGTCGTTGGCAGGATATAACTGTCCAACCATCGTTGAAATGTTCGGTTTAAAGAATCCGTTACCAATGATGATGGCTGTAAGTCCCATCCACATGATGGCTACACCTCCGTTGGCACCCACAGAAGCACTGAAGAACATACAAAACTGTCCGATGGCCATTAGTAATCCTCCAATAACGATACTTCTTCTGTTTCCTAAAAATTTATCGCAAAGATAGCCTCCTAAAAGTGGGGTTAAATAAACCAATCCGGTATAACTTCCGTAAATTTCGGACGCATCGGCATCTTTCATCAACAATACTTTGGTCATAAACAGAATGAAGATGGCTCTCATTCCATAGTAACTGAATCGCTCCCACATCTCTGTAAAGAATAGGAAGTATAATCCTTTTGGATGTCCAGTTTTCGCTTTAGTTTCACTCATAATTATAGTTTTAATTTATTTTGGTTTTATAGTTTCTCTTTGATAAAAGCAGTCATTTTGTTGAATAATTGAATTCGGGTTTTGCCTCCGTAAATGCCGTGGTTTTTATCCGGATAAATAGCCCAGTCAAATTGTTTGTTGGCTTGCACCAAGGCTTCAATCATTTGCATGCTGTTTTGTACGTGAACGTTATCATCGGCGCTTCCGTGTACTAACAGATAATTGCCTTTTAGTTTTGACACAAAATTAATCGGCGAATTATCATCGTATCCGCCGGCATTTTCCTGCGGGGTCTGTAAATAACGCTCGGTATAAATGCTGTCGTAAAAACGCCAATTGGTAACCGGAGCCACAGCAATAGCCATTTTGAAAACATCGGCACCTTTCAGGATGCAATTGCTCGACATGAATCCGCCGTAAGACCAGCCAAATATACCGATTCTGGTTTTATCAACATACGGATAATTCCCGATGACTTTGGCAGCGTCAATTTGGTCTTCTACTTCCAATTTACCCAATTGTTTTTGCGTACATTTTTTGAAAGCCGCTCCTTTGAATCCGGTACCTCTTCCGTCAACACAAACGGTGATATACCCTTGTTGTGCCAACATCATGAACCAATAATCATTGGTATCTAACCAGTCATTGGCCACTTGTTGCGATCCCGGTCCTGAGTACTGATACATAAAAACCGGATATTTCTTATTGGCATCAAAATCTTTTGGCTTAATCATCCAGGCATTCAACTTGTTGCCTTTTTCGGTGGTCAATTCAAAAAATTCTTTGGTGGGTAAATCGTATTTTTTCAGTTTTTCGGTCAAAGCGTTGTTATCTACTATTGGTTGTACAACTTTACCGTTTGAAGCCGAGTTTAATGTGTAGGTTGGCGGCGTAGTCGCATTGGAAAATGTATTGATAAAAAATTGAAAATTAGGACTGAACGTTGCTCCGTTTGTACCGTTTTTCTCGGATAATTTTACTTTCTTTTTTCCGTCTAAACCAATTTTATACACATCTCTAACCGTCGAACCATTCTCAGTAGATTGATAGAAAATGGTTTTTGTTTTTTCGTCTAGACCGTAATAAGCCGTTACTTCCCAATTTCCTTTGGTAACCTGGCTTTTAAGTTTTCCGGTTTTGTCGTACCAATAAATGTGATTGAATCCGTCTTTTTCGCTGGTCCAGATAAAACTGTTGTCTTTCAGGAAAGTCAAATTATCGGTTACATCCACATAGGCGTTGTCTTTTTCATTCAAAACTACTTTGGCGGCAGCAGTGGTTCCGTCAATAAACAGCAAGTCCAAATTATCCTGATGACGATTCAACACCTGAGCAGAAAGCACATTGGCATCGTTGGTCCATTTCATTCGGGCAATGTAAAAATCATTGTAATTACCGAGATTTACCGGTTTTGTCGTATTGTTGTTTACATCGTATAAAAACAAAGAAACCAGCGCATTTTTCTCTCCGGCTTTCGGATATTTGAATGTTTCTACCGTTGGGTACAACTCTT
Source organism: uncultured Flavobacterium sp. (assembly GCA_964413435.1). GTDB lineage: Bacteria > Bacteroidota > Bacteroidia > Flavobacteriales > Flavobacteriaceae > Flavobacterium. The sequence continues at coordinate 30,397 of CAYPSB010000017.1, forward strand.
TTTTATAAATATTCATCGAAAACTCCGGCACTTCGGTTTCGTCAAAACGAATGTATGCTATTTTTTTGCTGTCAGCACTCCAATCAAAAGCTCTTACAAAAGCAAATTCCTCTTCATAAACCCAATCGGTAATTCCGTTGATGATGCTGTTCTTCTTTCCGTCAGTGGTAACTTGAGTTGTTTTTTTGGAAGCAATATTGTAAATAAAAAGATTGTTTTCTTTTGCAAAAGCGATTTTTGTCCCATCAGGGGAAAAGGTTGGTTCCTGCACCTGCGTCAAGACTTTGGTAAGTTGTTTTGTCGCTATGGTATACAAAAAGAAATCGGCCGTAAACGAATGGCGGTAAATCTGATTGGTATTGTTGGCAATCAAAATTTGTTTTTCATCATTACTGAATGTATAGCTGTCAATGCCATCGGCTAAATCGCTGTACTCTTTGGTATCAATAAGTGTTGCAACCTTTTTCAGAGTGGCATAATCATACAAATCAATCTGCATGCTTCGCGAAGTTCGGTCAAAATTAAGAACCGTGTACTGATTGGTATTTTTCAACGCTTGAAGTTCGTCCATGCCTTGCGCTCTGAAAGTTCCGGTATAAATTTCTTCAACAGTAAGTTTTTGCTGCGCAACAAGTGAAAAACACGATAGAAAAAACAGGATAAGTAATTGCTTTGATTTCATTTTTGGGATTGATTATAAAAAGCCGTCAATTTTAGTGAAAATTTTACAATTACCATTCACTTTTTGTGTTAAATGCAGTTTGAGGCTTGTACCCGAATGAGAAAAGTGAGGTTTGAAGCGTTTCTAAATTTAATTTATTGTTGTATACTTGTTTCGCAAACCCTTAGCAGCAAGACTCTATGAATACTAAAGAAACCGACATCCTTAACATCATACTCATCATTATTTCACTGGCTTTAGCATTTAATCTGCCTTTTGAATTGTTTCTGTTTTCGTATGCTTTTCTTGGTCCGTTGCACTATTTAACCGAAATCAATTGGTTAAAAGAAAAAAACTACTTTTTACGGGAAACCAAATGGATATGGGTGTTTGTAACTATGGCCTTTTTGCTGTGTGTCCCTTTATTTTTAAAACTTTTAAGCTCGACCAGTTTGGGTTCAATACCGGGTTATCAAAGTTTCCTGGATTTCATGAACAAGATTGGAGATGAAATCATCATAGTGGCCCTTATGCTGGCTTTGGGATTAATTTACTTTAAGAAAAAAAAGCAATTGATTTTATTTTTGTCGTTGTCCTTGTCAATTGTCATCACGCTTTTAAATTACTTTCCCGCTATGGCATTAGCAATGGTGGTTTTTGTGCCTACCATCATACACGTATACCTATTTACCTTACTGTTCATGATTTACGGCACCATAAACTCTAAAAGCACACCAGGCGTCATCGGCATAATTTTGCTGATACTGGTTCCTTTGATTATTATGACAAGTCACATCAATGCAGCCGATTATTTTCCGTTAAAAGAAAAAACCGTTGCTTCATTCAACGGCAGTAATTTTGGAGTTTTGACCTTTAATTTGTCGCATTTATTTGATAGCAAACAAGATGGGGCATTCAATTTTATGTCGGTCTTGGCTATTAAAATACAGATATTTATCGCCTTTGCATATACATATCACTATCTGAATTGGTTTTCAAAAACCTCAGTTATTGGCTGGAATAAAAACCTATCCAAAACCAAAACCTACACCATACTGGCAATTTGGGCTGTGAGTATTGCGTTGTACTTATACGAATACAGAATCGGATTTATAGCTCTGTTATTCCTGAGTCTCATTCATGTGTTTTTAGAATTTCCGTTGAATATGACTTCGATAAAAGGGATAGTAGCAAAAGTCAGAGCCAAATAAAACAAAAAACCCGAACAATTCTGTTCGGGCTTTTTTGTGGTATCTCCAGGAATCGAACCAGGGACACATGGATTTTCAGTCCATTGCTCTACCAACTGAGCTAAGATACCTTGCTTTGTTGCGGGTGCAAATATAGAACGATTTTTAATTTATCCAAAACAAATAATAAAAAAAAAGTATTCATACCTTAGCATCATCAAAATCTCCGCTATGCTTTTAGCCATTGACGTTGGAAACACCCGAATTAAAGCTGCTGTCTTTGAAGCGAATACACTTTTTGAAGTATTCATTTTCACCAAAGAAGAATTTACCACAAAAGTTGAAATTATTTTACAACAGCATCCCAAAATAACAACTATGGCAGTTGCTTCAGTGGGAAATTTGGACCAATCAGCCTTTTTAACTTTTGAAAAAAGCGTCAAAATTGAGTTCATTTCTCATGAAACCAAATTCCCTTTTCAAAATTTATACGCCACTCCCAATACATTGGGCATTGACCGGATGGTCTTAGCCGCCGGAGCCGTTCTGCAATTTCCAAAACAAAACCGTTTGGTTATTGATGCCGGTACTTGTATTACCTATGATTTTATTGATGCCGATGACAATTATTTGGGCGGAGCCATTTCACCCGGCATTGCTTTACGATATGAGTCCTTGCATCATTTTACCGCAAAATTGCCCTTGCTGACCAAAAGCTATCCCGAAAATTTCATCGGGAATTCAACTAAGGAATCTATACATTCAGGGGTTGTCAATGGTGTGATTAGTGAAATCGACGGTTTTATTGAGAACTACACAACCCGATACGCTAAATTTATCATAATTTTAACGGGAGGAGATGCAGAATTTTTGGCTAAACGATTAAAAAATACCATATTTGCCAATTCAAATTTTCTGCTGGAAAGTTTGAATCAAACTTTTCAATACAATCAAAAATGATTAAAAAAATTATAGTAAGCATCTGTTTACTTGTTTCTATCAATGCATTAGCACAGGAAGGAACTGCCTCGCCTTATTCTTATTACGGAATTGGGGATATTAAATTTAAAGGAACCGTTGAAAACCGTTCGATGGGTGGTCTTTCTGTTTTTCCTGACAGTACTCACATCAATCTGCAAAATCCGGCGCAATTGGCCAGCTTGAAGTTGATCAACTTTAATTTGGGCGGAACGTATATCAACACCCATTCCAAATCAGAAGTTCAAACGGAAAAAGCCCGAAGAACGGCGGTTGATTACTTGTCTGTTGGAGTTCCTATTGGGAAAGTGGGCATTGGTTTCGGACTCATTCCTTATTCTTCAGTTGGGTATAAAATTGAAAAACCGGTAACCGAAACCAACAACATCTACTCTACTTACAAAGGTATTGGCGGGGTTAACAAAGTTTTCTTTGGCTTGGGTTTTAAACTGAATAAAAAATTCAGCTTTGGTGCCGATGTGCAATACAATTTCGGAAAAATAGAAACAACCAATTTGCGTTACAAAGCCGGTCTTGACTTCATCGAATTAGGAACAAGAGAAAACAATTCATCAGATTTACACGGCATTAATTTTGATTTGGGATTGACTTACCAAACCAAGTTAAACCAAAAGCTTTCGTTCTTCAGTGCATTAACTTATACTCCTGAAGCGAAGTTATTCTTAGACAACTCCCGTAGTATCGACATTGTAAAAGTAACCTCTACAATCACTATTGAAGAAACTCAACAAATAGCCGTAGAAGACACTAAAATTAAACTTCCTTCAAAAATTGCCTTCGGATCAGGATTCGGAGAAGTGAAAAAATGGTTGATTGGAGGGGAAATTACCTATTTAAACACCAGTGTTACTTCTAACCGTTTTAAAGATATTTACGGACCAATTTCAGGAGAAGACACACGCTATACTACCTCATTCAAAGACGCCATGCGTTACAGCATTGGAGGTTATTTCATTCCGAACTACAACTCTTACTCCAGCTACTTGAAAAAAATCACTTACCGTGCCGGACTTCGTTATGAAAACACCGGATTGGTAATACAAGGTAAATCTATTGACGACATGGCCGCCAATATAGGTTTAGGATTGCCATTAGGCGGAGGGTTCTCCAACATCAATATCGGATTGGAAGTTGGAAAGCGCGGTACAAAATACTACAACCTGGTTGAAGAAAATTACGTAAATTTAAGCATTGGTTTATCGCTCAGTGACAGATGGTTCGTTAAACGCAAATACGACTAAAATTCAGTACTATGAAAGCAATTTTTTCTATAATAGGTGTTTTATTTTTTGCAAACATCAACGCTCAAAAGTTTGATTGTTCCTCAAAAATAAAAGAATATCAAGAATTATTTCAGACCAAAAAAGTGACCGAATCGTTCACCACATGGACTGAGGTAAGCAAAAATTGCCCCAAACAGAGTGAGTCTGTGTACACAGATGGAATTGAGATTCAGCAATTCAGAATAGACAATGCCGCTTCTCCGGAAGATAAAGAAAAATTGGTTCGCGAACTACTAAAACTCTACGACCAATACAATAGAAACTTCCCATCATCTGCCGCAGATTTTGAAGTTAAAAAAGCGCTGGTTTTGATGGATAATAATGTAGGAACCAATCAGGAAATCTACAGCTTATTAGACAGCAGTTTTGCAAAAAACCCAAAAAATCTAAATGACGCCAGAGCCATTTACACCTATTTTAATCTGTATGTTGAAAAATACCAAGCTGAGAAAACAAAAGTTACTTCGGACATGGTGTTGGATAAATACATGGTGATAAGCGCATTGCTTACAGAGTTGGAAACTGCCAAACCGGAAAAAGAAACCGAATATAAAACAGCAGCCAGAGGCGTTCGTTCTTTGGTAAAAGAGTTGGCTACCTGCGACAATTTATCGACTTATTACGAGAAAAATTTTGAAGCCAATAAAGAAAATGCAGAATGGCTAACCGCAGCCCTGAGCAATTTGACTATAAAATGTGGCGGAGAACCCATATACAATGCCATAGCCGAAGCCAACTACAAATTAAAGCCCACCTCAAAATCGGCTTATTATATGGCGGTAACCTGTATAAAACAACGCAGACTTCCGGAAGCCATACAGTATTTTACCGAAGCGGAAGCCCTAGAAACCGATCCGTTGGAAAAAGCCAAATTAGATTATTCGTTGGCCACCGGACTACTCAGTAAAGAGAAAGAAAAATCAAAAGCTTTGCTAGTCAAAGCCTATACTCTGGATCCTAAAATGGGAAAAGCGTATTTGTTTTTGGCCGAACAATATTCAAACAGTGCCGAAGAATGCGGAAAAACTGATTTTGAGAAAAAAGCGGTTTACTATTTGGCAGAAGAAACACTGAAAAAAGCGGTTGTGGCTGAACCCAGATTAAAACCAACTGCCGACAGAATGATTGAAAGATTTGCTTCGAAAAAATTGACAGATAAAGACATCAGCGATAAAAAAATGAACGGAAAATCCATAACAATAGGTTGTTGGATTAATGAAACCATCTCTTTTCCAAAAAAATAATGACCTTTTTATCCAAAAATAGCATTCCGTTGCTTTTGGCCATACCTTTTTGTTTCATGGTAATTGCCTGCGAAAGCAATTTCAGGGATGTGCAAAAAATGGGCATATCCGAATTCACACCCAGCGGCGATGCGGATTCAATCAACTTAAAGTACACCGACTCCGGCAGAATAACCGCTAACTTGGTAAGTCCAAAAATGCTGGATTACGCCACCGTTGAATTTCCGTTTACCGAATTCCCGAAAGGCATACATTTAACGCTGTTTGATAAAAACGGAAAACAAACCTTAGTGGTGGCCGATTATGCGGTGTCACACAAAGCCACTAATTTAATTGATTTGCAGGGACACGTAAGAATATCAAGCCAAAGCGGAGATGTATTGGAAACCGAACAATTGTATTACGACCAAAAGAACGAGTGGTTTTTTACCGAAAAAAGATTTAAATTTACTTCAACTAAAGGTGTTTCCTATGGTGAAGGCATTGATTTCAGCAAAGACTTCAAAAAAGTAAACTCACAAAAAATATCAGGACAAGTCCAATCAGAATAACCATGAAATACTTAAAATTTACCCAATACGCTTACCTAATCGCCGGAATATTATTTGCTTTTGACGCCTATCAAAGGTATCAGGAAGGCGAAACCAACAAAGCTTACATCAGCATCGGATTTGCAGCTGTTGGGGTTTTCATGTTTTTCTTCAGAAGGAATTTCGGGAGAAAATTTCAAGAACAAAACAAAAAGCCATAACCCATGGAAATCGGAATCATCATTCTTTGTTTGATACTTTCCGCTTTCTTCTCCGGGATGGAAATTGCCTTTGTTTCTTCCAATAAAATCTACTTGGAAATTGAAAAAAAGCAAGACGATTTCATCTCTAAAATCCTGGCTAAACTAACGCAAAAACCATCCAAATTTATTGCCACCATGCTTGTTGGTAACAACGTTTCTATGGTAGTTTACGGTTTTTTCATGGGTGATTTGCTCATGCATTGGTTTGCTACCTTTGGGTATCAATTTTCGGATTTGACCAATTTGTTACTCCAAACGACGCTTTCCACCTTAATCGTTTTGATGACTTCTGAATTTTTACCCAAGGTGTTTTTTCAGATTTACGCCAATACCGCCATCAAAGTCTTTGCCCTTCCCGCCTATTTTTTTTACTGGTTGTTTTACTACATTTCTTCGTTCATGATTTGGATATCCGATTTCATACTGAAGAAATTTTTCAAAACCGAAGGCGATCAAATCAACCTCTCTTTCAGCAAAACAGAACTGGGCAATTTTATTACCGAACAAATGAATGCTGTAGAAGACCACGAAAGTGTGGACTCGGAAATACAAATTTTTCAGAATGCTCTCGAGTTTTCAGGTGTTAAAGCACGCGACATCATGACGCCCAGAACCGAATTGGTAGCGGTGGATTTACACAGCTCAATTGTTGACTTAAGGACCCTTTTCATAGAAACCGGCTACTCCAAAATACTGGTGTATTTTAATTCATTGGACGACATTGTTGGGTATGTCCATTCGTTTGAATTGTTTAAAAAACCGCGAAGCATCAAATCGGTCATGATATCGGTGGAGTTTGTGCCCGAAACTATTTTCATCAAGGATGTCATGAATTTGTTGACCAAAAAACGAAAAAGTGTGGCTGTGGTTTTAGATGAATACGGCGGAACCTCGGGCATCGTAACCATGGAAGATATTGTAGAAGAACTGTTTGGCGAAATTGAAGACGAACACGATTCGGACGAAGCGTTATCCGAAGAGCAGATAGACCCCAAAAACTATTTATTCTCTACCCGACTCGATGTGGAGTACCTCAACGAAACCTACAATCTAGGCATACCCGAAAGCGATTCCTATACTACATTGGGTGGTTTTATTGTTGACTTTTCCAAGGAAATTCCACAAAAAGGAGATCAAATTACCATTGGTAACTTCCTATTTAACATAGAAGAAGCCTCGAACAAAAAGATCGAATTGGTCAAAATGACTATAATCGATTAATTTCTTCAAAAAAATCAAAAATTTATTTGAAATTATAACTAGGTGAGTATTATTATTTCACAGATAATTGTATTTTCGCAAACTGAATTAAAAATTAACAAAAATAGAAATGGCAGTTTTATCAAAAATTAGACAACGCTCAGGTATCCTTTTATTGGTTATCGGTTTTGCACTATTATCATTTGTGGTGCAGGATTTATTTACCAAAGGTTTCAAAAGTTTATCAACCGACGTGGGAAGCGTAAACGGAAAAGATATTTCTTTTGATGAGTTTAGAGTAAAAGTGGCAAACGTTGAAAAAAATGCGCAAAACGGTCAAAGCATGACTCCAATGCAGGCATCAAACCAAGTTTGGAACCAAGAAGTAAATATTGCTTTGCTTTCGGCTGAATTCGAAAAACTGGGAATACGCGTTGGCGAAAAACACATCATCGAAGTTTTAAAATCAGATCCTAATATTGGTCAAAATAAAATGTTTTTGAATGCGGCCGGAAAATTTGATTTGAACAAATTCAAAGACTACTTCAAAACCAATCCGGAAGGTCTTCAAATGTTGAAAGAAAGAGAGAAAGACGCCGAATTGAACGCCAAATACCAAATCTATAATTCTTTGGTAAAAGGTGCTATGTTTACCACTGAAACTGAAGGTAAATTAAAATACGAAGCAGAAATGAACAAAGTAACATTTGACTTTGTTTCTGTTCCTTACTCTACTGTAAAAGACAGCGACGTAAAAATATCTGATGATGAAATCTTGGCTTACATGAAAACCAAAGAAAAAAGATTCAAATCAGAAGAGAGCCGCGAATTGGATTATGTTTTGATTCAAGACAAACCATCAGCTGCTGACGAAGCAGAAATTAAGAAAAACGTTGACGGTTTATTATTGCCAAGCGTTCGTTACAACAAAGAAACCGGTAAAAATGACACTATTCCCGGATTCAAAAATGTTACAGACAATGCTGAATTTGTAAATGCAAATTCCGATATACCATTTGATTCAACTTACGTAACCAAACAAGATTTACCGGCAGAACACGCTGATGCATTATTTGCTTTACCAACAGGTGATGTTTACGGACCATACATGTACAACAATTACTATTGTATTTCAAAAGCGTTAGGAAGAAAAGCGGGTGCTAAAGCTAAAGCCAGCCATATCTTAATCAGCTGGGAAGGAACACAAGTTCCTAACAAAAAAGAAAAAAGAACTAAAGAACAAGCCAAAGCAAAAGCAGAGGGATTGTTAGCACAAGCTCAGGCAAACCCTGCTATGTTCCCTATATTGGCAATGTCAAACTCTGACGATTCATCTGCTCAAAACGGTGGTGATTTAGGATTTTTTGCTCCGGGTCAGATGGTAAAACCGTTTAACGATTTCGTATTCAACAATCCGATCGGAAAAATTGGTTTGGTTGAAACCGAATTCGGATACCACATTATCAATGTTACCGACAAGCAAGATGCTGTAAGATTGGCTACAATTGCTCAAAAAATTGAACCGTCTGAGGCTACCAATGATAAAATTTATACTCAGGCAACCAAATTTGAAATGGAAGCTGCAGATAAAGATTTTGCTACTTTGGCCAAACAAATGAAGTTAACGGTAAATCCGTCAGTAAGAGTAAAAGCAATCGATGAAAGCTTCGGAACCATTACCAACCAAAGACAAATCGTAAAATGGGCTTTTGACAGCAACACCAGCATAGGCGATGTAAAACGTTTTGAAGTGGTAAATGTTGGTCACGTTATTGCCAAATTAAAATCAATTACTGAAAAAGGGTTGATGTCAGTGGATGAAGCCAGAACTCAAGTAGAATTGGTTTTGAAAAACAAAAAGAAAGCAGAAAAAATCAGAGCTAAAATGAATGGAGCTTCACTTGCAGCTATTGCTGCTACTAACAAAGTAAGCGTTCAAAATGCGGTTGATTTGACTCTTGAAAACCCGGCTATGCCAGGTGCAGGTTATGAACCAAAAGTAGTTGGAACTGCCTTCTCTACAAAAGCAGGACAAGTTTCTAAACCTATCGATGGTAACTCTGGAGTATATGTAATCGTTACCAAAACAGTTACTAAAGCTCCTGCCTTGAAAAAACACGATGAGTACAGTGCGAAACTGCAACAACAAGTTGTAAACTATTCAGGTAGAGTAATGCCGGCATTGAAAAACGATGCTGACATTGAGGATAACAGAGCTAACTTCTACTAGTCAGTTATAAACCATATAAAAAAGGCTGTTTCAATATTGAGACAGCCTTTTTTAGTTTAATATTATTACTTCAAATATTGAGCAAAATATAAACGTATTTTTTAAATTTCAGCAATCATGTCTTTATACGGAATAACAGTTTCATAGCCTTTTTGCTTGAAATAAGCCGTAGGGTCATCTTTGGAAATGCTCAGCACAAAATCACCTCCCCAAGCACCTAAACTTTTAACCACGCCATCAAAATCTTCAAACAAAGTTTCTTTCACTGTTGCCAATTCTAAGATGTTGCTCAATTCAATTTCGTGACGCTGCAATGCCAAGGCAAATTCTCCGGGCTCCTTAGCCGAAACCACTTTTTGAGTTAAAGCATCAATTACCGGAATTGATTTGTAAATATGGTGATTCTTGCCAAAATAGGAAGTAATTGCTTTTCGGCTGTTTTGCTTTTTATTTAAATAAATGAAAAAAATCTTATCAGTAAAATCGGGATGGAAATCGACCAATTCAACTATCGGTTTGTCATCAACCAACTGGTAAATGATACCCGAATTGTTTTGGGCACAGGCAATATCATACCCGCTACCGCCAAAACTTTTTCTCAACAACTCAAAAGCATCAAGTTGCAACCATTGCGCAATATTGTTAATAAGAGTTGACGAGGTTCCCAAGCCCCACTTTCGGGGAAAGGTCAGTTCGGTTGTGATGTTGTATCCTTTGGCTTCAGTAATGAAATCAGAATTGATTAAATAGGCTTCATGTAGTATTTCAATCAAGGTGTTTTTTATGTCGTGAATCTCATCAAAACGCTCTTTGCGAACTACTGAAGAAAACGGTATGGTTTCTTTGAACCAAATACTGCCGTCGCTGTCAAAACTAGTCCAATGAATAAGGTTGTCTTCCGTTTCTTCTATATTCAGGTTTTGACCGTATTTGGTGGGCAAGGCAAAGGCTTTGGCCCCGTCAAGCACCACGTATTCACCTGTGATGAGTAATTTACCGTTACTGTAAAATGTTTTCTTCATACTTGCAGAACCGTTCAGTAACTACTTTCTTAGGTTTTCAATCAGTTCTACTACAGAAGCGTGAGAAACCGTGTGATTTTCAAAATGCTTAGCAATGGCTTTTCGCTCCTCGACAGTGGCTTGGTATTGATTTAAAATATTATTTAAATGCATTTTCATATGTCCTTCCTGAATACCTGTAGTGGTCAGAGAACGGAGTGCCGCAAAGTTTTGTGCCAATCCGGTAACCGCGACAATTTGCATCAATTCCTGAGCAGAAGGCTTACCCAATACTTCCAAAGCCAATTTTACCAAAGGATGCAAAGAAGTCAAACCTCCAACAGTGCCTAAAGCCAACGGAATTTCCATCCAAAAAGTGAAGATTCCATTTTCTATTTTGGCATGCGACAAACTGCTGTATTGGCCATTTTGGGAAGCATAAGCATGTATGCCTGCCTCTACTGCGCGGAAATCATTTCCGGTAGCCAACACTACGGCATCAATACCATTCATAATGCCTTTGTTATGGGTAACCGCTCTGTACGGTTCTATCTCAGCGATGCGTACGGCCTGCACGAATTTCTCGGCAAACAACTGTGGATTTTCTATTTTCTTCTCAGCCAGCTCTTCTACTTTACAGGAAACCTCAGCCCGCACTATACAATTAGGAACATAGTTTGACAAGATGCTCATTACTACACTAATTTCTTTCTCCGTCTCGGAAAACGCTTCGTAATGAAGTGCCGTTTCTTTTAAGGTTTTGGCCAGTTGTTCCAAACAAGAATTGATGAAATTGGCTCCCATACTGTCTTTGGTATCAAACGTGACATGCAGCTGATAATAATGCTCCAATTCGGCGGTTTTATTCCTGAGTTCCATAGCCAGTATGCCTCCTCCCCGTTTTTGCATATTTTTGGTAATGCTCTCCGTTGAAGCAATCAAATCCTTTTTGAAGGTGTCAAAAAACGATTGCAGTTTAGCACTGTCTCCTTTAAAAATAAAGTGAACCTGTCCTATCTTTTCGGTATTTAAGACGGTAGCTTTAAAACCGCCACGAGCGCTCCAAAACTTAGCCGACTTGGCAGCCGCAGCCACCACCGAACTTTCTTCAATAACCATAGGAACCGAGTAATACTTCCCGTTAATCATAAAATTAGGAGCAATACCCATGGGCAAATAGAAATTGGTAATGGTGTTTTCTATAAATTCATCGTGCAACTGCTGTAATTTCACATCGGTATTCCAATACTGTTTCAACGTAGCGACAGCTTCGGAAGGATTGGAAAAATATTCATTAGCAATCCACTTTATTTTTTCTTCTTTGGATAATTTGGAAAATCCGGCAACGGCATTATTCATATTTGTTATTTATTTTTTTGGTTCAGCCGACAAGGGAGTCGGCACTTCACCTTCGTATTCTGTTTCTTTTAAATCTTCGGTTTGTTTCCCCAGTTTTACTTTTGGATTGTCTTGCGTTCCGGTAACTTTAATCGGAATTCCGAATAGCCCGAATGGTGGCAGTCCCAATCGCATTTTGATATTCAAATTGCCGTCAAAACTGGTTTGTCCTTCTATTCGAGGGCGGAAACCGGCAACTTTAAACTTGAACCGATCAATAGTAATGATGTTATTTTTGATGGTTGTTTTGATATTAACTTCTGATAAATCCGGATTTTTTATCGCCTCTTTTCCTGTCTTTTTGCTCACAACTCCAAACATCTTAAATCCTTTCATTTTGACTTTTTTTACCGATAACGTTCCGCCACCGGTTAACGAAGGATAGATGGGTTCCATGTTGTGATCCAAGATACCGGCCACTTTGTAATCGAGGGAAATGATACCTTCGGCACTTTGGGCAGCGGTAGCCATTTCGCGGAACAACTTGACCTCATTATAGGCCCGTTTCACATCAAAATCTTTCGCTAATACTTTAAAATCAAAGAAGGCTTTTTCGGTTGATTGGCTTCCGTAAACCACATCCATATTGACGTTGCATCCAATCACATTGAAGCCCGAATTTCTGAGTTCCAATCGACCTTTATTGAGGTTCATTT
>CAYPSB010000017.1:43151-45675 GCA_964413435.1 uncultured Flavobacterium sp.
ATCACATTGAAGCCCGAATTTCTGAGTTCCAATCGACCTTTATTGAGGTTCATTTGGCCTTTGAGGTTCTCCATTTTCAACTCCTGAAAGTTAACTTTATTCGCTGTGGCCGAAAGTTGCAAATCAAAATTCTCCGGAATAACCACCACACCCGATGCTGTCGTTTGAACTGAATCGGTAGGAGTTGTAGCCGTTGTCGTTGTCATGAATTCATCCACATTGATATAATCGGAATGGAAGTTGAATTTCCCTTTTAAAACGGCTTTGGGCGTCAACACAAAATCGATTACATTTTGCAAATAACCATTCATTTTGAAATCGGACTGGCCATAAACAGCATGGAAATCTTTGAAATTCATTTTGTCCTGATGGAACGCAAAAGTCCCGTCTTTGATTACAAACGGTTTCGGCAAATATTCAGAAGTGGTTTTGATATTTCTCAGTTTCAACACACCTTTGTTTTGAAGCTTGTTGTACCGCCCGTTCAGGGCATCTGCCTGCGATCCTTTGAAAGAAACATCGGCATTGACATATCCGTCAATATCTAAGCCTTTTTGGGAAAACACTTTGTAAATGCGGCCCAAATCCAATTCGCCTTTGGCTTTGATGTCGTAGTTGATGTTATCAAAATTCTGCAATTTGGCATTCACATAAATGGGTTTACCTTCAAACACAAAAGAAACCGGTGTCAGATTGATTTTCAAATCTTGCATCGAACCGTCGGTATCCAAAATCGTGGCCAAGACATTAATATTTTGTATCGGATTTGGATAATACTTCGTTTTCACAAAACCGTTCTTCAAAGAAATTTTGCCATTGGTCACCGGAATTTTACCGTGGGATTTATCATAAACGCCTTTGGATTTAACATCCATCGTAAGCATCCCGCGTAAATCCATGTTTTGCAAGCCCAAAGCCTGATCCATTTTGGCCAAATCGATTTTCGTATTGATTCGGGCATCGAGCGTTGGCGTGGACAATCCCTCGGTTTTAATGATGGCTTTGACATAATCTTTCCCGACATTGAAAAAAACCGAATCGATATTGACCTGTAACTTTTCGGGCTCCAGCGAAGGGAGTTTGGTATCAAAATTCAAAAAGATGTTCGAGGCCGGGAACGGCGCTTCATTATAATTGACATAGCCGTCACGGATTTTCATATTGAAAGCCAAATCGGGTTTTTGGTTTTGAGACGCTATGTACTTGCCTTTGAGAGTCAGCAACAAATCGGTGCTTCCTTTTACTTTTGATTTATCAAGCCAGGTCACATAATGCGGCGGCAGTGCGGTAAAGAAATCGTTGAGTTTGCTGTTCTCAGATTTGATGTTGAAATCCATGTCGTAACCGTTGCTCAGGAAATCAAATTTACCCTTGAACTCCACTGGCAGTCGGTTGATTTTGAGATTATTTTGTTCAAAAATAAACGCCAGGGAATTGGTGTTGATTTTGGTAATCAAATCGGCGTTGACTTTCTTGTTTTTTAGGTATTGTTCGCCGTTGTAAGTAAAGTCAAAAGAGGCAATTTTAGCTTCGGTATACAAATCAAAAATGGCTTTATCCAAATCGCCTTTACCAATATATTCAAACCCTTTGGCATCAATAAGTATTTTGGTCGATTTATCGTCGTACACCAAATGAGTATTCAGAATGGCTATTTTTTCGAGTCGCAAAGCGGTGTTTCCGGTGGTGTCTTTTTCGGTTGCCTTGTCGTCGGAAATGTAAACATTGTAGTTAGCTTCGCCTTTTTCATTGACTTTTACGTTGATGAAGGCATCGGTCACATAAATCTTGTCGATGTTGATTTTTTTGTCAAACAACAGCGAACCAACATCAATTCCGAAAGAAATTTCGTTGGCAGAAACCAAAGTTTCATTTTTATAAGGCGCAGAGCCTTTGAGTGAAAAGTCGGTCAGTGTGAGGGTCAGTGACGGAAAGTGATTGAAAAAAGACAGATTCGCCTCTTTGAAATTGAGTTCACCATCGAGTTTTTTATTGGCGAAAGCTTTTACCTCTTCGGCAATCCTTCCCGGAAAAAGAATGGGAATCAAAAACAAGGCTAACAATACCGTACCAAGGGTAATTCCGGTAATCTTTAGGATTTTGAACACTATTGACGACGATGGTTTTTTCATGCTGCAAAATTACGCTTCCGCTTACTGGCAAAAAAATTTAAGCCAATTATTTTTATAAAAATACAAAAAGCCACACACAAAAGTACTTGCCGTAAAAATATTGAGGCACTTCCTCATTCGGTAGCCGATTTCCCGGTTCTTAAAAATCAGAAGGTGTTGGGGTAATGTGTATCTTTGATTCTTTTAAAAATCAATATGCTCAAAATCGGACATCGCGGCGCCAAAGGACATGTAGCCGAAAACACCTTGGCTTCCTTTCAAAAAGCTCTGGAGCTTGGAGTAGAGATGGTTGAATTGGATGTCTACCAAAGCAAAGAAGGTATTCCGGTGGTCATTCACGACAAAACGGTAGATCGAACCACTTCGGCCTCGGGTTTGGTTTCCGATTTTAG
>CAYPSB010000017.1:45775-61936 GCA_964413435.1 uncultured Flavobacterium sp.
ATTTTCATTTGATTACCGCTGAAAAAGTGGCTCAAATTAAAAAGAATCATTTTAAAATTTTCCCTTGGACGGTGAATGAGCCGGAAGATATTATCTTTGTTCAATCGCTGGGCGTTGACGGCATCATCAGTGATTTTCCGGATAGACTATGAATAAAAATTTTGACATCCTTATTGTAGGAGGCGGGGCCGCCGGTTTTTTTACGGCCATCAACATCGCGGAACGAAATCCGAAGTTGAAAGTCGCTATTTTAGAACGCGGGAAAACCGTTTTGGAAAAAGTACGCATATCCGGCGGCGGACGTTGCAATGTAACCCACGCTTGTTTTGTGCCGAATGATTTGGTCAAATTTTATCCGCGGGGTGAAAAAGAATTGCGCGGCCCGTTCCATCAGTTCTGCTCGGGCGATACCATTGAGTGGTTTGAAAAGCATGGAGTAGCGCTCAAAATTGAAGAAGACGGCAGAATGTTTCCGGTTTCCGACAGTTCACAAACCATCATCGATTGTTTTTTGACGGCAGTGAAAAAACTAAAAATTGAAGTACTGACCGGCCACAGTGTGCAATCTATTTTTAAAGGAGACCATTATTGGAAAGTAGAGACCAACCACGAAACCTTTTCCTGTCAAAAACTAATCATGACCACAGGCAGCAATCCGAAAATTTGGGAAATGCTACAGTCTATTGGACATACTATTGTGCCTCCGGTTCCATCCTTGTTTACGTTTAACATCAAAGATGTCCGTATCAAGGATTTGATGGGCGTTTCAGCATGGGCTCATGTCAAAGTAAAAAACAGCAAACTCGAGGCGAGCGGCCCCTTACTAATCACACACTGGGGCATGAGTGGCCCGGGAATTTTAAGACTTTCGGCTTGGGGAGCCCGGGAGCTTTTTGCTAAAAATTATCAATTCCTACTCGAAGTCAACTGGCTCAACGAAACCTCTTTTGATGAAGCTTTGGATACACTTAAAGAGCTAAAACAAGAGCACGCCAAGAAGACCGTTGCAAAAAAATCACCGTTTGATTTTCCCAACCGTTTGTGGGAAAGTTTGGTGTTGGCTGCCGGAATTTCGGTTGAAACCAAATGGGCCGATGTCTCTAAAAAACAATTGACCGATTTGGCAAACCAACTGACCGGTGCACAATTTCAGGTGAATGGCAAAAGCACTTTTAAAGAAGAATTTGTAACGGCGGGCGGCATCGACCTAAAAGAAATCAACTTCAAAACGATGGAGAGCAAACTGCATAAAAACCTGTATTTTGCTGGCGAAATCGTCAACATTGACGCTATAACGGGTGGATTCAACTTTCAAAATGCTTGGACAGGTGGGTTTATCGCGGCTAACGACATAGTAAAATAATTCTTATTCTTTTTGTTGTAGGTATTTAGAAATCAGTTAAATTTGATTTTCTAAAAACAGCCGCATGAAGAAACTACTACTTTCACTCTGTCTTGGATTGTATTCCATCACCGGATTTTCACAATTTTTTGAAGGATTCGAAAATACCAACGGACCTGACCCGCTTCCTTCTACCAACTGGACATTATCCAGTGGCAACTGGGCCGTTTTATCCAATGAATTTGGAGTAGTGGAACAATGGAAAACAAACAATACCATCCCATATCAAGGTACCAATGCCGCCTATATTTCAAGAGAAAATATAGGAGCTGGTAACACCGAAGAAGATTATCTTATTACTCCTCTTTTAAATATACCGATAAACGGCCAATTAAAATTTTGGAGCAGAACTTTTTCCAGCGGCGATCAGGGAACTTTATATCAAATAAGAGTTGCGCCGATGACGGCTAGCCAAACTGATATAGCTGCATACACTACTTTGGCACAATTTACAGAGAATGAATTAAGCACCACATTCATTGCTTATGAAGAAAAAACTATAAATCTGTCTGTATTTTCCGGACAAGCTATATATATTGCATTTGTTCGTGTTTTTACACAGCCAACCGCAACTTTGGGTGGTGATCGTTGGTTACTGGATAATGTTTCGGTAGAAGCTTCAAATTGTCCAAAGCCTACCCAATTAGTATCAAGTTCGATTACACCAACCTCAGCGGTATTAAATTGGAACGAAACCGGGAGTGCCACCATATGGGAAGTTTTATTAACTCCTCCAAACGCTCCGGCTCCTTTACCAACAGCCAGTGGTTGGGCTATATCTACCACAACTCCTTTTGTAGTAACAAATTTGACTCCGAATACTTGTTATTCCTACTATGTACGTTCATTATGTTCTTCTACAGAAAAAAGTACCTGGTCAGAACCGAGTAACTTTTGTACTTACGATTGCACCAATAATGGAAATTGCTATGATTATCTAAATCTAGTCGCTTTCGTTGACAGCAATAATAATGGCATTAAAGATTCGAATGAAAATAACTTCAACTATGGCCACTTTACATATGAAGTTAATGATTCACAAACACCAACTTACGGTTATCCTAATAATGGGGCTTATTTTGTTTTTGATGATAACGCAGCAAATAACTATTCCATTCATTTTGATGTGGCATCAGCTTACACTCCCTATTTCAGTTCCTCAACAAATTATACCAATATTATAATCCCTGGTGGCGGTTCTCAAATCTTATATTTCCCGATAACACAACTTCAGTCTTATGACGATCTAAAAGTAGAAATATACCCTATCGGCAATCCAAGACCGGGATTTCCGTATACCAACTACATCCTTATAAAAAACCAAGGTCTATCAGCAGTAAACACAGGGACGCTGACTTTTACAAAAGCTGCAGCTGTTTCAATAAACGGTGTTTCAGTAAGTGGAGCTACTATGACTGCAACAGGATTTACTTATACTTTTAGCAACTTAGCTCCTAATCAAGAAATTATTTTTTTTGTGAGCATGCAAGTACCCACCATACCTACGGTAAACTTAGGAGATATACTTACCAATACAGCAACCGTTTCCTCAGTAACCACTGATGCCTTTCCTTTAAATAACAATTACAGTTTATCTCAAATTGTAGTGGGTTCTTACGATCCTAATGACAAAAGCGAATCCCACGGCGGTAAAATAGGACTCGATACTTTTACCGATAATGATTATTTGTATTACACAATTCAATTTGAAAACACAGGTACCGCCAATGCTGAATTTATACGAATTGAGGATATGTTGGACGCCCGTTTAGACGAAACCACTTTTGAAATGATTCGTGCCAGCCATGCGGTTAACACAACCCTTGCCGGAAATCAGCTGACCTGGCATTTTTACAACATCAACTTACCTCCTACCATAAGCCAACCCAATCAAAGTCACGGTTATGTGTTCTTCAAAATAAAACCCAAAACCGGTTATGAAGCAGGAGACATCATTCCAAATTCGGCTGCCATTTATTTTGACTATAATCCGCCAATTGTAACAAACACTTTTAACACCGAGTTTTTCAGCAGTTTAGGAAATTCATCTTTTGTAGCATCAGAATCCTTCAATTTATATCCGAATCCGACCAAGCACAATGTAAAAATCAGTTTGAATGCGAATGACAAAATCGATGAAATCCGATTCTACGATGTTTCAGGCAAACTGGCTAAGAGAGTGATAAGTATTGATGCCCTATCGTCAGACATTGATGTTTCAGGATTAGAAAAAGGGATTTACTTTGTTGAAATAAAGGCAGAGAACAAATCAAAACAAATCAAAAAGCTCATCATTCAATAAACAACAATTAAAAAGTCCCGAGAAAATCGGGACTTTTTTTAGCGGTTTAAATACCAAATGCTTCCTGTCAAAATTGTCGCATAACTTACCCAAGCCAAATAAGGCAATAACAGGTAGGCTGCAACCTTATCTACTTTTTTGAACTGGCTGTAGGTTTCAAAAATCATGGCCCACAAAAGCAACACCTCGAAGAAAGCCAGCATAGGGTTGTGTAACCCAAAAAACAGGAACGACCACAAAGCGTTCAAAGCCAACTGCAGTAAAAAGAAAACAAACCCTCTTTTTACGGTAGCTTCGTCAGTGTCAATTTTGTTCCAAATTCTACCGGCGGCGTACCCCATCAGAATGTATAATAAAGTCCAAACCGGAGCAAAAACCCAATTCGGGGGATTAAAAACAGGCTTATTAAGCAGGGCATACCAAGTAGGAATATTGTCCCGGGTGACAATACTGGAGAAATAACCGACTGCCAAACAAGTGATGATTACAGTGGCTATGCGGAGTGTTTTTTGCATCTTAAATTATTTTATCCAAATATACCACACAATTTTTTACTATTTTTAAAAAAAGTATCTTTGCCGTCCGAGAACGGTTGGTTGAACTAAACGAAGTTAAAATTTGAAATTTATGATGACTGAACAGGATTTTGTTGCCCAAAACAATACTCATTCTATTGAAAAAGGCAGTTTTTGTTGGAGCGCTCCCAGTAACATTGCTTTGGTAAAATATTGGGGAAAAAAAACCAATCTCTCGAGCTCGAATATTCAAGAATCTGAGCAAATCCCGGCAAATCCGTCGGTTAGTTTTACTCTTAATAACTGCAAAACCATTACTCAAATGGCTTTCGCCAAAAAAGAATCTTCCGAAAGCTTTACTTTTGACTTGCTTTTTGACGGACAGCCAAAGGAAGAATTCAAACCAAAGATTCAAAAATTCTTTGAACGGATTGAAGTCTATTGTCCTTATCTGAAAAACTATCACTTTACAATCGATACCCAAAATACTTTTCCTCACAGTTCCGGTATTGCTTCTTCAGCATCAGGCATGGCTGCTTTGGCCGTAAACATCATGAGTCTGGAAAGAAAAATGAATCCTGAAATGACCGAGAATTATTTTTATCAAAAAGCCTCTTTTTTGGCTCGTCTTGGTTCGGGCAGCGCTTGTCGCAGCGTGAAAGGCAGTGTAGTAGTTTGGGGAAGTCACGCCGAGATAGAGGGCAGTTCCGATTTATTGGGAGTAGCATTTCCGTCAAAAATCCACGACAATTTCAAGAACTATCAGGATACTATTCTTTTGGTTGACAAAGGTGAAAAACAAGTTTCTAGTACGGTTGGTCATAACTTGATGCACAACCATCCTTTTGCTAAAGAACGATTCCATCAGGCGCACAGCAATTTGTCGTTGCTCAAAACTGTTTTAGAAACCGGTGATTTAGATAAATTTATAGAAATTACAGAAAGCGAGGCCCTGACTCTTCATGCCATGATGATGACTTCGTTGCCTTATTTTATTTTGATGAAGCCGAACACACTGGAAATCATTAACCGAATCTGGAAGTTCAGAAGCGAGACAAAAATCCCGGTTTGTTTTACCCTCGATGCCGGAGCAAATGTGCATGTGTTGTATCCGGAAAATGCCAAAGAAAGTGTTTTGCAATTTATTACGACTGAATTAGTTGGCTATTGTCAAAATGGTAACTATATTTGTGATGAAATTGGCGAAGGCGCCATTCAAATTATCCAATAGAAAGTATGAAAGGACCCTTATTTTACTCAAAAATTTTACTCTTCGGGGAGTATGGAATTATTAAAGATTCTAAAGGTTTATCCATTCCTTATAACTTTTACAACGGCGCTTTGAAAGTGGATAAAAATCCCTCTCAGGAAGCCATTGCCTCTAATGCAAGTTTGAAACGATTTGCGGCCTATCTTGAAGAATTACAGAAAGAACAGCCCGAGTTGGTGATCTTCAATATTGATGCCTTAAAAGCAGATGTAGAACGAGGTATGTACTTTGACTCGAGCATTCCACAAGGATATGGTGTTGGAAGCAGCGGAGCTTTGGTAGCGGCTATTTATGACAAATATGCCAATGCCAAAATTACGGTTTTAGAAAACCTGACGCGCGATAAATTATTGCAATTGAAAGCCATTTTTGCTCAAATGGAATCATTTTTCCATGGTAAAAGTTCCGGACTTGACCCGTTGAACAGCTATTTGAGTATCCCGATTCTGATTAATTCTAAGGATAATATTGAAGCAACCGGTATTCCGTCGCAAAGTGCTACCGGTAAAGGAGCTGTATTTTTGTTAGACTCAGGTATTGTGGGTGAGACCGCTCCAATGGTTAATATTTTCATGGAAAACTTAAAAGAAGAAGGGTTCCGCAGAATGCTGAAAAACCAATTTGTAAAATACACCGACGCTTGTGTGGAAAATTTCCTGGGAGGCGATATGAAATCACTTTTTGAAAACACTAAAAAATTGTCGAAGGTAGTATTGAACAACTTCAAGCCTATGATTCCGGAAGCATTTCATGGAGTTTGGCAAAAAGGAATAGACACTAACGATTACTATTTAAAACTTTGCGGTTCAGGAGGTGGAGGCTATATTTTGGGCTTCACTCAGGATTTAGAAAAAGCAAAACAATCGCTCAAAGACTATAAACTGGAGGTGGTT
This sequence comes from uncultured Flavobacterium sp., assembly GCA_964413435.1. Classification (GTDB taxonomy): domain Bacteria; phylum Bacteroidota; class Bacteroidia; order Flavobacteriales; family Flavobacteriaceae; genus Flavobacterium. The sequence goes on from CAYPSB010000017.1 coordinate 52,158, forward strand.
TACCAATTCTAATTCACAACCCAAAACACTAATGTTAAGCCGAAAAAACAAGCATCGCATACTGAAAATAATCAGTCTGTTTTCTGTGGTGCGCGGCTATAACATTCCGGTTATTGTACTGGCTCAATACTTGTCTGCTATTTTCATTTTGGCACCCGAAAACAAAAGAGCTCTGAGCGTTTTGCTCGATTTTAATCTGTTCATCATTGTTTTGGTTTCCGGTTTGACCATTGCTTCGGGTTACATCATCAATAATTTTTACGACAGCAAGAAAGATTTAATCAACCGGCCTAACAAATCGCAACTCGACCGGCTGGTCAGTCAAAAAACAAAACTACAGGTTTATTTTTCTGTAAACTTCATAGTAGCGCTCTTAGCCTGCTTTGTATCTTTTCGTGCCGTTTTATTTTTTTCGGTGTACATTTTTCTGATTTGGTTTTATTCGCACAAGCTTAAAAAAATTGTAGTTGTGGGCAATCTGACGGCTTCCTTTTTGGCTGTGCTTCCTTTTTTTGCCATTTTGCTCTATTACAAAACTTTGTATCCGCAAATTTTGGCTCATGCCACTTTCTTGTTTCTGCTGATTTTGATTCGGGAGATGATTAAAGATTTAGAAAATATTAAAGGAGATATTGCCAACGACTACCAAACGATTCCAGTGTTGTTTGGAGAAGCTTTTTCTAAAAAAATCATTACCCTGCTGACACTTTCAACCGTGATTCCCGTTTATTTTTTAATCGAAGTTTATGATGTGGGGTATATGGATATTTACTTTTACATCAGTTTGATTATTCTGATTTTCTTTTTGCAGAAACTGTGGAAATCAAATGCCAAACCCGATTATTTGAAACTGCACAACATTTTGAAATTTCTGGTGGTATCGGGAGTTTTCAGCATTATGCTTATCAATCCGGAAGTGCTTATTCACGGCAAGAGACTATTGAAACTTTAGTTTTTTAGCCCAGATAGGAACGGCATCCTTTTGCTTTTTGCTGCCAAAAAGCAAAAGATATAGTGGATAGCTGGAAATAGCTCCTGAAAAAGAAGCTTAAATGCTTATCTTTGCACACACTAGGCCAAAATGGTCTGACGGAAGAAGCAAATACAGAATTTATGAATAAGAAGGAAGGCAATAACAAAAGAGGCGGTTCAAGACCCAACAGCTCGAGACCAAGCTCTAACAAGCCTAAACCGGCATTGCCCAAAAGAGCGCAAGGACCGAAGAAAGAAAAACCAACTACTGCTGACGGCAAACCGAAAAAAACAGCCAAACCGGTTAACAACATACCAAAACCATTAAAATCTGACGAGATTCGTTTGAACAAGTACATCTCGAACTCGGGCGTGTGTTCAAGACGCGATGCGGATATTTACATCCAGTCGGGAAATGTAAAAGTAAATGGTGAAGTGATTACCGAAATGGGGTACAAAGTAAAACCGGGAGATGTGGTAAACTTTGACGGTGCCGTTTTGACACCGGAACGCAAAGAATATGTTTTGCTTAACAAACCCAAAAATTTCACGACTTCAAACGAAGATGATGGCGACCACAGAAATGTGTTGGAGTTAGTTAAATCGGCAACCAAAGCCAAACTACAGCCTATTGGCAGAATGGACAAAAACACGACCGGACTATTGGTTTTTACCAATGATACAGACATGATTCGAAAATTCAGTTTACCCAATCAGAAATCGACCAAAATTTATCAGGTTTCTTTGGATCGCAATTTGAAATTTGAAGATTTAGAGAAAATTGCCGGTGGTGTTACTCTTGACGGACATAAATTGTTTGTGGATGAAATCTCGTATATAGACAGAGAGCCTAAAACCGAAATTGGATTGAAACTGAGAACGCCCAACGTGAAAGTGGTTCGTGCCATTTTTGAAAATTTCAAATACGATGTATTGAAAATAGACCGCGTTTCTTTTGCCGGTTTGACCAAAAAGAATCTACCGCGCGGCAACTGGCGTTTCCTGACTGAGCAGGAGATTATCAATTTGAAAAATATCTAACACGTATACGTATCTTTCAAGAATCCTCTGGTTTTGTGAACGAGAGGATTTTTTTATTTAAAAATTATGTCAGCAGAAAAAAACTTATCAATTGCGCATCTTTGGTTTGAAGCCTTTAACGCGCACAACTTGGAAAAATTATTGTCTTTATACGATGACGAAGCAGAGCATTTCAGTCCGAAACTTAAAATACGCCATCCCGAAACCAAAGGTTTGGTCACCGGAAAAGAAGCTTTGCGTTCTTGGTGGCAGGACGCGTTTGACCGTTTGCCTACCCTGCATTATAAAGTAACTTCACTAACCTCAAATTCCGACAGGGTTTTTATGGAATACATCCGAACGGTGGCAAATGAAGACGATATGTTAGTGGCCGAAGTGTTGGAAATCAAAGATGGCAGAATCATTGCTTCTAGGGTCTACCACGGATAATTTATCATATCATTAACAAATCTATTGATCAAAAACAGATAGTTTTATCAACCTAAACCATTCTTTATGAAAAACTTATATTCTCTATCGGCAATACTTTTGATGGCATTGCTTTTTGTAAACTGTAAGTCTGAGCAGAAAACACAAGATTTCAAAGCCATTACAGCTGCTTATTTTAAAGAAAAAAACGAATTGAGTCCGTTAGAAGCTACCTTAAACGGTCAAAGCGAATACAACGACCAATTGGTTTTTGAAATGACCGATTCCTACCGGAACAAGAAAAAAGCTTTTTATCAAAAGTATTTGGACGAGTTACAGGCCGTTGACACTTCAAAGCTTACCGCCGAAGAACAGAACAGTTATGACATCATGAAATGGGAAGCTGAAGTTGGTCTCGATTTACTGAAACAAAACGCCAATTTAATTCCGATAGAACAGTTTGACGGAACGCATTTAACGATGGGACAATTTGCCAGCGCCGAAAGTGCACAACCGTTCAAAACCGTGAAAGATTATGAAAATTTCCTGAAAAGAATGGATTTGTATTCAGTTTGGATTGACTCTGCTATGGTGTATATGAAAAAAGGAATGCAGCAAAAAGTGACTTTACCCAAAGCATTGGCCGAAAAAGTAATCCCGCAATTTGAATCAATTATTACCCCAAAAGCCGAAGACAATTTATTTTACTCGAGCTGTACCAAATTCCCGACGGATTTTACTGAGCAACAAAAAAGCGATTTATCTAAAAAATACCTGGCGGCCATCAATGAAAAATTAACTCCGCAGTTCCAAAAGCTGATTGCTTTTATGAAAACGGAATACGTTCCGGCATGCAGAACCACCAGCGGGATTGGAAGTATTAAAGGCGGAATCGAACTATACAACGTTTACGTAAAACAATGGACCACAACCACTAAAACTCCGGAAGAAATTCACTCGTTAGGACTCAAAGAAGTAGCACGCATCAAAGCTGAAATGGAAAAAGTGAAGGAACAAGTTGGTTTTAAAGGAACCATCATTGAATTCTTCGATTACGTAAGAAACAATCCTAAACTGAAACCGTTCAAAAAACCGGAAGAAGTGATTGCTAATTTTGAGCGCATCCATCAAATCATCAAACCGAATGTAGACAAGTTTTTTTCATTACAACCCAAAACTCCTTTTCAAATCAAAAGAACAGAAGCCTTCCGCGAAAAAACGGCCAGTGCTGAGTACATGCAAGGTTCGGCTGACGGCACAAGACCCGGAACTTTTTATGTGCCGATTCCGGATGTAGCCAATTACAACTATTATGGCGATGAAGATTTGTTTTTGCACGAAGCCATTCCGGGACATCATTTCCAAATTTCGTTGCAGCAGGAAAACAAAGATTTACCCGATTTCAGAAAGTTCAATTGGTTTGGGGCTTATGGCGAAGGATGGGCTTTGTATACCGAAAGTTTAGGAAAAGAACTGGGACTATACACCGATCCATACCAATATTTTGGAATGTTAGGCAATGAAATGCACCGTGCCATTCGATTGGTAGTTGACACTGGGTTACACGCCAAAGGATGGACCCGTGAACAAGCTATTAAGTATTCTTTGGAAAACGAAGCCGAAAGCGAAGCCAGCATCATTTCTGAAATTGAACGTTATATGGCCATTCCGGGACAAGCATTGTCATACAAAATAGGACAATTGAAAATATTGGAATTGAGACAAAAAGCACAAGACCAACTCAAAGACAAATTTGACATCAAGGTCTACCATCAAAAAGTACTTGAATCGGGAGTGATGCCTTTGGCATTATTAGAAAAGAAAATTGACCAGTGGATTGCTACCGGAAAATAATTAAAAAGCCTCTCTTAAACGGAGAGGCTTTTTAATTTAATTGGCTATACTGGTTTCCATACTTTTGAAATCGATGGGCTTGCCGTCAACATCAAAAAACTCGTAATTGTATTTTAATTTACCATCAATCTCTTCTATCTTCACTAACATTTGATAAAACCCTTGACTCCATTCGATGATTAAGTGGTATTCATAATCTCCAACACCAAAACTTCCGGGCAAATTGCTGGTGTAAATCAATTTTTTTGATTTCAGATTCAAGGTATTGACCTCAATATTTTCATAAACCCCAAGCTCATCGCTGTCTACTTTTTTACCCGTATAATCTACATTGGCACTTGCTGTTGTTTTTTTCTTCTTTTCTTTATTCCGATTGTAATCGTCTTTAATGGAAAAAATGACATCTTTCAACGAATTTTTCCCGGCATTCAATAAATAGAATCTGATTTGGTGGTGATACATCAGTTTGTGTACTTTCTTGGAGCCGTCTTCACTGGTATTTCCTTCGCTTAAATCATTGTCAACTATTTCGATAATGGGCATATTTTGTCCCATTGCATGACTCATCGACTGTGACTTTAAACTTTTGATTTTTTGTTCGTTTTCGGAAACTATTTTTTCTTTCTCCAAAATTTCGGCATGAAGCACTTCAATCTGCTTGATAGCTTCATCCAATTGTTTTTGTTTTTCGGCAGAAATAGTATTAGAGTTGTTTTTAGTTAGCAAATACACCGATAATGCCAATAAAACAAATCCAAAAATTGCCAACAAAGCAGTGATCATAAGCCGATTCCCTTTCATTTATACAATAAATTCAAACCATGAATTAATGCTGTAAAAGTAATGGCATTTCACAAACCGATAAAGTACCTGCAAAAGAAACTGTGAACATTTTATTAACTAAATTGTTGAAAATGAAAAAGCTCCGACTTACGTCGGAGCTTTTCTGTGCGGGTAATAGGACTCGAACCTACACGCCTTGCGGCACCAGATCCTAAGTCTGGCACGTCTACCAATTTCGCCATACCCGCAAAATTGTGAGTGCAAATATAGCCATATTTTTCAAATACCAAATTTCAATAACTTTTATTTTCTAAAAAATTTACGTTTTGAAATTTCTGATAGCGGAATTTGTATATTTGACATTATCATTTATTAAACCAAAATGGACAACATAAAAAACTACGTTCAGCAAAACAAAGAACGTTTTATCAACGAATTAATTGAACTTTTAAAAATTCCTTCCGTAAGCGCTGACAGTGCTTATGCTCAAGATGTCATAGACACGGCCAATGCTGTAAAAATTTCTTTGGAAAAAGCCGGTTGTGATTTAGTCGAAATTTGCGAAACACCTGGCTACCCAATTGTATACGGTGAAAAAATAATCGACAAGAATTTGCCAACGGTTTTGGTATACGGACACTATGATGTACAACCACCAGATCCTATGGAATTGTGGACATCGCCACCATTTGAACCGGTTATCAAAACTACCGATATTCATCCGGAAGGGGCCATTTTTGCCCGTGGTGCCTGTGACGACAAAGGCCAAATGTACATGCATGTGAAAGCTTTTGAGTACATGATTCAAAACAACTGTCTGCCGTGTAATGTAAAATTCATGATTGAAGGCGAGGAAGAAGTAGGTTCAAAAAGCTTAGGCTGGTTTGTAGAAAGAAACCAGGAAAAACTGGCTAATGACGTGATTTTAATCTCGGATACAGGAATGATTTCTAACCAACAACCCAGCATTACTACGGGCTTGCGTGGTTTGAGTTATGTAGAAGTAGAAGTAACCGGACCTAACCGCGATTTACATTCGGGCTTGTACGGTGGCGCTGTGGCCAATCCGATAAATATTTTAGCTAAAATGATTGCTTCGTTGCACGACGAAAACAATCATATTACCATACCCGGTTTTTACGATAAAGTGGAAGAATTATCTGCAGCGGAAAGAGCTGAAATGGCCAAAGCTCCTTTTAATTTGGACAACTACAAAAAAGCATTAGACATCCAAGATGTATATGGCGAAACCGGTTATGTAACCAATGAAAGAAATTCAATCCGTCCGACTTTGGACGTAAACGGAATATGGGGCGGTTATACCGGTGAAGGAGCTAAAACTGTGATTGCCAGCAAAGCTTATGCTAAAATATCAATGCGTTTGGTGCCAAATCAGGATTGGGAAGAAATTACCGAACTGTTTACCAAACATTTTGAAAGTATAGCTCCGAAAGCCGTTAAAGTAAAAGTAACACCGCATCACGGAGGACAGGGTTATGTAACACCTATTGACAGCATCGGCTATCAAGCAGCGTCTAAAGCTTACACCGAAACTTTCGGAGTTCCGGCTATTCCGGTGCGTTCAGGAGGAAGTATTCCTATTGTAGCGCTGTTTGAAAAAGAACTTAAATCAAAAACCATCATGATGGGATTCGGTTTAGACAGTGATGCTATTCACTCGCCAAACGAGCACTTTGGTGTTTTCAATTATTTGAAAGGAATTGAGACAATCCCATTGTTTTACAAGTATTTTGTAGAATTATCCAAACCATAAATTATTACCAAATCCGTTTAACAACAAACGGATTTTTTTTATTATGACTCTCAGACGACTCATTATTATAGTGCCCTTTATTTTGTCATTGGCTTGCTACAGTTGCAAAACCAATAAGACCGTTAATCATTATAAAGAAGGCAAATGGGTTTATAAAGACACCGTAAACAATGTTCTTTATAAATCTAAAGGAAGGTATCACAAAAGCCGTGAAATCAAGACATGGAAACACTACGAAAATCGCAAGTTGGTAAAAACCGAAAAATACCTGGATACTATTTGTCATATCGAAACCTTCGACCATAAAGGAAGAGTTACTTCAAAAGGACAGTCTATTATTCTGGAAGAAAAAGACGGTACACATTGGTACCTAACCGGTGATTGGATCTTTTTTGACGAAAACAGCCAAATTATCGGCATCAAAAAATACCTGAAAGGAGAATTAATTTCGGAAGAGGCAAAATAAAAAGGACACCTATTAGGTGCCTTTTTTATCATTTGGTCAATTCATGAACTGATTTATAAATGTAATCACCGTGTCTTCCGGTGAAATACTTGCTCATTTTGTCATTAAATGCTTTTCTCTTGGCATCATCATTCCATGTTGCCCTGAATAAATCTCTGTTTTTATTTAAGGCATTATCCAAATCTGCGAGAGTATCTACCAAAAACACTTCGGTAAACTGAGTGTTGTCCGCTCCCCACGCATGACGGTTAGGATAATAGGCTTTTATAAAATCGTTCTTATTGGTAACAGCATCAAAATATTGTTTACTCAATTCTTTAAACTCCTTTTCCGTTCCGTCTTTTGGAAAAGCAAAATGACTCACGCGTACGTAATAAATCATGTCTTTGTCAAAATTTCCTTTTGGAATTTTTCCACCCGGCATAGTTGCATAAATTTCATCCGAATGATGGTGGTCATAATACGCTCCTCTTTTTTCAAAATACGCTTTTCTAGCTTTTTCATTTGGCCAGGCGGCTTCGATTAATTCGTCTTCTTTATCCCGTGCCTTTTCAATAGCTCCCCAGTTGTCGTAGGTGGTCACCAGGAGTATTTCTGTGTTATCCTCTGTAAAGTTGTGCAGTAAAACTTCCTGTCCCAAAATAAAATCATTTTTCTTGACTACTTTATCCAGGTATTCTTTTTCGATAGCCTTCCATTCATCCATTGAAAAATTCTGTAAATCCATATTCCAGTGGAGTTTAGTTACCGTTATCAGATAACTTTTGTCATCCTGAGCAGAAGTTTTGGTACTCAGTAGCAGCGTTCCTAAAAAGGCTACTAAAAAAAAGATTTTGATTGTTTTCATAATTTCAAAATTGGTTATAATTGGTTATTCAATTCAAATTTGAAATTTGGGACAGAAAACGATTTGAGGAAGTGATTATTTTGAGGAGTACTAATTTACAACTTTTAAACACACGCATCTCTTTGATAATAAATTATTTACGATTATTTTTTAGTTTTTTCAAAAATCTAAAACTTATACTACAATCCCATATTTAACACCTGCATTTACAATTCATTAAAGAATTTTGGCGTTATATTTGCACAATCATCATCAATCAAAAATCAATCATCATGCTAAAGCACTTTTTCCTCTTGTGTTCGGGTGTCGACCGTGACATCGTGAACTCTTGTTCCAACGGCGAACAAAACAAATACGCAGGCATTGGAGCCACCGTATTTTTTACTGCAATTATGGCTTTTATTGCCGCCAGCTACGCGCTGTTTACTGTTTTCGACAACATCTATACGGCTGTTTTCTTCGGATTGATTTGGGGATTTTTAATCTTTAATCTCGATCGATTTATCGTTTCCACCATCAAAAAAAGGGAGCGGTTTATAGATGAATTCATTCAAGCTTCACCCCGAATCATTCTGGCAATCATCATCGCCATAGTGATTTCAAAACCCCTGGAAATTAAAATCTTTGAAAAAGAAATCAATACCGTTTTAGTAAAAGAAAAAAATGAATTGGCTATAGCCAACAAAGTACAATTAACCAATTATTTTAAAACTGATGTTGACAAAAACAAAACCGAAATAGACAGTTTAAAATCGAATATTGCCCGAAAAGAGAAAGAAGTAGCCGATTTATACCAATCCTACATTACTGAAGCAGAAGGAAGTGCCGGAACCAAAAAGATGGGAAAGGGACCTATCTATAAAGAAAAAAGAGCTGCGCACGATGCTGCCGCAAAGCAACTGGATTCGTTAAAGACTACCAATGCCAAAATTATAGCCGAAAAAGAAACTAAAGCCAAAACACTACAAGCCGACTTAGATAAAAAAGTAACCGAAACCCAACCTATCATTGATAATTTTGACGGATTAATGGCTCGAATCAACGCATTAGGAAAGTTGCCTTGGCTGCCTTCTTTCTTCATCATGTTGTTGTTTTTAGCCATAGAAACCTCTCCTATCATAGCCAAATTGTTATCGCCAAAAGGAGAATATGATTTCAAACAGGAAGACAAGGAAATGGGAATTAGGAATATCATTTCGCAAAACCGCTACCAGAGCGAATTACAAAAACAAACGGATGCCGAGATTTATGATAAAGTATATGCCGACATCAAGCAGGACAAAGAGCTCTACAACTACAAGAAAAAAGGAGCCATTGAATTACTGAAACTCCAAGCCGATGGTTTTGTCGAAAAACAAAAAAAATCCATGTAACATAAAAGGAAGCTTAGGCTTCCTTTTCTATTGTGTCACGTAATTTTTTAGTCAAACTTTTGAAAACCAAATCATAGGAATGGTCGATGAGTTCACACATCATTTTATCAGAAACGTCGCTATTGAAATCTACCGTGTTCCAATGAATTTTACTCATATGATAACCTGGCTTTATCGCTTCATATTCGGCTCTAAGCTCATTTCCCCATTCCGGGTCACACTTTAAATTGAGTGCCGGCGTGCCTTTTTCCCATTCTTTTA
>CAYPSB010000018.1:0-32927 GCA_964413435.1 uncultured Flavobacterium sp.
TTGTTGGTGAAAACTCTCCTAATTTGTGTCCTACCATGTTCTCAGTTACATAAACCGGAACAAACTGACGACCATTGTGAACTGCGATAGTTTGTCCAACGAAATCCGGAGTAATCATTGAGGCTCTAGACCATGTCTTAACCACACCTTTGTTACCGCCGGCAATATTTTCCTGAACTTTTTTATCTAATTTATAGTGAACAAAAGGTCCTTTTTTTAATGAACGTGCCATGTCTATCTAATTATTTCTTTCTGCGTTCTACAATATACTTGTTGCTCGGGTTAACTTTAGAACGAGTTCTGTAACCTTTAGCCGGTAGACCTTTTCTAGAACGTGGGTGACCTCCTGATGAACGTCCTTCACCACCTCCCATTGGGTGATCAACCGGGTTCATCGCTACAGCTCTTGTTCTTGGTCTTCTACCTAACCATCTGCTTCTACCTGCTTTACCAGACACAATCAATTGGTGGTCAGAGTTAGAAACTGCACCGATAGTTGCCGAACATGTCAACAAGATTAATCTTGTCTCACCTGATGGCATCTTGATAGTAGCATATTTTCCGTCTCTCGCCATTAATTGAGCAAATGTTCCGGCAGAACGAGCGATAACAGCTCCTTGTCCGGGACGCAATTCGATACAAGAAATCACAGTTCCCAACGGAATTTTGCTCAAAGGCAAAGTGTTTCCGATTTCAGGAGCTGCCTCTTCACCAGACACTACAGTCTGACCTACTTGCAATCCGTTTTGAGCAACAATATATGTTTTCTCTCCATCTGCATACCACAATAATGCGATAAAAGCTGTTCTGTTTGGATCATACTCGATTGATTTCACTGTAGCAGGGATTCCCACTTTAGTTCTTTTGAAATCAATGATACGATACCTTTGTTTGTGACCACCGCCTGTATAACGCATGGTCATTTTTCCTTGACTATTTCTACCTCCTGAGTTTTTTATCGGTGCTAACAAAGAGCGCTCCGGCTTATCAGTCGTGATGGCGTCAAAACCATTCACAACTCTAAAACGCTGACCCGGGGTAATAGGTTTTAATTTTCTAACTGACATTGTTATTAGATATTATTGTAAAAATCTATTGTTTCTCCCTCTTTTACTTGTACAATTGCTTTTTTGTAAGCATTTGTTTTTCCGCTAATCAAACCACTTTTTGTATACTTAGTAGTTCTATCAGCTCTATAGTTCATCGTGTTAACTTCAACAACCGAAATTCCGTAAGCAGCTTCTACCGCTTTCTTAATTTGAACTTTGTTTGCTTTTTTGTCAACAACAAAACCAAAACGATTGAAAACTTCACCTTCTTTGGTGATTTTTTCAGTGATGATAGGCTTAATTATGATACTCATGGTCTAATTATTTGCTTAAATTTTCTTCAATTCCTTCTAAAGAACCCTCTAAAAGAACTAAATTATTAGCATTTAAAATTTCATAAGTGCTTAACTCTGAATTAGTTACAACGCTAGAAGCTTTTAAATTGCGTGAGGACAAATATACATTTTTATTTGAATCACCCAACACGAACAAAGATTTTTTGTTTTCTAACCCTAAAGCTTTCAAAACGTTAATGAAATTTTTGGTGCTTGGTGTATCAAAATTGAAGTCTTCAACAACTACTAAATTTGATTCTTTTACTTTTAAAGAGAAAGCCGATTTACGAGCTAATCTTTTTACCGTTTTGTTCAATTTGAAAGAGTAGCTTCTTGGACGTGGTCCGAAAACTGTTCCTCCACCTTTGAACAATGGACTCTTTTTAGATCCTGCACGTGCAGTACCTGTTCCTTTTTGTTTTTTAATCTTACGCGTAGAACCGGCGACTTCAGCTCTTTCTTTAGCTTTGTGCGTTCCTTGTCTTTGATTGGCTAAGTATTGCTTAACATCAAGATATACTGCGTGATTATTTGGCTCAATGCCGAATACTGAATCAGAAAGTTGTACTTTTCTTCCAGTATCTTTTCCGTTGATATCTAAAACTTTTACTTCCATTACTTCTGAATGATTACGTAAGAGTTTTTGTGTCCAGGAATAGCTCCTTTAACTACAAGTAGGTTCTTTTCAGCCACTACTTTTAAAACTCTAAGGTTTTGAACTTTTACATTATCTCCTCCCATTCTTCCTGCCATACGCATTCCTTTGAATACACGTGATGGATAAGAAGATGCTCCAACAGAACCTGGTGCTCTCAAACGGTTGTGTTGACCATGTGTAGATTGTCCAACCCCACCAAAACCGTGACGTTTAACAACCCCTTGGAAACCTTTTCCTTTTGATACACCTTGTACATCAACAAATTCTCCTTCGCTGAATACTTCCACAGTGATGTTATCACCTAATTTGTAATTTTCTTCAAATCCTTGGAATTCAACGACTTTTTTCTTAGCAGAAGTACCGGCTTTTTTAAAGTGACCTAAGTCCGCTTTAGTAGCATGTTTTTCTGCTTTGTCATCGAAACCAAGTTGAAGAGCTGAATACCCGTCAACCTCATTGGTTCTGACTTGGGTAACGACACAAGGCCCAGCTTCGATTACCGTACAAGGAATGTTTTTCCCGTTCTCGTCGAAAATACTGGTCATGCCGATTTTTTTTCCAATTAACCCAGACATATTAATAATTATTTAATGTTTATTTTTTTACTTGTTCAATAAAGAAATAAGTACCAGAAATAAAGCTACTTCTGATACTCATTTCAGAAATTTGTGTACTTATACTTTGATTTCTACTTCAACTCCACTTGGCAATTCAAGTTTCATTAAAGCATCAATAGTTTTCGAAGAAGAACTATAGATGTCTAGTAATCTTTTGTATGAACTTACCTCAAACTGCTCTCTCGCTTTTTTGTTTACGTGCGGAGAACGCAATACGGTAAATATTTTTTTGTGCGTAGGTAACGGAATTGGACCTGTTACAACAGCACCTGTGCTTTTCACAGTTTTTACGATTTTCTCAGCTGATTTATCAACCAACATGTGATCGTAAGATTTCAATTTTATTCTAATTTTTTGACTCATCTTGATAAAAATTAAGCGTTACCTTTTGCTTTTTTGATTACTTCCTCAGAAATGTTTGAAGGAGTTTGCTCGTAGTGAGAGAACTCCATAGTAGAAGTTGCTCTACCCGAAGACAATGTTCTCAACGTAGTTACATAACCAAACATTTCAGATAATGGAACATTAGCTTTGATTGTTTTGGCTCCATTTCTGTCACCCATATCATTCACTTGTCCTCTTCTTCTGTTCAAATCTCCTACGATATCTCCCATGTTTTCTTCCGGAGTAATCACTTCGATTTTCATGATTGGCTCAAGGATAACAGCACCTGCAGCTTTCGCTACTTCTTTATATCCCATCTTAGCAGCTAATTCGAAAGATAGCGCATCAGAATCCACCGGGTGGTAAGAACCATCCAACAAAGTAACTTTCAAACTATCTACAGTATATCCCGCTAAAGGACCTGTTTTCATAGCTTCTTTAAATCCTTTTTCAACAGCAGGAATAAATTCCTTAGGTACGTTACCTCCTTTTACCTCATTAACGAACTGTAATCCTACGAAAGGTTTACCGTCAACAAGATCAGCAGGCTCTAAACGGAATACGATATCACCAAATTTACCACGTCCACCAGATTGTTTTTTGTAAACTTCTCTGTGTTGTGCAGCCTTAGTAAACGCTTCTTTGTACTCAACCTGAGGCTCACCTTGATTAACCTCTACTTTGAATTCACGTTTCATACGATCTACCAAGATATCTAAGTGTAACTCACCCATACCTGAGATAATCGTTTGACCTGAAGCTTCGTCAGTTCTAACGGTAAACGTTGGATCCTCTTCCGCCAATTTAGCCAAAGCCATACCCATTTTATCAACGTCAGCTTTAGTTTTAGGCTCGATAGCGATACCAATTACCGGATCAGGGAATTTCATCGACTCAAGGATGATTGGGTGTTTTTCATCACACATAGTATCCCCGGTTTTGATATCTTTAAATCCAACTGCTGCTCCAATATCTCCTGCCTCGATGTACTCGATTGGGTTTTGTTTGTTAGCGTGCATTTGGTAGATACGAGAAATTCTTTCTTTGTTTCCTGAACGAGTGTTCAAGATATATGAACCTGCATCTAAACGACCTGAATAAGCACGGAAGAAAGCCAAACGACCAACATAAGGGTCAGTTGCAATCTTAAATGCCAAAGCAGCGAACGGCTCTTTTACATCAGGACGACGGATGATTTTCTTTTGATCTTCTTCTAATAAATCTTTATCATCAGGATGGATACCTTCGATACCTTCTTTATCTAATGGAGACGGCAAGTATTTACATACAGCATCCAACATGAACTGAACTCCTTTGTTTTTGAATGAAGATCCACACAACATAGGAATGATAGCCATATCGATAGTAGCAGCACGTAAAGCTTTGTTGATTTCTTCTTCAGTAATAGAATTTTCGTCTTCCATGTACTTGTCTAACAAGTTCTCATCATATTCAGCAACTGCCTCAATTAATGCAGAACGATATTCTTTTACTTCGTCAACCATATCAGCCGGGATGTCAACAACATCAAAAGTAGCTCCCTGAGTTTCATCATGCCAAATGATAGCTTGATTTTTCACCAAGTCAACTACACCTTTGAAATCTTGCTCCTCACCAATTGGCAAAGTAATAGCTACTGCATTTGATTTCAACATATCTTTTACTTGTTGACAAACTGCCAAGAAGTTAGAACCTTGACGGTCCATTTTGTTTACGAATCCCATACGAGGAACTCTGTATTGGTCAGCCAATCTCCAGTTTGTCTCAGATTGAGGCTCAACACCGTCAACCGCACTAAACAAGAATACTAAACCATCCAAAACACGCAACGAACGGTTTACCTCTACGGTAAAGTCAACGTGTCCCGGAGTATCGATGATGTTGAAGTGGTAAGCCTTAGATTCAGGAATAGTTTTTCCTTGAATGGTCGGGAAATTCCACTCACAAGTTGTAGCCGCAGAAGTAATAGTAATACCTCTTTCAGCCTCTTGCTCCATCCAGTCCATTGTTGAAGCACCATCGTGAACCTCACCAATTTTATGGGTTTTACCTGTATAAAATAAGATACGCTCAGTCGTGGTTGTTTTACCAGCATCAATGTGAGCTGCAATACCTATATTTCTTGTATATTTTAAATCTCTAGCCATTTCTTAAATATTAAAATCTAAAGTGAGAGAACGCTTTGTTAGCTTCTGCCATTTTGTGAGTATCCATTCTCTTTTTAACAGCAGCACCTTCTTCTTTAGCAGCAGCTAAGATTTCAGACGCTAATTTTGCAGCCATTGACTTTTCATTTCTTCTGCGAGCATAAAGGATCATCCATTTCATCGCCATTGAAATTTTACGGTCAGGTCTGATTTGCATCGGGATTTGGAAAGTAGCTCCACCCACACGACGTGAACGAACTTCTACGTGAGGCATTACATTAGTCAATGCATCTTTCCATACTTCTAATGAAGTTTTCTCATCATTGTTCTTTTTAGTCTCTACGATATCTATTGCATCGTAAAACACTTTGAAAGCTGTTGATTTCTTACCGTCCCACATTAAGTTGTTCACAAAACGGGTAACCAATTGGTCATTAAACCTTGGATCTGGTAAAAGAGGTCTTTTTTTGGCCTGTCTTTTTCTCATGTCTTTTCTTTAAAAGTTTTTAAAATTACTTTTTAGCTTCTTTTGGGCGTTTAGCACCGTACTTAGATCTTCTTTGTGTTCTTCCTGCTACACCTGAGGTATCAAGCGCACCACGCACAATGTGGTATCTAACTCCCGGTAAATCTTTTACCCTTCCGCCTCGCACTAATACTATCGAGTGCTCTTGTAGATTGTGTCCTTCTCCAGGGATGTAGGCATTCACCTCGTTTCCGTTAGTCAAACGTACACGCGCTACTTTACGCATCGCAGAGTTTGGTTTTTTCGGAGTAGTAGTGTAAACACGCGTACAAACACCTCTTCTTTGAGGACAAGAATCTAAAGCAACCGATTTACTCTTCTTAGTGATTTGAGTTCTTCCTGTTCTTACTAATTGTTGAATTGTTGGCATAATTAAATACTAAAATTTCTTTATTTATTAAAATCCCGCTTTTTTAGGGGTTGCAAATGTAGTAATTATTTTGAACGAAACAAATCGTAATTAATTAATTTTCAAACAAATTGTTTTTCGATTCGATTAACCGCAATAAAAACAGATTTTTTGCGTTATTTTGAGGCAAACTATACTTTCAGTTGAAAAAGATTTTCCCTTTTTTTCTATTTTTCCTTCTGTGCGGAACTCTTTCGGCACAAAATTTCTATCTCAAAATAAGCGGACAAAACAATGAGGAAACAAAAATAATTGACAGCATAGGGTACATTTCAAAACATCAAAATATCAAATCGATTGTTGAGGAAAACAATTCACTTCTCAAAAAGACAATAAAAAAAGGCTTTACCGAAAGTCAAATTACCGAAAACTCTAAGCTTAACGACTCCACTTTTTTCTTCAGATTTGAGCTTGGAAAACGAATAAATTATGCACGCATATATATAGGTATAAAATTTCAGGATAACATACCCGCAAATTACCCGTTAAAAAATGACACTTTACTACTCCCCTACCAGGAGACAGAAAACTTTTTGAACGCAGTATTGAAAAAATTAGAAAGCAACGGTTTTTCGATGGCTAAAGTTAAATTGACAAACCTTCAAAAAGAGAACGGTTACATTATGGCCGACCTGTCAATTGTAAAAGAAGTCAAAAGAACGCTGAACGACATAGTCATACGCGGCTACGATAAGTTTCCGGCCGGACATAAAAAAAACATGCTTCGCCTTTACCGCAATAAAATTTTCAATCAAAAGAATTTGGACAAACTCTACAATGACTTTGATAAATTCAGATTTGTCAAACAAAGCAAGTATCCAGAAATTCTTTTTACCAAGGATTCTACCAAAGTCTATGTGTATTTGGAAAAAACAAAAGCCAACACATTTGACGGCTACGTTGGCTTTACCAACGACGAAAATAAAAAAATGGTCTTCAGCGGCTACCTCGATTTAGTTTTGAACAACATTCTGAATTCGGGTGAAAAATTTGCACTCTACTGGAAGAGCAACGGGCAAGATCAAAAGACCTTCAACCTAAGCGTTGAAATCCCCTATATTTTTAAAAGTCCTATCGGACTCAAAACGGAATTAAACATTTTCAAACAAGACAGCACGTTTCAGAACACCCGAACTTCAATCGACTTAGGTTATTATTTCAACTACAATACCCGATTATATTTAGGCTATCAATCAACAGAGTCGAGCGACATCCAAAATGCAAACACAGCAACGTTGAGCGATTTCAACAATTCCTTCACCACTGCATCATTGGAATTTACCGATTTCAAAAACGATGATTTTCTGTTCCCGGAAAAAACCGCTCTGAATTTCAAAACCGGCTTTGGTAAAAGAACCGCTAAACTGATTTCAGACAACCAATTTTTCGCAAGTCTGAACATGAAACACAACCTGTACTTGAACGAAAAAAACATAATCACCCTCAAGACTCAGAATTTTTACCTGCAAAGCAACAATTACATCGTTAACGAACTCCAACGATTTGGCGGAATCAATTCAATCCGGGGTTTCAATGAAAACAGTCTTCAGGGCAACATCTTCAACTCTTTACTAACCGAATACAGATACGTATTGGCCTCCAATCTTTACATCCACTCCATCATTGATTACGGCCGATTACAGGACAACACTGCTAACAGTAAGACAAACTTGCTCGGATTAGGCTTTGGTTTTGGCCTTTTGTCTAAAAACGGACTTTTCAACATGGTTTATGCCAACGGAAGCACAAATAATCAAGCAGTTAAACTATCCAATTCTATAGTTCACATTAGTTTTAAGGCTAATTTTTAAGAACTTATGAACTTTAACATTAAAAACTTGCACTTACATTAGGATTTTTAAGATTATTTTAAGAATTTTGAAAGACTAATTATAACCAAATTAAATAATGAAAACAAAGTTAAATGGATTCTTGACGCTATTCATAGCGTTATTAGTGCAAATCTCTTTTGCACAAGAGAGGGTAGTAACAGGTGTTGTTTCGGATAACGCCGGTTTACCTATCCCGGGAGTTAACGTTCTTGTTAAAGGAACTAAACTGGGAACCCAAACTGATTTTGACGGAAAGTTCTCGATCAAAGCCAGTCCGAATCAAACTCTTATTTTTAATTTCGTCGGCATGAAAACACAGGAAATAACTGCGTCTTCAGCAACGATTAATGTAAAAATGAAAGATGATGCGGTTGAATTGGAAGGGGTTGTGGTTACCGCTTTTGGTATAAAAAGAAACCCAAAAAAATTAGGGTATGCTGTTTCTTCAGTTAAAAGCGGTGATGTTACTGAAGTTGCTGAACCAGACCTAACAAGAGCTCTCTCAGGAAAGGTTGCCGGAGTGAATGTAAACTTTTCAACCGGGGTTGCTGGAGCTGCAAACCAAATTACAATAAGAGGAGTTAATTCATTAGTTGGAAATACCCAACCATTGATTATTGTTGATGGGGTTGCCTATAGTAGTGATCAAATCACAAGTTCAAGTCAAATAACAGGCGGTGGTGGGTATGAAAGTGCTTTATCTACCTTAGATCCAAATGACATTGCCAGTATAAACGTTCTAAAAAGCACCGCTGCTGCTGCTTTATATGGCTCAAGAGCCATGAATGGTGTTATTGTTATTACAACAAAGTCGGGAACATCAAAATCAGGAAAAAATGAAAAAATGAGCGTAAATGTGGGTATGGGAACTTATTTTGAAAACATAGCAAACCTACCTGATTATCAAAATACTTATGGAGCTGGAGCGAATTTCAATTATTCAAATGCCAATGGCTCATGGGGACCTAGATTCGATTCATTAGCCACCATTCCTACATGGCCCTCTTTATTGGCTGCCTTTCCTGACCAATTCGGACCTACTGTCCCTTATGTAGCCAAACCCAATAACGTTAAAGACTTATTCAGAACAGGCACAGTTTTAGATCGCACTGTAGGCTTAAACTATTCTGGACAAGATGGAAGTTTTAGCGTAACAATATCTGACATGAAGCAAGATGGCTACATTCCATATAATTCTTATGACAGAACATCAATCTCTACTGGAGGTAATTTTAAATTGAATGACAGATTAACAGCAGGAGCGAACATGAGTTTCTCTAAAACAAAACAAATTGGTGGTTTCTTTGGTGAAAATCAATTTGACGGAGCATCTTCATCTTTTGCTAGAACTCTATTTTTAGCAAGAAACTGGGATTTCAACTTACCTTACACAAATCCTGTAACTGGTGCTTCTGTTACTCCAAACGGAACCCAATTTGATCATCCTTTATGGTCTTGGCAACACGATCAAATTATTACAAAAACAAACAGAGTAGTAGCTGGACTGAACTTGAACTATAAATTTAATGACCACATTTCAACTTCCTACAGAATTGGAGTAAATAGATACACCCTAAACAGAGACGAGATTCGCGACATAGGGTCTAGAGCAAATAACGGATTAGGTGATCTAAAAAAAGATACCTTTATCAACGAGGATATAGAATCATCTTTACTTTTCAACTTTGACTACAAACTAACTAATAATTTAAGTTTTGCAGCCATCGTAGGAAATAATGTTTTACAAAACAATTTTTCGAGAGAAGTTAACGAGGGGATAGATTTTGTACTTCCAAACATTTTTACATTTGGAAACGTGACTAGCATTAAAAATTTAGTTGATGAACGCGCTCAAAAAAGAAATGTGGGGGTTTTTGCAGACTTAACATTAAACTACAAGGACTATTTATTCCTAAACACTACTGGGAGAAATGACTGGAGTTCATCATTACCAAAAAAGAATAATTCATATTTTTATCCATCAGTAAGCACCTCATTAATAGTTACTGATGCATTCAACATAAAAAGTGAAATATTAACGTACGCAAAATTAAGAGCCAGTTTTGCCAGAGTAGGTAGAGATGCTGATGCAGAGTTTACCAGAATTGCATATACTCAAGGTAATGCTTACAACGGTAATCCTGTAATTGGGAACCCAACTTCTTTGGGTGACCAATCAGTAACTCCTGAATTTTCTTCTGAATTTGAATTTGGTACTGACTTAGAATTTTTCAACAAACGTATTGTTGTTGATTTAACACTATATAATAAAAAAACAACTGATTTAATTACACCAATTGTAGTTCCATCTTCAAGTGGTTATCAACAGTATAACACAAATGCAGGTTCTATTGAAAACAAAGGTATTGAATTAGGGCTTACTTTAGTACCTGTCAAAACAAACGATTTTAAATGGACATTGTACACAATGTTTACAAAAAATAAAAACGAGGTAACAGAGTTGAAAGAAGGATTAGACCGAATCCAATTAGACCCTAACCAAGTAGCATACGCTATCCCAGGACATGCTTTTGGTGTATTCTATGGCACTAAATTCGCCCGCGACGCTAATGGAAATTATTTAATTAATCCATCGGGAGGAGGTATCATTCAGGATCCAGAATTAGGAATAATTGGAGATCCAAATGCTGATTTTAAAGTAAGTTTTACAAATACATTTGCTTATAAAGGATTTAGTCTAAAATCACAATTTGATTGGAAACAAGGTGGAGATATCAGTTCTGTAACTATTCAAAGTTTATTAGGAAGAGGTGTAACGAAAGATACCGAAGATAGAGAAAAAACTTTTGTTATACCTGGATATTATGGTAACAATGATGGTACCCCTATATTAGACGGAAGTGGAAATCAAATTCCTAACACAACTCAAATCAGCATGAATGAGTTATACTTTTCTCCAGCGGGAGGTAACACTTTTGGTATCAATAGCGTAGATGAAGCTTCAATTTATGATGGAACTGTTTTCAGATTAAGAGAACTTAGTTTAACATATGATGTCCCATCTTCAGTATTGAAAAAAACGCCATTTGGCAAAATTAGTTTTAGTGTTATAGGAAGCAATCTATGGTATTTCGCTCCAAATGTTCCAAAGCATACTAATTTTGACCCAGAAACTACAAGTTATGGTTCAACTACCCTACAGGGTATAGAAACATCTGCCGCTCCAACAGCTAAAAGATATGGATTTAAAGTTAATTTAACATTTTAATAAGTATAAAAATGAAACTCATCAATAAAATAAGAAACAACAAGATTATTGTAGTTTTGTCTTTATTTTCAACATTTTTTCTAAGTTGTAGTAATTATTTAGATGTTGATAAAGACACTGACTATCCCACAACTGCTCCATTAAACTTTTTATTGACCAACGCTCAGGTGGGCACTGCTTTGGTAGGGGATTTTAACAATAACACAGGACGTCTTCTTTCTACTTATACACATCAAATGACCTCAAGAGAAGAAGAAGACCAATATGGTATAAAAGTTAACAATATTAATATGAACAATGATTGGGATGCTATTTATCTTGGTTTGACTGATTTTGAAACCATCATCAGACAAGGTACTGACACCGGAAACATGGTATATGTCGGCGTAGCACAAATGCATAAAGCATATCTTATGTCATATGCTGTTGACTTATGGGGAGATGTTCCTTTTAGCGAAGCAACACAATTAGCAACCTCAGGAATTATTAATCCAAAATTTGACGACCAGAAGCAAATATATGCTGCAATATTTGATTTAATTGAAACAGCAAAAATCAATCTTGCCAGCAATTTAGGAACAGAGAAACCAGGAGTTGATGATTTATATTATGGCGGAAACACTGATAAATGGATTAGATTTGCAAATACGCTCAAATTAAAACTTTATAACCAGACCAGGCTTACGTCTGACTTTGACCAAGCAGGCTTTGATGCATTAATTGCTGAGAATAACTTCTTTAGTTCTAATGCAGACGACTTCCAATTTAACAGATACGATGCAATCTCACCATCGAATGAAAGAAATCAACTATTCATCGAGGCATACGAAAGCACTCAATTCGGTGCATATCAAAGTCCATGGTTTTACGAAATATTAAAAGGCGTAAATCCAAACATCCATACAGGAAATCCAGATCCGAGAATGCATTATTATTTTTATAATCAATTAACCGCTGGTGAATTCCCCCCTGATCAAGGAAATACTGTAACCGGAGACCCAGGAGCTGATTATTGGGATGCTTCTACTGGTTTCTTCAGTATTCGCTTTGGAAGTACAGGTCCGGACAGAGACAAAAGTGCTGAAAAATCATATACATATCCAGGCATATTTCCTTGTGGCGGAAGATATGATGACGGACTAGGAGGGTCAGTAGAAACACTAAACACAGCATTTAGTGGAAAAGGGAAAGCACCACACCGAATATTAACTTATGATGAATTTTTATACATACAAGCCGAATTAATTCAAGTTGGTAAACTGAGCGGTAGTGCTGCTGGAAAACTACAAGATGCAATGACTGCGAGTTTTGCAAAAGTAGATCAGGTAGTTGCAAACAGCGGAACAAATCAAATTGTTCCTATTCTAACTGGAAGTCCTGAAGTAGCAACTTTCATTGCTAATATAATGACAGAATTCAACTCGGCTTCTGCAGCAAAAAAATTAGAAATCATTATGACCCAAAAATGGGTAGCAACATTTGGTGATCCTATGGATCAATATACAGATTATAGAAGAACCGGATATCCAGTTTTAGCTAATCCTCTTGGTCCTTCTCCCGAATATCAATTAAACAATGGAGATGGATTCCCACTTATTGATTCTCAGACAGTACAAAACAATCCATTCCAATTATCATTCTATTGGCCACAATCTGAGTTGAATTCAAATGCAAATGCACCAGCTCAAAAAAATCCTGCGACCTATAAAATATTTTGGGATAACTAAAAAAAGAAATGAAATGAAAAAAATAAAATTAATATTAGCTTCTTTATTTCTCGTGGTGTTTGTTGCATCGTGTGAAAAAGATGGTGGTGACTCGGTCATTACAACTACCAATGGTGCAACACCTGATATACGAAAAATTGCAACTACAGATGCTTTCATTAACTTAGTAGCTGTAAACGATAATGAACCTATTGATTTAGGATTCACTGTTGACGTTGGATTCGGAGATGTTGCTTCTGCAAACATAATGCTGTTTTATTTCAAAGGAGACAATGTTTATAAAGCAACTTATGCTACAAACGTAACCTCTTTCCCTGCAACATTTAATTTATCGCAAAACGATCTCTTTGGTGCATTTGCTGAATTAAACGGTCCAGATGATTTAGCAGTTGGTGATGTTTTAAAAGTAACGGCTGAACTTACTCTTAAAAATGGTACGGTCATTAAAATTTTAAACGATGACGGATCTGCAAATTATGGTGCCGATATAGCCAATTCAAATCTTTTTAAAGTTTTACAAGCTTACAACGTATCTTGTCCATCAGATTTAGCAGGTACTTATACAGTGTTAACTTCTGGTTTTTCTACAGACTCCGGACCAACTCCTGATGAGAACCCAATAACTGATTTCCCATATACTGTAACAATAACAGCTAATGGTGGTGGTAATTATACTGTCTCTGATGCTTTCGGCGGTGTTTACATGCTATGGTATGACATTTACGGATTAGACTTTGAAGTAGAAGGAACATTTAATGACGTTTGCGGAGTAATTTCCGGTGTATTCCCAGAACCTTTCGGAACTGACGTAACCTATTCAGGAACTGTAAATCCGGATGGAACATTATCTATACATTGGATTAATGGTTATGGTGATGAGGGAGATTCAGTTTATACAAAAGCAGACTAAATTCCAAAAACATGCTATCAAAAACCACCAGTTATCACTGGTGGTTTTTTTATATCTTTGCGGCATGGAAAAAGAAAATCAAATCTTCGGAATCAGAGCCATCATAGAAGCCATTAACGCCGGTAAAGAAATCGACAAAGTATTCATACAAACCGATGCTCAAGGCGAATTAATGCAGGAATTGATGAAAACGATGAAAAAAAACAGCATCAATTTCACCTTTGTGCCCGTAGAAAAACTAAACCGACTAACCGCCAACAACCACCAAGGCGCCGTAGCTTCAATAGCCCCTATAAACTTTGTAAAACTCGAAACGTTGGTAGACAGCGTTATCGAAAGCGGTAAGACTCCCCTATTCTTAATCCTTGACCAACTCAGTGATGCTCGAAACTTCGGAGCCATCATCAGAACTGCGGAATGTACGGGTGTTGACGGAATCATCGTCCAAAAAACAGGCTCTGCCCCCGTAAACGGAGACACTGTTAAAACATCGGCGGGTGCCGTGTTCAATGTACCTATTTGTAAAGTAGACCACATCAAAGACGCCATCTTTTACCTGCAAGGCAGCGGCATCAAAACCGTAGCCGCCACCGAAAAAACCGAAGATAGCCTATACTCCGTTTCCCTCAGCGAACCCGTAGCCATCATCATGGGCAGCGAAGACCGCGGCATCAATCCATCGGTGCTTAAAATCGTAGACGAAAAAGCAAAGCTACCCATGTTCGGAAGCATTGGTTCATTAAACGTTTCTGTGGCTTGCGGTGCTTTTCTGTACGAAGCCGTACGACAACGACAATCTGATATAAACTAATATAAGAAGCGAATGGTTTGGGACTTATCAATAATCCCCGTTCCCGCTTTACGTTACAATAAAAAAGCTTCCGGTTCGGAAGCTTTTTTATTTTCTCTGCAATCGGGGCTAAAGAGCCGGCTATGGGGTTTCCTTGTCCTCGTCTGTCGTTTCTTTAACCACATACACATAGTTGATTGGATTTGAAGGAGTTTCTTCCTCAACTACCTCAGGTTCGGGCGTATTGACAAAATTGCCATTCTCATCAAAATGTTTCATAAACATATCTTCTTCGGGATTAAAATCGGGTTTCTCCCAAGGATATTGAGTGGCCTTAACATAATCGGGGGTTTTAAAATAAACCGCAAACACAAATCCGCTGATGAGACCGGCCAAGTGACCTTCCCAGGAAACCTGTTGGTCTACCTCGGGAAATACATACCAAATCAATCCGCCATAAATCATCACTACTGTCAACGACAGAGCTATTAAACGGTAATACTGTGTCATGAGGCCTTTAAAAAAGATAAAAGAAACCAAAACATAAATGAGGCTGCTCGCCCCTATATGAAATGAACTCCGACCAATAACCCAAGTAATGATTCCGGAAAGCACAATACCATACACCAATACTTTTAACGAAATGTTACGGTAAAAATAAATGAGTGCCGCTGTAAGGATAAAAAGCGGAATAGAATTATTGACAATATGATTGAGGTTACCATGCAAAAACGGACTGAAAACAACGCCCTGCAATCCTGAAAAAGTTCGGGGAAAAATTCCGTGTGAGGACAAATCTACATTGAAACTTCGCTCGATGAAGAAAACAGCCCACATAGCCACAAGCAGCAAAGCAGGAACTATCCATACCGAAGGGGTAAATTTGAAATGATGATGATCGTTCATATTTTTCTGTATTGCTACTGTCTTGTCAAAAACACAGCCAAACTAAAAGTAGTGCTAATTTGTCATACCAATTTGAAAATTTGAAGATGAGATAATTTGAAAATTGTAAAAATAACAATCTAATATAAGTAAATTTGTGCCTCATTGATTTTTGAAAATCCCAATTCATTTTCAAATTTTCAAATTGATTAATTCTCAAATTAACCATGGAAGCACCACTTGCCGAACGCATCAGACCGCAACGATTAGAAGACTACATCAGCCAATTGCATTTGGTTGGTGAACAGGGCTCATTAACGCAACAAATGGCGCGCGGCGTAATTCCTTCCATGATTTTTTGGGGTTCACCGGGCACCGGTAAAACTACGTTAGCACAAATTATTGCCAAGCAAAGCAATCGTCCTTTTTACGAATTGAGCGCTATTAACAGCGGTGTAAAAGACATACGCGATGTGATTGATAAGGCCAAAATGAGTGGAGGCTTATTTACGTCAAAAAATCCGATTTTGTTTATAGATGAGATTCACCGTTTCAGTAAATCGCAACAGGACTCGCTACTGGCAGCGGTAGAAAAAGGATGGGTAACGCTGATTGGAGCCACTACGGAAAACCCGAGTTTTGAGGTGATTCCGGCTTTGTTGTCACGTTGTCAGGTGTATATTCTGAATCCGTTTTCGAAAGAAGATTTGTTGGCTTTGCTCAACAGAGCCATGAAGGAAGACAAAATCATTTCATCCAAAAAAATACAATTAAAAGAAACCGAGGCCTTACTGAGACTTTCGGGTGGAGACGGACGCAAACTATTAAATATTTTTGAACTGGTCGTAAACGCCAGCCCTGAAGGTGAAATTATCATCACTAACGAAAAAGTATTGGATTTGGTGCAGCAAAACACGGTACTTTATGACAAAACCGGTGAGCAACATTACGACATTGTTTCGGCTTTTATCAAATCGATACGCGGCAGCGATCCCAATGGAGCGGTGTATTGGTTGGCCCGAATGATTGAAGGAGGTGAAGATGTAAAGTTCATTGCAAGACGTATGCTGATTTTATCGAGTGAAGACATAGGGAACGCCAATCCTACGGCTTTTATCATGGCTAATAATACATTTCAGGCGGTGTCCACTATTGGATATCCGGAGAGTCGCATTATTCTGAGTCAGTGTGCTGTTTATTTAGCTACTTCGGCCAAAAGCAATGCCAGTTATATGGCTATCGGAGAAGCCCAGGCTGCGGTGAAACAAACCGGTGATTTATCGGTTCCGATACATTTGCGCAATGCACCGACCAAATTGATGAAGGAATTGGGTTATGGCGAAGAATACCAGTATTCGCACAACTACGCCAACAATTTTTCGGAACAGGAATACCTGCCGGATGAACTCAGGAATACTGTTTTTTACAAACCGGGAAACAATGCCCGTGAAAACGAGTTACGCACTTTTCTGAAAAACCGATGGAAAGATAAATACGGGTATTAGAACTTAAGCTTTAAAGATTCTGAAATCAATTTGCCGTTTTCGTAATATTCAAAAAACCATTGATTGTTTTTCAAAAGCACTACTCCATTGATGTTTCCTTTCACCCCAATAAAAACATTTTTCTGCGACGTGTTGAGCAAGCGCATGATGACCTTGGGCTCGTTGTCTACCACCTGAAAACCATTAGCTGTAGGCTGAGCAAAAAAGAATACTTCTGAAGAATTATCGGCATTTAAAACTGGAATCTCAGACTTTGGCGTTTCAGGCACAACCGGAGTAACCTCAACTGATTCTTCTTTTCCGCTGTATTTGTAATTCAACCGGTCAAACGATTGAAAAGCTGCCCGTAATGCTTCGTTGTAGGCAACCACATATTCTTTTTCCCGGCTTGAACCAAAAGCAGTTTCGTATACCGTTTTTTCTTTGCAATCTTTGAGAATCACTTTTACTTTGGTCATGAAAAAATTGTTGTCTCTTTCTAAAGCGGCATACAATACAGAACAACGCTTATCAGCTACTTCAGCAGGCAACTCCTCAGTGGTTAAATAGGATTTGAATCCGTATTTCTGCAATAATAATTTGGTCAGCATATTCAATCGGTACTGATCGTTTTCTTTTTGAAAATCAAACTTAGCCGGCACAATAACGTACTGATAATCATTAATACTTTGCGAAAAAGCAGATACCGTAACTGCTAAAAAGAGGAACAACGCTAATTTTTTCATGTCATAATAGTTCTTTTAATTCTAATAAATGCTTAATCGTTACTACCCCATCCGGAGTAGGAGTTTGATGCTGATCAAACCAAATGGCTTTCATACCAAAGTTCATGGCACCGTTTACATCGGCTTCGATACAATCACCAATCATAACGGCATTTTGCTTTTGGGTTTTAGCCAAAGATAAGGCAAATTCAAATATAGAGGCATGTGGTTTTTTTACACCCGCCATTTCTGAATTCGTTATGGTTTTAAAATAGTCAGCTATACCCGAATTGGCAATTTTTTTGTGTTGCACTTCGGCAAAACCATTGGTAATAATATGCAGTTTGTATTTGGGATACAAGTATTCCAAAATCTCCAAAGCTCCGTCAAACAGTTGGTTGTTATCCGGTAGAAATTCAATATAATCGTGGGATATTTTGTGTATTTGTTCGTCGGATATGCTGTAATTCATGGCATCAAACGACAGTTTTAACCGATTATACCGCAGTTCCTCATGGCTAATTTTATCGACCTGATACAGTTTCCAGCAGGCTTGATTGATGGGAGCATAAATGGCAATAAAATCTGTCGTATCAATGGTTGGGTGGTGTTGCTTAAAAATCTTATCAAAAGCCAGCACCGAGTTAGTATCAAAATCCCAAAGGGTGTGATCTAAATCGAAAAAAATATCGGTAATGGTGTTATTCATAGTTTAAAAAATGCCTTCATCCTGAAAACTGAAATACCCTTTTTCAGTGATGATAACGTGATCAAGGACTTTGATATCCAATTGGTCACCGGCTAGTTTTAGTTTTTGGGTAATTTCTTTATCGGCTTCACTGGCCTGCAATTTTCCCGAAGGATGATTGTGAGACAAAATTACGGAAGTCGCATGGTGTTCCAAAGCGGTCTTGAAAATTAATCGAATATCCACCACGGTTCCGGTAATGCCTCCCTTAGACAATTGCGATTTGTAAATTACTTTGTTCGAATTGTTAAGATACA
This sequence comes from uncultured Flavobacterium sp., assembly GCA_964413435.1. GTDB lineage: Bacteria > Bacteroidota > Bacteroidia > Flavobacteriales > Flavobacteriaceae > Flavobacterium. Next base: position 18,713 of record CAYPSB010000018.1, read on the forward strand.
ACACCCAAAACTCTTCATGAGCCAGCTCTCCGATGAGAGGCTGCATGATTTCAAAAACCGCTTTACTCGACGTTATTTTATACAACTCAGGAGTGTCCTCGGTCTTTCTTCTTCTTCCCAATTCCAAGGCTGCTACTATGGCAACGGCCTTAGCCTCTCCTATTCCTTTGAACGCTGTCAACTGTTCAACCGACAGTTTACCCAAAGCATTTAAATTATTATCCAAACTCACCAAAATCCTTTTACTCAAGGCAACTGCACTTTCGTTGCGGCTTCCGGAACCAATGAGTATTGCGACTAACTCGGCATCACTCAAAGAGGCTTTGCCTTTTGCTATGAGCTTTTCTCGAGGCTTATCATCTTCCGCCCATTGCTTTATGGAAAAATTTTGGTCACTCATCATTAATTTATTAAAAAACAAAACAATGATAAATGTAAGAATTTTAATTTAAATAATTAATGATTTTACTTCATCAAAATTCAATCCGCCATAATTACCAGAACTCATCAAAAGCAAAGCGGAGTTGTTTAAGTCATAACCGAAAAGAAAGTCCTTAAACTCTGATGGGTTGGTATAAATAATCAAATCATCGCGCTTAAATGACTGCGCTATTTGATCGTATGTCACTTCTTCGAGCTGTTTGATTTTTACCGCATCGGGCGAATAGAATACCACAGCTACATCAGCTGCATCTAATGCTCCTTCGTATTGTTTGAGGAATTCGGCATTTAAACTGCTATAGGTATGCAACTCGAGACAGGCTACTAACTTTCTGTCCGGATATTGTGATTTGACGGCTTGGGTTGTAGCCGACACTTTGCTTGGAGAATGAGCAAAATCTTTATAGGCCACTTTTCTTTTGCCTTCGGCTATTTTTTCCAATCGTTTTGAAGCGCCTTTGAAGCTGGCAATAGCCTCATAAAAATCAGCTTCATCAACTCCCATATTTTGGCATATCCATTTGGCGCCGGCTAAATTATTAAGATTATGTGCCCCGAAAACTTCTATTGGCATAGGACCTTCGGGAGTATCTAATAAAGTAACTCCGTTTTCAACCGAATAATTTGGTGTATGATACGGCATTCTTCGGATGGTATTGGTTGATTCTTCAGCAACTTTCTTTACCGTAGGATCTTCTTCGTTGTAAACCAAAATTCCGCCTTTGGTAATTTGGTTCACAAAAATTTCGAATTGCTCCACATAATTTTCAAAGGTCGGAAACACATTGATGTGGTCCCAGGCTATTCCGGAGAGTAAGGCAATATTGGGTTGATAAAGATGGAATTTGGGTCTTCTGTCTATAGGAGATGACAAATATTCATCGCCTTCCAAAACGATAAAGTCATTGTTTTCGGTTAAATGAACCATGGTATCAAACCCTTCCAACTGTGCACCAACCATATAATCTACTTCAATATTGTGGTAATGCATCACATGAAGAATCATAGAAGTAATGGTAGTTTTTCCGTGAGAGCCACCAATAACGACACGGGTTTTGTTTTTAGATTGTTCGTATAAAAATTCCGGATACGAATAAATTTTCAGTCCCAGTTCTTTGGCTTTCAACAACTCGGGATTGTCTGCTTTGGCATGCATTCCGAGAATGATGGCTTCTATGTCTTTGGTGATTTTTTCAGGAAACCAGCCCAGTTCCGCCGGTAATAATCCCTTTTTTTCTAATCTTGATTTTGAAGGTTCGAAGATAGCATCGTCGCTACCGGTAACCTGATATCCTTTTTGATGTAATGCTAATGCGAGATTGTGCATGGCTGCACCTCCTATAGCTATAAAATGTGTACGCATGAATTAAGACTTTGTTTTTTCCTGATAGGTTTCTAATAATAGTTTTGCTCGTTGGGGTTGATTCATTTTGTTTTTGTACAAATCGGCTAATTTTTGATAAGTCGTTTTTGAGCCTCCAATAGCCAGCGCTTTGGTATAGTATTTTTCAGCTTCTTTATAACGCTCAAAATATTCCGCTATCCTGCCTTTGGCCAAATAACCGTCTACTGGCGAAATCTTAAGCAGTTCTCCGGCATATTTTTCAGCTTTGCTCTCACTTCCGCCTACTATCCCGGGCAGTTGTAGATACAGTTCGATAAGTGCCCAGCGAGCATCAATGTGATTGGGATTGAGTTGGATGGCTTTTTCAAAAGAAGCTTTAATATCACCAATCATACCTAATGCTTTAAACTTACTGCCGTCTTTGGCTTTCATTCCGAGACAACCGCCATACTTATAATAGTAATCGGCTTCATTCGGATTTAGGGTTTTTAGTTTTCCGTAATACATCATAGCACTATCCCATGATTTATTGTATCCTTCTATATCGCCTAAATACTCTAATGTTTTTAAATGATTGGGATATTCTTTCAGTATGTTTTCAAATAAAGGTTTGGCTAGTGCATACTTCTCCTGATTGAAAAGTTTTTCTGCTTTCGCAAATTCAGATTGCGGAAAAGCCAAACATGACCATAAAAAAAACAATGCAGACACTAAGTACTTCATGCAGTTTGTATTAACCGAATAAAATTGAATACAGAAACAAAATCCAAAAATAGGGATTAATTTTTTGGAAGTATCCTCTTTTCCAAAATATTATGTTTTTTGAACTTCCGGCACAAATTACACCTATTTTGTAATCTAAAAACTACTTTAAATACTCTATTTGTGCATTTCATCGATTTTTTTTGTACTTAAACGATATTTACAATACGTTTGATATGTCAAATAAACAAAACGTTCTTTTTCAATTCTGTTTAAACTCTTGCAAATGATTCTGTCTTTATGCAAAATAAAAAAGGAGAACATTACAGCATACCATTTACAGAATGGGATTAGAAATTATTTTAAAAAATAATATAACAAACCCCGAGATGAAAAATTTTTACTTAACATTAAGAGAAATTAGTTTCAAGCTGTTCGATACAACACTAATTAAACTTAGTTTAATTGTGATGATGGTATTGAATATGCAAGATTCACACTCACAAACTTCTTGTGCTAATGCCATTGCAATTACCGTAAACGGAAGCTGCTTGAGTGGTTCTGTTTCAGACAGCTCGCAAGACTCTCCTTTAATGAGCGCATCCGGTTGTTCAACAGCCGGAGTTTTTAAAAGAGAACGCTGGTATTCGTTTACCGTAACAGGTGGGCCAAAAACAATTACCATTACGGCCGATGCTGCTGATCGTAATTTATTTTTGATGTTAATCTCTGCATCAAGTTCTTGTTCAGGATTGACTATTGTGGACTGTGCAAACAATGACGACACCAACAATTCAGCTCAAACAGAAACCATTACAAGTTTATTGAATAATGGATTGTATTACATCAAGGTGGTAAATGCAGGTACTAACAATTCAAACATGACCTTAAGCAGTTTGTGTGTTACAGCCGCTTCAGCCTGTTCAACCCCTACAGCGCAACCTACTTCTTTGGTATTGAGCAACACAAGTGCTACCAGTGTATCGGGAAGTTTTACTGCAGCCTCACCTACTCCAAATAAATACCTTGTAGTTAGAAGTACTAGTGCCACAGCACCAAGTCCGGGTCCTGTAAATGGAACCGCTTACAATGTTGGTAATACCATCAACGGAGCTACTGTGATTTCAGTAAGTAACAGTAATTCTTTTACAGACAACTCTTTGTCAGGAAACACAAAATATTACTATTACATATATTCTTATAACGACACTTCATGTTCAGGAGCCGCTTACAACACAACCAATCCGTTGACCAACAATGTGGTTACTTGTACTGCCGTTCCAAACTCTTTAACAACCTCAGGTGTTACCGGCAACGGATTTACAATAAACTGGGCATATCCTACAGGTGGTACTGCCAATACTACCACTTATACACTTCAGATAACTACTGACGCTGCTTATACCGCTAATATTACCGGATCTCCTTTTGCAGTTGGAACAGCTTTGAGTTATTCTGCTTCAGGTTTAAACACCAACACTACATACTACTACAGAATTTTGGCTAATAACGGTTGTTCAAGTGCTTATGTTACGGGTTCAGTAACAACCTCTTGTGCTACACCTACTGCACAGCCGACAACCTTGGTTTTATCATCAGTTACAAGCACTAGTTTAAGCGGTTCGTTTACAGCTGCAAGTCCGGCACCAAGTGGGTATTTGATAGTGAGAAGTAACAGTGCTACTCCACCTACCCTAACAAACGGAACTACTTATGCTGTTGGTTTGACTACTTTAACTCCGGGTACAACTCGAGTAATTCAGGGAAGTGCTGTAACCAGTAACGCTGTTACATTTACTGATTCAGGATTAACGGCCAACACACAATATTATTATCACATTTTCTCCTACAACAACGGTTGTAACGGAGCTCCTATTTACAATACGACCGCTCCGTTAACAAACAGTGCAATTACTTGTCCTGCTGCACCAACAGCTCCGGTTAATTCATCTGTTACAGGCAATGGATTTACCGTAAGTTGGACAGCATCCGCAGGGGGATCTGCGTCGACTGTAAACTACACGTTGGAAGTTTACACCAACAGTTCTTACACCACGCCAATAGCAGGATCTCCTTTTGCGGCTGGTACAGCTTTGACCTATACAGTGTCGGGATTGAATTCACTTACTACTTACTACTACAGAATTGTAGCAAACAACGGTTGTTCAAGCAGTTATTTGACCGGAAATGTCACTACATTAACAGCTGCTTGTACAGCTCCGTCTGCTGCAAATAACTTAACAATCGGAACCGTAACCTCAACTTCAATACCGGCTATCTTTATCGGTACTGCAAACGGTTACTTAGTGATTGCTTCAACCAGCGCTACAACACCAAGCCAACCGGTAAACGGGGTTACCTACAGTGCCTTAACCGTAAACACATTGGGTTCAGGATTGATATTCATGCAATCGGGAAGTTCAACTACAATAGCAGGTACCGGTTTATCTGGTAATACAAAATACTATTATTACATCTACAGTTATAACAACACCTCTTGTTCAGGAGGACCGGTATACAATACTTCAGGTCCTTTGACCGGAAATGCGGTAACTTGTCCGGCTACTCCCGGTTCAGTTGCTACAACCAACATAAACCAAAACGATTTTACCTTAAACTGGACTTCTTCAATCGGAGGTAACGCCAATGCCGTTAGTTATACCATTCAGGTGACTACTGATGCAGCATTTACCAATAACATTTTAGATTCTCCCTTTACTGTACCGGATCCCATCGCAACATTGACTATAGATGACTTAACCGGCAACACCACTTATTACTATAAAATAACAGCAAATAACGGTTGCGACAGCACTTCAGCTACAGGTTCGGTTACCACTTTGTCTAATCCTTGTACAGCACCTTCAAATCAAGCTTTTAACTTCACTAACGGAGCGATAACTTCTTCTACTTATCCGGCTTCATTCTTAGGATCGGCTGATGGATTTTTAGTAGTTCGTTCTACGAGCGCTACACCTCCAAGCCAACCTGTTAACGGAACCATATATAATGCTGCCAACATTGCAACTTTAGGAACAGGTTTGACTTTTGTTCAATCTGGTAGCACGTACAATATTTCAAGTACCGGATTAACCGGAAATACTACTTATTACTACTATGTATATGCTTATACAAACCCTACTTATTGTACAGGAGGTCCTGTTTACAATGCATCTGGAGCTTTGGTGGGAAGCGGTACTACCTGTCCGAGTTCACCAACGGGAGTTACAGCATCAAGCATTACCACTACTTCATTTAATTTAGATTGGACGGCACCTGTTGGCGGAACTTCAGGAACAATAACTTATACTGTTCAAATTACTACCAATGCGGGGTATACTAATAATATTCCGGGTTCGCCGTTTACAATAGCCAATCCAACTACTACTCTAAGTATTTCAGGATTAACAGCCGGAACAACTTATTATTATAGAATATTAGCCAGCAACGGTTGTCAAAGCGCCTATACTACAGGTTCAATCACTACCAGTATTACCAATGACAACTGTGCCACAGCTATCAACTTAACAACAAATACTACGGCTACATGTATGATTTCTACAAACGGAACTACCATTGGTGCCACGCAGTCATCAGTAGGATGTTCAGGAACGGCGGATGACGATGTTTGGTATAGCTTTGTCGCAATAGCTACTTCACATACTGTGACAGTGACTCCTTCTACGTTAACGGATGTAGTATTTCAATTGTACAAAGGAACTTGTTCAGGGTTGACGAGTTTAGGGTGTATTGACAACACCAGCTCAACAGGAACTGAAACCAATACCTTTACCGGATTGACTATCGGAACCACTTACTATGTAAGAGTTTACAGTTACGGAAACGGAACCAGTTACAGAGGTAATTTCAACATCTGTATCACAACCCCAGTTGCTCCAATTAATGACAACTGTAGTGGTGCTATTGCCTTGACTGTCAATCCAACGACAACTTGTGTAACCAGTACGGTAGGAACTACCATTTACGGAACCTTATCGCAAGCCGGTTGCTCAGGAACTGCCGATGATGATATATGGTACAGCTTTGTAGCCGTATCAACAAGCCAAAAAATAACCGTTAGCCCAATAACAATGACGAATGCTGTATTTCAAGTTTTCAGCGGCACTTGTTCAGGTTTAACCAGTATGCAATGTAACAATGCTACATCGGGAAGTGCTATCGAAGTATCAACAGTAGCGGGATTGACAATAGGAGCAACCTATTATGTCAGAGTATACAGCGCGGGTAGTGCTAGTGGTAATGGTTCTTTCTCCATTTGCGTTACAACGCCATGTAGCCCGGGAAGCGGAAACGGAACTACCACAACTACCTGTCCAAACATTGTTGCAGGTGCGAACGGATTAAACGGAGCAGATCCTGACCCGGTTACTTGTTTTGCCACAAGTACTTGTACAAACCTTGAAGCCATTTATCCGGATTATAATGATACAACCAGTTATACGGTTAGCAACATTCCTTATGCACCGCCATACCAATTCAACTGCTTAAGCAACCCAATAAGTGTTAATGTTGATGACGTTTGGTCGAATACAATTTCTCTACCATTTAACTTCTGTTACTATGGCAATACTTACAACAAAGTATTAGTTGGTTCAAACGGAGTACTTACTTTTGATACCACAACTTACAGTCCGGGAGGATACTCCGGATGGTCATTCAGCAACAACCTACCTAGTTCATCTTTATTTTTAAATTCAATATTTGGTGTTTACCACGATATTGATCCTAGCAAAGGAGGAGAAGTTGGATGGGAATTAGTTACTTTGAGCAGTGGCTGTAGAGCCTTAGTGGCTGCATGGAGTGACATCCCGATGTATTCATCTGTTTGTAACAGCTCACTGTATACCGGAATGATAGTACTACATGAAAACAGTAATATTATTGAGGTTTTCATCAAAGAAAAGAATGTTTGTCCAACTTGGAATAATGGTAATGCTGTAGTAGGTATTCAAAATGCAAATGGAACACAAGCTGTAGTAGCACCAAACAGAAATTCTAACGATACCGATTGGACGGTTAATGAAGAAGCTTGGAGATTCACTCCTTCCGGAGCATCGGTAGCAACTGTAAAATGGTACCAAGGTTCAGGTACATCAGGTCCTGTTGTCGGAACCAGTAGCAATGTAACTGTTTGTCCTACGGCAACTACTAAATACACCGCAGAAGTTACTTATACATTTTGCAATGGTACAACGGCTATCTATACAGATGAAACTACTGTAACAGTTTCAACCGGAAAAAAATGGACCGGCACTGTGGATACTGACTGGAACAATGCAAACAACTGGTCTCCTGTAGGGGTTCCGACCAACACCGATTGTATTACTATTCCAAATGTACCCAACAAACCTATCATTTCAGGAACTTCATACAATGCTTACTGTTATAATTTAACAGTTGCCGCAGGTTCATCATTGCAAACTAATTCAACCAGCAATATAGTGGTAACCGATTTTGTGAAAGTATCATCAACCGGACAATTTAAATTGAAAGACAGTTCAAGTTTGGTACAAATAAACAACACCGCTACCAACACCGGATCAATTTCTATGGAAAGAACAGCTTATGTAAAAGCTTACGACTATGTATATTGGTGTTCACCGGTTAAAAGTTTTAATTCTGCCAACATCTCTCCTGCTTCTCCAAGTGGCTATGTATTCAAATGGAATCCGACTATTGCCAACGGTAATGGTGGGCAAGGAAACTGGGTTAGCGGTAGTGAGGTTATGGCTTTAGCCAAAGGATATATAGCTATCTCACCGGGTTCTTACAGTTATACTAATGCCGCTCCTCTGACTGCAACATTCAATGGAATACCTTACAACGGAATCAGAAAAGTTACTATCTCAAGAGGAAGTTATACAGGCGCTGATTTTACCGGAACCAACGGAGCTACAATAACCCGTTTAGATGACAACTGGAACCTGATTGGAAATCCTTATCCTTCAGCTGTTGATGCAATTGACTTCTTAACTCTGAATACAAACATCAACGGAAATATCAGACTATGGACCCACGGTTCTCCAATCAGTTCAAGCAACACGAATCCATTCTACGGAAGTTTTGCCGCTAATTATGACGTGAACGATTACATCAGTTACAACGGAACCGGTTCAACTCCTCCCGGATTTAACGGTAAAATTGCTGCCGGACAAGCATTCTTTGTCATAATGAATGATGGCCCTGCAAGCAACAGTACGGTTACTTTTGACAACAGTATGAGAAATGCCGCGTACGACAACAGTCAATTCTACAGACAAAACGCTACTGCCAATGTTGCACAACCGGAGAAAAACAGAATCTGGTTAAGCTTGGTAAATGCCAATCAAATGGCAGCTACTACCTTGGTTGGATATGTTTCCGATGCTACCTATGAATACGACAGATTATACGACGCTTCACATAAAATTTCCAACACTTTGGGAATATATTCCTGGATTGAGGATCAAACCGTTATCATCAATGGTAGACCAACTCCTTTTGACGACAACGATTATGTTAAAATCGGAACATCCGTTCCATCCACTGGAACCTACTCCATCGGAATCAATCAGGTTGACGGACTATTCAGCGATGCTAATCAAGATATTTTCTTGGAAGATACTGAACTCAACGTAGTACACAATTTAAGAGAAGCTCCGTACACTTTTACCGCTAATGCCGGCAATTACAACGAGCGATTCATCTTAAAGTATAAAAACAGTACTTTGGGCACAAATCAAAATACTTTAGCTACCACGTATGCTTATGTTTCAAACCACATCTTAAATATCAAAACAGATGATACGATTAAAGAAATATATTTATACGACATATCGGGTAAATTAATAACCAAATACAAACCTGGTATTCAGTCAACTCATTTTGAAACGGAGTTCCCATACCAAAACGGAGTTTACTTGGCTACTGTCGTAAAAACCAGTGGCGAGAAGGCAGCCGTGAAACTGCTCAATTAATTCATCCATACAAAAAAAACAAACCCCATTAAGTAGTAGTACTTAATGGGGTTTTCGCATTTCAAAAAAAAGATAAGTTTTTGATGACTAAACATTTGAGATATTGACCCCGGATAAATTCGGCGTGTTTTTTATCGATATTATCAATCACTTTATCCATATCTCAACAATCTACCCAAAACATTAACGTATATTTAATAATTGTTTCACTTCAATTAAAATACCATTACAATGTCGTTAATAATTAATATTTTATTCAATAAGAAAAAAACAAAATCTCATCCCCTTTTAACTCTTTTTTTTCTACTGTTATTTTCGATAAATTCATTTTCAAGTAATGGAACAGTTATCACGTCAACGATACTTAAAAACAACCTAACTGCAGCTCTTCCTCCCGGACCGTCCAACAATCAATGTGCTAATGCCATTACTCTGCCATGCGGCACCACAAATCTGGCCGGTACAACTGTTGGAGCTTCCAGTTATACGAATGGCACCGGATGCAGTCTATCCAATTACGGGGTATGGTATACATTCGTTGGCGACGGCAACGTAACTACCATTTCGGCTACCGGTTCAGGATTTGATCTTGAAATGGCCATCACAAGCGGAACTTGCGGAAACTTATCCAACATAAGCTGTCAGGACTCTGCGGTTTCAGCTGCCGAAACCTATACATTCATTGCAACTGCGGGTACAACTTATTACATATACATCGCACATTATTCTACTTCGGGCACTACTACCGGAGCTTTTACTATTTCAAGAACATGTACTATTCCATACGATCCTTGTGCTTCAATTCCTGATATTACATCTTGTGGCACAACCAATTCGCTGACTATAGCCTCCGGAGCAGGAGGCTTCAGCTCTTCAAGCTGCGGCTATACCACTCCCGGAAAAGAACAGATATATACATTTACCCCTACTACAACAGGAAATTATTACATCCAACAAAACAGCTCTTATGGCTATATCGACTACCAGTTCAAAACAGCCTCATCGGGTTGCAACAGCTCTGGCTGGACCTGTATCGATGATATTTCAGGAGCCGGAACCAGTCCCGGATTTTCATTAACAGCCGGAACTCAATACTATCTGTTGCTTGATCCTGAAAGCTCAACCGGAGGCAGTATTACTTTTTCACTGAACTGTCCTGTAGTTGCTCCTGCAAATGATAATTGTAGCGGAGCTATTGCATTAACCGTAAATTCAGACCTGAACTGCTCAACCAGTACATCCGGAACCACGGTAGGAGCTACTCAATCGCAAAGCAGTTGTTCAGGAACAGCCGATGATGACGTGTGGTATAGTTTTGTAGCAACAGCAGCATCTCACACCGTAACTGTTACCCCGGGAACATTATCTGATGTTGTTATGCAGGTTTTTAGCGGCACGTGTGGTTCATTGACCAGTCTGGATTGTATTGACGACACTTATTCTTCAAATGAAGCCACTATATTGAACGGGTTAACCATTGGAAATACTTACTACGTCAGAGTTCACAGTTACAGCAGTTCAACCGGGCAAGGAACATTCACCATTTGTGTAACCTCAAACATTCCTTGCACAGCCGGAAACGGAAACGGCACAACCAGCCTGGGCTGTCCTTCCATCGTTTCGGGAGGTCTGGGATTAAACGGCAATGACCCTACTCCTATTGATTGTCATTCTAATTCAAGTTGCGTTGATTTGGAAGCTACTTATCTCCGTTTAGGACAAACTACCAATTATACGGTCGAGTCAATTCCGTATAATCCTCCGTACCAGTTTAGCTGTTTGGCAAATCCGGTGAGTGTAAACAGCGATGACATTTGGTCTCCCGTGATTAACCTGCCTTTCAACTTCTGTTTTTACGGCAACACATACAACGCCTGTACGATTGGCTCAAACGGAATGTTATCTTTTGATACTACCCGAGCAAGTAATTCATCCGGATATGCTTTCAGCAACAATTTACCAAGCACAACCGGCGCGTTATTTGCCAATACCATCTATGGTGTATACCATGATATTGACCCGAGTGTTGGCGGTGAAGTAGGCTGGGAATTGATAACTCTAAATACCGGATGCAGAGCTTTAGTAGCCTCTTGGAACAATGTTCCTATGTTCTCAACCAACAGTATTTTGTACACCGGCATGATGGTATTGTATGAAAACACCAACATCATCGAAGTATACATTAAAGAGAAAAAAATTGATGACTTTAACGTATCGCCTTGGAATGGCGGAAATGCCATAGTCGGAATTCAAAATGCTGCCGGCACACAGGCCGTTGTAGCACCCGGCAGAAACGGACTGGACACAAACTGGACAGCAACCAACGAAGCTTGGCGATTTGTTCCTTCGGGTAATTCTATCACTTCAATCAAATGGTACGAAGGAGCCGGAACTTCAGGAACAGTAGTCGGAACCACTGACACCATTAATGTTTGTCCTCCGACAACTACAATTTATACTGCAGAAGTAACGTATACTTTATGTGGCGGTGCTACCTTGAAAGTAACCGACCAAACCACCGTAACAGTTACCGGAAGCAAAGTATGGAATGGTTCGATTGACACCGATTGGAATAAAGCCAATAACTGGACCCCTGTGGGTATACCAACAAATACCGACTGTGTGGTAATTCCTGATGTTACCAACGATCCTATCATTTCGGGTACATCATACAATGCATACGGGTATAACTTAACAATTAAAAATGGCGGAAACCTAACGCTGAATTCAGCCAACAATATTACCACTACCGATTTTGTAAAAGTAGTTTCCGGAGGAATATTCACCATTAAAAACAGCGGAAATCTGGTTCAAATCAACAACTCAGCTGTAAACTCGGGCAATATTACCATGGAAAGAACTGCCAGTGTCAGACAGCTGGATTATGTATACTGGTCTTCACCGGTTGCTAATTTCAATGTAAGTTCTATCATCGCACCATTGACATCCGGCGGAATTTTTAAATGGAATACTACCGTAAGCAATAACAACGGCGGACAGGGTAACTGGGAGTACGCTGCCGGAAACACCATGCTGCCGGCAAAAGGATATATAGTTCGCGCTCCGGACAGCTTCAGCACAAATGTAGCTTCTTCTTTACTGGGCACTTTTACGGGAACTCCCAATAACGGGATTATAACAACCTCTATTTACCGAGGAGCTGATCAAAACACCAACTATCACACTGGCGTAAACGGCACAGAAATAAACAATTATAGTGATAACTGGAACCTGCTGGGAAACCCATATCCTTCATCCATTCGGGGTAGTCAGTTTTTGTTTGACAACAGAACCAAAATCATGGGACAAATAAGACTGTGGACACACGGCACACTGCCCGCAGCTATTGCCAGCCCGTTTTATGACACTTTTGTGTACAATTACAATCCGGGCGATTATTTTACCTTCAATTTTAGCGGCAGCAGTTGTTGCCCGGCGGCGGCATCTGATTTATTTATTGGTGCCGGACAAGGCTTTTTCGTTCAAATGATTGACGGCCCTACGGGCTCTGACACAGTAAGCTTTAACAACGGTTTGCGAAATGAAAGTTACTCTAACAGTACTTTTTACAGAACATCTAATCCGACAACAAGCAATACTGATTTGACAGATATAGAACGAAACCGAATTTGGCTTGATTTATTGGATAGCAACCAACAATCTGACCGTATATTAGTGGGTTATATAGAAGGAGCTACTATGAATGCCGACAGTTTCTTTGATGCCGGCACTACTGCACCAATGCCTATGGCACTTTACTCAATGATTGACAACGACAAATATTTAATTCAGGGACGCTCGTTACCTTTTAATCCGAATGACGTAGTTCCTCTTGGGGTTAAAATAGGAACTCCCGGTCAATACACCATTGCTATCGGAGGGGTAGACGGTTTGTTTGAAAACAGAAACAAAAATATTTTACTGGAAGATACCGAAACCAAAATCATAACCAACTTACGTGAAAACCCTTATGTATTCAATGCGGTTCCGGGAACGTACAATACGCGTTTTAAATTGCGTTATAAATATCCTCACGGAAATGGCAACGGAAACAATCCTAATTACAACAAAACAGTACCAAACACAGTTGAAGTGACTGCTGACAACAAACAAATCAACATACAGTCTTTTGAAACGACTATCGAAAATGTAAAATTATACGATTTAGCAGGCCGGGAAGTATACCATGCGGAAGACATTCATCAAACTGAATTCAGCCTCAACCTGACAATCCAAAACCAACAGGCTCTGATTATCAAAATCACCCTGACCGACGGCACGGTCGTTTCTAAAAAACTAATACATTAACTATTCTCGCATAAAAAAACGTCCCGGTTTTTCCGGGACGTTTTATATATAACTAAAATTCAAAATTACTTCACTAATGTCATTTCGTCAACAATGTGTTTAGCACCTGAGAAATTCTCAATTACCCACAATACATAACGAATATCCACATTAATGGTTCTTTGCAATTTACTGTCGAAAATAACATCACCTGCCATAGCTTCGATATTACCGTCGAAAGCCAAACCGATTAATTCTCCTTTACCATTCAATACCGGTGAACCTGAATTTCCTCCGGTGATGTCGTTATCAGTCAAGAAATTAACGTGTAAACTTCCGTCTTTATCGGCAAATCTACCGTATTCTCTCTTCTTGTTCATTTCGATAACTTTAGTCGGTAAATCGAATTCCTGATCTCCTTTTTTGTATTTTTTCACCTGACCGTCAAGAGTGGTGTAGTTGT
>CAYPSB010000018.1:33027-61830 GCA_964413435.1 uncultured Flavobacterium sp.
TCCTGATCTCCTTTTTTGTATTTTTTCACCTGACCGTCAAGAGTGGTGTAGTTGTTAATAGTAGCATCGTTACGCTTATCAGCCGGCAATGCACGAACTTTACCATAAGTCAAACGCAAAGTTGAGTTAGCATCAGGATATTTAATGGATGCAATTTTTGATTCTCTTAAACCTTCCACCAATAAACGGAAAGAAGCACTGAAATCGTTTTGCGCTTTAGCAATTTCATCCGATTTTGAGTTGAAATGCGTCAACATATCATTTGACAAAGCGTATAACGGATCATTATCCAACATACCCTGACTTGGTAAAGCTAAGAACGCTTTAATTTTATCTACCGAAGAGAAAATACTCAATTCAAAAGCAGCGTTAACATAACCGGTAAAATCATTATTGTTTTCTTTTCCGATTTTTTCCACCATAGGAGCAATTTTGTAACCTGTAGACTTAGTAGCGTACAATTTCAATTGAGCCGCTAATAAATCTTTTTCAGCCGGAATGTATAATTCTTTATACATTTCCTCTGCCATTTCCACAATTTGAGGAGCAGCCTGAGCACGTTTAGCCGCATCAGCTTTTACATATAAATCCAATTGTCTGCCCAAAGTTCTTCCGATGGTTCCGAAAGCTGTCGTTCTGAACATTTGCTGCATGTAATTGTCGTGTCTTGACTTTTCATTGGTCAAAGCATAAAACTTGTTGATGTTGCTGATTACATTGCCGTATTTAGCTTTGTTAGCCGGCTTGTTAGCCCATTTTTCAAATTTAGCTTCCTGAGCTGCTTTGGTTTTAGCGGTTCCGAATTTGGTTAAAGCATCAATCATTCCCTGACGGTTTTTCCAATAATTGGCTGTCGAAGCGTATTTTGAAGCGTATACTAAGTTCAAAGCAGGACTTTGATCCATGTATTTTTTCATGTTATCCATTCCGGTTTTTGCCCCTTCAACCCATGCAGGATAAGCAAATTTTACGTTTTGCTCAATTCCTCCTGCCGGCATCCAACGGTTAGTTCTCCCCGGATATCCTAATATCATAGCAAAATCTCCCTCTTTTACACCGCTTAAGTTAACCGGTAAATAGTGTTTCGGCTGTAAAGGCACGTTGTTTTCTGAATATTCAGCCGGATTACCGTCTTTATCAGCATATACTCTGAACATAGAGAAATCTGCTGTGTGACGCGGCCACTCCCAATTGTCTGTATCGCCTCCGAATTTCCCTAAACTTTCAGGCGGAACACCAACTAAACGAACGTCTTTGTAATCTTGGTAAACAAAATAGTAGTATTCATTCCCTTGAAAGAACGGACGAACCGAAACGGTATATTTTCCTCCTTCGTTGTTTTCTTTTTCGATAGCAGCGATTTCAGCATTGATGGCTTTTTCTCTTTCTGCTTCAGTCATAGACGGATTTACTTTGGCCAAAATTCTTTTGGTACAATCATCCATGCGCACAAAGAAACGAACATACAAACTTGACGGTTTCTTTTCTGCTTTTCTGCTTTCTGCCCAATATCCGTTTTTCAACAGGTTATCATCAGCAGTTGACAATTCGGCAACAGCGTCGTATCCACAGTGGTGGTTGGTCAACACCAAACCGTCTTTTGAAATCAATTCGGCTGTACAACCCCCGTTAAACTGCACTATGGCATCTTTCAAACTGTGGTGGTTAATGCTGTAAATTTCTTCGGCTGTCAGTTGCAAGCCCATTTTTTGCATGTCTCTGTGGTTCAAACGTTCAATAAACATTAAAAACCACATTCCTTCATCGGCCTTCATGCTCATAGGAAGCAACATAATCCCGGCGATTAGGGATAAAATAATTTTTTTCATCTTTATTTTTTTTGTGTTATTAGATTGAATGCTAGTAGTCTGTTAAAAATAACAATTGTTACACCCAACAGTACCAAAAGCGGTGCGAATATAGTTTATTTTAGCCATTAAAAGAGTGCCTTTAACAGAAAAACAACAACGAACAGTTATGCATTTTGAGCATTGGAAATCTGAAAATTAACGATGAAACAGCAATGACAATACGGTCTTTTTCTCATTTTTTTCATACCTTGCCCTATGATGAAAACTAACGTAAATCACTTCCTTAGCATCGAAACTATACTGTACGTTCAGGATCAGCAAAAAAGTTGCGCCTTTTACCAAAAACTGTTTCGCAGAAAAGCAGACCTGAACGTACCGGGTATGACCGAATTCAAATTGGCGGAACATTTCAAATTGGGACTGATGCCCAATGACGGAATCGCCAAAATTCTGAAAGACAAAACTCCACACCCTGAAGAAGGCAACGGTATTCCAAGATGTGAACTGTATTTACATGTAGAGAATATTGAACTCGAATTTGACAATGCAATACAATGCGGAGCAACACTCATCAGTCCGATTGCCGAAAGAGATTGGGGCGACAGGGTTTGTTATTTTTCAGATTCTGACGGACACATCATTGCTTTTGCCCAAAAAATAACGTCAAATCAAGACTAACACGCTCCTATTTCATCTCATAAAAAAGATGAAAAAACCAGAGGATGAATAACTTACCATTCCTATAAATAATCTTAGTATGATGCTGGTCATATTTTTTTTATTATCAGAAAAAATAGTTTTACATTAACAGCAGCAAAGCAGAGTCATTAAAATGATTTAATGGAGAAACTAAACAAATATTCCTCTTTCAAAATAGTGTTGATTTATGCAATTGTCAGCGCTGTTTATATATTTGCTTCCGATCATTTTTTGGAAATTTTCATCTCTGATGTTGTATTGCTGTCTAAATTGCAAACTGCGAAAGGCCTTGTATTCATACTCATCACTGCTGTCCTGCTCTACATACTGGTCAAACAAAACATCGAAAAAACAAAGGCCTACTATCAGGAAATTATCGATGTAAAGCAACAACTCATCAAACAATCGGTACAATCACAGGAAGAATATTCCTCATTGTTTGACCACAGCCCGTTACCCATGTGGCTTTTTGATATAGAAACTCTTCGTTTTTTGCTGGTGAATGAAGCAGCCTGCTCTGTATACGGTTTTTCACAGGAAGAATACAGGTCGATGACACTGTTTGACATTCGCCCTGCGGAAGATATTCCGGCCTTGGAAAAAAACCTTTATGAATCTCTTAAAAATGAAAGTTCAAGCCTTTCGGGAATCATAAGACACAAAAAAAAGAACGGAGATATCATTCACGTGAAAGTAAAAACCACTTTTGCCGTTTTTGAAGGTAAAAAAGTGAGATTGGCCTCGGTTGTTGATTTTACCGCTAAAATCAACATCCAAAACAAATTGATGGAAACGAATTCTAAACTGCAAGCGGCCAGTGAAATTGCGGGTTTAGGATATTGGAGCAATGACCTCGTTAAATCCGAAATCCAGTGGTCTGATGAAATATACAAGATTTTTGAAGTCAATCCCGACACTTTTCAATTGAATCTTGACAACATCAAACAATATTACCATCCTGAAGATCAAGCTGATTTTTCTACTGATTTTTACATCAATACCAAAGACAAAACCATTAACGAAAGCGAGCGCAGAATCCTAACCGCTTCCGGCAAAACAAAATGGGTATTGGAACGCATTTACATGATTAAAGACGAGGAGGGCAAACCGATAAAATTAGAAGGGGTCATCATGGATGTTACCAAAAGAAAATTACACGAACAGGAAATTTGGGAAAGCAACGAACGCTTTAAAATACTGACCAAAGCGACTGTTGAAGCGGTTATCGATTGGGATATTAACAATCACACTGTTTTTTGGGGAGAGGGCTTTCAAACCATGTTGGGATATGATGTCACTTTATGCGATAAGTATTTTTGGCAGAAAAACATCCACCCAAAAGACCGCAGACGAATACTTACCGATTTGAAAGAGGCTTTGGCAGATCCTAAACGGCATTTTTTTAATACCGAATACCGATTTTTTAAAGCCAATCACTCTATTGCGCACGTTCAGCATAAAGGTATACTTGTGAGAGATGCTAACGGAAAAGCCATCAGAGCAATAGGCGCATTGATTGACATGACCGAAACTTTGGAAAAGATGCGCAAAATTGAACTGCAAAATAAAGCGTTGAAAGACATTGCCTGGACACAGTCGCATGTAGTACGGGCACCACTAGCCAATGTTTTAGGCTGTATTAACCTGCTGAAAAGCAATTATCAAACCGGTAAAGAAGACGAAAAATTGCTGGAATACATCAGTACCTCAGCGGAACAACTTGACGATGTCATCCGGGAAATTGTAAAAAAGACGTCGGAAATCAAAGATTTATAATCGGCAACCGAGATACAAAAAATCCTCACCGTAGTGAGGATTTTGTTTTATATTCCGTGACTGTTTTCGGGTTCTTCGGTATCTACATTAAGCATCTCCCAAAGTTTGTCTTTCAGTTCAGTCAACCCTTGCTGAGCAACTGAGGAAATGAACAGGTAAGGCGTTCCCTTAAAAGCCACATCTAATTCTTTCTTCAACTCCGATTTCAATTCGTCATCCAACATATCGCATTTTGAAATAGCAATCAATCGGTCCTTATCCAACATCTCCGGATTATAACGACGGAGCTCGTCTAACAGGATTTCGTATTCCTTTTGAATATCATCCGCATCGGCAGGAATCAAAAACAACAAAGTTGAATTACGTTCAATATGGCGCAGGAAATAATGCCCCAGCCCTTTACCTTCGGCAGCCCCTTCAATAATTCCGGGAATATCAGCCATGACAAACGACTTGAATTCGCGGTAGGCTACTATTCCTAAATTGGGTTTCAACGTTGTAAACGGATAATCGGCAATCTTAGGTTTGGCAGAAGTAAGTACCGAAAGCAAGGTTGATTTACCGGCATTCGGAAATCCAACCAAGCCCACATCGGCCAAAACTTTCAACTCCAAAATTACGTCCATTTCTTCCGGCGGCATGCCCGGCTGAGCATAACGCGGCGTTTGATTGGTAGAACTTCTGAAGTGCCAGTTTCCTAGACCTCCTTTTCCTCCTTTTACCAGAATGCGCTCTTCTCCGTGTTCGGTAATTTCAAACAGAATTTCTTCGGTTTCCTTATCGCGAACCACTGTTCCCAGTGGAACTTCAATGATTTTATCTTCTCCGTCGTGACCGGTACTGCGCGAACTCCCACCATCGCCACCGTGACCGGCTTTGATATGACGGGCAAATTTCAGGTGAAATAAAGTCCACAACCCTTTGTTTCCTTTTATAATTACGTGACCTCCTCTACCTCCGTCACCGCCATCAGGACCTCCTTTTTCAATGAACTTTTCGCGGTGCAAATGCGAAGAGCCTTTCCCTCCTTTTCCGGAAGAAACATATATTTTTACGTAGTCTACAAAGTTACCCTCTGTCATAATCTCTTAGGTTGCAGAAGGCAGAAATCAGAAGGCAGAAATTATGTTACTAAAATCTGCATGCTGTGTTCTGCATTCTAATTACTCTTTTATTGTTTTCACCAGCACTTTATCAATCTTCACGCCATCCATATCGATGACTTCTAATTCTAATTTGTTCCAAATGAGTGTTTCACCCGTTACCGGTATTTTGCCCATTTCGGTCATGATCAATCCGCTTACCGTAGTCACTTCGTAATCATTAGTTAGATCGTCCATATCAAAATACGTCAGGAAATCGTGAAGCGAATACAATCCGTCTACCAGCCATGTTCCGTCTTCGCGGGCTACCAATTGGTATTCGTCATCGTCAAAATCAGCTGCATCTCCTACTAAAGCTTCCAGAATATCATTCAAAGTAATGATTCCCTGAAACACCCCGTATTCATCGGTTACAAAAGCATAATGTACTTTCGATTTTTTAAAATTCTCCAACGCTTTATACGCCGAAGTATGTTCAATCATGTAAACCGGTTCTTTGACAATTGACTTTAACTCAAAGTTGCCTTTTTCAAATCCGACAAACAAATCTTTGAGCAAGGCCACACCTATCACATCATCCAGATTTTCTTGGCACACCGGATAAAAGGAGTGCAATTCCTCAAACATTTTGGTTTTCAATTCCTCAATAGTATCTTCGAACGAAAGGTAAACAATAGATTGACGGTGCGTCATTAGTGAATTTATTTTTCGATCGCCTATGTGAAAAACACGCTCCACTATGTCTTGTTCTATTTCTTGAACTTCACCACCCTCGGTACCTTCTTTGATGATGGCTTTGATTTCTTCCTCAGTCACTTTACCGTCAGCGGTGGGTTTTATTTTTAATACATCTAAAACAAAATCAGTAGACTTGGTCAACAACCAAATGAACGGCATGGTAATAATGGAAATCATTTTCATCGGAACGGCTACTCCCTTGGCTATGGCTTCAGGATAGTTCAGACCGATTCTCTTGGGCAGCAATTCACCTAATACCAGTGAAAAAAAGGTCAGAATCACGACTACAACTCCCACACCTATACTTTCCGAATAAGGTTTCAATACCGAAAAAGTAGCTATAAAGGCCTGCATGTCGTGGGTAATTTTTTCACCCGAATAAATCCCCGTCAGAATTCCGATAAGGGTAATCCCTATTTGTACCGTAGACAAAAATTTATTGGGAGAATTGGCCAAATCCAAAGCTACTTTGGCATTGGTGTTTCCTTTTTTTGCTGCTGTTTCCAATCGGTTTTTACGTGCCGATATCAGTGCTATTTCCGACATGGAAAAAACACCGTTGAGCAGGATTAAAAAAAGAATAATGAGTATTTCCATTTTGAGTTATGAGTTATAAGTTACGCGTTATGAATATAACTGCTAACCAAAAACGTAAATTATAATTTGTCGATTACGGCGCTTAATCGTTGTGTTACTTCTTCTATCGAACCTATACCGTTAACCGCATGAAATTTGTTTTGTGCTTCGTAATAATGCATCAAAGGAGCTGTCTTTTCGTTGTACTCCTGATAGCGGTTTCTGATTTTTTCTTCGTCCTGATCATCCGGTCTGCCCGATGTTTTTCCTCTTTCCAGTAAACGGGCTACCAAAATGTTGTCATCTGCCTCCAAAGCTACTGTAGCGGTGACCTTTTGACCTTTTGATTCTAAAAACGCATCCAAAGCAGCGGCTTGTGCCAACGTTCTGGGAAAACCGTCAAATAAGAAACCGGCTGAATGCGGGTTTTTATCTACTTCACTCTCCAACATTTTAATCGTTACTTCATCCGGCACCAAATCACCTTTATCCATATAAGTTTTGGCCAATTGCCCCAAGGCAGTGTCATTTTTAATATTGAATCTGAAAATATCTCCGGTTGAAAGATGGGTCAGATTGTATTTTTCTTTTAAAAATTCAGCTTGTGTGCCTTTTCCTGCACCTGGTTTTCCGAAAAGAACGATGTTAATCATTTTTTTTAGTTATGAATGTTAGTTATGAATGTTATTCCGCTAATTGATAAATGTCCGGCAGGTTTCTTCCTAAACCGTCGTAGTCTAAACCATAACCAACGATGAATTTATTCGGAATTCGAATCCCAACGTAATCTATTTTAATATCTTTTTTATAAGCTTCGGGTTTAAAGAACAGCGTAGCAATTTTCAAATGTTTTACTTTCTTTTCTTTAAAAATGGCTTTCAATTCTTCAATTGTATTTCCGGTATCTACTATATCTTCAACAATCACAACAGTTCTGCCTTCCAAATCCTGACTTAACCCTATCAATTGTTTTACTTCGTTGGTAGACTTGGTTCCTTCGTAAGAAGCCATTTTAACAAAATCTACTTCGCACATACCGCGGTATTGTTTCATCAAATCTGACAATACCATGAATGCCCCATTTAAAACTCCCACAAAAACAGGCACTTCGTCAAAAAAATCATCATCCATTTGCTTGGCCATATTTTTAATAGCAAAATCAATTTCTTCCGAAGAAATAAATGGTTCGAATGTTTTATCGTGAAGATGTATCATGGGTGTTGTGTTTAAAATAAGGTGCAAATTTAAAGAAGTATTAAGTATTAAGTACTAAGTACCTGGACTTTTTTGTAAAATTGATATATTTACGCTGTGGACACTTTTTTTCAAGACCGATTAGCCAAAAGCAATGCCAGTACTCTTAGTCGCAATGCCATTCGCTTTTTTGTACTCAAAAATCCGGAATACATGAGTGAATTGGTGGGAATAGCTACTGATTTGTCTAACAAAAATCACCATAAAGCCATTTGGATCATTGAATTACTGGCAGAGACTCGTCCGGAATTATTATCTCCGTTTACCGAGTTGATTTGTCATGTGGCTTCAAAATACAAACACGAATCGGCCATCAGAGGAATATCGCGTACGCTTCTTTTCTTGAGCCTCTCTGACAAGATTTCACTCCCCAAAGACCAACAGGAAAAAATCATAGAAACCAGTTTAGACCGATTAATTGGCAATGATAAAATAGCTCCGAAAGCATACGCCATGTATACCTTGGCTCATTATGCAAAAACCCGGGATTGGATAAAAGACGAACTACGACACATCATCAACAAAGATTTTCCCCATCAATCGGCTGGTTATAAAGTCGCGGCCAGAGAAGTTTTACGTAAAATCAACGCATAAAATTATCCGACAAGCAATTGTCCATTATCAACGGAATAGTATCTTTGTGCCAACAACTACAACTACACTATGAACTACTTCTCATCCAACTTCAAACTGGGTATTCTCGGAGGCGGTCAATTGGGCAAAATGCTCTTAGCCGAAACCCGAAAATTTGACATCCGGACTTATGTTTTCGACCCGAGCATGGAAGCTCCTTGTCAGTACGGAGCGACCAAATTTTTTATTGGTGATTTAATGGATTATGACTCGGTATACGACTTTGGCAAAAAAGTCGATGTCCTGACTATTGAAATTGAAAACGTCAATCTTGAAGCATTAGAACAACTGGAAGCCGAAGGCCTGAAAGTATACCCATCACCCAAAACCTTGCGACTGATCCAAAACAAAGGTGTACAAAAAGATTTCTATGTTGAAAATCAAATCCCAACGGCTGCCTACAAACGCTTTGCCTCATTAACCGATTTGAGAACGGAAATAGAAAACAACATGATTGCCCTGCCTTTTGTTTGGAAATGCGCCCAATTTGGATATGATGGCAACGGAGTGAAAATAGTGCGATCAGCGGAGGATATTGAAAATCTGCCGAACGTAGAATGCATAGCCGAACAAATGGTTCCGTTTAAAAACGAATTGGCCGTAATAGTCGCGCGTTCTGTTTCAGGCGAGGTAAAAGCGTATCCCGTGGTGGAAATGGAATTCCATCCCGAAGCCAATCAGGTGGAATATGTAATTTGCCCGGCGCGTATTGACTATCACATTGCCAAAAAAGCCACCGAAAAAGCCTTAAAAGTATCCAAAGCCTACAATCATGTCGGTTTACTGGCCGTAGAAATGTTTCAAACCCATGACGAAGGGATTTTGATTAATGAAGTAGCGCCACGCCCTCACAACTCAGGCCATTACAGCATAGAAGCCAGTTATACTTCACAATTCGAAAACCACTTGCGGGCGATTTTAGATTTACCTTTGGGAAATACAGCCAGTAAAGTAGCCGGAATTATGGTAAATTTGGTCGGTGCCGAAGGACATTCGGGTGCCGTAGTATATGAAAACATCGAAAAAATAATGGCCATCGATGGTGTAACGCCGCACATTTACGGTAAAAGAGAAACCCGTCCGTTCCGCAAAATGGGACATGTAACCATCGTCAATGAAGACATGATTGAAGCCCGTAAGATTGCCGAAGAAGTAAAAAATACGATTCGCGTTATCGCAAAATAAGTATCAATTATCCATTTTTAATGAATCAATTAATTATGAAAGTAGCCATCATCATGGGAAGCAAAAGTGACCTGCCGGTTATGCAGGAAGCCGTAGACATCCTTAAAAGTTTTGACATCGAAACTGAAGTCGACATCGTATCGGCCCACAGAACGCCCGAAAAATTATTCGAGTTCAGCAAAAATGCGCATAACCGTGGCATATCGGTAATTATTGCCGGTGCAGGCGGAGCAGCTCATTTGCCGGGAATGGTGGCCTCTATGTCGCCGTTGCCGGTCATTGGTGTACCTGTAAAATCGAGTAATTCCATTGACGGTTGGGACAGTGTCCTTTCTATATTGCAAATGCCCGGAGGCGTTCCGGTTGCTACGGTAGCTTTGAACGGAGCCAAAAACGCTGGTATTCTGGCAGCCCAAATCATCGGAAGCCACAACAAAATAGTACTCGATAAAATCATCCTTTACAAAGAGAGTTTAAAAGAAGCGGTGAACAATGCTTCGGAAGAAATGAAGAAATAAGCGTATCATTTCTTAAATTACCCAAAAAAGACAACTATCACATGAAAATTTTAACAGCGCCTTTTCAAACCAAACACAACACCGCACCCTTCAGTCAAATAAAAATTGAAGATTACCGACCGGCCTTTGAAGCCAATATCGAAGCGGCTCGTGCCGAAATTGATGCCATCATCAACAACCCGGAAGCACCCGACTTTGCTAATACTATTGAAGCTTTAGACTTTTCGGGAGAGGCTTTGGACCGGTTATCGTCTGTTTTTTTCAATTTAAATTCAGCGGAAACCTGTGACGAATTGCAAAAAATCGCTCAGGACGTATCGCCCTTATTGACGGCTTTTAGCAACGACATTGCATTAAACGAAGATTTATTCAAAAGAGTTAAAGCAGTTTACGACCAAAAAGACAGCCTCCATTTAACTCCGGAACAAGCTACTTTATTAGACAAAAAATACAAAAGTTTTACCCGAAACGGTGCCTTACTTCCCGAAGATAAAAAAGCCCGTTTGCGCGAAATTGACACCGATTTGGCCAAACTAAAATTAACCTTCGGCGAAAATGTATTGGCGGAAACCAACCGATACAAACTGCATATTACCAACGAAGCCGATTTAAAAGGCTTGCCCGAAGGAGCCAAAGAAATGGCACGTTCTCTGGCTAAGTCGGATGATTTGGAAGGCTGGATGTTCACCCTTGATTTCCCGAGCTACCTGCCTTTTGTTACCTATGTAGACAACCGCGAATTACGCAAAGAAATGGCTATAGCTGCCGGTAAAAAAGCATTTCAGGAAGACGAGTACGACAATCGTGAAAACGTAAAAAACATTGTAAAACTGCGCCATGAAAGAGCCAACTTATTAGGATACACTTCACATTCGCATTTTGTACTCGAAGAGCGCATGGCACAAACCCCGGAGAAAGTACAATTGTTTTTGAATGATTTATTGGAAAAAGCCAAACCGGCTGCTCAAAGAGAATTCGCCCAACTGACCGCTTTCGCTAAAGAACTCGACGGATTGGAACAACTCGAAAAATGGGACGGTGCCTACTATTCGGAAAAACTAAAACAAAAATTATTCAGCCTCGATGACGAAGTGTTGAAACCATATTTCAAATTAGAAAATGTGCTGAACGGTGCTTTTACCGTAGCTGAAAAACTATTCGGCATCACCTTCAAAGAAGTATTTGACATCGACAAATACCATGACGATGTGCAAACCTTCGAAGTTCTTGACTTTGAGGGCAAACTGGTAGCGGTTTTCTATTCTGATTTCTTTCCGAGAAAAGGTAAACGCAACGGGGCTTGGATGACTTCGTTCAAACCGCAGTACATTAAAAACGGGGTAAACGAAAGACCGCACGTATCCATCGTGTGCAATTTTACGCCCCCAACCGAAACCAAGCCTTCGCTACTGACGTTTAACGAAGTAACTACTTTATTCCATGAATTTGGGCACGCGTTACACGGTATGTTGGCCAATACCACTTATCCTAGTTTATCAGGAACCTCAGTATATTGGGATTTTGTAGAATTGCCCAGTCAAATTATGGAAAACTGGTGCTACGAACCGGAAGCCCTGGCTTTATTTGCCAAACACTACGAAACCGGTGAAGTTATTCCGCAACACTATGTAGATAAAATAAAAGAAAGTGCCAGCTTTTTAGAAGGGATGGCTACGCTGCGCCAGTTGAGTTTCGGACTCTTAGACATGGCCTATCACGCCAAACCTCATCATATTAAAGACGTAAAAGACTTTGAAAAAGCGGCTATGGAAGATACGGCTTTATATCCTGACGTAGCCGAAAACTGTATGAGCGTATCATTCTCCCACATTTTCCAAGGCGGGTATTCCTCGGGTTATTACAGCTACAAATGGGCAGAGGTATTGGATGCCGATGCTTTTGCTTATTTCCAGGAGAAAGGGATATTCAATAAAGAAGTCGCCACTAAATTCAAAGAAAACGTACTTTCCAAAGGCGGTACCGAATTGCCGATGGAATTGTACAAACGTTTCCGCGGACAGGAACCTCAACCCGAGGCTTTACTCAAAAGAGCGGGGTTGATTTAGACCATTCGCATTGCCGGTGCTTAGACTGACTTAGATATAGTAGAAACCGAAGCGATTGCTTCGGTTTTTTTTATGGATTCAGCTAAATGGAGAAGACACCTTCTTCAGTCTTTGTTATAAAACAAAAGAGCCATCCTGAGGATGGCTCTTTATTATTGTAAATGAAACAGCTTATTGCTTCATTACTTTTAGTGTTTTACCTCCTTTTTGAGAAGTAACTTTAACAAAATAAGTTCCTGCTGCTAAAGAAGTCATATCAACTGAAGTCGATATCGTATTTTCTTTTTGAGCCATTACTTTTTGTCCGATAGCGTTGTAAACTTCTACCGATGTGATTCCGCCGGCAAATTCTATATTCAACACATTATTTACCGGGTTTGGATAGTATTTCAATCCGCTTAAATCAAAATTATCAGTTCCCAACGTAACCGTCACGGTAACTTCTAAAGGTGAAATACTATGACAACCATCAACGGTCTGCATAGCATAATAAACAGCTCCGTTTACCAATTCTGTTGTTGGTACCAAAGGATTTATTCCGGCTAATGCATCGGCTGATGAAGCATACCAAACCACACTTGCACCCGTAGCAACTAAATTAGCAACAGTAGCTTCGGCCGCATTGAACACTGTAAATGCTTGAACGGCATCTCCTGTTGGTGCAGGGGTAGTCGTTACACTCACATTTACCGTAGCTTCGCTGTGACAACCGGTAACAGGATCAGTTCCTTTTACAGTATAAGTAGTGGCAGCGGTTGGCGATACAGAAACCACATTCCCCGCTAAAGCTCCCGGATTCCATAACCATGTTAAATCACCGGCTCCGGTTGAAGCAATTTGTCCTCCGAAAACAACATTCAAACGTTGTGTTGATGCAGAAGGAGTTACTGTACCGGCAGTTACTAAGTTTTGAATGGTATTAGTAGCAAATGCTGTACTGGTCACCGCAGATAATGTAGTATTTCCTGTAGTAGCAGTATAATAAGTAATCGCATTGTTAGTACTGTCAGCACCATTTTGGCGAATATCTAAAACAATGTTGGAAACACCATCCCAATAATAAGGCGTATCAAAAGTAATGGTATTCACCCCAACTTGGTGCGCATAAGTTGAAGGACCATATACAGTAGTGAGTCCTGTTGTAGTGAAAGTCGTTACCGTAGTATTAGTAGTAGAACCTATTCGTACTGAAAAATTAGTCACATTGGCTCCTGAGCCTAAAGTAGTAATATCATATGCGATAGATGTTATATTTCCGGCTCTTAATCCTAATGCTTGTAACTCAGCAGCAGTAAAAATGGTTTGATTCCAATATTGAGCCCAACGATTACAAAATGCCGTAGGCTGAGTAGTAGCAGAAGTTAAAGTAGTAGCAGTACCCACCGGAAGTGAACCGGCAACAGAAGTATTGGTCAAAGCCGTTAAAACTGTTGAAGAACCTTGACAAATAGTGGTATTAGCAGAAGCATTAACTACCGGATTCTTATTAATGTTAACCGTCACATTTGCCGTAGTATAACATAATGCACCTGAAGACTGAGTAGCGGTTAACGTGTAATTTGTAGTAGCGGAAGGATTGAAAACCCAACCGTTTAGTGCATTTCCACTTACGCTAGTTGATGGCGACCATGTGAAAGTATCGTAATCTGCACCTCCTGTTGTAATCATCACAGGACTTGACGACTGACCTTCACAAACAGCAGCAGTACTGTTAGTACTTAAAGTGAATGTCGGAGCAGTAACCACTGTAGCAACAACTTCAGTTCTGGCTGAAGTACAACCTTGATTGTATTTCAAATCATAGAAATAGTAATACGTTCCCGTTGTAGTTCCACCCCATTCAGAAGAAGTAACATTTACTTTACCATCGGTACCGGCATAAGGGAAAGCCAAGGTCGATGAGTCTCTGATAAGAGATACTCCGGTGTATGCTTTAACCAGAATTCTGTAACCGGTTCCGGCCGGCACAGTAAAGTTAAGAGGAACAACGTTAGGAGTTGTAGTTCCTCCGGCTGCGATAGCAACATCTCCGGTAGAATATAATTCAGTAAGAGCGGCATTAGTAACTTTAATATTTACAGTACCCGCTGTTGTTGAATACAACGATACACTTTGTAAATTAACGCTTTCCGTAGCATTGAAAACAATACCCCAGTTCACAAGTGTAGATCCGGTTGCTGATGCAGGCGGAGCTGTTTTTCCTGAAGACTGAGTAGTTCCCGTTGAAGCTTGAACCCAGTAAGAAGTAGTAGTGTTAAGACTTGGTGTCGTAAAACTACCTCCTGTAGCTAATGTGGCTCCTCCTACTTGAGTAGCATGCCAAGTTAGCGTTCCTTCATTCGAAGTGGCTGATAAATTTACGGTTCCTTGTCCACACACAGAACCCGGCGTGGCTGAAGTAACAACAGGCGGATTACATAAGGTTTTAAAAGAGACCGGAACAGAAGTCCAAACGCTTGTATTACCTGAACCACAATTACCACGAACCCATACATAATAAGTAGTTGTAGCATCCAATCCGCTTAAAGCTGCGGTTAACACACCTTCTCCAACTGTATCCGTAGGAGTTGTTTGGCTGGTTGGGGCTGTATTTACAGGAGACACATAATAATCATAACCGTTAGTCGGATTAGATACCGATGCCGTCCAGTTTAAAGTAGCAGTGAAAGCTGAAGTAGCAGTAGCGGTAACCCCGGTAGGCGGTAAACAAGAAGGTTGTTCAATTACTGTTAGCTTGTAGTCTTCCGCTTCAGTTCTGGTGTTGGTATTTGAACAAGCATCAGGAGCAATACTGTTGTAATCTACACGAATACGCATTCTGTAATCGCCCAGTGGTGTCCCGGCCGGTACCGTAAAACTTCCCGTTTGATTCCCTCCGAAACTTGTAGTTACAAAAACTCTTTCGGTAGCATTGTCAAAAACCAAGTCATTATTCCAATCCACCCAAATAGCAGTTCCTAATGTACCTCCAACAACATCAGAAGCAAAGTTGATAGTTCCGGTGGCATATTGACTTACCACTGCTGTATTGTAATTATCTTGGTAACCATTCAAAGTATAGCCCGAACCTAAATTCGAAATATTGGTGGTACCGTTGGTAGTAGAAAAATTGTTGATGTAAGTAGCGCTGGATGTTGATGAAGGAACACAATAGCCGGTGAAAAATGACCCCGAAATCCAAGAACTGTGATCTGTTGAAGAACATCTGGAACGCACATAATACGTGTATGCCGTACTGGCTGTCAAACTGCTCAGCGAAACCGAAAGATCTGTAATCGTTCCGTTGCTTACTAAACCAACAAGACCGCTACCTACAGCTCCACTGGTACGCACTTCGTATTCGTAACCCTCAGCAGGTGCCGAAGCCGGTGCCGTCCAACTAAAAGTAGCCGTTGAAGTAGTGAATGCAGAAGTAACTAAATTGGTTGGCACCTGACAAGTGTAGGCTACCACAGCAATATTATCTACCGCTGCCGGTGGATTAGCACCGCCCGAGCCATCATTTTTCCAAACAAAAACCAATCGTTTGGTAGCTCCTGACACGTATGCCAATTGAGCGGCTGATAAAGTATAACTTACGTTGGTTGTAGTCGTTGGAACAGTAGTTCCGTTGCGTTGCAACAAGAAATATCCGGTTGTACCATTGGTATACCCGCTCCAGCCTGTGGTAGTAGTATTGGTTCCGGTAGGTCCTGCTGTTGTTGGTGTTATCGATGTATCCATAACATATACCAAAAGGTTGTCGTAGTTTCCGTCGTTCCCGTTAGCTCTCCAGTCAAAGCTCAGGGTTACCGAGCCTGCTCCTGCCGGAAACGCAACGTCGCGGTAAAATGCGGAACGGCTAGCCGTGTTGCTGTAAGCCCAAGTCGTTCCGGAATCATTAGACACATAGGCCCCTGCTGATCCGGTAAACCATCCCGGTACAGTGCCTACATTCCATGTATTTGTAGTAGCATTTACAGTAGTCCAGCCGTTATCGGCGAAGGTTGTTCCGTTTTCAAAACCTCCTTCAGCATTTGGGTTGACAAGGAGGGTTTGTCCGTACGTGAATTGTCCCATAAAGAAGAGGGAAAGGACTAAAAAACAGAATTTGTACCCCGATACCGTAATTTTAGGAATACGGGCATACGTTGAAAAAGTAACTTTTTTCATTGGCAATAGATTTAGGTTAATAAGGCGAAATTTAACGCTTAAAAGGGCCAATGAAAATCATTAATTCAGGTTTAACGCTAATTAATTTTAATTAAAAGAATAGTTGTAAAATAATTATCACTTTTGTGTTAAATGTGTTAAATATGGCATTTATTCCGCAAAATCGATAAACAACCACTCACCCTACGATTTAACAGGAAAAATCTAGGCCGAAAACCAGTAAAAGCCACCAAACTATCGGGATGCTTTCCACCCAAAAAGCACTGTAGTATTTGGAGCGTTTTTCGTGGGCAAAAATCAGAAAAAGAAAGGTGGTGGATGCAATTCCTAATTTGACAGCAAATGCCTTAGAGGCAAAATCAGCATTCCAACATTCGATTGAAAGAAACACCAACAACAATAGAACTCCCACCTGTTTTGTACGTTTCACGCCTATCTGTTGCGGCACGGTTTTCAAATTGGGATCATCCACTTTTAAATCGATTATTTCGAAAATCAGGATCAGGACAAAAATCAAAATAAACCGTTGCAGCGCCACCTCAACAACAGTCAAAGTCAGCGGAACATCAGCCTCTACAACAGGCAACAACAACGTCACTCCTACCCAACACAAAGCCACCATATAAATCTTTACCCCCGCCCAGTTTCGGGCATTGCTGCGGTTAGGAAAAAAAGGCAGGGTGTAGAGCAACGTCAAAATCAAAAAAGCAAAGGCCGCAACCTTTGTGGTTCTTCCTAACTGCAAAAAGTAGTATCCCGTGGCTACCAAGGCCAAAAAACTCAGCACCGCAATGGCTTTCAGCTCAATCCGCATCTGCAACTTCTGAGTACGCGCCAAGGCATCGTATTTTACAAAATTATACCCCACTATGGTTCCAAAAAAAGCAAAGAGCGCACTGTCGTGAATAGCCTCTATATGAAACAAAAAACCGGTCATGCGCACCAAGGCGTAAACCGACAAACTGACGTGCAAACTGCTGTTGAGATAAAAATCGAGAAGCTTCTGTAAGTACCGCATCTTTCAAAAATACGCAAACTGTTAATAACAACCGTTTTTAGTTAAAAATTTCTCGAAATTTGGCAGCTGTTTAACCAAAAATTCAGACTTTAATAGTTACTTTTGTTGCCGTTAAAACTGAACGCATTTCAGTTTCCTCAAACAACACAACGGAACACACTTTAGAATTTACTATTTCAATGAAAACAGACGCATTTGCATTACGCCACATAGGTCCACGTGAGAGCGACCTAAACCATATGTTTACAACCATCGGGGTTGAGAATTTTGATCAACTGCTGTATGAAACCTTCCCTGACGGGATTCGTTTAAAGAACGATTTACAGTTAGACCCACCCATGACCGAATACGAATATTTGAACCACATTCAGGAATTGGGCAAAAAAAATAAAGTATTCAAATCATACATCGGTTTGGGGTACCACCCTACTATTGTACCGGCAGTGATCCAAAGAAACATCTTTGAAAACCCGGGTTGGTATACGGCCTATACGCCTTACCAAGCCGAGATTGCTCAGGGACGTTTAGAAGCCATTCTGAATTTCCAAACTATGGTTATGGAACTGACCGGAATGGAAATCGCTAACGCCTCTCTTTTGGACGAAGGTACGGCAGCAGCCGAAGCCATGGCACTTTTGTTCGACGTGCGTACGCGTGACCAAAAGAAAAACAACATCTGTAAATTCTTCGTTTCCGAAGAAATACTTCCGCAAACCTTATCTGTATTGCAAACGCGTTCTACGCCTATCGGTGTAGAATTGGTAGTAGGCAACCACGAAACTTTTGATTTCTCTAGTGATTTCTTCGGAGCTATTTTACAATACCCGGGCAAATACGGTCAGGTGAACGACTACAGTGCCTTCATCGCCAAAGCTCACGAAAACGAAATTAAAGTAGCCGTAGCGGCTGATATTCTATCGTTAGCCACCCTAACCTCTCCGGGAGAAATGGGTGCATCGGTGGTGGTAGGAACTACCCAACGTTTCGGAATCCCAATGGGATATGGAGGACCACACGCAGCCTACTTTGCTACCAAAGAAGAATTCAAACGCTCTATGCCGGGCAGAATCATCGGAGTATCTATTGACGCTACCGGAAAACGCGCTTTGCGTATGGCATTAGGAACCCGCGAGCAACACATCAAACGCGAAAAAGCCACGTCTAACATTTGTACGGCTCAGGTATTGTTAGCTGTTATGGCCGGAATGTACGCCGTATATCACGGACCGAAAGGATTAAAATACATCGCCAACAAAGTACACGCCTCTGCTGTAACCTTAGCAGAAGCTTTAAACAAATTGGGCGTATACCAAACCAATACCGCTTTCTTTGACACCATTGTCGTAAAAGCCGATGCTGCTAAAGTAAAAGCTATTGCCGAGAAACACGAAGTGAATTTCTTTTATGCCGATGCCGATACGATTACCATTTCATTAAACGAAACGACTTCGTTGGCCGACCTGAATCAAATCATTGCCATCTTTGCAGAAGCTACGGGTAAAGAAGGATTCAAAGTAGCTGAATTAAATACCAACAATAACTTCCCTGCTTCGCTGGAAAGAACCTCATCATTCCTGCAGCACGAAGTATTCAACAACCACCATTCGGAATCGCAATTGATGCGCTACATCAAGAAATTAGAGCGCAGAGATTTGTCGTTGAACCACTCCATGATTTCACTAGGATCTTGTACCATGAAACTCAACGCAGCGGCCGAAATGTTGCCGTTATCCATGACCAACTGGAACAGCATTCACCCGTTTGCTCCGGCAGAACAGGCAGAAGGCTACCTGACCATGTTGAAAAAATTAGAACAACAATTGAACGTAATCACCGGTTTTGCCGGCACTACGCTACAACCTAACTCAGGTGCACAAGGCGAATACGCCGGTTTAATGACCATTCGTGCCTACCATCAATCGCGTGGCGACCACCACAGAAATGTGTGTTTGATTCCATCTTCGGCTCACGGAACCAATCCGGCTTCGGCAGCCATGGCGGGTATGACCATTATTGTGACCAAAACCACCCCTGAAGGAAATATTGATGTAGAAGACTTGAGAGCCAAAGCCATAGAGCACAAGGACGATTTATCGTGTTTGATGGTAACCTACCCTTCTACTCACGGCGTATACGAATCTTCTATCATCGAAATCACGAAACTCATTCACGAAAACGGTGGTTTAGTATACATGGACGGTGCCAACATGAATGCTCAGGTAGGATTGACCAATCCGGCAACCATTGGGGCTGACGTGTGTCACCTAAACCTACACAAAACCTTTGCTATTCCTCACGGAGGAGGAGGACCGGGTGTTGGACCTATTTGTGTGAACGAAAAATTAGTGCCGTTTTTACCGAGCAATCCTATCGTTAACGTAGGAGGTGACCATGCCATAACGGCTATTTCATCGGCCCCTTACGGTTCTGCTTTGGTATGTTTGATTTCCTACGGTTACATCACCATGTTGGGTGCCGAAGGATTGAAAAGCGCTACCCAGTTCGCCATCTTGAATGCCAATTACATGAAAGCGCGCTTAGAAGAGCACTACCCTATCCTATATTCAGGAGAATGTGGCAGAGCCGCTCACGAAATGATCTTAGACTGTCGTGCCTTCAAACAAAACGGCATCGAAGTAACCGATATCGCCAAACGTTTAATGGATTACGGATTCCACGCCCCTACGGTATCGTTCCCGGTAGCCGGAACTCTAATGGTAGAACCAACCGAATCGGAAGACCTGGCCGAGTTAGACCGTTTCTGCGACGCCATGATCAGCATCCGTAAAGAAATCGAAGCTGCTTCGGCTGACGACGCTAACAACGTATTGAAAAACGCACCGCACACCCTGGCTATGGTAACCGCAGATGCCTGGACCATGCCTTACACCCGTGAGCAGGCCGCGTATCCGTTAGACTATATTCACGACAACAAATTCTGGCCAAGCGTACGCCGTGTAGACGATGCGTATGGCGACCGAAACTTAGTATGTTCTTGTGCGCCGATTGAGGCATATATGTAAGAGCTACTCACTACACACACAAAAGGTTTCAAGTTATATAATTTGAAACCTTTTTTTATGCCTGCTTCTTAACAAAAGAGCCTT
Organism: uncultured Flavobacterium sp.; assembly: GCA_964413435.1. Classification (GTDB taxonomy): domain Bacteria; phylum Bacteroidota; class Bacteroidia; order Flavobacteriales; family Flavobacteriaceae; genus Flavobacterium. The sequence goes on from CAYPSB010000018.1 coordinate 53,664, forward strand.
CCAAAATAAAAAAAGCACTACTCCCCGAGTGAGGCATTACAATTTTTTTTACTTTAGAAACGCAAAAAAAGGTATACCAACTTAAATTTAGCGTTCCCAAAAAAGAGCTAATAAAAAACATGCTAAACCTATATGCCGTTTAGCGTCAAACCTATAGCGAAAAACTTAACAGTAACAAGCAATACATGAAAACAGAACAACTGAATAAAGTTGCTGAAATAACGCTGATATTTTGGCTTATGAAAATTGTCGCTACAACACTTGGTGAAACATTGGGCGATTTTATTTCCATAACTTTAAATTTGGGATACACTATTGGCATTGCAATTACACTTGCATTCTTCTTGATTGTTTTGTTCACACAACTTTCTGTCAAAAAATATATTTCTTTTATCTACTGGTTAGTTATAATCGGCACAACAACACTAGGCACTGAAATCTCTGATTTTATTGACAGGACTCTCCACCTAGGCTACACCACCGGAACTATACTACTTGTAAGTTGTTTACTGCTCACTTTTTCTTTATGGTTTCGTAAGTACAAGAATCTCGAAGTGTTTCCTATCACAGGAAATCAAAAAGAAATGTATTACTGGACAGCCATTCTTTTTTCAAATAGTTTAGGAACTGCCTTTGGTGATTTTCTAGGTGACTATTTTGGGCTGAGTTACCTTCAAGGTGCTTTTATAACCGGCGGAGTAATACTGATAGTTGTCATTCTTCATTATTTCACAAAAATCAATCACATTATTTTATTTTGGGTGGCATTTATTTTCACTCGACCATTTGGCGCAACCTTTGGCGACTTTTTAACTAAACCACTTGACAAAGGCGGTTTAAATCTTGGCACTTTAAACGCTTCTCTTGTTTCAGTTGTTGTAATGATTGTTTTGCTTTTTATTGCACACAGACAACATAAATTGAACGGTCATGATTGATTACAGATATAAAGTCCAACTCAAACCACAGTTGTTTCCAATATACTACCCATGTATTTCCGATGTGTGTCCGATATAACTATGCTTTACATCGGACACACATCGGACACACTATGAGGAAAACCGTCGGGCAATTCAGTTACAACTCATGGGGCATCAGTCTTTTTCGTTATCTTTACCTTACAAGCTGCTTTTTTTTTATGATTGGATAAAAACAACATAGGCAGAGGGAAACAGAGTAGTACTGACAACAATACCATTCAAAGAGTTATTTTTATCAAATCACATTACCGCAAATGATACCATCGGGACTAACGAGCGCCGAAGCCGCCAAACGAATCAAGCAACACGGATATAACGAGTTGCCTTCGGCAAAACCTAAAAGTATTTGGCAAATTGCTTTTGAAGTCATTAAAGAGCCCATGTTCATACTGCTGATTTGCTGCAGTTTGGTTTACCTGCTATTGGGCGACTATCTGGAGGGCATCAGCATGGTCTGTTCTGTTTCGGTCATTATTTTCATCACTTTTTATCAGCATCAAAAAACCGAAAAATCGTTAGAAGCATTAAAACAACTCTCTTCTCCCCGCGCTTTGGTCATTAGAGACGGCGTGGAAACACGAATAGCGGGCAGAGAAGTAGTGCCGGATGATCTTATGATTCTGCACGAAGGCGACCGCGTGCCGGCCGATGCACTGGTGTTAACCAGCGACAATCTGACCGTTGATGAATCTTTACTGACGGGAGAATCTGTTCCGGTAATCAAAAATGTCGGCCCGGAAACCGCAACGCAACCTCAGCAGGTGTTCAGCGGAACCTTGGTTGTTCAGGGGAAAGGGATTGCACAAGTTACGGCAACCGGCACGAATACTCAGTTTGGTAAAATTGGCACTTCCCTGCAAAGCATTGAACAGGAATCAACCCGCCTGCAACAAGAAATGAAAGTACTCATTCGCAATTTGTCTATAGGAGGAGCTGTCCTTTGTATTGGGGTTGTGGCTGCATTTTACATCTCCCGCGGCAACATACTGGCTTCGTTACTCACCGGACTTTCGGCGGCTATGGCCATCTTACCCGAAGAATTTCCGGTAGTGCTCACGGTCTTTTTAGCATTGGGCGCATGGCGGTTATCCAAAAACAAAGTACTGACCCGAAAACCGTCGGCTATTGAAACCTTGGGATCCGCCACCGTTTTATGTACAGACAAAACCGGTACCATTACACAAAACAGAATGGAAATTGCCGCCCTGCATGTAAACGACACCACATATTTGAAATCCAAATTCAAAACCAACAGCGAGACCGTTTTTCCTGTTTTAGAAGTGTTGTACCGAGCTTCGCAAAACAATTCGATTGACCCCATGGAAAAAGCGATTGCCCAACAATATGAAAAACACAAAACAGCCGAAACAAACCCGACCCTACTTCGGGAATATCCGCTGAGCCGGGAGTTGTTTGCCATGACCCGGGTATTTGAATCGGACACTAAGGATGTTCGCACGGCTTACTGTAAAGGAGCTCCCGAGGCCCTGTTCATCTTATGTCAATTACCGGAAGATACATTAAAAAAGTATACCCGAACCGTACAACAAATGGCAGAACGGGGATACCGGGTACTGGCCGCCGCACAAGCCCAATGGCAGGGTGCCGAACTGCCCGAAAGTCAACGGGAGTTTGCTTTTACTTTTGCGGGCTTAGTTGCTTTTGAAGACCCTATACGCTCTGAAGTTCCTCGGGCCATAGAAGAATGCAACGAAGCAGGCATAAGAATCATCATGATTACCGGTGATTATCCGACAACCGCTATCAGCATTGCCAACCAAATAGGGTTACAACACAACTCCCGCGTACTGACAGGCGCTGACCTTCAAAAGATGTCTGCAGAAGGTATGAAAGAGCAAATCAAGCATACGTCTATTTTTGCACGCATAGTGCCTGAGCAAAAACTGCAAATCATTATAGCGCTTAAAGATAACGGCGATATTGTAGCCATGACCGGCGACGGGGTGAACGATGCGCCCGCCTTAAAAGCTGCTGACATAGGAGTAGCCATGGGACTGAAAGGCACAGATGTAGCCAGGGAAGCTTCTTCCTTGGTTTTACTGGATGACAATTTTGCCTCTATAGTACACGCCATCCGTTCGGGCAGGAAAATATTTGACAATTTGCAAAAGGCCATGTCCTACATCATAGCCATACACATCCCCATCATAGGATTGGTACTGCTGCCTGCCTTTTTCAATACGCTACCCATTCTTTTAATGCCTTTACATATTGTGTTTCTGGAGTTAATTATTGACCCTATATGTTCCATTGCTTTTGAGTCAGAACAGGAAGAAAGAGGCATCATGAAACGCCCGCCCCGAAAACCCGACGAGCTTTTCTTTGGATGGAATAAAATAGCCTTCAGCTTATTTAAAGGACTTCTTCTTTTTATTGTGGTGGTTATCGTGTATTTTTTATCGGTACATGAAGGCCATACGGATGGCGAAGTGAGAGCGATTGCTTTCTCGGCGCTCATTATCGGCAATGTATTGGTCATCCTGACCTCATTATCCGAAACCCGCAATTTTGTATCGGTCATCCTTGAAAAAAACAGTGCCGTATTCATCATTACCGTTATGGCATTAGTAATCCTGTTATCGGCAATTGCTGTTCCTTTCCTGCAGAACATTTTCAGTTTTGCGTTTCCGGGCTATCAACACTTCATTCCTGCTGTGGTCGGAGCGACTATACTGCTGCTGGTGTTAGAACTGATCAAATTGGGCAAACAGCGTTTTTTGAAAAAGAAAAGACAGGCTAACTAAAAACAAAAAACCGCGCGATGGCAAAGACAATCATCGTACTGTAAAGACCTCCTAAGCATCCTGATTAAAAACTGATTTTAATCAGGAATTTAACCGGGAGAGAAGGTTACTTTTGTGACAAATAAAAAAACATGAATGACATTCAAACCCAAGACGACCTCTATATTATAGTCTCAGAATTTTATAAAAAGTTATTTGCCGACGAGCGCATCAGCTACATATTCACCGAAATTGTACCCATACATACAAAGCTTGAAGAACACTTGCAAATGCTGGTCAAGTTTTGGTCACAATCGCTGCTGGGAACCGGAGGTTATTACAACAACCTCACACAAATGCACCTTGATGTTGACACCCTTTCGCCTTTAACCAAGGAACATTTTGACATTTGGTTGCATCATTTTGAAGCATCGATTAATGAGAACTTCAGCGGCATTACCTGTGAACGCATGAAAAACATGGCCCACAATTTGTCGACTATCATGCAAATCAAAATCAAACAGAAGAACACTTAATATTTAGGGATTCAAAATTTTAGTTCACTATTATTAGCATATTCGCAATTCACACACAATAACAAACTTACTTTAAATAAGTTACTGCTATTATTGCTAACTTAGTCAAAAATCACTCAGCCATGAACAGTAAGATAACCGGTTCCGGAAGTTATATTCCTACCGAGATAGTAACCAATAAAGACTTTGCACAACATGTTTTTCTGAATGATGACGGGACTCCTTTTCCGTTGCCCAATGCGGAGATTACCGAAAAGTTCTACGACATTACCGGTATTGAAGAACGCCGCTATGTTACCGATGATTTGCTTACTTCTGACATAGCCACGATAGCCGCAAAAACAGCTATTGAGGATGCCGGTATTGACCCCGAGACTCTTGACTATATCATCATGGCCCACAACTTTGGGAACGTGAGAAAAGGGGCTATTCAAACCGATTTGGTACCCAGTTTGGCCGCCAGAGTCAAGTTTAATTTAAAAATCAAAAACTCTAAATGCGTAGCCTACGACATGCTCTTTGGCTGTCCGGGCTGGATAGAAGGTGTAATACAAGCGCAGGCATTTATCAAAGCGGGTATGGCTAAAAAATGTTTAGTTATAGGAGCCGAAACACTTTCTAGAGTGGTTGATTTACACGACCGCGACAGCATGATTTATGCTGATGGTGCCGGAGCCACTGTAATTGAAGCCACCTCTGAAACCGAAGGAATCATAGCCCATGAAACGGCCTCCTTTACTTATGATGAGGCTTACTATTTGTATTTTGGCAATTCGTTCAACAAGTCACACGACCCCGATGTTCGCTATATTAAAATGCACGGTCGAAAAATATATGAGTTTGCTTTGAGTCAGGTTCCCAAAGCCATGAAATCGTGTTTAGACAAAAGCGGGCTTCCCATTGATGCCGTCAAAAAAGTACTGATTCACCAGGCCAATGAAAAAATGGACGAAGCCATTATCAATCGTTTTTACAAACTCTACGGACAAGTTCCTCCCGAAGGCATCATGCCTATGAGCATTCACAAACTGGGCAATTCGAGTGTGGCTACCGTTCCCACGCTATATGATTTACTGGTGCGGGGCAAAATTGGAAACCAAAAACTGCACAAAGGTGATGTCATTTTACTGGCTTCTGTCGGAGCCGGTATGAACGTGAATGCCATAGTCTATAAAATGTAGCAAAAGTTTAAAGCATCAAAACGGTAAAAAGGTTACTTTTGACCCATTAAAACTATAAAACGTTTCCATGTACGAGAAGACCTATCCGAGCAAACGATTCAATTTAACATTGGCTTTTTTAAAAAAGCACATCAATACTACCGAAACCATACTGGACCTTGGCGTTCCCAATCCGTTTTCTAAAATCATGGAAGAGAACGGCTATACGGTAATCAACACCAAAGGTGAGGATTTAGACAACAATCAAACGACCCTGCAGCAGGAAAACTACAGTGTTGTTACCGCTTTTGAAATCTTTGAACACTTATTGAATCCTTACACAGTATTGCAAAACATAAAGGCTGATAAAGTATTAATTTCTATTCCGCTGCGTTTGTGGTTTTCTTCCGCCTACCGCAGTAAGACCGATATGTGGGACCGACACTACCATGAGTTTGAAGACTGGCAGCTCGACTGGTTATTGGAAAAAACCGGCTGGAAAATCATCGACCGACAACAGTTTACGCATCCGGTGAAGAAACTTGGGTTACGCCCCTTATTGCGCTCTTTTACACCGAGATACTATATCGTTTATGCTGAAAAAGTAAAATAATCATCCTTTTTCTTTTTTACCTCTAAAATCATCTTTTCAGATGATTTTTTTTGTTTTATACCCCTATAAAAACATAACAAATTGAATTTCAAATAAATAAAGTGTTTGCTTGTTAAAGCATTTAATTGAAAAAGCTCTATTTTGTTAATTTATTAAGAATATCATAATTTTTAAGACTCACGAAAAAGAGGGTGTTTCTTTAAATTTTATGAGAATAAAAAAAGATGTATTTGTAAGTTTTATGGTTACCAAAAAGGCAAATTTTAACAAAAAATATGCATTTCATCGATTTTATTTGTCATTTAGTCGATAATGTTGCTATGTTTGACCCGAAATAAAACATAACCCTTAAATCTATTATTATGAAGAAATTATTTACCTTTTCGATGTTGACTGTAGCAACTTTCTCTTTCGGTCAAAAAATGTTTATTGTTAAATCTGATGAAAAATTCGGAATTATTAACGAATCCGGAATCGAGATTGTTCCCCCGAAATACAACTCGATTGAAGAATTTGACAAGATGCATCCTAATTGGGCCAAAGTTGAGTTGAACAATCTATTCGGATTTGTTGATAAAAGTGGTAAAATCGTTGTAGAACCAAAATACCAAACCGTCGAAACCTACGATAACTACAACACCGGTTGGGCATTAATCGTAAAAGACGGAAAATACGGTTTTATGAATGAAGCCGGGAAAGAAATTGTACCGCCGGTATACGATAAAATCGGTTCTTTCGGTGAATACTCAAAAGAGTGGGCACTGGTGGAAAGCCAAGGACTGAAAGGATTTATAGACAAAGAAGGAAACGTAGTGGTTCCGGTGAAATATGTAGAAGTTTCTAAGTTTGACGATGTTAGAAAAAACTGGGCCTTGGTAAAAGACCGCAAAGAAAAACTGGGCTTTATCGATAAAACGGGTAAAGAAGTTATTCCGGTAATATACGACACCATCGAAGCGTTTACCAAAAAGAAAACGACCTCATTGGCCAGTATTGATTAAGAATTAGATTGTTTTTTTATACTTCATGTTTGGAAAGGATTTCTGTATAGAAATCCTTTTTTTTTGGTTCCAAATGCATACTTTTACCCTGTTAAGCATAGTTACAAATGAACTATTATATTGTCATTCCTTCACACAATGAAGAACAGTTTATCGGATTGACCCTCCAATCGTTAATCGACCAAACCGTCTTACCTCAGAAGATTGTAGTGGTTAATGACCATTCAACCGATAAAACCGCAGAGATTGTGTCGGCTTTCGCGCAAAAGCATTCGTTTATACAGTTGGTTAACAAAACTTCCGACGCTGTTCACCTGCCGGGAAGCAAGGTCATTCAGGCCTTTCAAAAAGGATTGGAAACCTTAGACGACAACTATGACATTATAGTCAAAGCAGACGCCGATTTGATTTTTCCTCCTCATTATTTTGAAACCATTATGCGTCATTTTGAAGCAGATGCAACGGTAGGCATGGCAGGAGGATTTGCCTACATTGAAAAAAACGGCCATTGGATTCTGGAAAACCTTACCGATAAAGACCACATTAGGGGTGCTTTCAAAGCGTATCGCAAAGAAACCTTTAAACAAATAGGCGGATTAAGACCGGCCATGGGTTGGGACACCGTAGACGAATTGTTGTGCAAATTTTACCAGTGGAAAGTCGTAACCAACGAACAGTTACAGGTAAAACACCTGAAACCCACCGGAGCCAATTACAACAAAGCCAGCCGTTACAAACAAGGCGAAGCCTTTTACTGCTTGGGCTACGGTTTTATCATTACTTTGATTGCTTCGCTGAAACTGGCTATACGCAAAGGCAAACCTCTGCTCTTTATAGATTACATAAAAGGATTCTGGAAAGCCAAATCGGCCAAAAAACCTTTATTGGTAACCACTGAGCAGGCCCGATTCATCCGCAATTACCGTTGGCAAAAAATGAAAGAAAAGCTACTGTGAAGATTGGAAACCCGGAAAATACCAAAACACAGTAGTAAGTGATTTTCAAATTTCCAAATTGGTATATTTTCACATTAATTATACCTATTTTTGACAATATTTTAATGCCATGATGCTAATTCGCTATTTATCCCAAATAGGAAAATATTTCTTGATGCTGAAAGAAGTCTTTAACAA
>CAYPSB010000019.1:0-55291 GCA_964413435.1 uncultured Flavobacterium sp.
CGGTTCCACCGAATTTTTTGGTGGTAGAATTGTCTTCCTGCGAAAAGGCCTCAAAGATGCGCAGTTGATTTTTCTTTTTAATACCGATACCGGTATCTTTTACCGAAAATTGCAATTGTACTTTTGAATCATCAATCAGCTTAAAGACCGAAATGCTGAAGTCAATACTTCCTTTTTCGGTAAATTTAACGGCATTGCTCAGCAAATTAATCAATACTTGTTTGAGGCGGATGTAATCAACCCAAATGTACTTAGGAACATTTTTATCAATATTCAGATTGAGTTGCAACTTCTTCAGATTAGCTTCGTATTTAATCAAATCAACCACTTGATGGGCTAAATCGGTAACGTCAAATTTCTCAATATGCAATTCCAATTTCCCCGATTCAATTTTTGAAAAGTCCAAAATGTTGTTGATGACTTCCATCAGCGCATTAGCCGATTGATTCACTGTTTCCATGTATTTTTTCTGAATGTTTTCCAGTTCAGTGTTCATCAGTAATTCGGTAAAGCCAATGATTCCGTTTAGCGGGGTTCTGATTTCGTGACTCATATTGGCTAAGAATTCAGATTTGGCTCTGTTGGCAGCCTCGGCGTAATTTTTGGCCTTGATGGCTTCTTCGGCTTCCATTCGTTGGGTAATGTCTAAAAAGATTCCTACTATGTATACAATTTCATTGTCTTTAAAAATAGGTTCTCCAAACTCCTCTACCCAAATGTAATACCCTTTTTTATTGATGATTCGGTAGATTAAGTGTATTTTTTGTTTGTTTTTGAATAATTCGTTGGCTTTGCCTTGAACAATTTTCAAATCATCCGGATGCACCAAATCAATAAAATGAATTTTATTGGATAAGAAATCCTCTTTCGGATAACCGGTCAGTTTCTCAATTTCATCATTCAGGTAGATTTTGGTCCATTTTTCATCAAACTTTGAAAGGTGAACCGTCCCCGGAATATTGTTGGCCAGCAATCGGAACTTTTCTTCGCTTTCCTGAATCATCGCTTCGTTGATGTTTCGTTCAATAGCGTACGAAATATTGTTGGTGAGCGTTTGTAAAGCACTGACCTCGTCGTTAGACCACTCTCTTTCTTTGGTTGAGTCATCAAAAACAATGAAACCGTAAAAGGCTGATTTTACAAAAATGGGAATGAAAAGTATGGACTTGGTATTTAGTTTTTGCAAAAACGTACGCGATGGTTCGTCGGTCATTTTCCGGATGGTAGAGAAGTAAATTTTGTTTTCGAGCAGTTTTGCCGTAATTCCCGGAATCACGCTGTGAGGCAAATTAGTTAAGTCCGGATTTGACGGAGTGATTGCATTGGCTTCTGCTGTCCAGCGGTATTTTTGAGTGTACGTCTTGTTAGTGTTGTCACTTTCAAAAAACGACAGCTTGTCAACATTGGTCACATTTCCGATGGTTTCAAGTATTCCCGTGAAAATTTCACTGGTGTTTTTGGATAACAAAAAGCGCTCGGTGTTTTTGGTAATTTCCAATAAGATGTCGCTCTTGTACGATAATTTTTGTTCCACTTCAATACGCATCTGTGATTCGATGGCAATGGCAATCAGATCGGCAATGGAGCGTGAAAAGTTAATGTCTTCATTATCCCAGTCTTTGGTCGTTTCAACCGATTCAAAGCACAGTATTCCGATGATTTTTCCATTAATGAAAATAGGAGTGTCCAACATCGATTTGACATTGTTTTTGGGAAAATAATCCACACAAAGTTCAGCAGTAATGTTATTGTTGTATACATTGGAAGCTACAATCTGCACTCCGGTTTCAATTTTTTCAAAATAAGTCGGATAGTTTTCCAAAGCCAGAAAAAAGTTTTTCTCAAAACGATCGCTTTTCAGGTAGTACATGTTTTCACAACGCAATCCCTCAGGGATGTAAGACCAGTAACTCACGCGGTCTATGTTGCAATTGGTTCCGGATACTTTTAAAATATTCTTTAAGATACCGTTGAATGTGTCTTTGTTAGAATAGCTTTGGGAAGTCAGCTTTTTGAGTGTTTCGTTGTGAATTCTGACCTTTTTACTTCGGTTGTAATGTTCTATTTCCAGGTTTTTGACCAAAGTGATATCTCTGGCAATGGCCGAGTAGCCTATAACTTCTCCATTTTCATTTCTTTTTAAAGTCACTTTTTGGGAAACCCAAATCGAATCGCCGTCTTTTTTGAGTAACGGAAAAACCAAGTCATTGTAATCTTGAGTTTCTTCAGGAACTTCGGTATAAAAAGCCACTACGTATTCCAAATAATCCGGACGAATGAATTGACTGTAGTTTTTGTTTAAAATCTCTTCCCGGTCATATCCCAACGTTTTTTCAGTAAAGTGATTCACGTAGGTTATTTGAGAATCTAAGTCGATTTCATAAATCAAATCGACGGCCGATTCAATCAAGCTGCGGTATTGGTCTTTTATATTAACTTGTTCAGTAACATCTTGCCCTATTCCAATGATAATATCGTCAGAGTATCTTTTGTCTTTCCACTGAATGTATTTATAATCACCATTACGGCATTTTAATTTTCTGATGTATAAACGTCCGTCAACATAATCGTCATGATAATCAACCCCAATAAACTCGGGGTCCTCGGTCAGATGCCAAAATCCGTAACCCAATACTTCTTCAACAGTATACCCTAAAATAGAAGTTACCGATTCACTGCAAAAAGACAGCTCTCCCTTTCTGTTGGCAGTAATAATTAAGGAATTTCCATTATTGACAATAATGTCAGAGAAAATAAACTTGTTTCTGACGCCAATTGAGGCTAAATGCGTTGAAATATGAATTGCACTGATGGTTAAGAATACACAAAACAGTAAAATAATCAGTTTGCCGTCAATGAGTTTACCGTAATAAGCAATCACTAAGGAAAGTACCGAAACGAAGACAAAAATCCAATAGCGGGTTATGTTTTTGATGACAAAATAGGAGAGAAAGTAAGCCAGTATTAATCCGACGTAAGCCAATAATTCAAACGGCCTGAAGAAAACATTGTAGGCGATGTAGCAAAAATAACTCAGGTACAGTATGGTAAAAATCTTGCTGAGGTGTTGGTAAATGTATTCATGCCTACCCGAAAAATAATACAGTATTAAGAGCAATCCTCCAACTGATAAATTAAAGGTCAAATGACTGGTAGCCCTTATTTCAAAAACATTTACAATGATTTCTATCAGCGGAATGGTTATCCCGAAAAAGAGTAAATAGATTTTGAATTGTTCCGCGTTCGGTTCAAAGTCTGAATATTTGTTGCTGAGGTTGAGTTTTTTTTGAAGTGTTTTGTTAATGGCTATGTAAAATAGCATTAAAACAATTAATAATAAGCTGATTATTATGTAACTATTGATGTTTGCAAATGAAACAAGCGTATTCAAAGTGTTGTAATTTTATCCAATTAGACGATTCCGTTTAGGGTTATTCATTTTCTGCTCCAATATACATAAAAATAAAAACACATCACCAAGTAACAATCATATTTTTAGCAATCAGGAAAACCACTTCAATACTTTTTTTATCAAATGAAGTTTGCCTTGATAGGGTGCATATCTGAATGGTAAATCGAGCCAGTTGGCTTTTTTTACAATCGGTTTGAAGTGTGAAAAGGTATCAAAAGAACGCTTGCCGTGATAAGCTCCCATACCGCTCTGACCTACGCCACCAAAGGGCAATCTTTTATTGGCAAAATGAATCACAGTATCATTAACACAGCCTCCGCCAAATGAAAATCTCCGAATCATCTTCTCTGCAAATCGGCTGTTGTTTGAAAAGACATACAACGAAAGCGGTTTTTCATACTTCATGATGACGCGTTCCAAATCGCTCTCGATTTCATAACTCAAAACCGGAAGTATGGGGCCGAAAATTTCAGCCTTCATCACCGGACTGTCTAAACTAGGTTCGTCCAAAAGCGTCGGAGACAGATAACAGTTCTCAGGGTTGCTTTTTCCTCCAAAAATAACGGTTTCATTTTCAAGCAGGGAGACTAATCGTTGGTGGTTTTTAGTATTGACAATACGTGCAAAATCGGGGGAGCTTTCAGGATTTTCGCCATAAGCAATAGTTATTTCATCGGTCAGAAACCGAATCAGTTCCGCTTTGATGTTTTGATGCGCCAAAATGTAATCGGGAGCAATGCAAGTTTGACCGGCATTGAGAAATTTTCCCCAAACAATACGCTTGGCAGCTAATTTCAGATTGGTATTTTCATCAATTATGCATGGATTTTTGCCACCTAGTTCTAAAGTCACCGGAGTTAAATTTTCGGCTGCAGCTTGTGCTACTATTTTTCCAACAGCGGCACTTCCGGTAAAGAAAATGTAATCCCAGCGTTGGGTTAAAAGATGCTGTGCTGTTTCAATACCGCCTTCTACACAAGTTACATGGTTTGTGTCAAAGGTGTCGCCAATAATTTTTGCAATGAGTCTTGATGTATTGGGTGTCAATTCGGAAGGTTTTACTACCACTTGATTTCCGGCAGCTACGGCAGCAATCAGGGGCGACATCACCAATTGAAACGGATAATTCCAAGGTGCTATAATCAGCACTTTTCCGTAAGGCTCTTTATAGATGTAATCGACAGACGGAAAATTTAACAGGGAGGGCAAAACCGGTTGTGGTTTTGCCCATTGCTGAATGTGTTTAATCGTATGGTTGAGTTCGGAAAGAATATAGGCGGTTTCCGTAGCCACTGTTTCAAATGCCGGTTTTTTAAAATCGTCGTGAAGCGCTTTTATAATGGCTTCTTCATGCAGCTGAACAGCATGCAGTAGCTTTAGTAAGGCTTGCTTTCTGAAATGGATATCCGATGTAAAATTCATTTTGGTTCAGTTAGCCCGATTAGATGTTTTTTACCGATAAATAAGGTGCTCAGTTTACAGAAATGCCCAACGGAATCCGGTGTAGATGTCGGCTTGCTTGCTGTCGTTGATTAAAGCAGTTACCATAGAACCAGAGCCTAAGTAAAAGCCTCTGAATCGGAATCCGATGCCAACATTAGTACCCGAAATTTCATTGTTGTTTACCGGCAAAAACGCTTCAAAGAAACCAATGTTAAATCGCGGCGTCACGGTAAAAGTGTTGACTGTTGTAATCTGATCGTTGCCTTCATTATCCTGTAGCTTTTGTTGTAAAAATCCCGACACGTAGAATTTAGGAACGATTTTAAAATCAGCATATAAATTAATCATCGCCGGCAATTTTACTTTGAAATTTTTTTCGCCTGATGTTTTGGTTAAATATCCATTGTTCAACAATATTTGTTCAACATCTCTTAAATTGTCTACATTGTCAAACTGGCTCAAATCCAACGGATTCGTAGTAGGGATGTTTAAATTGTAATTGGTTGATTGGTTATTAGTATCCTTAAAGGTCATGCTTCCCATGTTTTTGAAAGCGAGTCCGGCATTGATTTTATAGTCTTTGCTGCCGCCTTTCCATTGGTAATTGAAACCAATATCGATGGCAGTACCGTTTAACCCTCCGAAAATAGATTTGCCGTAATCACCAAAACTGGTAAAACTATCAGCCAGGTTGCCCGAATAAGCAATGTTTAGTGTAGCAGGAGCATTGGTTGACAAATATGCTCCGGTTGGGCCTTCATTAATTTGACCATTTAAGTTGGCTAAACCAAAGTTGGAATAAGTACCCGGAAATAAAAACTTAAGCGTAAGTCCCGCACTGAAACTGTGCTTGTCGTTTTCAAACAAACTTCGGGCAGCTGATAAACCCAACTCTCCATAAGCCACTCCGTTAAGACGTTGGTTGTTGCTGCTGTTGAGTAGGGTGGTGTTAAGAATCAAATTATCATTAGAAATTGCATCTCCAATAGCAGGATCAACGTCAGTAATGTTGAAATTAGCATGCGCTTTGGTGGTAATGGCAAAGCCCCATTTCATCCATTTCATGGCAAAACCAGGGCCTAAAATTTCGGCATCAATACGAGCATCAACCGGATCAGTTCCTTTAAACAACAGTTCTTCAAAATTGGCATCCGAACTAATGTCGCTGAAACCAATTTTATTGTTAGCCACATTAAAGCTAAGCCCGTAAATGTTAACTTCAAATCGCTTGGAGAGGTTGACAAATTCGGCAGGATTCATGGCTCCATTCAATATGCCAACTCGGTTAGAGGTACTCATCCCGGAGAAATGGTCTTGTGCAAAAGCACTAAAACCCATAAGCAGGCCAAGGGTTACAATGGTTTTTTTCATAGTAGGAAGTCATTTGGATTAATAAACAGAAGTAAATATACAATTTTACTTTTAAATCAAATTCCAAATAACATCTTTTGGCGTGGGAGCAATGATTTCAAGATTTTCCTTGCTGACCGGGTGGATAAATACCAATTTTCGTGCATGCAGGTGTATGCCTCCATCCGGATTGCTGCGATCGAATCCGTATTTCAAATCGCCTTTGATGGGACAACCAATAGCCGCTAATTGTACTCTGATTTGATGATGTCTTCCGGTATGCAGATTGATTTCGAGTACGAAATAATTGTCTAATTCTTTGATAATGGTGTAATCAAGACTGGCTTTTTTACTCCCCGGGACTTCTTTTAAGTGGGCTTTAGAAGTATTGTTTTTTTCGTTGCGCTTGAGAAAATGTACCAAAGTATCATTGGTCTTCACTGGTTTATTCTTGACGACAGCCCAATAGGTTTTCTTTGTTTCGCGGTTGCTGAACAATTCATTCAAACGCGTCAGCGCCTTGCTGGTTCTGGCAAAAACAACAATGCCTGTAGTCGGGCGATCCAAACGGTGCACCACACCCAAAAATACTTCTCCGGGTTTGTCGTATTTTTCTTTGAGGTATTCTTTAACCACTTCAGACAAAGGTTTGTCCCCCGTTTTATCGCCCTGAACAATATCTCCTACGCGTTTGTTCACCACAATAATGTGGTTGTCTTCGTGAAGGATTTGTAGATTGTCTTTGGTAGAAACTATCTTTTCAGCCATGCAAATTAATACTGCTCATTCTTATTCGGGAAATCCTGCGATTTCACATCCTCCACATATTGTCCGATAGCTTGGGTCATTCCTTCGTATAAGTTCATGTAACGACGTAAAAATCTCGGGCTGAATTCATTATTCATCCCCAACATATCGTGTATAACTAAAACTTGTCCGTCAACACCGCCACCGGCTCCTATGCCAATCACAGGAATCGAAATGGTTTTAGCCACTTTTTCGGCCAAAGCCGCCGGGATTTTCTCCAATACCAATGCAAAACAACCGATTCGTTCTAATAATTTAGCATCTTCCAATAGTTTTTCGGCTTCCGCTTCTTCTTTGGCTCTTACAGTATACGTCCCGAATTTGTATATAGATTGTGGTGTCAAACCCAAATGCCCCATAACCGGAATTCCGGCATTCAGGATGCGTTTGATACTTTCTTTAATCTCACTTCCGCCTTCCAGTTTCACCGCGTGACCGCCGCTTTCTTTCATAATTCTGATAGCCGAGCGCAAAGCTTCTTTTGGGTCGGATTGGTAACTTCCAAACGGTAAATCTACTACCACTAAAGCTCTGTCAATGGCTCTTACTACAGAGGAAGCATGGTAAATCATCTGGTCTAAGGTAATCGGTAACGTTGTCTCGTGTCCCGCCATCACATTACTGGCCGAATCGCCTACTAAAATTACATCAACACCTGCCGTGTCTACAATTTTAGCCATGGTATAGTCATAAGCCGTCAGCATCGAAATCTTCTCACCATTGGCTTTCATGTCAAATAAGGACTTGGTCGTAATTCTTTTGTAATCTTTTTTTGCAGTTGACATAAGTGTTCGTTTTGGAACTGTAAAAGTATTAAATCTATTTCGGATGCAGCGCCCAATGCGAAATTATCTTATTTTTGTCTCCGAAATCAGGAGCGAAAGGCTCGGGCTCTGAATAAACCATGTTCCCGTTGTCCGCGCTACACGGTAGCCACTCCCATCGGGGCTAAACAGCCCGCCGTGACGGAATTAGCAATGAAAATAGTAACCAGCAACGAACAACGATAAGACATGCCCAAAATATTAATCATCGAAGACGAAGCTTCCATCCGAAGAGTATTGGTTAAAATCCTTACCGAGGAAAGCGACACCTATACCGTTGACGAAGCAGAAGACGGCAAACAAGGATTTGAAAAAATCAAAGCCGAAGACTACGATTTAGTGCTTTGTGACATCAAAATGCCCAAAATGAACGGCGAAGAACTGCTCGAAGCGGTCAAAAAAATCAAACCCGAAATTCCTATGGTCATGATTTCCGGTCACGGCGATTTGGAAACGGCTGTCAATACCATGCGCCTCGGTGCCTTCGATTACATTTCCAAACCACCCGATTTGAATCGTTTGCTCAATACCGTTCGCAATGCTTTAGACAAAAAGCAATTGGTGGTGGAGAACAAAATCCTCAAGAAAAAGGTTTCCAAAAACTACGAAATCATAGGCCAAAGTGAGCCCATCAATCAAATCAAACAAATGATTGAAAAAGTGGCCCAAACCGATGCTCGGGTGCTCATCACAGGCCCCAACGGAACCGGAAAGGAACTGGTAGCCCATCAACTACACGAAAAAAGCGAACGTGCTCATGCACCTATGATTGAGGTAAACTGTGCCGCTATTCCTTCTGAATTGATTGAAAGTGAATTGTTCGGTCATGTAAAAGGAGCCTTTACTTCGGCCGTAAAAGATAGAGCCGGAAAATTCGAAGCAGCTGACGGCGGGACAATTTTCTTAGATGAAATTGGGGATATGAGTCTTTCGGCACAAGCCAAAGTACTGCGTGCTTTACAGGAAAGCTTGATTCAAAGAGTCGGTGCCGATAAAGATATCAAAATCAATGTCCGCGTCATTGCCGCGACCAACAAAGACCTGAAAAAAGAAATTGCCGAAGGACGTTTCCGCGAAGATTTATACCATCGTTTAGCCGTGATTTTAATTAAAGTACCGGCATTAAATGACCGAAGAGACGACATTCCGTTATTGATAGAACACTTTGCCGTGAAAATTGCAGAAGAACAAGGGAACGCTCCTAAATCTTTTTCCAAAGACGCGGTTAAACTGCTCCAGGAATACGACTGGACCGGTAACATACGCGAACTGAGAAATGTGGTCGAAAGGCTTATCATCTTGGGTGGTAACGAAATATCAGAAACCGATGTAACACTCTTTGCATCAAAATAATCAGCAGCCAACAGCATTTTTGCTAAAGCTAAACGCCAACAAAATGAATTTAAAAAAAATAAACCCCAGTCTGCAAAAAGCACTCATTGAAAACGGTTTAACCGAAGCCAATGAAATGCAACAGGAAACTTTTTCTACCATCAAAAGTGGCGCCGATGCCGTGATACAATCTCCCGGAGGAACCGGTAAAACCACAACCATTGTCTTAAATGTCATTCAACGATTAGAAAAATCGCAAGGCGAAAGTACCCGGGCACTCATCATCGTTGAAACCAAAGAGAAAGTGATGGAGATGGAAGAGCTCTTTTTAAAATACGGTACGTATACCGATTTAAGCATATTGGGAGTACACGACAAAGGCGATATTGATTATGATAAGAACGTTATTTCTATGGGACTGGATGTGCTGATTGGCACGCCCAATAAAATCAATGCGATGTTTTCATCGGCCGGATTTAACATCAACACGATTAAAATGTTTATTGTGGATGATGCTGATGTACTGTTCCGTTTGCGTCACGATGCTATAGTACAACGCCTTTCCATGAGCATTGAAAAAACACAACGACTGTTCTTTTGTTCCCAAATTACCGAAAGGGTGGAAGTACTGGCCGATAAAATCATGATTGAACCTCTTTTCTTTGAGATGGAGGAAGAATAAATATACAAGTTAAAACGCTACTATGGGACTCATAAAAATATTTTCGGGCGAAGAAATCTTAGCCGTTACATTAAAAGAAAGATTGGAAGAAGCAAACATCAATGTGGTGCTCCGAGCCAATAACCAAGCCAACGTATTACCCAGCATTCAAACAGCCAAACCAGTGGAATTGTTTATTATGGAAGTCGATTACGGCAAAGCCAATCCGGTGATAGAAGCATTTCGAATGAGCCTTTAATCGATTCGATACCATTTGAATACTAATGTTTCTTCTTTTGATCAACAGAACAGAAGAATAATTGCCTCATTCTTAAATTAACCTATCTTTGCCGCTTCAAAAAAAAGCTCATGATAACGATAAACGACATAGCCGTTGAATTTGGCGGCACCACACTTTTCAGTGACGTAACTTTTGCCATCAACGAAACCGATAAAATTGCCTTGATGGGTAAAAACGGAGCCGGTAAATCGACCCTTTTAAAAATTGTAGCTGGCGAAAATAAGCCCACACGCGGAAATATCTCAGCGCCTAAAGAAGCAGTAATTGCCTACCTGCCACAGCATTTATTGGCGGCTGACAATTGTACGGTTATGGAAGAAGCGTCGAAAGCCTTTGCCGAGGTATTCAAAATGAAGGCTGAGATTGATGAAATCAATGAGCAACTCACTATACGAACCGATTATGAAAGCGATGAGTACATGAAGTTGATTGAACGTGTATCAGAACTAAGTGAGAAATACTATTCTATAGAAGAGGTAAATTACGAGGCCGAAGTAGAGAAGGTGTTGAAAGGATTAGGTTTCGTTCGCGAGGATTTCAATCGTCCCACTTCTGAGTTTTCCGGAGGATGGCGCATGCGTATTGAGTTGGCCAAAATCCTGTTGAAACAACCCGATTTGATTCTGCTCGATGAGCCTACGAATCACTTGGATATGGACAGTATTCAGTGGCTCGAAGATTTCTTGATCAACCAAGCTAAAGCCGTAATGGTGATTTCCCACGACCGTGCTTTTGTTGATAATATTACCAACCGTACCATCGAAGTAACCATGGGACGCATTTACGACTACAAAGCCAAGTATTCGCATTATTTGGAATTGCGTAAGGACCGTCGCGTGCACCAACAAAAAGCCTATGACGAGCAACAAAAATTCATTGCCGAAAATCAAGCCTTTATTGAGCGTTTCAGAGGAACTTTCTCCAAAACAGAACAAGTGCAATCGCGTGTTCGCATGCTCGAAAAATTGGTTCCGGTAGAAATTGACGAAATAGATACTTCGGCACTAAAATTGAAATTTCCGCCTTCGGTGCGCTCAGGACAATACCCTGTGATTGTGCGTGATTTGGAAAAATCCTATGGCGATCATTTGATTTTTAAAGACGCTAATTTGGTTATTGAACGCGGACAGAAAGTGGCCTTTGTGGGTAAAAACGGGGAAGGAAAATCAACCATGATTAAAGCCATTATGAAGGAAATCGAAATCAATGGGGGTTCGGTAGAGATTGGGCATAACGCTCAAATTGGATATTTTGCCCAAAACCAGGCTTCGTTGTTAGACGAAAATGCCACCATTTTTGAAACGATTGACAATATTGCTGTAGGCGAAATCAGAACGCAAATCAAGAACATCCTCGGTGCTTTCATGTTCCAGGGCGATGATATTCAGAAAAAAGTAAAAGTACTTTCGGGTGGTGAGAAAACACGTTTGGCCATGATTAAATTGTTGTTGGAACCGGTAAACTTGTTGATTCTCGATGAGCCTTCCAATCACCTTGATATGAAAACCAAAGACATCATCAAAGAAGCTTTAAAAGATTTCGACGGAACGTTAATTTTGGTATCGCACGATCGTGATTTTTTAGATGGTTTGGCCGAAAAAGTATTCGAGTTCGGAAATAAAAGAGTCAAAGAACATTTTGAAGACATCAAAGGGTTTTTGGCTCACAAAAAAATGGAAAGTCTCAAAGAAATAGAAAAATAACGATTCACAAACTCGTACAAATAAGCCTTGGTTGTTTCAATACAGCCAAGGTTTTTTTATATTTACATCTATACAAGAGAGATTATGAAAGCAATAACTGCTGAAGACTTTAGAGCAAAAGACACTGTTCGATTATCAAAAATTCCGACCCGTATATCAACGGAAATAACTCGTGAAGAACTTGCTGAAAAACTGTTGAACATACAACAAAAACTCAGCAAGCGCCAAGATGCTATGTACGCCCACAACCGACATGCAGTGCTGATTTGCCTGCAAGGAATGGATACCAGCGGAAAAGACAGCCTGATTCGGGAAGTATTCAAAGAATTCAATCCGCGTGGTGTCGTGGTCCACAGTTTCAAAACTCCTACATCGGCCGAACTAGAGCACGATTACTTGTGGCGCCATTATATTGCATTGCCCGAAAAAGGAAAGTTTGCAGTGTTCAATCGCACTCATTATGAAAACATACTGGTCACCCGTGTGCATCCTGAGTACATCTTGGGCGAAAATCTACCGGGGATAGAAAAAGTAACGGATATACCCGAGGATTTTTGGCAGGAACGCATGAAACAAATCAATCATTTCGAAAAACACATTGCGCAAAATGGTACGCAGGTGCTTAAATTTTACCTCCACATCAGCAAGGAAGAGCAGCGTCAAAGGTTATTACATCGCTTAGAAAATCCCGAAGACAATTGGAAGTTTTCTGTTGGTGATTTAAAGGAGAGAGAGCGTTGGGATGATTACATGCAGTATTATGAAGAAGCCATTCATGCGACTTCCACTCAACATGCTCCCTGGTATATAATTCCTGCTGATGATAAAGAAATATCCCGGTATATAGTAGCCAAAATTATTTGGGAAACCTTGGAGCAACTCACCGATATTGCTGAACCCGAATTAGACTCGAAAGTAAAAGCCAATATTGATTTTTATAAAAACCAATTGAAACCATAAAACTGATTATCTTTGCGCACTCAAAAAAATGCAAAGTGAATCTAGCTCAATACACCAAAGAATTCAGATACAATATGCAACTGGCTTATCCCGTGATATTGGGTATGCTGGGGCATACGTTAATTGCCATCGTTGATAACATCATGGTAGGAAAATTGGGCAGTACTGAGCTCGCGGCTGTTTCTTTGGGAAACAGTTTGGTGTTTGTAGCCATGTCATTGGGCATAGGTTTCTCAACGGCTATTACTCCTATAGTTGCCGAGGCCGATGCTGAAAAAGACAACAGTAAGATACGTTCCGCTTTTCACCACGGTTTGTTTTTGTGCATTATTTTAGGGTTTGCGCTTTTTGGTATGGTAGTATTGGCAAAGCCGATAATGGAATTGTTGCATCAACCGGAAGAAGTTATCACTTTGGCCAAACCTTATTTGGATTGGGTGGCTTTTTCATTGGTGCCTTTAATTATCTACCAGGGCTATAAGCAGTTTGCCGATGGGTTGTCGATGACCAAAATTTCGATGTATGCTATCGTGATGGCCAATATTATCCACGTGCCTATAAACTATTGCCTGATTTACGGAGTATGGATTTTTCCTAAAATGGGAATATTAGGAGCCGGTTTAGGAACCGTGATTTCGCGTTTGGCTATGGTAATTTTTATGCACATCATTCTTTCCCGTAAGGAACAGTTGAAGCAGTATTTTCATGAGTTCAGTTTTGATGAAATCAAGAAAGAAACGATTAAAAAGATTGTCAATTTGGGTCTGCCTTCGGCCATGCAAATGCTGTTTGAAGTGGTCTTATTCACCGCAGCGATATGGTTGTGCGGAAACATAGGTAAAACAA
This sequence comes from uncultured Flavobacterium sp., assembly GCA_964413435.1. Lineage (GTDB taxonomy): Bacteria > Bacteroidota > Bacteroidia > Flavobacteriales > Flavobacteriaceae > Flavobacterium. The sequence goes on from CAYPSB010000019.1 coordinate 13,640, forward strand.
GTCAGGCGGCCAATCAGATTGCTCTGAGTTTGGCTTCGATGACATTCATGTTTGCTATGGGATTGAGTGTGGTTTCCATGATACGGGTAAGTAATCAGAGAGGTTTAGGCGATTATAAGCAGTTGATTGTTGTAGCGCGTTCCATATTTTTATTGGCCATAATCATAGAAATTATTTTCGCAGTTATGTTTGTTGCCTTACACCAAGTATTGCCGTACCTGTTTCTGAATATGGAAAATGAAACCCAGTTGCTCGATAATCAGGAAGTGATTTCGATTGCGGCCAAACTACTTTTAGTGGCAGCGGTATTCCAAATATCAGATGGAATTCAGGTAGTGGTACTGGGCGCTTTACGTGGGTTGCAGGATGTGAAAATACCTATGTATATTACCTTTGTGGCTTATTGGTTGGTTGGTTTTCCCATTTCGTTTTACTTGGGCGAGCATACCCAACTGAAAGCAACAGGAGTTTGGATAGGGCTTTTGGCCGGTTTAACAGCCGCCGCGATTTTTCTGTTTATAAGGTTTCATTATCTGACAAAGAAGTTGGCTTCGGAAAATGAAGTCGAGTAGAATCAATCCAACTGTCAAACAACACGAGACCTGATCCGAGTAAACCGATTTATTCTTTACCTTTGTACAAGTAGTATATTATCCGTTTATTATCCATTATCTATCAAAAAATAAAACATATGCAATTACCAAAATTCGTACTCGCTGACAACTCTGATTTCCCTGAAGATATTTTTGTGATTCACCTCGATTTTCCACGATTCATCATTAATTTAAAAGATGACGAAGTAGAGTTTTTGGAAGATTTGGAAGGTGAAGATGAAACCGAATTAGAGTCGGAAATGGAACATTTGATTACGCTTGCAGGAGAGTTCTATGACAAAGAAATGGAGGCTTACGAAGAGTAGTCTCTGTAATTGGCCTATTTTTTTTTGAAATAATGACTCAATAAATGCTGTGCCGCAGCAAAAGGGGAGAGTTTGTTTTCTAATACTTCTTGTTGGCTGGTTGCCAGCATTTCAATGATATCCGGATGCTGGTAAAAACGTTGTTTGAGTTGCTCATTTATGGTTTCCATCATCCAATATAAACTTTGTTCCCGGCGTTTGCTTTCGAAATAATAGTTGTTTTTGACCAATTCAAGATAATTCGAAATCGTTTTCCAAACTTCATCAATTCCCGTTTTTTCATAGGCACTGCATGTAGAAACAGTAGGCACCCATCCCGAACTTTTGGCAGGAAATAAGTGCAATGCCCTGTTGAATTCGGTTTTTGCCAATTTGGCTTTAGCAATATTGTCGCCGTCTGCTTTATTGATGATGATGGCGTCGGCCATTTCCATAATTCCGCGTTTGATACCCTGCAATTCATCGCCGGCACCGGATATTTTTAGCAGTAAAAAGAAATCTACCATGCTGTGAACAGCCGTCTCGCTTTGTCCCACACCAACGGTTTCTATGATTATTGTGTCAAAACCGGCAGCTTCACAAAGAATGATTGTTTCTCTGGTTTTTCGGGCCACACCACCCAGGGTTTCTCCTGAAGCACTTGGACGAATATAGGCGTTTTCATCTTTGACCAACTCTTCCATTCGCGTTTTGTCGCCCAAGATACTGCCATGAGATATGGTACTGCTCGGGTCTACTGCCAGCACGGCCACTTTTTTTTCTATAGAGGTTAAATAACTTCCGAAAGCTTCAATAAAAGTGCTTTTTCCCACACCCGGAACTCCGGTGATACCAATACGTACCGACTGATTTGCATAAGGTAGACAGCCCTTGATGATTTCATTGGCTTTTTCCAAATGAGCCGGATTGGTGCTTTCGACCAAAGTGATGGCACGGCTCAACGCTACTTTGTCTTTTTTTAATATGCCGTCAATGAGTTCTTGTGCCGAGGGCTGTACTTTGCGTCGGTGTACAATTTTGGCCATGACCGATGAGCTCAAAGCTTCGGGTTGTTCAACGCCCTCTTTTTCGTGTAAAGCACTTGGTTTATTTGACTCTTGATTCAATGGAAAATCGTTTGGGTAAATTTAATAAAATAATTTGGCCCGAAAATTGAAAAACAAGCCATTTTTAATACGAGTCGGAAGATGTGTGAAACGTTGCCATTGCGCCTGTCTGATTCGCGTTTGAATCCATCGATAACTTTAACATTTTCTTAAGTTCATTTCGCTTCACATTTTAGTCTGTTTGCTTTTTTTGCCGTTCCTTTGCACAATAATTTTTTACCTTTCGAATGGATAACATTCTACTAGTTTTTCTTTGCTTACTCATGGGATTGGGTATGCAACGAGTTGCCGCTTTTCCTAAAAACGGACACTTAGCCTTAAACCAATTTGTGATTTATATAGCCTTGCCTTCATTGGCCTTGTTCTATATTCCAAAAGTTTCCGTGTCAACCGATTTGCTTTATCCTCTGGGTATTGCCTGGATTGGTTTTATGATGTCGTTTATTTTTTTCTATGTTATAGGGAAAAAATTGGGCTGGCCTAACCGATTAATAGGTTGTTTGGTCATCACTGCCGGACTGGGAAATACTTCATTTGTGGGTTTTCCGATTGTTCAGGCACTTTATGGCGAAGAAGGATTGAAAACAGCAATCATAGTAGATCAACCCGGATCTTTTGTTGTAATGGCCACACTTGGAATTATAACAGCCGGAATTTTTGCCAAAGGAGAACCCAGCCGTAATGAAATCATTAAAAAGATTTTGCTGTTTCCACCCTTTATAGCCTTTGTTTTGGCTTGTGTCATGAATGTCATGAAAGTTGATTTCAACGAACATTTTCAAACGGTGTTCCAAAAGCTGGGTGCTACGGTTACTCCGGTAGCTTTAGTTGCTGTCGGTCTTCAACTGAAAATTGACAAAAGAAGCCAACACTGGAAATTCTTGAGATTAGGATTGCTGTTCAAGCTGTTCATTACCCCGGCTATTTTCTTCGTATTGTATAAAATAATTTTGGGAGGCAAAGGCTTAGCCGTAAACGTTTCCATCATAGAATCGGCTATGGCGCCCATGATTACGGGAGCTATTTTGGCTTCAAATTACGGTTTAAAACCCAAATTGAGCAGCATGATGGTGGGTATCGGTATACCGTTGTCGTTCCTGACTTTAGCCTTTTGGTATTTCATTTTAAACACTTTTTAAATGGATTCAATTGTAAACGCATCATCCAAAAAAGACCTGGCGCAAAAAACGGTTTATTCCATACTGTTTTCTATCAGTTTTGCGCATTTGTTGAATGATTTGATTCAGGCGGTAATTCCTTCGGTTTATCCTATTTTGAAGCAGAATTACAACTTATCTTTTTCCCAAATCGGTTTGATTACGTTTGCTTTTCAGTTAACGGCCTCATTGTTTCAACCCTTTGTTGGCTATTATACCGATAAATATCCCAAGCCTTTTTCTCAGGTTTACGGAATGTTGTTCTCCATGGCCGGTGTAATTTCCATTGCTTTTGCCAACAATTTTTATTGGATATTGATTTCGGTCATGCTCATCGGTACCGGTTCTTCCATATTTCATCCCGAGTCTGCGCGTATTTCCAATATGGCTTCGGGCGGAAGAAGGGGCTTAGCGCAAGCCATTTTTCAGGTAGGAGGTAATTTCGGAACGGCATTAGGTCCTTTATTGGTAGCGCTTATTGTGGTTCCTTACAGTCAAAAACACCTGCTTTGGTTTGTATTGGCTGCCGGAATTGCCATCGCAATCATCAGTAAAATTGCTTTTTGGTACCGAGATCACTTAATCCACCGCCAACAGAAAAAAGTGGTTTTTGCCGATTTCCAACGTCTGACCAAAAGCAAAGTAAAGTGGGCTATTGTCATTTTACTAGTTGTGATTTTCTCTAAGTTTTTCTATTCGGCGAGTTTGTCAACCTACTACACGTTTTATGTGATAGATAAGTTTCATTTAACCATCAAAGAAGCACAATTTCACATGTTTATTTACCTGATTGCCTATGCTGCCGGAACCATTTTAGGAGGGCCGTTGGGCGATAAAATCGGACGAAAATACGTGATTTGGTTATCCGTTTTCGGAGCGGCACCTTTTGCTTTGATACTGCCATACGTTAACTTATTCTGGACCGATGTGCTCATGGTCATCATCGGAATGATTATCTCTTCAGCCTTCCCGGCTATATTGGTATACGCACAGGAATTACTCCCCCGAAAATTGGGAATGGTTTCCGGTCTTTTCTATGGTTTTGCCTTCGGAATGGGAGCGTTGGGTTCCGCATTATTGGGTAAACTGGCCGATTTTACTTCCATCCAATACGTCTACCACGTATGTTCATTCCTGCCGTTGATAGGCATCATCTGTTACTTTTTGCCCAATTTAAAGAAACGTTAGAGCGAAAGATTTGGGCTAATAAGCAAGCCTTGTTCCCGCTGTCCGCGCTACATGGTAGCCACTCCCATCGGGGCTAAAAAGGATTTGTCTTTTCCTTTTGTTATCAGTACATTTACTTCTCAATTTTTACAAAATGTCACTACAACCCGAAATAATTCAAAAACTTACTGCCATTGTTGGCGAAGCCTATATTTTTACCGATATAGAAACCCGTCAGCACTACGGTCACGATGAAACCGAAGATTTAGTATTTCCGCCCAGTGTGGTAGTAAAACCGGGAAATACACAGGAAATAGCTGCAATTTTAAAAGTTGCCAACGATTATAAAATCCCCACAACACCTATAGGAGCCAGAACAGGTTTGAGTGGTGGCGCTTTGTCTATTTACGAGGGTATCGGCTTATCAACTGAGCGTTTGAATAAAATCATCGAAATAGACGAACAAAACCTTCAAGTAACGGTAGAACCGGCAGTAATCAATCAGGTCTTGCGCGAAGCTGTGGCCGAAAAAGGATTGTTTTACCCAGTCGATCCCAGCAGTATGGGCAGTTGTTGGATAGGAGGAAACATAGCCGAAAATGCCGGTGGAGCCAGAGCATTAAAGTATGGCGTCACCAAAGATTATGTTTTAAATCTGGAAGTGGTTCTGCCTAATGGCGAAATCATTTGGACCGGAGCCAACACTTTGAAGAATTCAACCGGGTACAATTTGACCCAATTGATGGTGGGCAGCGAAGGAACCTTGGGTGTTATCACCAAAGCCGTTCTGAAACTTTTGCCTCAAAACAGTCACAACGTTTTAATGTTGGTGCCTTTTTACAAAGCCCACGAGGCTTGTGAAGCGGTGTCTGCTATTTTCAGAGCAGGGATTACCCCGAGTGCTTTAGAGTTTATGGAGCGCGATGCCATCGACTGGACTCTCAGATTGGTAGAAGGCATCAGTGTAACCGTAAAACCCGAACATCAGGCGCATTTACTGATTGAAGTAGATGGTAATTATCCTGAGGTTTTGATGCAGGAAGCGGAGAAAATCTTAGCAGTAGTGGAACAATTTCAAATCGATGAGGTATTGTTTGCTGATACCGAAGACCAAAAAAATGCCCTCTGGAAAATGAGACGTTCTGTAGCCGAAGCGGTAAAGTCAAACTCTGTTTATAAAGAAGAAGACACCGTGGTGCCAAGATATATGCTCCCTGAATTACTCTCGGGTATCAAAAGGATTGGTGCTAAGTACGGATTTCAATCGGTGTGTTACGGTCATGCCGGCGATGGCAATTTACACGTCAACATCATCAAAGGCAATATGACTGATGACAATTGGCAAACTCAGGTGCCTCTGGGAATACGCGAAATATTCGAATTGACCGTATCGCTCAAAGGAACGTTGTCCGGAGAACACGGTATAGGGTACGTCCAAAAAAACTTTATGGATATTGCGTTTACCCGAACTCATTTAGAATTGATGGAAAGCATCAAGCGCGTATTTGACCCCAATAATGTCTTGAATCCCGGGAAGATTTTTCCTGATGAATTATAAAGAAAGTCCCGGTTTACCGGGATTTTTTAATTAATTATCATACCAAATGCTAACCGTTGTTGTTTTGTTTTGAGGTTTTTAAACCGATACAGTTTTTTGTTTTCTGTTAATTAAGAAAAAGTAAAAAAATGCTTGATATAATTTTTTTAACTAAATTTAAAAGGTTTTACAAATTAATACGCCTGATTTATGTTGAATGAAGCCATTGTAAATAGTATTTCCGATTTAATTTGGAGTGTTGACAGAGAGTATAAATTGATTTCAGCGAACAATGCTTTTTTGACGACAGTCAGGAACTCAACCGGAACGACTTTCAGGATAAATGAATGTGCCTTAAACCGGGAGGCTTATCCGGATGACTATCTTAATCTTTGGAAAACATTTTACGACCGAGGCTTGTCGGGAGAGATTGTTACAGAGGAAATTTGCGTTCCTCGGAAAGATTCTGATCAAATATCATGGTTTGAAGCCAATATTCATCCCATGTATTCCAAGGATGAAATTATAGGTGTGGTATGTTACGGAAAAGATATTACGGAGCGTAAAAATGTACTGAAATCGATTCAGGAAAATGAACAACGCTATCAGGGTATTTTGAATAATCTTGAAGCCGGAGTGGTGGTTCACAATCCGGATACCTCAGTTCGGAATTGCAACTCAAAATCATGTGATTTACTCGGGCTCACCGAAAGTCAAATGAAAGGTAAGACAGCTATTGAATCGGAATGGAGCTTTATAAATGAAGAGAATATAGAGCTTCCGCTGGCAGATTTCCCGGTGAATCAAATTATACATAGCCGAAGCCCATTGCAAAATTTTACCATGGGCATTTGCAGACCCATCCTAAATGATGTTGTTTGGGTTATGGTAAACGGTTTCCCTGTTTTTGATAAAGACCAAAAGATAGAGGAGGTGGTCATCACATTTATAGATATCACTGATCGCAAACAGATGGAAATTGAATTGGTGAAGGCAAAAATTCAGGCCGAAGCTGCCAGTAAAGCCAAGTCTGATTTTTTAGCCAATATGAGCCACGAAATCAGAACTCCTCTAAACGGAATCATAGGTTTTACCGGATTGTTAATGCGAACGGATTTGGATAAAAACCAATTGGAGTACATGACCATGATTACCGATTCTGCTTCAACGCTCATGGAAATTGTAAATGATATTTTGGATTTTTCTAAAATTGAAGAAGGAAAGCTGGAATTAAACGAACATACCATTGATATTTTTGCCGTTTCGCAGCAAATTGTAGAATTGTTCAGACACGAAGCAGATCGCAAAAAGATTGATTTAAAACTCACCGTTGACCCTCAAATTCCACAGTTTATTTTGGCAGATGATTTACGGTTAAAACAAATTTTAGTCAATTTAATCAGTAACGCACTTAAGTTTACTGCTTTTGGCCAAATTCATATCGATATTCGCCTGATATCAAAAAATGATGAGGAAACAACCATACGGTTTTCGGTAAAAGACACCGGTATGGGAATTCAGGAACAGAATCAGGAAAAAATATTTCAGTCATTTGTGCAAGAAGATACCACTACGAGCAGAAAATTTGGAGGCACCGGATTAGGTTTAGCCATTTCTAATAAATTGTTAGGGCTGATGAACAGCAAATTGCAGCTGATGAGTAAATATGGTGAAGGAAGTGATTTTTATTTTGAGACTCAGTTTAAAATACAGAATCATGTAGGTTCGCAGTTGGAAAGAGAGATTGATCAAAAAAGCGAATACGATGCAATATTTTTTGAAGATCCTTTGAATATTTTGGTGGTAGAAGACAATCAGGTAAATCTTTATTTGGCTAAAACCTTGTTGAAACGATTGCTTCCGAATGTTTCTCTATTTCAGGCTTTTGATGGATTTCAGGCTTTGGAGGTATTTGAAAATGAATCTTTGGATATGATTTTTATGGATATTCAAATGCCCAAAATGAACGGGTATGAGGCGACCACAGCCATCCGTAAAGATAGGCGAGGCAATGCTATTCCGATAGTTGCGTTGACAGCCGGTATTATGTCGGGTGAAAAAGAGAAGTGCTTCGAGGTCGGAATGAATGATTATTTGTCGAAACCACTCATTGTAGACGAACTTAGAAAGGTGCTTCAGGTTTGGATAGAAAAAATCAATAACAAATAATCGAGACAAAAAAATCCCCAACAATTTTATTTGTTGGGGATTTTTATTATTCTAATCAGAAAACGGGGAATTAGTCATTTACAATAACCCACTCACCTGATGCAATCATGTTTTCTGCTTTTTTGTATTTCATAGTTTCGGTTTTCCCACTCATTACATGCTTGATGGTAACGTTGTCATTGCGGTTGATTTTGGGTTGATCGCGTACAATGGTTTCGGTTACTTGAGGACGTTGTTGTGTTTGACCGGCTTCGCGGTTGCGTTCAGCCAATTCATCTGAATTTAAGACTTCGTCTTTGCTTTCTGTATAGTTTTGTTTTTCCCGAATTTGTCTTGCTTCCTGTATGTTTTGATTTTGTTGCGGTAAATCACCTTTAAACAAGAATGAAATTACCTCTTTGTTCACACCGTCTAACATGTTTCGGAACAATTTGAAAGCTTCGAGTTTGTAAATAAGCAACGGATCTTTTTGTTCGTGAACCGCTAATTGTACCGATTGTTTCAATTCATCCATTTTGCGTAAGTGCTTTTTCCAAGCTTCGTCTACGATGGCTAATGTGATGTTTTTTTCAAAATCAGCTACTAACTGCGATCCGTTAGAATCGAATGCCTTTTTCAAATCGGTCACTACATTCAACGTTTTAATGCCGTCTGAGAACGGTACGATGATGCGTTCAAATTTATTACCTTCTCTTTGATAAACATCCGCAATGATAGGGAATGCTTCACGAGCACTTCTCTCGGTTTTTTCGTTATAGTAAGCCAAAGCAGCTTTGTATACTTTACCGGTAATGTCTATTTCGGAACCTTTTTCAAATTCGCTTTGCGTGATTGGTGAAGTGATAGAGAAGTAACGAATCAATTCAAATTCGAAGTTTTTGAAATCGTTTCGGGCTTTGTTTTCGCTTACGATTAGCTCACAAGTATCATACATCATGTTGGCGATGTCCAGTTTCAGACGTTCTCCGTGTAACGCATGACGACGGCGTTTGTAAACTACTTCTCTTTGTGCATTCATTACATCGTCGTATTCCAACAAACGTTTACGAGTCCCAAAGTTGTTTTCTTCTACTTTTTTCTGAGCGCGCTCAATTGATTTGGTCATCATGGAGTGCTGAATCACTTCGCCTTCTTTCAATCCCATACGGTCCATGATTTTGGCCACTCTTTCCGAACCGAACAAACGCATCAGGTTGTCTTCTAAAGACACATAAAACTGTGAACTTCCCGGATCTCCCTGACGACCGGCACGACCGCGCAACTGACGGTCAACACGACGTGAATCGTGGCGTTCTGTACCAATAATGGCTAAACCACCCGCGGCTTTTACTTCGGGAGTCAACTTGATATCGGTACCACGACCAGCCATGTTGGTGGCTATGGTTACTACTCCCGGTTTACCGGCTTCGGCCACAATTTCGGCTTCTTTTTTGTGTAATTTAGCGTTCAATACATTGTGAGGCACGTTGCGCACTCTAAGCATGCGGCTCAACAATTCTGAAATTTCTACCGAAGTAGTACCAATCAATACCGGTCTTCCGGATTGTGAAAGTTGAGTTACATCTTCAATTACCGCATTGAATTTCTCACGAACCGAACGGTAAATCAAGTCTTCTTTATCCTGACGGGCAATCCCTCTGTTGGTTGGGATTTCTACCACATCTAATTTGTAGATTTCCCAAAATTCTCCCGCTTCGGTTACAGCGGTTCCGGTCATACCTGCCAATTTGCTGTACATACGGAAATAATTCTGAAGAGTAATGGTCGCAAAGGTTTGGGTTGCCGCTTCAATGGTCACATTTTCTTTAGCTTCAATGGCTTGGTGTAATCCATCTGAGTAACGACGGCCATCCATGATACGACCGGTTTGTTCGTCAACAATCAGGATTTTGTTGTCCATGATTACGTATTCTACGTCTTTTTCAAAGAGCGTGTATGCTTTTAATAATTGGGTAAGTGTATGGATTCTTTCTGATTTAATTCCGAAATCCTGAAACAATCTTTCCTTAGCTTCGGCTTCTTTGTCTTTATCAAGATTTTGCTTTTCGATGTTGGCAATTTCGGTTCCGATATCCGGTAACACGAAGAAGTTTTCATCGGTATCTTTGGATAAAAATTTGATTCCGTTATCTGAAAGCTCTACTTGATTGTTTTTTTCCTCGATTACAAAATACAAAGCTTCGTCTACTTCCGGCATTTTGCGGTTGTTGTCAGCCATGTATTCGTTTTCGGTTTTTTGCAATAATTGTTTAACACCTTCTTCACTCAGGAATTTGATTAGTGCTTTGTTTTTTGGTAAAGCTCTGTAGGCTCTCAACAATTGGAACCCGGCTTCTTTCATATTGCCTTCTTTGAACAAGCGTTTGGCTTCGGTTAAAAATCCGTTTGCCAGTTGACGTTGTAAATTGTAAAGGTTTTCAATTTTCGGTTTCAATTCGTTGAACTCATGTCGGTCACCATCAGGCACCGGACCCGATATGATTAACGGAGTTCTCGCATCGTCAATCAATACCGAATCTACCTCGTCGACTATAGCGTAATTGTGTTTGCGTTGTACTAAGTCTTCGGGTGAATGCGCCATGTTATCGCGCAAATAATCAAAACCAAATTCGTTGTTGGTTCCGTAGGTAATGTCGGCTTCGTAAGCTTTTCTTCTCGCATCAGAATTGGGAGAGTGGTTGTCGATACAATCTACAGTCAATCCGTGAAACTCAAATAACGGGGCTTTCCATGTACTATCACGTTTGGCCAAATAATCATTTACGGTTACCAAGTGTACGCCGTTTCCAGTTAGTGCATTTAAGTATAACGGAAGGGTAGCTACCAATGTTTTTCCTTCTCCCGTTTGCATCTCGGCAATTTTACCTTGGTGCAACACGATACCACCAATCAACTGCACGTCGTAGTGAATCATATCCCAAGTAATCTCTTTTCCGGCAGCATTCCAAGAATTGGCCCAGTGTGCCTGGTCACCGTCTAGGGTTATGTAAGATTTAGTCGCCGATAGTTCGCGGTCTTTAGGAGTAGCGGTTACGGTTATAGAAGTGTTTTCTTTGAAACGACGAGCGGTTTCTTTAACAACAGCAAACGCTTCGGGAAGAATTTCCATTAATACCTTTTCTGATATTTCATAAGCTTCTTTTTCCAAAGCATCTATAGCGTTGTAGATGTCTTCTCTGAGGTCGATATCTGCGGTGTTTTCGGCTTCGGCTTTTTTAGCTTCAATTTCGGCATCCTGTTTAGCTCGGGCTTGTTTTATTTTGGCCTTGAATTCGGTTGTTTTGGCTCTCAGTTCGTCATGAGAAAGTGCCGCTAATACAGGCTCTAAAGCTTTTATTTTGTTGATATAAGGTTGTGTGGCTTTGACGTCTTTTTGAGATTTGTCGCCTACAAAAGCTTTGATAATGCTATTTATGAAACTCATAATGGGTTTGTATTATATGTTGTAAAAAGGTGTGCAAATTTAAACAAAAAAAAAGCCCGAAATGGACTTTTTTCTGCTGTGTAAGTTTATTTTTTTAATATTCATCCTCGTTCCAAAGGTAATCTTCGTCAGTTGGATAATCGGGCCAAATCTCTTCCATAGATTCGTAAATTTCACCCTCGTCTTCTATCGATTGTAAATTCTCCACTACTTCCAGCGGAGCTCCTGTTCGTATAGCATAGTCGATAAGTTCATCTTTGGTAGCTGGCCAAGGGGCATCACTTAAATAGGATGCTAATTCTAATGTCCAATACATCTTCTGTCGATTTTAGTTTATGCAAAAATAAATTTAATACTGAAAAAGTCAAGTTTTTTTTGATTTATTTTTAAATATGTTTAAGAACGGCTTTTTATTGCTGATTGCTGATTTGTGATTTAAGATTTAAGAAGTATTTTAATATCAAATCTGACATCATAAATCGTTAATCTTTATTCCAAAATTTTACTTTCTCGGTATCCATTTCACTTCATCCGCCTGCAGGTCTTGGGACAACTTCCGTGCCAAGACAAAAAGGTAGTCAGAAAGTCGGTTTAAGTACTTAATAACCTGCTCATCGGTGGGTTCTAATTCGTGTAAATGTACGGCCAAACGTTCGGCTCTGCGGCAGACACAGCGCGCAATGTGACAATATGACACGGTAGTATGACCGCCGGGTAAGACAAAGTGTGTCATGGGAGGTAAAGCGGTCTCCATCAAGTCGATTTCGTTTTCTAAAAATACGATGTCTTCTTCCGAAATGCGGTTGATGTTGAGACGCGGCTGACCGTTTTTGAGGATTTCTTTTTCGGGAGGGGTGGCCAATATGGCTCCAACAGTGAATAATCGGTCCTGTATTTCAGCCAGTACATTTTTGTACAATACGTTGATGTCCTGGTCGCGGATTAAACCGATATGAGAGTTGAGCTCGTCAACGGTGCCGTAACTTTCGATGCGGATATGGTGTTTGGGAACACGGGTGCCGCCAAAGAGCGCGGTAGTTCCGGTGTCGCCGGTTTTGGTATAAACTTTCATGAGTGAATTAGGAATTAGGAATTAGGAATTAGGAATTAGGAATTAGGAAATTCATAATTCGATATATTTGATTTCAAAGATAACAAAAATCCAAATGGATAACCAACTAGCCCTGATGGGAGTGGCACCTTGTAAAACGGACAGCAGGAAAAAGGATTACTGATAAAACCCAAGCCTTTCGCTTCTTCTTTTAAAGATGGTCGGGGTTGAGGCCGTCGCTTTCAATTAATCCGTCGCGCAGTCGGATGATGCGGTGGGCGTATTTGGCAATGTCTTCTTCGTGGGTAACCAGGATGACGGTGTTGCCGTTTTTGTGAATGTCGTTAAACAGATTCATGATTTCGACCGAGGTTTTACTGTCGAGATTCCCTGTGGGCTCATCGGCCAGAATGATGGAGGGTTTGTTGACCAATGCACGGGCTATAGCTACACGTTGGCGTTGTCCACCGGAGAGTTGGTTGGGCTGGTGATCCATGCGGTCAGCTAAGTTAACCTGGGTTAGTACTTCGGTAGCGCGCTCGTTTCTTTCGGTTTTAGAATACCCGGCGTATATCATGGGCAAGGCCACATTATCAAGGGCGGTTGTTCTGGGTAAAAGGTTGAAGGTTTGGAAAACGAATCCGATTTCTTTGTTTCTGATTTCGGCCAAATCATCATCGTGCATTTGGCTCACATCATTTCCGTTCAGAATATACGTTCCTGAAGTAGGAGTGTCCAAACAGCCTAAAAGGTTCATCAAAGTCGATTTTCCGGAACCGGATGGCCCCATGAGTGCTACATATTCGCCTTTATTGATTTCTAAATCGATACCTTTTAAGACATAAATGGTTTCGCTGCCTAATTGAAAATCGCGTTTCAGATTGCTTATCTTGATTAATGGATTTGCCATTGGTATTGTGAGTTGTGAATTGTGAATGGTAAATATAAGTAATCTGGAAGCAGGTTTTGTTACATCGAGTTTATATTCTGATCACAAAATGTTCTTTAGGTTGTTCTTTTCTGAAGAAAACCAGGCCCCATTGAAAGGTGTCAATTGTTACGCTCACTCTCGGATGAATCTTAATGATTTCCCAAGCAGCTTCCATATCTTTTGACCAGTGAATATCGTCAAAAATCCAAACGCTGTCGTTGGCAACGGTAGGAAGTAATAATTCAAAATAGCCTAAAGTGGCTTGTTTGGAGTGGTTGCCGTCAAAGTAGATTAGTTGATAATTGACAATTGATAATTGATGATTTTTCAGGTAGCTTGAAAATTCTGTCTGAATTGAATCAATATTTTTTAAACCGAATTTTTTAAATTGTTTTTTGGCTTCAGCCAAAGTTTTAGGACAACCTTCGAGAGTGATGATTTTGGCTTTTGGGTTTCCTAAGGATAAAGCTGAAGTGGCCATTCCTAATGAAGTTCCTATTTCTAAAACAAATTCCGGTTGAAAATAGCGGGTGATTCTAAAAAGTAACTCGGCTCTTTTGCTTGAAATTCCGGCATTCTTCGCAATTTGGTTTATTGCTCTGATATTGCTTTTAAAAACGCGTGAACCGGCTCCGAAGTCGGTAACTTCAATCGTATTTTTATTTTGTAACAGCGTATTGCGGTAGTTTTTTAGAAGAGCGTATTCGGCATACTTTTTCTTGTCATAAAAACATTTGGTCACTAAAGAAAACACAAAAGGGGAATGCACTCCGTGTTCGTTTTTGGAGAGCCAAAGGAATTTTAGGTATGATTTTACGAGATGAAACATTACTCCATTTTTGACGATAATTCAAACCAGCGCTCTTCTTTTTCTTCTAATTTGTTTATGATAGCCTGCAATTCGTTGGCTTTGGCAGTGATGTCAGCATCGGCAACTTTACCTTCGGAGAATAGGTTTTCGATTTGCTTTTTCTCGTATTCCAAGTCTTTGATTTCGCGCTCAATTTTGTTGAACTCTTTTTGCTCATTGAAGCTTAAACCGGTTGTGGTTGGATTGTTTTGTTTCCAGTTGACTTTTTCGGTAGAAACATTTGATAATCCTTTTGGTTCAGCCGAATCTTCATAGGTACGGAAATCTGAATAATTTCCGGGAAAATCTTCAATCTGTCCTTCTCCTCTGAAGACAAATAAATGATCCACAATTTTGTCCATAAAATAGCGATCGTGCGATACTACTAACAAGCATCCGGGATAATCCAACAGGAAACTTTCCAATACGTTCAAAGTCACTATATCCAAATCATTGGTAGGTTCATCCAATATCAAAAAGTTAGGATTCTGAATTAAAACCGTACACAAATACAAGCGTTTCAATTCGCCACCACTCAGTTTTTCCACATAGTCATATTGCTTTTTGGAATCAAATAGGAAGCGTTCCAACAGTTGCGAAGCCGAAATGATTTTTCCCTTTGTCAGCGGAATATACTCACCGTATTCTTTGATGATGTCAATGACTTTTTGCCCCGGTTTAGGGTTGATGCCGCTTTGGGTGTAATAGCCCACTTTGATGGTGTCGCCAATTACTACTTTTCCGCCGTCGGGTTGGATGGTTTTGGTTAAAATATTGAGGAAAGTAGATTTACCAGTTCCGTTTTTACCAATAATTCCAATGCGTTCTCCTCGTTGAAAATCGTAACTGAAATTATCAAGAATGACTCTGTCTCCAAACTTTTTATAGATTTTGTGCAACTCAATAATCTTGCTGCCCATGCGCTCCATGTTGATTTCGAGCTCTACCACATTTTCTTTTCTGCGGCTTTCGGCAACTTCTTTTATTTTGTAAAAATCATCCTGACGCGATTTGGATTTGGTGGTTCTGGCTTTGGGTTGGCGACGCATCCAGGCCAATTCTTTTACAAATAAGTTCTGTGCTTTGTCGATTGTGGCACTTTCCATGGTCAAGCGCTCTTCTTTTTTTTGCAGGTAATAAGAATAATTACCTTTATAAGAGTACAATTTGCCGTTGTCTAATTCGATGATTTCATTACAAACACGCTCCAAAAAGAAACGGTCGTGGGTTACCATAAATAAAGTGATGTTTTCTTTGGCAAAATAACTCTCCAACCATTCAATCATTTCTAAATCCAAGTGATTCGTAGGTTCATCTAAAATCAACAAATCGGGACGATTGATTAAGATGATGGCCAAAGACAAGCGTTTTTTTTGTCCGCCGGAAAGTGATTTTACTTTCAGTTTCAAATCGTCTAACTTTAATTTGGACAAGATTTGCTTAAACTGCGTCTCAAAATCCCAAGCGTTGTAGCGATCCATTTCGTCAAAAGCCAATTGGTATTTCTCTTCATCTTCGGGGTTTTCCAATGCTTTTTCGTAGCGTTCAATGACGTGCAGAATTTCATTGTCAGAAGCAAAAATACTTTCCTCTATAGTAAGTTCATCCTGAAGTTTGTCCTTTTGCGACAAAAAGGCCATTTTCAATCCTTTGCGAATCACTACTTGACCGGTATCGGGTTCGTCTTCGCCGTTGAGGATGTTCATGATGCAGGTTTTACCCGAACCATTTTTGGCAATAAAAGCAATTT
Source organism: uncultured Flavobacterium sp. (assembly GCA_964413435.1). Classification (GTDB taxonomy): domain Bacteria; phylum Bacteroidota; class Bacteroidia; order Flavobacteriales; family Flavobacteriaceae; genus Flavobacterium. The sequence continues at coordinate 29,701 of CAYPSB010000019.1, forward strand.
TTTGGTCTTTGTTGATGCCGAAAGAAATGTCTTTAAACAAGGTTCTCTCGCCAAAAGATTTCGATATATTTTCTACTGAAAGGTAATTCACAATAGTAAGCTGTTTGTTTTTAATAAGTTATGAGGTTTAAAAGCTTATGATGTGATTTGTAGTGTGATTCCACATCAAAACAAATAATTCTTTTCTCATGTTGGCCCAAAGATACAATTCTATTTTTAATCGATAGGATCGTGAATTTGAACAAAAATTCCCTTTTCCCGAAAGTATGTTTTTTTAAAAAGCAAATCGTTGTTCTTGGTTTGAATCAAATTAACGAAGCTCTGAAAAATTGACTTCATCATCGGTGAATGAAAAATATATTTTGTCATTGATTGTTAGAAATACTTTGTTATAAAACCGCAAAGTTTCTACCCAAATTACAGATAAATTGACCCTTTTAAAAACGATTATCCTCGAAAGTCTAACGAAAATAGTTAAAAAGAAGACGCTTGTTCATTTGCAGAAAATCCTCGTTTTTTTTTACTTATCATTGCACGGCAATTCCGATAAAAATGAAAAAATAAGTTAGGATTTTGAAACCAATTGAGAATCTTGTTGTTGTGCTTTAAATAAAGTTGTAGTCGCATTTCTCAAAAACTAAATAACATTAAAAACAGTCTCAAATAACAATCAACAAAAATGAAAAAAACAATTACTATCTTTTTATTAGCCCTTTGTTGGCAAATTTCAGCACAACAATGCTGGCAAATGGTTGGATCCGGCGGTAAGCATACTGCTGCCATTGGAAGCAACGGTACCCTTTGGACTTGGGGCTGGAATGATACTTATCAATTGGGAAGTGGAACAACTGTTTCGTGGGCGCCATTACCAATACAAATTGGAACGGCTACCAATTGGCAAACTATTTCTGTCGGGGATATGCATACAATTGCGAAAAAAGCCGATGGGACAATATGGGCGTGGGGAAGCAACTACTACGGGCAACTAGGCGATGGCACCGGTATTGCCAGAAACACACCCACGCAGATAGGCAGTGCCAACAACTGGAGTACCATCAGTGCAGGTTACACTCACAGTGTGGCTGTAAAAACCGATGGCACCCTTTGGGGATGGGGTGAAAATTACTACGGAGAGTTAGGCCTCGGAGACAATGTGGAGAGAGATGCGCCAGTACAAATAGGAACAGCTAACAACTGGCAAAGTGCTGTTGCCGGCGATGGTTTTACAATTGCTATTAAAACGAACGGTACTTTATGGGCATGGGGTTATAATGGTAATGGTGAATTAGGAAATGGAGCTACCGTAAACAGAAACACACCGGTTCAGATTGGAACGGCTACTAACTGGCAAAGCGTTTCTTGTTCGAGCGCACATACTATTGCTAAAAGAACCAATGGAACTATCTGGACGTGGGGGAGGAATCAATACGGTCAATTGGGTAACGGAAATACCACTAATGTCTTGGTGCCAACACAAGTTGGAGCGGCTTCAAACTGGCAAGCTATTGCTACAGGATACGATCATACACTTGCTTTAAAGACAGACGGTACACTCTGGGCTTGGGGAAGAAACGTCGAGGGGCAATTAGGTGATGGTACTACTACAAATAAAACAGTACCTACACAAATCGGAACTGCTACCAACTGGCAGAATATTGATGGAGGTTCATCATTGACTGTAGCTGTAAACAGCGAAGGTAAACTATGGGCGACAGGAGATAACGGTTACGGACAATTCGGGAACAATGGTTTGACCGATTCAACTACTTTAATAAGTATGGTATGCCCTGCAAGCATTTTCGTTCCTGCCTCATGCTGGAAATCTGTATCTGCTGGTGAATATTTCACCGTAGCACAAAAATCGGACAATTCTCTTTGGGCTTGGGGACGAAACAATTACGGACAGGTTGCAGATGGTACCACTGCCGATGTACTTACGCCTAAACAGATAGGAACTTCAACCTGGCTTACTTTTGCTGCTGGTGGTGAACACGCAATCGCTATTAAAAGTGACGGTTCGTTATGGACATGGGGGCGTAACAACAATGGTCAACTGGGTGACGGAACTACTGCAAACAGGATTACGCCTATACGTATAGGAACCGCTAATAATTGGGTAAAAGTAGCTGCGGGATTTGACTTTTCTTTTGCCATAAAATCAGACGGAAGCCTTTGGGGTTGGGGGAGAAATACCTACAATCAGCTTGGGAATGCTACTTATATGAATTCGAGTGTACCTGTTCGCATTGGGACAGATACCAACTGGCTTACTGTAGAAGCAGGTATGGATTTTACACTTGCCATTAGAACCAACGGAACACTTTGGGCCTGGGGAAGGAATACTTATGGGCAGCTGGGTGATGGCGTTGGTTCGAACCGCGAAGAGCCTTTTCAGATTGGAACCGATACTAACTGGCAACAAATTTCTGCCGGATATTTTCACAGCGTTGCCAGAAAATCAAACGGAACCCTTTGGGTTTGGGGAGATAATAGTGATGCACAGTTAGGTCTCAATGATACCAGTAATCGAAATGTTCCTACACAATTGGGAACAGGAACCAACTGGAAAAACGCCAGTGCCGGATACTGGCATACCATGGCGGTAAAAACCGATGGAACGCTTTGGGGATGGGGTTACAACCATTGGGGAGCAATAGGTAATGGTGATTCTTCAGACCGTTATACACCCACACAGGCAGGAACTGCTACCAATTGGGACACTGTATCGGCTGCATTTAATGACAGTGCAGGCGTAAAAACCGATCAGTCGCTTTGGGGATGGGGCGCAAACATTTACGGAGAATTAGGAAATGGAACTACTAATGGAGCATATTCGCCTGCAAATGTAGCTTGTTATAACAGTGTTTTAGGTATTTCAGATTTTAATCCGGCAGTTGCCAACGTATTAAAGCTTTATCCAAATCCGGTATACGATACTTTGACAGTATCTTTCGAACAAGACATAGAAACTGTAGCAATCTATAATTTACTGGGGCAGGAAATAATTAGCAAAACAATAAATGCTAATGAAGGCAACATCGATGTATCGCATTTAGTCCAAGGTACATACGTTGTAAAAGTAAATGTGGGTGGTGAAACCAAAGCCTTGAAAATAATCAAAAATTAATAATCAAAAAGTCAGATACTTAATAGGCTTATATTGGGTATCTGACTCTCTTAAATACATGGATATGAAAAAAACGTTACTTACTTTATTTGTTATTATAAGCTCAAACTACATCAAAGCTCAGGGATTCACAAGTCCGGCATTACAATGGAACATTCCGATAGTCACGGATTACTCAGACTATCGTGCTGCTTATGATTACCACCAGCTTATTGATATGGATGGCGACGGGAAAATTGATCTTGTCGATACCGAAAACCAAGCCACAGAAAGTGTCTCTGATGTATTCTTAAATGGTAGCCAGAAATACTGGAAGGTGTATCTGGGCAACGGAACATCATTCGCTGCTACTGCTATACAATGGAATATTCCCATCAACACCGACACATCAGACTATCGCATGTCGTGGGATTACCATACCGTTATCGATATGAACGGCGACGGTAAACCTGATTTTGTGGATACCGAAAATCAGGCTACCGAAAGTGTTTCAGATGTATTCTTAAATGGCAACCAGAAATATTGGAAAGTGTACCTCAATACGGGTTCAGGATTCAGTGCAACAGCAATACAGTGGAATATTCCAATTGTAAGTGACTACTCAGAATACAGACTGGCTTATGACTATCACACGGTGATTGATATGAATGGTGATAATAAACCGGATTTTGTTGATACCGAAAACGAGGCTACAGAAAGTGTTTCCGATGTCTTCATGAACGGTAGCCAAAAATACTGGAAAGTTTATTTGAACAATGGGTCTGGGTTTGATGCCGTAGCTACTCAATGGAATATTCCAATCAATACAGATACATCAGACTATAGGCTTGCTTATGACTATCATACAGTGATTGACATGAATGGAGATAATAAACCGGATTTTGTGGATACTGAAAATCAATTGACTGAAAGTGTTTCTGATGTCTTTATGAACGGTAACCAGAAATATTGGAGAGTATACCTCAATACAGGTTCGGGATTCAGCGCTACGCCAACCCAATGGAATATTCCAATTGTAAGTGACTACTCAGAATACAGACTGGCTTATGACTATCACACGGTGATTGATATGAATGGAGACAATAAACCGGATTTTGTTGATACCGAAAACGAAGCTACAGAAAGTGTTTCCGATGTCTTTATGAACGGCAACCAAAAATATTGGAAGGTTTATTTGAATAATGGATCCGGGTTTGCCGCCACAGCTACCCAATGGAATATTCCAATTGTAAGTGACTACTCAGAATACAGGCTGGCCTATGATTATCATACAGTGATTGATATGAATGGTGACCGTAAGCCTGATTTCGTTGATACTGAAAATGAAGCTACAGAGAGTGTTTCAGATGTATTCTTAAATGGCAACCAGAAATACTGGAAGGTGTATCTTAACAATTCACCGAATCTGGGAAATAATGAATTTGAAGATATAGCAAATCGTATTACAGCTTATCCAAATCCGGTAAAAGATACTTTTAAAGTTACAAATACAGGAACGGTTACAACGATGAAAATTTATGATATCAAAGGCGCAATTGTAAAAGAAATAGCCCAAGATTTTGACAACAATATTGATATCTCAAATTTACCTAGAGGAATTTATTTATTAAAAGTTACCAATGCCGAAGGTCAGATTTTAACCCAGCGATTGGCTAAAGAGTAAAAAAATCCAATATTAAAGATTGAACAGGGAAAAGCGCAGAGGTATCTGCGCTTTTTTCATTTCAAATTTTCAAATCGATACCTTATATTTGTCCAATGCAACTATCGGTCGTCATCCTTAATTATAATGTACGCTACTTTTTAGAGCTCTGTGTCTTGAGTGTACAACAGGCGATTCAAAATCTCGATGCCGAGATTATTGTGGTAGATAATAATTCTTCCGACGACAGTTGTGCCATGATGAAAGAGCGTTTTCCCAATGTACGACTCATTGAAAACAAAGAAAATTCAGGTTTTCCCAAAGGCAATAATATTGGTGTGGCTCAGGCCAAAGGAGAGTACGTTTGTATTTTAAATCCCGACACCGTTGTCGCCGAAGATACGTTTGAAAAAGTACTGGCTTTCGCCAAAAACAAAACCGATTTAGGTATTGTAGGATGCAAATTGATTGATGGAACAGGGAAGTTTTTGCCCGAGAGTAAACGCGGAATTCCCACCCCTTGGGTAGCTTTTACCAAGATTTTCGGTTTGTATAAAATCTTCCCGAATTCGTCGTTTTTCAATCGCTATTATGCTCAGCACCTGGCCTCCAATCAAACCGGCAAAGTCGAAATATTAGTGGGTGCTTTTATGGTAATGAAACGTAGTTTATACAACGAACTGGAAGGTTTTGATGAAAATTGCTTCATGTATTCAGACGACATCGATTTGAGCTATAGAGCATTGCAAAAAGGAAAATCGAATTATTATTTTCACGAAACTACCGTCATTCACTACAAAGGAGAAAGCACGATAAAAGACGGAACTTATATGAGACGTTTTCGCGAAGCCATGAATTTTTTTTATAAAAAGCATTACAAAGTTTCGGGGTTCTTTTCCTTCTTTATGACTGTCGGGATTATTTTCTTTTCCTTCGTCAAAATGTTTCAGGGAAAAGTAAGGCCTAAAGCCTCTCCGGAGCGATATGTGTTCATTTCGGACAGCGAGATTGCCAAGAAAAAACTGGAAGCAAAACTTCAAAAAAACATAGAAAGGTCTCTTCCGGAAAACGGAAAAAATGTATTTTCGCAATCGTTTTTAAAAACCCAAAACGAAGAGTTTATATTCGATTTAAATACGATTAGCTTCAAAGAAGCCATCGTTTTTTTAGAGGAAAATGCGTTTAACTCGTTTACTTTTAAAATGTTACCGATTCAAAGCAGTTTTGTCATCGGAAGCAACAGCAGTAACGACAGGGGTGAAATCATTCTCATTTAGAATTTGGGAATTGACAGTAAAGATTTTAAATTAAAAAACATTCTTGCTAACCCGCAAGATTTAGTATTTTTGCAGGCAAAATAACAAAACACAACTTTAGAATATCAATATGGCAAAGTTTGAATTGAAATTACCTAAAATGGGAGAAAGCGTTGCAGAAGCGACGATTACCAATTGGTTGAAAAATATAGGCGACTCCATCAGTGCGGATGAAGCTGTTTTGGAAATCGCTACCGATAAAGTAGACAGCGAAGTGCCGAGTGAAGTTTCGGGTACTTTAACCGAAATTTTATTTCAGGTTAATGATGTGGTAAAAGTAGGGCAGACGATAGCTATTATTGAAACCGAAGGAGGTAGTGCAGCAGCTGCTCCGGTTGCCGAAACAGTGGCCGCTCCGGTTGCTGAAGTGGTTAAAACGGTAGAAACAGCTCAAGCCGTTGCCGCTCCGGCCGATTTCAAATCTTCGGATAAATTCTTCTCACCTTTGGTGAAAAATATTGCCAACGCCGAAGGAGTTTCGTTGAGCGAATTAGAAAATATTGCAGGTTCAGGTAAAGACGGTCGTGTGACCAAAGAAGATATTTTAGCTTACATTAAAAACAGAGGAAATCAACCGGCTGCTCAACCAGCGGCTCCTGTTGCCGATTCAGCGCCAAAAGCTACGGCTCCAATCGCTACCCCGGTATCTGTAAACGGCGGTGACGAAATTGTAGAAATGGACCGCATGCGTAAGTTGATTTCTGGCTACATGGTGGCTTCGGTACAAACGTCTGCACACGTACAATCGTTCATCGAAGTGGATGTTACCAATATCGTAAAATGGAGAGACCGTGTGAAAAATGCTTTCGAAAAGAGAGAAGGAGAGAAACTTACGTTTACTCCAATTTTCATGGAGGCTGTGGCCAAGGCTTTAAAAGATTTCCCCGGCATGAACATTTCTGTAGACGGTGAATTCATCATAAAAAGAAAAAATATAAATCTGGGAATGGCAGCCGCTTTGCCAAACGGAAATTTAATTGTACCGGTAATCAAGAATGCTGATCAGTTGAATTTAGTTGGAATGGCGAAAGCTGTTAACGATTTAGGAAACCGCGCCAAAGCCGGTAAACTGAAACCGGATGATACTCAGGGTGGAACTTATACGGTTACCAATGTGGGAACTTTCGGGTCTGTATTCGGAACGCCAATCATCAACCAGCCGCAAGTAGGTATCTTGGCTTTAGGAGCCATCAGAAAAGTACCGGCAGTAATTGAAACTCCTGAAGGCGACTTCATCGGAATCCGTCAAAAAATGTTCTTATCTCACAGTTATGACCACAGAGTGGTAGACGGTGCTTTAGGAGGTAGTTTCGTAAAACGCGTAGCCGATTATCTGGAAGCTTTTGATGTAAACAGAGAATATTAATCGCACCATATTACTTAAAATCCCGATTTTATAATCGGGATTTTTTTTATTTAAAAAATGAAATAATCGACCAACGGTAACTGCAATACTTTATATTTGTCGACTTAACTTTTTATAATGGAATTAAAACTCAACCGACCTATTTGCTTTTTCGACTTAGAAACTACCGGAATTGATGTGGCCAAAGATCGAATCGTCGAAATTTCCATTTTTAAAGTCTATCCTAACGGCAATAAAGAAAGCAAAACCTGGTTGGTTAATCCCACTATTCCAATTCCACCTACGGCTACGGCAGTACACGGAATCAGTGATGAGAAAGTAGCTAATGAACCAACTTTTAAAGAGCTGGCAGGTCAAGTACATGCTATGATTAAAGATGCTGATTTGGCCGGATTCAATTCAGATCGATTTGATATTCCATTATTGGCGGAAGAATTATTGCGCGCTGATGTCGATTTTGATATGAAAAACCGCGTGTCTGTTGATGTGCAAACCATTTTTCACAAAAAAGAAGAACGAACCCTCAGTGCCGCGTACAAATTTTATTGCAACGGCAGTTTAGAAAATGCGCATAGTGCGGAAGCCGATACAATGGCAACCTATGAAATCCTGAAAGCGCAATTAGACCGTTACGAAGATTTGGAAAACGACATGAAAGCATTGTCCGAGTTTACCACCCGAAAAAAATCGGTTGACTTTGCCGGATTCATTGCGCTCAATGCCGAAGGAAAAGAGATTTTTACTTTCGGGAAACACAAAGGCGCATTAGTGGATGATGTATTGGAAAAAGAACCGGGTTATTTCGGTTGGATTCAAAATGCTGAGTTTCCGTTGTACACTAAAAAAGTATTGACCGGAATCAAATTAAGAAAACTGAACAATAAATTCAATTAGAACAAAATAATAAAAGACAAGCTTGTATAAGTCATAGGTCTGATCTCCATTCTCTTATTATGAAAATAATCTGTGTAGGTAGAAATTATGTAAACCATATTGAGGAACTCAATAATGAGCGTCCTGATGAGCCGGTAATTTTCCTGAAACCCGATACTGCTGTGTTAAAGAAAGACGAGGATTTTTACATTCCGGCCTTCAGCAACGACATTCATCACGAAATCGAAGTATTGGTCAAAATCAATAAAGTTGGTAAATACATCGAAACGAAATTTGCCCACAAATATTACAGCGAAATAGGACTGGGAATCGATTTTACAGCCAGAGACGTTCAGAATAAACTAAAAGAAAAAGGACTGCCTTGGGAAAAAGCCAAAGCATTCGACGGTTCAGCGGTAATTGGTGACTTTCTTCCGAAAAATGATTTTGTTTCGATGGAAAATATTACTTTTGAGTTGAAAAATAACGGACAAACCGTTCAAAAAGGAAATACCGCCCACATGCTGTGGAAAATTGACGAAATTATTTCGCATGTTTCACAATATTTCACGCTAAAAGTAGGTGACATAATATTTACAGGAACACCGGAAGGCGTTGCCAAAGTAGCACCTAACGATATTTTGGAAGGATTCATAGACAATAAACAACTATTAAGAATACACGTTAAATAATGGCAATCAATTACAACCTAGCAAAAGTCTACGCGCTCTCTGATAACGACCCCGAATTTGTGAAACAAATCATTACTTTATTCGTAACAGAAGTGCCCGAAGACATGAAACAAATTGATCAAGGCATCAAAAACAAAGATCACAAACTGGCCTACAGTTACGCTCATAAAATTAAACCAAGTCTCGATTTACTGGGCATGACCGTGGCTTTTGAAGAAATCCTTCAAGTAGAAGCTTGGACCAAAAGAGAAGGAAAACGCAAAGAAATAGAACACACCTTCGAAAGCATTCAAAGTCAGGTAGAGAAAGCCGTAAAAGAAATCAAGAAAGATTTCAATATGTAATATAAGAAGCGAAAGGTTCGGGAATTATCAGTAATGGTAATTCCCGTTTTCCGCTCTACAAGGTGCCGCTCCAACCGGGGCTAGTCAGGATACTGTTGGCAGATCCTAAAACCTTATTCCTAAAACTCTGCAAATTAGATGATACGAGCGATGCAACTTCATAATACCGCTCCAAAACAAATAGTAAATTTTGAATGAAAGCAACCATAGTAACCATTGGTGACGAAATCCTCATCGGACAAATCGTGGATACCAACTCCAGTTATATTGCCAAAGCGCTCGATAAAATTGGGGTACAAACCCACGAAATGCTCTCCATTTCCGATGACAAACAGCACATTTTAAATACGTTCACATCATTACAGAATAAAGTTGATTTAGTAATCATTACGGGTGGTTTGGGTCCGACGAAGGATGATATTACCAAACACACTTTCTGCGAATATTTTGAAGACAAACTGGTCGTAAATAAAGCTGTTGAAGCCCACGTGATTCAATTGATAGAAGGGTTTTACAAGCGCCCGATTACACAATTAAACCGCGACCAGGCATTGGTGCCATCCAAATGCGAAGTACTGTTCAATCAAATGGGAACAGCTCCCGGGATGTGGATGAAAAAAGAAAATACCGTTTACATTTCATTGCCCGGTGTGCCGTACGAGATGAAGCACATCGTTGACAACGAAATTATTCCCAAAGTAGTAAAAGAGTACAAACGTCCTTACTTTGTGCACAAAACCATACTCACATATGGTCAGGGCGAAAGTCTGATAGCAGAGCGCATAGAAGATTGGGAGAACAACTTGCCTGAGTTTATTAAGTTGGCTTATTTACCCAATCCGGGAAGAGTGCGTTTGCGATTAACCGCACGTGGCAGCGATAAGACTGTTTTGGAAACGGCAATTCAGCAAAATGTTGAATCGTTAACTCAAATCATAGGTGACATCATCGTAGGGTTTGATGAAGAGGAAACGTTAGAGGTGGTACTGGGCAGATTGCTCAAACAGCACGGAAAAACCATAGCCACCGCCGAGAGTTGCACCGGAGGGAAGATTGCCCAAATGATTACTTCTGTGGCCGGTTCTTCACAGTATTTCAGAGGAAGCGTAGTGAGTTATGCTACCGATACTAAAGTTTCGGTTTTGGGTGTTTCTCAAGATACAATAAATAAATATACAGTCGTAAGTGCCGAGGTAGCTCAGGAAATGGCACGCGGCATAAAACATCTCATGCAAACCGATTACGCCATTGCTACAACAGGAAATGCAGGACCAAGCAAAGGAGATGCAGACGCCGAAGTAGGGGTCGTTTTTATTGCTTTAGCTACTCCGGATGGCATACTGACTGAGGAATTCAATTTCGGGCAACCCCGAGAAAAAGTGATAGACCGAGCCGCTAATAAAGCCTTGGAAATGCTGCAGAAAGCCATTTTGAATAAGGTGCTTTGACAAAATTTAGAATATTCTAAACTCCTCAAAAAAGGATACTCTTTTCGGTTGGTAAAAAGCAAATGAAAAAAAAGAAAAAAATCTGCAATAATTATTTTGTTTCAATGATTTATTTTGCTTAAGTTTGCACCCTCGAATTGAATAACGATAAAAGAAAAGCATAATGTCAAGAGTTTGTGACCTTACAGGTAAAAAAGCGATGGTAGGAAATAACGTTTCTCACGCTATGAACAAAACTAAGAGAAAATTTTCTGTTAACTTAGTTAAAAAACGTTTCTATCTTGCTGAAGAAGACAGATGGATTACGCTAAGAGTAGCCGCGTCTACAATTAAAACAATCAATAAAAACGGATTGGCTGCAGTATTAAAAGATGCTAAAGCTAACGGATTTATTAAATAATCTGAGATCCTTAAAAATAAAGTAAGATGGCAAAGAAAGGTAATAGAATACAAGTTATTTTAGAGTGTACTGAGCACAAAGCAACAGGTCTTCCTGGAACTTCTCGTTACATCACAAACAAAAACAAAAAAAATACTCCGGACAGATTAGAGATTAAAAAATTTAATCCAATCTTGAAGAGAATGACTGTTCACAAAGAAATTAAATAATTACGGGTTTTTACAGATTAGTAGAAATTCTTAAAACTATAATATCATGGCAAAGAAAACCGTTGCAACGTTACAAACAGCATCTAAAAGATTAACCAAAGCTATCAAAATGGTTAAATCTCCAAAAACAGGTGCTTACACTTTCCAGGAAGCTATCATGACTCCTGAAGAAGTAGATAGTTACCTTAAAAAGAACTAATTCAGCAAACTCATATATATCAAAGCTACTTTCATTCGGAAGTAGCTTTTTTATTTTTATATTTGCCCTCAATATTTATTAAGCTTTAGGTCTGATCCTAATTCCTAATTCCTTAATCTTACATTTATAATGAGTTTTTTTAAAAGAATATTTTCCTCCGAAAAGAAAGAAACCTTAGATAAAGGGTTGGAGCAAACGAAAACTTCGTTTTTCAGCAAATTAACCAAAGCTGTAGCCGGAAAATCTAAAGTAGACGACGAGGTCTTAGATAATTTAGAAGAAGTACTGGTGTCTTCGGATGTAGGTGTAAATACCACCTTAAAAATCATTGAAAGAATAGAAAAGCGCGTTGCCCAGGATAAATATTTGGGAACTGATGAATTGAATCAAATTCTGCGCGAGGAAATAGCGGCCTTACTTTCGGAAACCAAATCGGGAGAAGAATCCGAGTTTACCATTCCGGCCAATAAAAAACCGTATGTTTTGATGGTGGTTGGAGTGAACGGAGTTGGTAAAACAACCACAATTGGGAAATTAGCGCATCAATTCAATAAAGCCGGATATAAAGTAGTGTTGGGCGCAGCCGATACCTTCCGTGCTGCCGCTATAGATCAGTTGCAAATTTGGGCCGACCGTGTTGGAGTGCCATTGGTGAAACAACAAATGGGAAGTGATCCTGCTTCAGTGGCTTTTGATACCCTTCAGAGTGCCGTTACTCAAAATGCTGATGTTGTCATTATTGATACAGCGGGCCGTTTGCACAACAAAGTAAACCTCATGAATGAGCTAACCAAAGTAAAACGCGTGATGCAAAAAGTGGTAGAAGATGCTCCTCACGATGTATTATTGGTGTTAGACGGTTCTACCGGTCAGAATGCTTTTGAACAAGCTAAGCAGTTCACAGCCGCTACCGAGGTTAGCTGTTTGGCAGTAACCAAGTTAGACGGAACCGCTAAAGGTGGTGTGGTCATTGGCATCTCTGATCAATTCCAAATTCCGGTGAAATACATCGGAGTGGGAGAAGGAATTAATGATTTGCAGGTTTTTAATAAATTTGAATTCGTAGATTCGTTTTTTAAATAAAAAATATGATTAAACTTTTATCTTTTTTCAGAACATCATCACCTTTTATTTTACTGTTGATTGGCATCGGCATAGAAGGCTTGTCAAAGCTTATCGAAAAAAAACTGGCCAATGTTGCTTTGGGGCTTCAGTTGATGGCTTTTATCATCATCGTTTACGGGCTTTTCAGGCTTATCAACAGAAAGTAACTATTGGTATAAAGCACTGATTTTTTCCCAAAGCGTTTCATCAAAATCTGAAAGAGCTAAGTTTACATTATCTGCAGCATCTCCCATGCGGATGACTACCATTTTCTTACTAGGGATTACATAGATTTTCTGGTCATTTTTACCCAAGGCCATGAACATGTCATTCGGTCCCGTCGGGATAATACTTCCCGGAAATTCAGCCTGTACCTGCGGCATGTGGTAACTGGCTTTTCCATTTAACCACCACAAATAACCATAACTCAAATTAATGTTCTGTGATGTATTGGTTGCTGCTGTAAAATAGTTTTGATTCACTATTTGAGTTCCGTTCCATTTTCCATTATTCAAAGCCATTAGTCCAAAACGAGCCATACTTCTTGTAGTACTCCAGTACACACTGTTGTTCCCCGATTGTATCCACGAACCCGTCATACCTAATTTATCTCTCAGTTTACTATTAAAATAAGAACTCCAGGTTTGCCCCGTTGCGCTGGCAACAACATCCTGTAATTTTACGTATACGTTACTATAGGCCCATCGGGTCCCTGCATCTGCTTTGTAATTCAGACTGGAAGGAGTCACATCATCACTATAAACGTTATTTACATAGTCATCAATACCCGAAGTCATGCTCAATAGGTTTTTACAGGTTATAAGATTCTCTTTGTTCAATGGTTCATTGGTCCACCCGGTTCCTATATAATCGGATACTTTATTGTTGATGTTTAAAAAACCTTCCTGTTCAGCTATACCGGTAACGGTTGAGGTTAGCGTTTTTCCGGCGCTGGCCCAGTACCAAGGTGTGGTTGCGCTGTGTCCGTTAAAATAATTCTCCATCACAATTCGGCCATTTACCAAAATCATAAAAGATTTGGAATGTTTCAATTCTAAATAATCTAACAAAGGTTGTACTGCATTTTGGTTCCAACCCAAATTGGTTATGGTTTTAGTTTCCCAAGTATTACTACCATCATTTGGCGGAAAATACATGGTTTCAGGAACCGGATTGGGAGTAGAAGTAGAAGAGGAGTCGGAACTACAGCTGAAAACAGCAAGCAACAAGAGTGGGAACAGGAACAGTTTTTTCATTTTTTGCATAAATTTCACTTTGGACTTTAAAGGTATTAAATAGTTTAATGTTGATAATATTAATTGTCAACAGTTGTAGCATTATGAACTTAAAAAAGTAAATTTGTCTGACTTCAAAAACCATCACTACTATGAAAAAAATACTTTTCTTTTGCATCGCTTTTGTTCTGATTTCCTGCCACTCTAATGTCAAAAAAGAGGATTTGGTAAAACTCAACGGGTATTGGGAAATCAAACAGGTTAAGCTGGCAGACGGTGAAAAGAAAGATTATAAAGTGAACGAAACAGTAGATTTTTTTGAAGTAAAAAATAATGCAGGCTTTCGCCAAAAGGTAATGCCGCAGTTTGATGGTAGGTTTAAAACCAACGACATTAAGGAAAATATCAAAATCGTGGAAGATAATAATGCTTTTTTCATCGAGTATGATACCCCTTACGGCAAATGGAAAGAGGAAATTATTGAAATTGCCGATTCAACTTTGATACTTAAAAACAAAGATAAATTGCAATACGAATACAAACGTTTTGTCCCTTTTTCGTTAAAATAATACGCAATAAACAACTGATATGGCCAAAAGACTCAGCAATGAAAGCTCAATAGGAGAAGTGCTCAAAGCCTTTATTGAAACCAATAAACTCCAAAGCGGTATGGATAAAATTGATGTGCAAGCTGCCTGGAAATCGTTGATGGGTAACGGAGTTAACAGTTACACCCAAGAAGTGGTTTTGAAAGGTTCAACCCTTTATGTGTCTTTAACTTCGGCTGTTTTACGAGAGGAATTGAGTTACGGGAAAACCAAAATCATTACTATGATTAACGAAGAACTCGGTAAAGAGGTTGTTAAAGATATTGTCCTTCGTTAGGTATTAATCTCCAAATCTTTGATGTATTCCTCGTATTCGTAGAAAAACAGTTCAAATTGTGTCATGGTTTCACTAAAGAAATCAAAAATTTCAGGCCAGTAACTTCGGTTGTTCATGCTCACACCCAACTTTTCCACCCAGATTCGACTGATTACTTTGCCGTTTTCTAAATAAAAATTCCGTTCCAAAATGGCTTCAGGTAAGTATTCTTCAACTAAAATTGTTTTGAGCGATTCAATTTTTTCGTAGTATATCTTGCGTTTTTCTTCATCTTTTGGCTCAATATCGAGCAGCACTTGTGCTTTTTTGTTGTCGATATAAAATTTGAAAGTAACGTCTTTAATTTTAGTATCATACAACAACCATTTGCGGGGATAAGCTGTGGCAAATGCCGTCCAAAACTCTTTTTTTAGGGCTAAAACTTCTTCTTTGCTGTACATTTTAGTGGGGTAAATTGGTGTGCTTTATTTTTTTGAGCTAACTTTATAGTTTAAAACCTTCATCATGCACTTCGACGAATTTTTAAAATATAAGCCAAAAATACTAAATGTCGAGCTTCCGGCAACGGATGCCCATGCAAAAATGGCACCGTCTAACCGCTTAGAACTACTCAAGAATATCGATTTCGAAAAAATGAGTCCACGAAAAGCTGCTGTGATGATGTTGGTTTATCCCAAAAATGAGCAAACACACTTAGCGCTTATTCAGCGAACCTCTTACAACGGAGTGCATTCTTCCCAAATTGCTTTTCCGGGAGGCAAGGCCGAAGATAACGATGACAATCTGAGTAAAACAGCGCTTCGCGAAACCCATGAAGAAATAGGAGTACACCCTAATAAGATAGAGCTTATTCGCCCTTTTACTAAAGTCTATATTCCGCCCAGTAATTTTATGGTGCATCCTTTTTTAGGATATAGTGCACAGGAGTTGGCATTTACAATACAAGAAGAAGAAGTAGCCGGTTTGGTTGAGTTGCCAATGGCTGATTTTTTAGACGATGGTATAGTACAGAATAAAATCATGAAGACTTCTTATGCCGGTGATTTTGAAGTACCCGGTTTCAGGGTTAACGAACATTTTGTTTGGGGTGCCACAGCCATGATGCTCAGTGAACTGAAAGAAACCCTTAAAATGATTTTATAAAGTATAAGTTTTGTAGCTTTGCCAACCTAAAATCAAATACTACACTATGGGATTGTTTAAGCGAAATCCTTTTGGTCATATACTTTTTATCAAAAAATGGTTAATCCGCATATTTGGGGTTTTAACCCACAGACGGTATCGTGGTTTTAACGAGCTGCAAATTGAAGGGTCCGAAATTATAAGAGCATTACCCGATAAAAATGTACTCTTCATTTCTAACCACCAAACTTATTTTGCTGATGTAGTGGCCATGTTTCATGTTTTTAATGCCAGCCTTTCGGGTAGAGAAGACAGTATTAAAAATGTAGGCTATTTGTGGCAACCCAAAATGAATATTTACTACGTAGCCGCCAGCGAAACCATGAAATCCGGCTTGTTGCCGCGCATTTTGGCTTATGTCGGAGCGATAAGTGTTGAACGGACCTGGAGGTCAGGAGGGAAAGACGTAACCGAAAAGCGCAATATCAATCCAAACGATACTGAGAATATCCGTATTGCGCTTGAAGACGGCTGGGTTATTACCTTTCCGCAGGGAACTACTAAGTCGTTCAAACCGGTGCGCAAAGGAACGGCTCATATCATCAAACAACACAAACCTACCGTGGTTCCAATTGTAATTGATGGTTTCAGACGTTCTTTTGATAAAAAAGGATTGCGACTCAAGAAGAAAAATATCCTCCAGTCATTCATCATCAAACCGCCTTTGGAAATTGATTATGAAAACGAAACCATAGATGGAATAGTAGAAAAAGTAGCTTATGCGATAGAGCAGCATCCTTCTTTTTTAAACGTAATTCCAGCCGAAGAATTGGCCGAACAGGAACGCCTCAACAAGCTTCGCAGATGGAATGTTGATAAAACCGAAATCCCTCAGTAGAGGGGTTTTTTATTTCTGTTTTTGTTATTCACGCAGGTAAGTTTTGGGTAGTTTTAACTTTCTTTTACCACTTTACCTCAGTAAATAGAGCTATTTTTGGCGCATGTCGGCAAAAAAGATTTTAATATTGGGAAAAGTTTGGTTACTGCTGTTGCTGTTTAGCAATATATTGGCAGCCAAACCTGTTTTGGATACAGAGATCAAATCAACCCAAGAGGTATCTCTTTTCAAAGCCGGACATTCATTTACTAAAGATATACTACAGCCTCAGGGTCTTTCAACTGCCCGACTTGCTTCTGAGCAGGTGGCTAAGCCTATGCCGTTCGGTTATGCTGTTTTGCAGTATGATGAAATCACTCGTTTGGTTTTGGGGTATGTGGGTACTACAACCACTGTACTTCAGGATACCAACCGATGTGAGAGTGTATCGCGGCTCCTGTTTCCATTTCATTTTTTTTGGTAAAAGCGTAATGCCCTTCGTTACACTTTAAAGCATGGCTTCCTTTTTTGGATAGCGGTGTTCTATCATTATTCTAAAAAAAAAATACAACATGGATACATCAGTAATTATTATAGGTGTGGTGCTTCTTTTGATAGTAGTCATACCGGTTTATTTTGTCGTCAGAGCAAATAAAACTGACAAAAATAAAATCAACGCCCTTATTGCCCAATACAGTCAAAACAACCGTTACCGCTTTCAATTAGTAGCGTCGCAAAACCACAAAGCTTTAGCAATTGACCCTCAAAATAGAGGTTTGCTATTTATGGATTTTAACCTTAAAGAACCTTATGTAGCTTTTCGTGATTTGGCGGATACAAAAGGTTGTGCAGTGGCTACAGACAATCCGCAAGGATTAACCAATATTGTGAAAAAAGTAGAATGGATTTTCTTCTCCAAAAACGGATTATCGCAAGGAAATGATATTCTTTTTCACGATAAAACCAAACCTTATATAGTCCCGGTTTATGGCTATGAAGAACAGAAACTTGCCGAGCAATGGCAGGAATTGATTCACAGGTATCTTTAAACTTTGAAATAAAAAATCCCGCTCATTGAGCGGGATTTTTTATTATCATAAATCAATTTTTTGTAACTCTTTGTAGTTTTTACTGAGTTTACCCAGCAATATCCCATAAATCAATTTATAGAACAGCCAAATGGCAACTACTATAAGTAGCATAAAGCCGAGTATAATTCCGATGGACTTACACAAGGTCATATAACCTGTATCTTCGTGGATTTTTTGCATCAGCGAAGCAAATTTAGAATCGTAATTGAGCTGTACGTATAAAATAACCAATGTTCCTACTACAAAAAACAAGATGTTAAACCACACATAGTAGATAACCGTTTTGCGGGTTTTAAGAATATCACTCATCAGTTGTTTAGTTGATGTAGTGGTTGAAATTCGTTTGTAATTTTTGTAGAACAAGTAAATAAATATTACGACCACCGTATAATTGATGATGTTGTAAATGGTATTGATTTCTTTGATGTATTCAAATATTTCACTACCGTATTTTTTACGGATGTAGCCATCGCCCAGATACAATATGCTGATGATGTTCCAAAAGACAAACTCAAGTATGCTGATGATCAAAATCCATTTTACAATAGATGATGACCTTTTGTGAATCATGCTGTAAATTTCGTTTTCGGTAACTTGGTTAAAAGAGTAATTGTCTTTTTTCCAAGCTTTTTTTAATAAATCCAACTCTTCCATAACCCTTAGGGATTTAATATTTTTTTCAATTTTCCTTTTATTCTGTTCATTTTTACGCGTGCATTGACCTCGCTAATCCCCAATGTTTCTGATATTTCGTTATAATCTTTATCCTCCAGATACAAGAACACCAAAGCTTTTTCAATGTCATTAAGTTGTTGTACCGCCTGATACATCAATTTGAGTTGTTCTTCCTCTTCGTGATTGTATTCTTCCTGACTGATGAAATGAAACTGTCCCTCGTAAGTTACGGTATTGACAGAACGAGTGCTTTTTCTATATAAGGTAATGGCGGTATTCAATGCCACCCGATAAGCCCAGGTTGAAAATTTAGATTCGCCTCTGAATTTGGGGAATGCTTTCCAAAGCTGAATAGTGATTTCCTGAAACAAATCGTTGTGCGCATCTTCGCCATTGGTATACAACCTACATATCTTGTGGATGATGTTTTGGTTGTCCTTTAGCTGCTTTACAAATGATTGTTCTAAGTTTTCACTCATAGCCTTGTTAGTGTAAAAACAATTGATTTTGTTACACTACACAAAACTACATATTTTAAAATCTAATTTCAAGTTTCAAATTTGCCTATCTTTGCAAAGCAAAATTACAAGCAAACAAGATGAATATAGGGAGTTACAATACATTAACCATTGCCAGAGAAACCAAAGTAGGATTGTTTTTAACCGACGGAAAAGACGATGTGTTGCTTCCGTCAAAGTATGTGCCTAAAGAATTTAAGATTGGTGATGAGATTATTGTTTTTGTATACTTGGATCATGAAGAAAGACTTGTGGCCACAACATTAGAACCCTATATTTTGATGGATGAATTTGGCTTGTTGCGTGTGAATTATGTCAACAAATTTGGCGCCTTTCTCGATTGGGGATTAGAAAAAGACTTGTTCGTTCCTTTTAAAGAGCAAGCCCGTCCGATGGAAAAAGGAAAACGCTATTTAGTCTTCGCTTATATTGATGAGAAAACAGGAAGAATTGTAGCTTCGAGCAAAACCAATCAGTTTTTAAGCAACGAAAATCTGACTGTGGCTGAAGGAGATGAAGTGGATTTAATCATTTCTCACATCACCGATTTGGGAATCAACGTAATTATAAACGACCAACATAAAGGACTTTTATACAAAGATCAGGTGTATGACGACATTCGACTGGGAGACAGAATGACCGGTTATATCAAAACCATTCGTCCTGATAATAAAATAGATGTTTCGTTGCAAAAACTCGGCTATGAAAACATTGAACCCAACGCAGAGAAAATCTTAGATGAACTCAGAGCCAGCAGAGGAGGTTTTCTGCGTTTGAACGATAACAGTCATCCTGAAGACATCAAAACAGTGTTGAAGATGAGTAAAAAAACATTCAAAAAAGCTATCGGCTCTCTTTATAAAGACAAACGCATTGAGATTAAAGAAGACGGAATTTACCTGATAAAAGAATAATTATTCTCCGCCAAGGAGTTCCAATTCACTAGGTATTTCGGTGTTAGTGTTGTCTTTCGGTTTTTTGTAAAACAAATTGCTAACCATGCTCAGCGTACTGTAAGGTCTGTTAGAGTATCTGTTTCCTAAACACACTACAGTTATAGTATCTTTTCTCACCGGAACGAATGAAGTATTGTTCCCGTGCCACCAGCCATTGTGGTAAATCATTTTTTCGCCGGTTGGTTGTAAAAATCTCATTCGCATACCCAAGCCGTAATCTTTTACCGGTTTTGCCGTTTGAGCTGAACTATATCCGAAATAAGCCTGTTGCAACAAATTTTGATCAATAAAATCAGGAGAGTAAGTAGCTAAATCAAATTTCACCAAGTCTCTTGGGGTAGAATAAATGTTCTTGTCTCCATAAAGCTCATCAAACTGATCCCAAGGAAACTGAGCATTTCCTTTGTATGATTTTGAAGCAGTTTCTCTGTCGGTATTGTAGTTGAATACATAAGTATTCTTCATGCCTAAGGGCTTAAAAATAAGCTCTTGCATTGCTTTGCGGTAGTTCATTCCGGTTGCTCTTTCAATGATTAAAGCCAATAAAACGTAATTGGTATTGCAATAATCAAATCGGGTGTTGGATGCAAACAGTTTTTTAAATTTATGCTGTACTATCAAATCCAAAACGTCTTGATTGGTCAGTACTTTTCTGTTGTTCCAATTCTTTTTAAGCAGAGCACTGAAACTTGAATACGGTTGAATACCGCTGCGGTGATTAAGCAACATGCGTATTGTCACATCCTTGTATGGAAATTTTGGAAGCCAGTCGGTCACTTTTTGATCCAGCATGATGTTGTCTTCCTGTACCAATTTCAGGATGGCCGTAGCAGTCAGTACTTTACTAACCGAAGCCAAATGAATGGCTGTTGAGGAGTCTATCGCAATTTTATTTTTAGAATCAGAAAACCCTTGGTAGTCTTCATAGAGGATTCGTCCATTTTTAGCCACAATAAATCCGCCACTGTAGTATGGGGATTTAATGTTTTTATTGTAAAATGAATCAATTTTTGGAGTAATTGTTCGAATGAAGTTTTCGGAAACACTACCCATTTTTAAAGAAAAGGGTATGGTAATAAATGTACTGTCTACACTCTTGTGGCTCCCAAAAAAAGAAGTAGGTCTTTTTTCTTTTGGGCCCGAAATGTAGAAAACCATCGATAAGAAGAATGTGACTAGGGCGACTCTCATGTATCTTATTATTAGTGCAATAATAGCAATTTTTTGATATAAATAAAAATAAATGTCTAAAATCAAGGCTAAACTTCGGTTGTATATGTCTGTGAAAGACACTATTTTTGCGGCAACAACAACACAACACAATGAATACTATCACTACTACCCATTTTCAATTTCCGGGTCAAAAATCTGTTTACAGAGGTAAAGTAAGAGAAGTTTACAATATTAATGATGAACTACTCGTTATGATTGCCACCGACCGACTTTCTGCTTTCGATGTCGTTTTGCCAAAAGGAATTCCATACAAAGGACAAATTCTCAATCAGATTGCAACAAAATTTATGCATTTGACCGAAGATATAGTGCCCAATTGGCTCATCGCTACACCCGATCCCAACGTTGCTGTGGGGCATCTTTGTGAACCGTTCAAAGTGGAAATGGTCATTCGTGGGTATCTTTCCGGACATGCCGCTCGTGAGTACGCTTCAGGAAAAAGAACCATTTGTGGGGTGACCATGCCCGATGGTTTAAAAGAAAACGATAAGTTTCCTGTACCCATCATAACACCAACGACCAAAGCAGATAATGGCTCTCATGATGAAGACATTTCAAGAGAAGCTATTTTAGCTAAAGGAATAGTTTCGGAAGAGGATTATTTGGTTTTAGAAAAATACACTCGTGATTTGTACCAAAGAGGTGTCGAAATTGCCGGAAGCAGAGGTTTAATTTTGGTTGATACTAAATATGAATTCGGAAAAACCAAAGACGGAAAAATTGTTCTGATTGATGAAATCCACACACCCGATTCTTCTCGTTATTTTTATTCCGAAGGGTATCAAGAAAGACAAGAAAGAGGAGAAGAACAAAAGCAACTGTCCAAAGAATTTGTGCGTCGCTGGCTGATTGAAAATGGTTTTCAGGGAAAAGAAGGTCAACAAATTCCAGATATGACTGACGAGTACATCGAATCGGTTTCCGAACGTTACATCGAATTATATGAAAACATCATAGGAGAGCAATTTGTCAAAGCCGATATTTCAGATATTCATCACCGTATAGAACAGAATGTCTTGCGTTTTTTACAGTCATAAATATTTGTATATCAAAATTATAAGCCACGCCAAAGCGTGGTTTTTTTATGCCAAATGTTAAAGTTATGTTATAGTTGTCTTTTTGGTGCAACGAAAATTAGGGCACCAACGTCTTATGGGCAATCAATAACTTTTTAAATCAAATCATCATGAAAAAAACAATCATTTTCACAGGCCTGGCTCTTGTAGCTTTCGCTAATGTATCATTAGCTTCTACTGTTTCAAACAATGCAATTTCAAAAGAAGTTGTCATGAGTACAAACTCTCCTTTGTGTACTGCTATTTACAAAGGCGATTTGAATACAGTAAAAAAATTCATTGAGTACGGAGCAGATGTAAATGAAGAGTCAAACGGAATGACTCCTCTAATGTTTGCTGCCCGATACAACAAAGTAGAAATCATCAAGTACTTATTGGAAAAAGGGGCTAAAAAAGATGTAAAGGATGAAAGAGGATACACGGCATTAAAATATGCTGAATTCTCTAATTCAACTGATGCAATTGCAATTTTGAAGCAAGCCTAAGGATTTTAAAAGCACCTTTTATTTTGAGAAAAGGTGCTTTTGTTTTCACAATCAGCATGATAGAAATGGTTAAAAGTTAAAAAAATGTTAAATTTAAGTACTATGCAATACAAGATACTAGTTTTTAGATATATATTTGCATAGAATATTAATAACAAAAGTAAATCATCAATAAAAAAACAATCATCATGAAATCAACAATCATTTATTTAGGACTAGTTGCTTCGTTTTTTACTACAAACAGTAAAGCGGCTAATGAGTTTAAAGAACAAGATTTAAACCAACAAGAAATTAAAGTGGCAATTGCCGAAGACAATCAACAAAACCAGAGGGTTTTGATAATCCAAAACTTTTCTAAAGGTAAAAGTGAGAATAATACCGCTGAGGAAATTGTTCTTGAACCTATCTCAAAAACTAATGCCGGTTATTCGAAAACTGTTGAAGATACCATCGCAGAAGATCAATTAATTACTGAAAGTCAAGAAGTAATCGCTCAACCACTTTCATTAGAAAAAACGTTTGCAGATTATATTAATGAAGCAAATCAAATTACCGAAAGCACAGTTACAACCGAAGTGTATTCGTTAGATTTTGAAAAAATTAATCGTTCTGTGAAAAAAAATAAAGTATACAGCAACAACATGGCTGTTACTGTAGATTTAAAATTATAAGTTTAGGTTGATTGCTTTCGCATCACGCGAAAGTTAAAAGCATCATTAGTTGGTCTATACTAATGATGCTTTTTGTTTTTATTTGAAGTAAGAAAACGAATCGTTGTTTTCTATCTTTAGCAAACTCTCATAAATTAGTTTGATAACATTTTCTACATCTTCGCGATGTACCATTTCTACAGTAGTATGCATATAACGAAGCGGTAACGAAATCAAGGCCGAGGCTACACCACCGTTGCTGTAAGCAAAAGCATCGGTATCCGTTCCGGTGGCTCTTGATGTGGCATGACGTTGAAACGGTATTTTCTTTTCTTCAGCAGTCTCCACAATTAAATCGCGCAACGTATTATGAACTGCCGGCGCGTAAGCAATAACCGGACCTTTTCCCATCTGTAAATCACCTTCGATTTTTTTCTCAATCATAGGAGTGGTGGTGTCGTGACAAACATCGGTTACGATTGCAACATTAGGTTTGATGGTATTGGTGATCATTTCGGCACCGCGAAGTCCAATTTCTTCCTGAACCGAATTGGTAATGTATAGTCCAAAAGGCAACTTCTTCTTGTTTTCTTTTAATAAACGGGCAACTTCAGCAATCATGAAACCACCCATTCTGTTGTCAATAGCACGGCAAACAAATTTATTGTCATTCAAAATCATAAATTCATCCGGGTAGGTGATGACGCAGCCTACATGAACACCTAATTTTTCGACTTCTTCCTTGGTTGAGCATCCGCAATCTATAAATATATTGTGTAATGTTGCCGATTCTTCTTTACCCCGATTACGCGTATGAATCGCAGGCCAGCCAAAAACTCCTTTTACAATCCCTTTTTTGGTATGAATGTTTACCCTTTTCGAAGGAGCAATCTGATGATCGGAGCCGCCATTTCGTATTACATATATAAGACCGTTGTCGGTAATGTAATTAACATACCACGAAATTTCGTCTGAATGCCCTTCAATGACTACCTTATAAGGAGCATCCGCATTTATCACTCCCACAGCCGAACCATAAGTGTCAGTGATGAAACTATCCACATAAGGTTTTAAATAGTTCATCCAGAGTTTTTGTCCGTTAGATTCATATCCTGTCGGAGAAGCATTATTCAAATAACTTTCCAAAAAAGAAAGTGATGCCTTGTTTAATATAGATTTTGTTGCCATAATTTTTTTTTGCTAAAATATAAATTTGGCACTACAGTTGTTAAGGATATTCTATAATTTTACCCTAATATCCAACTTCTATGAAATCGAAGATTCTCAAAAACCAAATGCAATCTAAAGTAGTAAGTGAAAAGTTGTTGTTTTTCATTTTCATATGTCTCATTTCAATATCTTCAAGAGCACAGATTTCAACCGACTCCATACCCAAAAGAGAAGTAGGAGTAGAAGAGAACGACACCATACTCGATGAGCCGGTTCAGTTAGAAGAAGTAATCGTTTACAAGCAAAAGCTGTCTCCCGAAGAAAAAAAAGCCTTTCTCCTATTGCAAAACAGGGTTTATAAAGTTTATCCTTATGCTAAGACAGCGGCAGAACGACTAAGTATCCTCAACAAAAACATGGATAAACTAAAATCCAACCGCGAAAAAAGGAAATACTTTAAAATAGTAGAAGACTATATAGAAGGTGAATTTACCGGCCAACTCAAAAAACTATCCCGCAAACAGGGACAAATTTTAGTCAAACTCATCCACCGTCAAACTGGTTTCACCACATTCGAACTCATAAAAGATTACAAAAGCGGTTGGAAAGCATTTTGGTCCAACAACACAGCACGTTTATTTGATATCAATCTCAAAACAAAATACGACCCTTACGAAGTAAACGAAGACTTCTTAATCGAAACCATACTCGACCGCGCCTTCACCCGTGGCCGATTAGTACCGCAAAAATCTGCAAATCCGGTAGACATAGACGAGCTAACCGATTTTTGGGAGAAAAAAGCACTGAAAAAATAGCATACATATATATAGTATAAAAACTCGAAGCGAAAGTTTCGGGTTTTTTTATGTTCCGTTTTCCCGCTTTCCGGGCTACAAGG
>CAYPSB010000020.1:0-23144 GCA_964413435.1 uncultured Flavobacterium sp.
TAATAACGAACTTATAAATTTCTTTAAAAAGTTGCGTTAGATTATTGAACCGGCGCGTGGGTTAGTAATAACGTTCCGCCGCTTGGCGTAGTGGCGACTTTTTTAATAAGTATTTTAAATGATAATCAAAATTTTAATCAGCAGGTTATTTTCCGGGAAGGATAAACTAACCACTGGTGTATTAGCATTTACGATAATGCAATCCAACTAATCGCTAAATTGGCAAATTCATCATAAGTTAGCTCTTCGGGAACCCATTTTTCATCAAAACAAAGTGCAGGCAAATCATCTTGGAATTTTTGATATTCAGCTATTAGGATACTGGCACTTGGAATCTTTTCTTCAGTTTTTTTAGAAAGCCAGTTTCTTATTATTCTTATGGCTTCTTCAACGCTGTCTTTATGGTCTTTAATATCTTGGCCCGACAAGTCCGAAATAAATTGTTTGAATCTAAACTTTTCACTCTCAATAATTAAATACTTATTCTCCTGTTGTGATTTATTTCCGTATTCTATAGCGCCAATGCAAATACCTAGTTCTAATGGCATATTGAATCTAGGTAAATTTGCTGTTCCGTCTAAAGTAACTCTCGACAAGTCGTGAATGGAATATTTACTTTCTCTAATAAGCTGAATAATATTTTTAATTCTGATACCACTCGAATCATCAAACTCTTTTGAGCATCTTAAAATAAAACCACATTTATGAACAGCAAATAGAATTGCATAAAATAAAGGATCATATTCTTCATCAAATGGACAATTAATGAATACGTTACGTTCGTAATCTATATGCTTTTTCATTTTTTAGAGTTCTTACTGTTCTTCAATTTGATTACTGCATTTTCTGCTTTTTTTGCGACATCTTTTTTTATATTCGGACTTGCTTTAACGGAGTTAGACTCTTTACGTACACCTTTGAATGGTTTTCCATCTGATTTAACGTCAATAAATCTTCCAGTTGTTGTATCTCTTTTAATGTAATTTCCTGTTGAAGGATTAAAGACTTGTGAACGATCCTTAACAGAACCTTTTCTTGAATTGTTTCCACTATTAGTTGCCATAATTTATTTTTTTTCTAATTTTAGTTGTGTTGCTAACGTTTCGCGGCCATGTGCAATTGCAATGCCAACGAGCCGAGTTCTGTCCGCTAAGATAGAATTTCTTCGTGGAAACGAAACATCAAGTCACAGAAAACGAGCAATTTTTCGTGACTGCTGTTAGGCGCTGGCATATTAAACTTCCCAAGAAATTTTTTTCATTTTCTCAAACATATTCTTCGCAACTTCCGGTTCAATCGAATTTATAAATAATATTTTGCCCATTAACCATTCCTTTCTGTAAAGTTTTCCAGGTTTAACTTTGTCAAAATGCGCTTTCGGACCAAATTTTTCACAAAAATGAAGGTGTCTTAATACATCACGCTTAAACTTTTTAGGGATACGGACAGATTTGTTTATTAAAAGGCCGGTTACGAGTTGTTTCTGACCTTGCTTAAACTTACCAACCTTTCTCCAGTTAATTTTGAAGTTTTCATCCTCAATAATTTTTTTTAGTAAACTTAATTTTGGTAGATTAGACATTTCTCCAGAAAACGTCATATCATCTGCATACCTGCTGTAGTTAATACCAGCTTTATTCGATAGTTTATTTAGCCTGTTATCTAATTTAAGACAAGCTAGGTTAGATAATGTGGGGCTTGTAGGCGCACCTTGAACTAAAACGGAATGCTCTATATTAAAATACTCTTGAAAATGGGATTGAGTAAATTCGTCCAAATTTTCAAATTTCTCTTCAGGCATTTTGACCGTGCAAATTTTAGCGAAATGCACGGCCAAATTTGGGTGATATCCAAAATGTCTAAATAATCCATAAACACGTTTTTCACTAATACTTTCAAAAAAATTATTTAAATCAACATTTAAAATTGTGTCTGCGTTTAAATGAACTTTTGCGTTGTCATAGATAGATTTGTTTTTTATGAACCCTTTGGCTGCCGAATGGGTTTCCAATTTATCAAGGATATTTAGTTTGAGCCAATCTTGTAGATACTTAATGTTCTTGTGAGGTGCAATGATTCTTCGATAACCTCCTTTTTTCTTTTTAATCAAATAATATGAATAATAGTGGCCGCGATTTTCTAAAGTTCGTTTCAATTCCAATATATCAATTCCAATAATTTGCGCAAAGTGATTCAATGAGAAAATTACAGGAAGGCCTTGTAAAATTAATTTGTCCGCATAGTTAAGCGTATCTTCAATAAATTTTTGAGATCGTCCCTCGCCTCTGGCGATTTCAATATAAGAATTTCTAGGAAAGTCCATTTTCAGTTTAATTACTCCTTTTTGAAATGATTCACGTAAGTGAATCCTATGCGACCCGAGTGCCCGCAGGCGTTGCATAGGAATCAGTATAATCTAGCTTAATTTATTCTTGAAACAAAAGATTTCAAGAAGTCGTTTTTACGGACAAAGCTAATCAAACTTACTCATGGATTTCCCAGAAAAATTTTTGGTAAATATAACATGTCTTCTTCTATAACTAGTTCTGGTTTAATATATTTTTCCTTTTCGAATTGAATTTTTTTTCTAACCTGCTCTATTACCGTTTGAGCACTATCAGACAAATTGCCATCCTCATTCAAAACTTTTGATTTAATGCCTTCTTTGACAATTGCCTCATACTCAATCAAATTTAGTCCGAGATATTGACAAATATAAATTGCGTTCTTTCTTTTCCTTTTTAGTAGCAAAACGCTAAGAACACTAATGTTGTAATTGGAATACTTCTCTGGAGTTAGATTAAAGTTTGATTCTAACCCGAGTTTGTATAACAAACTAATCCAATATGCTGATGTTTTTTTGAAATCATTTGCCTCCTTAATATGTGATTGAGTTCTACGAGGGAAAATAGGTTGCCAATTTTCATTACTGTCACTTCTTTTTTTGTCGGCCCATATTATAGATAAAGAATTATTGGGAACTGCGTGTTCAAATGCAATTAGAGCTTGTGAATTTGCATATCCTAATGGATGAAGCTTAGTCTTATTATCTCTGTATTTTTTTTCTGGATAAAGCAAATCACCATATTTAAAACAAAATTCGCGAATGACTTTCATTTTTGGCAAATAACCAAAGACAGAGCCCCGTTTCTGAAAAGCACTAAATCTCTCATTACCATAAATCTGTATGTTTTGCTTTTCAAGATGAAGTCTTGCTTTTTTCAAATATGCAATTGTGACAACTGATATGGCTAACGATTTTGGCAGTTCTCCCTGAATGATATTGATGAAATTTGTAATGGTTTCGCCAGATCCTGAAAAATCGTCCACTAATATTAAATTGTCACCTTCGTTTAATTGAAGAAGACTATTTGTAGATATAATGGTTATTTTATTATCAATGAAAACTGCAGTTTTTCTCATATAGTATATCATCGCAAGACCACTTTTTCCAGCAATTCCAACCGGAAGAACATAAATTGGATTTTTGTTATCTATATCCTTAAGACAAATAGATAAGTAAGTATCAAACTCCTTAATTATGTCATTCGTCGTAAAATATTCTAAAGCGTTCAGTACAATTAGAGCTTTTTTCCAATCAGGCTTATCAAAATTTTGTAACCAATTTACCACTTTAAGCGGTGCAATATGATTATGGAACTTATCACAAATCGCATTTATAATATTCTCGTAATTTGAAATCATAACTGTGAGTTTTTCTCAATACTTGCCCATAACTAATGTATATGAGCATCTCTCTATTGTGTAATTTGAATTTTAGTCTTTATCCAAATCAAATTTAAAATCAAATAATTCTTTGGGATGAACTCTTAATCCCTTTGCTAGTTCCTTAATTGTACTAAGTTGTATGTTGATTTCTCCTTTTTCAATTTTACTTATGTTGCTGAAATCAACATCGCATCTTTGAGCCAATACCCTATAACTCAAATCCTGTGAAGTTCGAAGTTTCTCTAGCTGTTTCCCAAATTCTATTTGGAAATCTGTTTTGCTTTGATTTTTAGCCATAGCTCATTTTATTAAAGCAATTTCAATAGATTTTTAAAAAATAATGTAGGTTAAGTAAACCACATTAGATATATTTTCTTATATTTGTTTCCAATTACATAAATTTGCGATTCTTCAAATGTCAATATTGAAGCATTCGCTTTGAATCTCGTTCCAAAAACTGGTAATTTTTAGCACGCGAGATGATAAGTGCCAATGCTCACGCTCTAGGGCGTGGGCTCACTTATTCGTGTGCAGGTATACCAGTACCTTGGAGCGTTTAAGTTGAGTTCCGCGCCTTTTTTATGCGTTAAACTTTCCTTTAGATTCTTTGCGTTAGTACTTCACTTTTATTTTATCGATTCGCTATTTGTCAGTTAACAGTTTTGCAATTATTTTAAAGCCTGCCTCAACGCCATTGAATAATGATTTTTAAATTTTAGTTGGGTTATAAAATTAGCTTTTGTTGGGGCAGCTTTTTTAGATTACCGCCTTAGCGGGAATGACAGTTACATTGGATAAGATGCTGTACCCTGCGCAGGTTATTTAAAACAATTATTAATCAGTAAACCCTAAAGCCTATGGTATAAACAACACAACGAACTTCACAAAAAAAAAGACTTCCTACCTCGTCGCCAAACTAGTATAGGAAGCCGAAGCTTAAACAAACTAATGTTCAATTTAAACCAAACCAAAATTATGAAAAATTCTTCACTAAAGAAGGGTTGGAAGGCCTTATGGTATCTGTTTCTTATAGGAGTATACCTTAACGGCCTAACTACATTTGCCCAAAACCCACAACCTAGTACACTACAAACAATTTCAGGTATAGTAACCGATGCCAATGGTGTCCTTCCTGGGGTTACAGTAGTAGTACAAAACAGCTCCCAAAGCACCATCACAGATGAAAAGGGGAGCTACACCATCCCGGCCAAAGTAGGCGATAACCTTATTTTTACTTACCTCGGCTATAATGAGGTCTCCGTTACAGTAGCTGCCAATAACGTTATTAATATTTCAATGACGGCCGATGCCACTACGTTACAGGAAGTCACGGTCAATGCCGGCTACTACACCGTAAAAGAAAAAGAACGTACTGGGAGTATCTCAAAAATTACAGCTAAAGATATCGAGAAGCAACCGGTGAGCAATCCATTGGCAGCCATGCAGGGTAGGATGGCAGGGGTCAACATTACCCAGGCTACCGGCATACCCGGTGGAGGGTTTAGCATTCAACTGCGGGGTCAAAATTCCATAAGAGCCGAAGGAAACGATCCGCTCTATGTCGTAGACGGCGTTCCGTACGCTTCCCAATCACTGGGAAACAGCGCCTTGTCCGGTGGAACCATGCCCGGTGATATCAGTCCGCTCAACAGCATCAATCCCGCAGATATTGAGAGCATAGAGGTACTCAAAGATGCCGATGCCACAGCCATTTATGGGTCTCGTGGGGCTAACGGCGTCGTACTCATTACGACCAAAAAAGGCAAGGCAGGAACCACCCGCTACAGTGTCAATGCGTCTACAACAGTAGGGCAGGTAGCCCGCAAACGCAAACTCATGAATACCGAGCAATATCTCGCCATGCGCGAAGAAGCCTTCGCTAATGATGGCATCACAACCTATCCGGAAAGTGCCTTTGATGTAAACGGTACTTGGGACCGCAACCGCTACACCGATTGGCAGAAAACCTTAATAGGAGGGACAGCCACCATTCAAAATGCCCAACTCACGATATCGGGCGGGAGCAGCCAAACGCAATTTTTAGTAAGCGGAACCTACCGTAACGAAACTTCGGTCTTTCCGGGGAATGAGTCTTATGGAAAAGGCGCCGTGCACAGCAGCATAACCCACCAATCGGCCGACCAAAAGTTCAACCTAAACCTTTCGGCAAATTACATTGGTGATAAAAATACCCTGCCGGGGGTGGATTTAACAGGACTGTCTTACACACTGGCACCCAACGCACCGGTCCTCTATGACGGGAACGGTAATTTAAATTGGGAGAACGGTACCTTCAATAATCCCCTCGGCTACTTAAACGGGGCATACCTGACCCAAACCAATAACCTGATAGCGAATACCTTGTTATCCTATCGGTTGTTACCGGGCTTTACAATGAAGACCAGTTTGGGCTACAATGAGAGCCGGGTAAACGAGAAACGCACAAGCCCCTCAACCATCTACGACCCGGCAGAGAATATAGGGCCCGAAGCTTCAACCTTATACCTCAACAACAGTAAGCAAACGTCATGGATCGCAGAACCCCAACTGGGATACAATAAAACATGGAAGGACCTGAAGTTAAGCACACTGTTGGGCGCTACTTTTCAGGAACAAAAAACGGGGCAATTAGCACAATCAGGCACCGGATTTCCCGGGAATAACCTCATTAACAATTTGGCTTCAGCGGCAAGCATACAAGTCCTGAATCATGAGGAAGCAGTATACCGCTACACCGCATTTTTTGGAAGGGTAAATCTAAACTGGAAAGAAAAGTATATCCTAAACATCACTGGCAGAAGAGACGGTTCCAGCCGTTTTGGCCCCGGCAATCGCTTTGCCGGTTTCGGAGCTGTAGGAGCCGGTTGGTTGTTTTACAAAGAAAATGGGGCAAAAGCCCTTCCGGCTTTGAGCTTCGGAAAAATCAGAGCAAGCTATGGGACCAGCGGTAACGACCAAATAGGCGATTATCAGTTCTATGATACGTATGGAGTTTCAGGGAACTACTATGACGGGCAAACGGGCATACAACCAACCCGCCTGTTCAATCCTGATTTCGGGTGGGAAACCAACAAAAAACTGGAAGTGGCGCTCGAGTTGGGGTTGTATAAAGACCGCATCTTGATAACCACCGCTTGGTATCGCAATCGTTCATCCAACCAATTGGTAGGGGTTCCGTTGCCAAGCACCACAGGATTTACATCGCTGCAGTCAAACCTGAAAGCTACGGTTCAAAATACAGGCTTCGAAGCCGACCTGCGTTGGGTTCCCCTCCAAAGCAAAAACGGGAACTGGACAACAACTCTCAACCTCTCGGTACCTAAAAACAAGTTAGTGTCTTTCCCCGATTTAGCAGGCTCAACCTATCAAAACTACTTGGTCATCGGACAACCGCTCAACATCAAAAAAGTCTATGACTACACCGGTATCGACCCAACAACAGGGGCATACACCTTCCGGGATTACAACGGTGACGGTCAAATTACAGCTACGGACGACAGGCAATATGTGGCCGATATAAGCCCAAAATTCTTTGGAGGTATCGCCAATCAGTTTACCTACAAAAACTGGACGCTGGATTGTTTGTTTCAATTTGTAAAGCAACAGGCATACAACCAATTGTATACTGCTGCGCTGGCAGGAACTTTTTCAAATCAGGATGTCGAGGTGCTGAACCACTTTCCGCAAAATGGAACAAGTGCCACCGTGCAACAATACACTACGGGAGCCAATAGTGACCTGACAGATGCATATTTTAAGTTTTATGACAGCAATGGCGCCATTAGCGACGCATCGTTTGTACGTCTGAAAAGTGCCGGCATAACCTATACGGTGCCAACTACGATAACCAAAGGTTGGACGGCCAAAGTGTACCTCCAAGGGCAAAACCTCTTGACCTTTACCCATTACCGGGGCGCTGATCCCGAGAACCATTCGGCCTTTTCCTTGCCGCCCTTACGCCAATATACCTTAGGGGTTCAGCTAAATTTCTAACCTTAAACTCTTTTAAAATGAAAAAAATACACCTAATAAAAATACTGGCCACAATCTTACTGTTAGTAACAATCGGAAGTTGCGATGACTTTACCGAGGTAGGAAAACCCCAATCCCAACTAATTGGATATACCGTATTCCAGGAATATTCCACGGCCAATGCTGCCATGGCTGATGTATATGCCCGCATGAGAGACGGCGGCATGGTTACGGGTTTAAATACAGGCTTGTCAAGTGTTCTGGGCAACTATGCCGATGAATTGGATTTTTACAGTACCAATCCACCGTTGCAACAATTCAACAACCATACTGTTGTGCCCTCTAATCCATTAATAGCAGGGCTGTGGAACAATAGTTATGGCCAAATATACGCTTGTAATGCCTTACTCAAGGGAGTGGAAGAATCAGCCAGCCTGACACAAGAGCAAAAAGACCGTTTAAAAGGGGAAGCCTTGTTCATAAGAGGGTACCTGCATTTTTACTTGGTAAATCTTTTTGGGAGTATCCCTTATGTAACCGGGATAGAGTATAATGCAAATGCTACTATTGGCAAACTATCAGAAGCGGTAGTTTATGAGCACATTCTGGCTGATATAACACTGGCAGAAACCTTATTGCCAACAACCTATCAGGGAACAGAGCGCGTTAGGGTAAATAAAGCAGTCGCCACGGCATTTTTAGCCCGAGTGCATTTATACCTCGGGCATTGGGCAGAAGCAGAGGCTCATGCCACCAGTGTGATTGCAAACAGCACTTACACTTGGGAAGCCAATCCGGCCAACGAATTTTTAAGAACCAGCCCCGATGTAATCTGGTCGTTGCACCCGGGCATAGCCGGATTAAATACCCGAGATGCGCGCACTTTTATATTTACTAGTGGCCCACCCATAAGACCGGCTATGGCAACAGGCCTCCACAGTGCTTTTGAAACGGGAGATTTACGAAAAACCAACTGGACCAGAACCATAAGCAATGCTTCGGGTTCGTGGGCACATGCTTTTAAATACAAAAAAACAACCAATACCGGTACCTCACAGGAGTACACCATTTTATTCCGCCTGTCAGAGCAATACCTAATCAGGGCGGAAGCAAGGGCCCACCTCGGAGATATAAGTGGTGCTCAGACCGACATCAACAAAGTACGAAGCAGGGGAGGACTAGCCAATACTACCGCAACCACTGCAACCGAATTGTTGGAAGCAGTAATGCAGGAACGCAGGGTAGAACTGTTTTTAGAACAAGGCCACCGCTGGTTTGATTTAAAAAGAACGGGCAGGGCCAATGCGGTGATGAGTGCCATAAGACCACTATGGCAACCTACACAGCTGCTGTTACCCTTACCGGAATCAGAGTTACTGCTGAACCCCAATTTACTACCTCAAAATCCCGGCTACTAATGAAGGTAAAACCTCTTATTTTATTGGCCCTGGTACTGTGTATGTGCCGGGGCTATGCCCAAAAACGTAAAGTGACAGTAGATGATTATGCCTTATGGAGCGAAACCAAGCAAGAAGAATTGTCACCCGATGGGAAATGGATTGCCTATGTGGTTTTTTATGACAGTGGCTTGGATACCTTATTTGTAAAAGCAACAGTCGGCAAAAGATGGTACAGTTTTCCCAAAGGGACAAATGGCGTCTTTAGTGCCGACGGGAAGCGGTTTACCGTGACAAGTCCGTCTAAGGTTTTGACAATAGTTGATTTTGAGACGGGTATGAAAAAAGAGTTTTCTGAGGTGATTGAAGCTAAGTTTTCCGAGGGAGGAAAACTGTTCGGCTTAGTACAAAAAGAAAAGGACGCAACGGTAATGCACTTAATGGACTTCAACAAAGAAAAACGATACACGTATCATGGCGTTCAGCAGTTTACTTTTGATGGTGAAAATAAAGTGGCGTTGCTTGAAAATACCGGAATCAGTTTGGTACAAAGAAGCAAGGATTTTCTAAAAACACCGGTTTATACAACGACCGCAAAACTCAGTACCTTGGCCTGGGACAGCAAAGGCGGGCAACTGGCATTCTCCAAGGCACTGCCCAAGGATTCGCTGACACAAGCTTTTCGTTTGTTTCGGTATGATGTGGTCAATCAGCAGTTGGATTCGCTCGACTTATCACAGAATGCTCAATTTAAAAAGGAACATATTGTTTACAAACCCGGCAGCGGAACGGTTGCCTTCTCACAGGACGGAGAGCGGTTATTTTTTGCTTATGCCCAGAGAAGGAAACCTATAGAAGAAAACGGGATTGAGGCATGGGATGCCATGGCTCCACTCGATTTTCCGGCTCAGCAGTTTAAAGGAGATGTGAATTTTGTGCCTAAGGCTGCGTTTTGGTCACGAAGTACTAATAGTGTTACAGCTGTAGGCACCAAGGAACGGTCAGCTGCACTGTTTACACCAGACCGACGGTATGCCCTTACTTACAATCCGTTGCAAAATGAACCGGCATTTTCGTCCGATGCTCCTCAGGACCTGTACATCACCGATCTTAAAACCGGTGATACCAAACTTTTGCTGCGCTGTTACGAATGGGGCCAGTCTTTTATGAAGACTGCTCCCAATGGCCAATATCTGGCCTATTATAATGAGCAGAGCTGGTGGATTTATGATATTGCCGGGAACATACATTTAAACGTAACCGAGAAACTGGACATTCCTTTTTATGATACCTATAGCGATACACCGGGATTGGCACAGCCATATGATATAGCCGGATGGACTAATGACAACCGCTTGATGGTATATGATAAAAAGGATGTATGGTTGATAACAACTGACGGAAAAGCAGAGCGAATTACAAAAGGCAGAGAAAGCGGTATCAGATACCGTGTGACCGAATGTGAGCTTCCCGGTTTTAAACCTTATTCCAGTCTTATCATAGGCCGACCGGCGATTAATATCAGTAACGGACTCGTATTGGAAGCTGTCGATACACAACGCAACAGTGGTTTTTTCCTTTATCATCCTAATCGACCTTTTAAAAAACTGGTTTTTGGACCAAAGCGGTATAATCGTTTTTGGCGTACGCCCAACCTTTCGCATTATGCCTACAAAGAGCAATCGGCCACTGTTCCGGCCAGATTAATGATAACTGCGAATGGTTCCTCAAAAATGCTGTACCAGTCGAACAGCCATTACAATAAATATGAGTGGTGCACCGCGGAGCAAATTCAATATAAGGTGCCGGCAATAGGGGAACTCAAGGGAACGTTATACTATCCCGCAGGGTATGATGCGGGGAAAAAGTATCCAATGCTGGTGTATGTGTATGAAAAGTTATCCCAGGACTTCCACCAATACCTTAAACCTACACTGTATGATTCGGATGGGTTTAGTGCTATGAATTACGCCCTTGATGGGTATTTGGTGTTGTTTCCCGATATCCGGTTTACCATTGGAGATACCGGTAAGTCTGCTGTGGCGTGCATTACTGCCGCTATAAATACTGTTGATTCCAAAGGGATTCTTGACAGGAGTAGGATGGGACTGATAGGACATTCCTATGGTGGATTTATCGCCGGTTTTGCAGTGACCGAAACCAATATTTTTGCAGCTGCTGTAGCGGGTAATGGGATTACAGACCTGGTCAGTCATTATTTGTCTTATCACAAAGATTTTGAACATTCCAATATGTGGAGATTTGAGTATCAGCAACATCGTATGGGCTTCAGTCTTTATGATAATTATGATGCTTACGTACAAAATTCACCGGTAAGAAAGGCAAATAAAATTAAAACGCCATTGCTGTTATGGGTAGGAAAAGAGGATGGAAATGTGAATCCGAACCAGAGTATGGAACTGTATATGGCCCTGCGGCGTTTGGGTAAAGAAAGTATACTTTTGAGATACCCCGAAGAAGGGCATCTGCTGGGTCAGCCTGAGCATCAAGCAGATTTGAGCCAAAGAATTAAGGCTTGGTTTGACAGCCATCTAAAGAGCGATTTATAAATTAAAATAAGAACGCCCGATGGGAAACCATCGGGCGTTCTGTTTACAGTAACTTATTGTTTTCTGTAAAGATGGTCAGGACAGGCTGTCTCAGACAAATTCATTTTGTAAAGCCAAACTCCGGAACTATTGGTGCAATAGATACCATTATCCTGTGTTTGACAAACGACCGAGGTTTCTTCACAAACCTGACCCGGGATAAACCCGTTTACATCCAAAGCCACGCTTTTGTCAGCTGCGCTACTAAACGCAAAGGCACCGCCAATGGCTAACAGCACTGCCAAAGCAGGCAACACTGTTTTTAAAAAAATTCTTTTCATGGAAATAAAATTTAAATTAATGATTTACTCTCTTCCAGGTTTTCAATCGTTACCCTGATACTGTGCACGGTATATCGTAATGGCATCGCCATGATTTAAAATGATAGAGATTGCTTCAATCTATAGGTAACCACATTTGGGCCAATCACCGCTACTAATAAGTCGTGGTCGATCATAAAATCAGTCATTTTCTGATTCTTGTAATCTGTTATATAAAAGCTTAAAGCATAAGTTCTGTTGGTAAGGTCATACACATCTATCACTGTAGAGGTGTCCCAAGAGTCACGGTCTTCATATTTGCCCATTAACCCCGCACTGACAAAAAGATATTTTCCCGAGCTGAAGGCATTTTTGTTAACCACAAGCGGGGGAGCGGCTAATTTAGATTCCTTCTTAGAGGCAATATAGGCTACTTTGAGGTGAGCTTTGCTGACCGTGTCTATCGTTTTACCTGTGGCTGTCTTATGAAGCAAGGAGTCAATCTGAAGGTATTGATTGCGGTAGGCGTAGAGATACAATAGTTGCTTCCGGTCTTTGTTATAGGTAAAGTAACCATCGGTATCAAATACCCCGTCAAGCTGTTTGGTCAGCAATGTCGCATTCAGACTCACGTGAACCACACTGTCTTTACTAATGATTCCTAAGAGGTTTTCACCGGTTTGGCTGCTAAGAGCTCTGATACCTATAGTATTCTCACTCAGCACAACATATTTTGAAAAGTAGACCTTGCTTTCCATCCATACGTCAGCTTTCCAGTCGGTGGTTTTACCTCTGAAAATCACCGGTACGGTACCATCAGCCAAGTAGAAGTAGGGAGGACAAACAACCACTTTTACATTTTTAAACGGGTAGGAGTTAGGAGGAAGCGTAATGCGGTAAGACCTTTTATGCTTTAAAGCAGTATCAAAAACAGTCATAGCCAAGGGAGCAATACTATTGGCGAGATAAATGTTTCCATTGTCCACACCGGCCAGATAATACGAAGTATGTTTCAAATCATAGAGATGTTTTAGCACAGCAGGGTGATGGGGAAACCGTCTCACAAAGTTGTTACGATGGTGGATGGTATCCTCCGATAATAAAAACAATACTACCACCACGACAATACTCAAAAGCGCACCGGCCAAAGTAGATCGTCTTTTACGTAGTAATCCCGCTTTCGGATTGTCGTGTAGTAGTAAAGCATTTAAATTGATTATGAAAAATGAGACATTAAAAATCAGATGTTGGTGCCAACTCAGTTTTTCCAATATCCCGCCACAAGAACAAGGGACAAAGGAGCTAAAGTGCAGCATGATAAAAATATAGGTTGTAAACATCGCCATCAGGCACAAAGAAGCATACAAACCCAGATAACGGGTGCTCCCAAAAAACAGAAATCCCACAATAACAAACTCAACAGCAGGAACCACATAAGAAACAAACCCCGCAAAAGCACTCAACAACGGTGACTGTCCCAACTGCACCTGAAAATTCTCAAAATCAAGCAACTTGTTAACCGCCGCATACACATAAAGCACGATATGAAGCAGCGCAACAACATAAATAAAATGAGATTTAAAAGAAGCAGAAAGTTTCATTACAATAGTTTTTTAGTAATTACTACTGTAAAATTCCAAAAATAAAATTCTAACTAGTATGCAAATTGGGAAATTCGTATACCAAAAACGGAATACTTTTTATAAATCCAAAATCCAATCCAAAACCCCATTGTCACCCTGAGCTTGCCGAAGGATCGAAGGGCATGTGATTAATGGATAAATAATAACAAGAAGAAAAAAATATTGTATTTTTAAGTAAATTAATACAAATGAAGCATTATGAGAACCTATTTTGTTTACATAGTAAAATGCAATGATAATACCTACTATACAGGCATTACAAACCATTTAGAAAGAAGAATAGGGGAGCACCAAACAGGAAAAAAGAAAGACTGCTACACATTCGACAAAAGACCTTTAGAACTAGTTTGGTTCGAAACGTTCAACGATGTACTAAATGCCATTGCTATTGAAAAACAAATAAAAGGCTGGTCACGAAGAAAAAAAGAAGCCTTAATACAACAAGATTGGGAGAGATTGGAACAGTATTCAAAAAATTACACCCAACATGGGAAAGAGTCTTCGACAAGCTCAGACTGACACTTGTATATTTAATTGTAAGTTGTATAAATTAGAAGGTGTTGTGTTTTTAACATAAATACAATCCATAACACTACTGTCACCCTGAGCCTGTCGAAGGGCTGAGCTTAGCCTGCACTGAGCTTAGTCGAAGGGTCGAAGAGCACAACTAACCGAAGAGAATCCCCTCTAAGGTATCGCAGATAAAAACCTCAAAGCCTTTAGAACTTTAATGCAGCGATAAAGTGAAATAACCGCAAAATTAAGATGATGAGCCAGTTATTGATTAGAATGTATTTATAAATTCAACCAAATCTAACTTAATCAATTCCCAATGCTTACCACGCAGACAGTCTGGTTCAAAATCATCATCAGCTTCGCTAAAATTGGTAAAGTTGTTAAGAAGTAGTGCTTTATCGTGAGTATAAGGGTAGCGCTTTTCGTGTAGCGTAAACATTTCAGCAATACTATAATGATCTTTAAGTTCGTGAATATCCCAAAAATCTTTTTTTCGTCCACCTCTCAAAATGACATCCATTTTCATAGCAATTATATCGGCTACGGTGGCCATTCGAATGTTGTCTGTAATAACCATAGCATCAAGAAAAGGATCAGTATAAAAAAGATCAAGTTTAATACAGGCTTCCGCACTGTCGCCGATATAATAGGATTTACCAAAACCAATAGCTGTAAAATTATTGGTATCAACATAGGGATACACCTTACGCAAATAGGAATCTATAACATCAAAATCTACCGAATCATAGGCTTCATCGGTAAATAGGTCTATATCAACAGACATGCGGTGACCTTGATACAAACTGAGAGCCGTTCCGCCAACTAACCGGAAAGGGGCAAAAACTTCAGCCTGCATCAGGGTCTCTAAAATCGACCTTAATAAAGGGGTTACAGTATTATAATGAAGCATGTTTAGTAGTGTTTAAGACTTTGGAAATGATTTCGTTACCATAAAATCGGGTAATTTCATTTTTCTCCATCTCGTTACCACGCTCAAATATTCTTTTAATAATGGCTTTCTTTTGTTTTTGCCAATCCAGCTTTTCCATTTTGGTGTCCCAAAATAAGACCGGTCTGATTAAACTCAAATTGGGGTGCGAAATGTTTTGCTTCTTTTTCTCCCGTTCAATATCATAATATACTTGAAGTATCATAAAAAAACCCTCCTCAATTCCTAAGAGATGTTCAATCTTTAAAGCCAAACCAATGTTCATATCACGCTTCCCCTTGGTAATGGTCGACAAAGTCTGAGGATACTCCTGAATTTGGAGTGCAAAACTTCCTTTTCGTATTTGGCGTTTTTTTAGTTCACGCTCCAATACAAAGCCCGGATGAACACCTTTTAGTAGATCTAATTGCATTTTCATAACACAAAAGTAAACAATTTTGTTTGCATAATAATGTTAATTAAAAATTATAACATTTTTTTATATACACTTATGTTTAATAAACTGTACGAGGTTGCCTTCTCCCGATAACTATCTTAATTGAAGAATACTCGTTAGTACAAAACCCAATCTGACATTTGTATATTTAATTGTAAGTTGTATAAATTAGAAGGTGTTGTGTTTTTAACGTAAATACAATCCATAAATCATTTGTCACCCTGAGCTTAGTTTATCCTGAGCCTGTCGAAGGGCTTTTTTTCCATCAGTACTAATGAGGGTCTTCGACAAGCTCAGACTGACACTTGTATATTTAATTGTAAGTTGCTTAATTTATGAGGTCTTGCTTTTATAAGATAAATACAATCCATAACACCAATGTCATCCTGAGCCTGTCGAAGGGCCTTATCACCACAAAACCCAATCCAATAAACTATTGTCACCCTGAGCTTAGCCTGCACTGAGCCTGTCGAAGGGTCGAAGCCCCTCATTACCACAAAACCCAATAAAAAAAGCCCCCAACAAGAAAACGCATTGGGGGCCAAAAGGTAGAGTACTGTCTTTTAAGGTTTACTGACTTTAACTACTGCTGTGCTGCTGAAAACACCATCCTGCAGTAAATACATTTCACCATTAATTTCTTGATAAAATACAATACTGAATGCCAAAAACAGAGGGTGAGTACTGGCAGCTGTTACCTGAAGACTGTGATGTAAAGCTACAGTAGGTACACCATCCCATGGTAGTACAGTACTTTCAAGGGTATCAACGATAAAAGTTCGTTCAGTAAAATCAATTTCAGCACCGGCACTGATGATTTTGTAATGGGTAGCACCTCCCGGAGCCAAAATCATTTCTACTGGTACAAAAGCAGGAACCTCAAGTGTTATAGTGCCCAAAACCCGGTCTATCGTTCCGCTGTACGGAGCGAAAAAGGTAGCACTTAAAGGCGATCTGTTGTTAAATTCAAAATGATGTAGCAAATTGACATCACCGTCTACAACAT
Source organism: uncultured Flavobacterium sp. (assembly GCA_964413435.1). GTDB lineage: Bacteria > Bacteroidota > Bacteroidia > Flavobacteriales > Flavobacteriaceae > Flavobacterium. The sequence continues at coordinate 16,518 of CAYPSB010000020.1, forward strand.
TTCGCTGTCCTCGGGCACTACTTGGGTCCGCATGCAATACTCTCATCATTTGCTGATGCAAACGACTCACTACACGGTTATCCGCATGTAGCAGTAGCTGCTGCACCGCCATTCGGAGTAACTTCCCGGCGCGGGCTGCACTGCCAAATTCCATTCCGTTTTCTCTCGTCCTCTGAAAAACAGGATCTTTCTTAATTCTCTTTCCACTCACACCTCCTTTTTCACGGATAAGGTAACCATCCTGACTTTTATAAAAGTTGATGTCACCTAGGGTGCCTTGGACCTTCAATGGTCCTCTTTGTCTGGCCATAATCTAAATTTTTTACGATTAATATTCATTTTCTTCATCCATCATTTCGATAATCGTTGCAACTAAAAACCTAAAATGAGAATCAAAGATGAAACGAACAAACCGTTTATCAAATAGCCGGTGTAATAAAGCACCTATAATTACCACAAATAATAAAAAATAGACTATAATGATACATAAACAGGAGGTATCGCTCATAAACCCAAAAACTGTAGTCGGCATCACCACTACATAGATAGAGCATGGATAGAGCATAGATAGAGCATCAACTCAATAAATTATCATACGCTGCCACTCTAACCGCGCAAAAGGGGAAAAGACAATAAAAAGACGATGGTTTCCCTTAGTGCTGTTAAACTAATTTCAGTGCAGGCAGGCTAAGTGTGACATTTCATATTAATTGGGTGCTTGTAAGGGAGTGACGTACTACTGCAATCTTCTTCTAAGGTAACTAGACTTACTTTTTTTGCTGTTGTTAATGGTTCAGCCAACATTACCCTGCCTACATTTTTTAGTACCCTCGAGGTACACAGCTGGATAACCTTTGTATCCGCTGACGAAAAAAGCTATGCCACCAGTGTATATATGGGAACGGTAACGGTAAGTTGATACGACGGTACTTTTTTTGAATCAAAGGACTCCTCAATACGGGGAGTTTTTTTGTATCAAAGTGTCATTAATAATCATATATACCCTCATTGTTCCATACAAGTAGGAGTTGCCTTTGCATTTTTGTTTATAATGGTTTATTCGGTATTTATAGAAGAATACAAGGGGGATATTCCAGAAAAGACTCAGTAGTAATGAAATTTATATATAAAAATCAACTATGTTAATTAAAATTTGAGGATGATTAAATAAAACACTTCTTAAAATATATTCTATATATTTGTAAGAACAGTATGTCTTTATTTTTGTATTGTTCCTGCCTGTTAATAAGTATGCCTGTTTACTATGAAAAAAATACTATTTACTTTTTACTTTTTGGGGAGTGTGTTTGTACACTCTCAATGCTTTACATCCATTGGTAGTGGGTACTATAATAACATGGGTATTAAATCGAATGGTACTCTATGGGGTTGGGGGTCTGGTGCCAGTGGTCAATTGGGTAATGGCACCGTTTCTGATTATTGGACACCTGTACAGATTGGTGCCGTTAATTCATGGCAAAGCATAAACTCAGGTGATTATATCACATTTGCCTTAAGAACTAATGGTAGTTTATGGACAGCCGGTGCCAATTATGCCGGACAATTGGGGATTGGATCAACAGTTTCCTATATTACTACATTGACTCAGGTAGGTACAGCCACTAACTGGCAGCAGGTAGTTTCAGGAGGAGCCTTTACTCTTGGATTGAAGACTAACGGTACCCTTTGGGGCTGGGGTCAGAACGATACCTATCAGATGGGAGACGGGAGTTGTTGCAGCAACAGGCTCAGCCCGGGTCAGATAGGTACCGCTACGGACTGGAAGATGGTAGGAGCCACCGGAACCAGCACAGCCGTAGCTTTAAAAACCAATGGTACTATGTGGGGTTGGGGACAAAACTTAGGGATATTGGGACCGTCTACTTTGAGTGCTCATTCGACTCCTACTCAGTTGAATCCGGACACAGATTGGGCTACGATGAGTTTAGGAGCCGGACATATTTTGGCACTTAAGACTAATGGCACTTTATGGTCTTGGGGTGTGGGAGGACAAGGGCAAACCGGTGACAATTTACCTCCTGCTTATTTCAGAGACGTTCCGGTACAGATAGGCAACAGAACCTGGATTAATGTGGATGCCGGTTATAAAAGTTCCTATGGTATTCAATCTGATGGCACCTTGTGGGCTTGGGGTTGGAATAATATGGGGCAACTGGGTGATGGAACCACCACTGACCGAATGCAACCCGTACAAATAGGTGCTGACACGAATTGGGTAGCTGTTTCGGCGGGTTATCAACATGTAGTAGCTCTAAAATCAGATGGGTCATTATGGGCTTGGGGTAGAAACAATTATGGGCAGATCGGTAATGGGACTACTAATGGTAATATTACGCCTGTAAATGTTGCTGTTAATGGTTGCACGCTGGATATTCCTGATTTTGAACGGGAGGAGATGGTGTTGAGTCCTAATCCGGCGCAGTCTGAACTTGGTTTTACGTATCAAGGCAAAGCAGTGGTTGACGAGGTGGTTATTTATGATTTAACAGGTCGTAGGGTGTACAGCAGTCGTCCGGTTGCGGGTATTGTCTTGCAGGCTGCCTTGCCAATAGGCCAACTACAACGCGGTACATACCTGCTCAGTTTGCTATCCGCAGGTCAAACGGTGGTGGGTAAGAAGTTTGTTAAGGAGTAGGTTTGTTTTGATTCTTTGGATAGTTTGGTATATACCGTAAAGGCTTCTCGATACATCCGCCAGGGCGGATACTCGAAGTGACGGTTTTGGAGTAGAACGGGGAGATGGAGTAAATAACAAATCGAAAGAGTTCTCTTAACCCTGACAGGGTTCTAAACCCTGTCAGGGTTTTAAAAAGGTTGACTTATGCTTTAACCGCTATCATGGAAATTTCCACGTTAACCCCTTTGGGCAAACCGGCTACCTGAACGGTTTCGCGGGCCGGGGCAGTCGCCTCGTCAAAGTAGGCTCCGTACACGCTGTTGATGCGGGCAAAATTCCCCATATCCATGATAAAGATGGTGGTTTTGACCACGTGTTCAAAGGTCATATCGGCCGCTTCTAATACGGCTTTCATGTTTTCCATGACCTGACGGGTTTCGGTTTCAATATCGTCTAATACCAGCTCCATAGTAGCCGGGTTCAAGGCAATCTGTCCCGAAGTGTACAGGGTATTTCCCATCAAAACCGCCTGGTTATAAGGCCCGATTGGTGCCGGCGCCTTATCTGTAAAAATGATTTTTTTGCTCATGATATTTTCCGCTTATTAATTGATAATTCGTAATTTATAATTCGTAATTCCTAATTATCTCAGGCTTCTGTCTGCCTGGCTGCGTTTATCCCACTTGATGTCGCTCAGTACGCCCGACTTGATACCGATGAAGAAACTCCAGTACGACTGTCCGAAGGGTACCCAGCTGAAATCCATGCGCCAGCTGTCGAGGTCGCGTTCAAAGCGGAATTGGGTGAAAGTGACTCCTTTTTGCACAAAGTCATACCCGGTAGAGACCCCGGCTTTCCACTTGGGTGCCAAATCGGTATTCATGGAGACCATCAGGGAGTTTCCGGAGATTTTCTTTTCGCGGTTGTTGTTGGAATAGGTCAGGGAGTAAGCCATGGTCATGTCAAACGGCAGCTTGTAATTGAAGAATTCCGAGGCGGTTTCTTTGTCTTCTCCGTCCTCGGTAAACTGGCTTTGGCGGCGGTCGCTGAGGTCGGTGTTGGTTCCGAACAAATCGTCTTCACGGCCTCCGTTGCGCTTGCCTTGGGTGTTGGTTTTTTCTTTGCTTTCACCACGGCTCGAAAACGAATAGTTCACCGTCATGTTGGCACTGGTCATACGGAACAGGCTACCGCCGTTGTCGATATTCCAGGTATTGATGCGTTTGCCCGCATTATTGATGGCATAAGGATCGAGGGTGGTGGCGAAGTTGACGTTCATCTTTTGGTTTAAAAATGCCGTTCCGCCGCTCACACGCATAGGCGCCCAACGCAGGGAGTCGGCTGTAATGTCGTAGCTGGTTGAAAAGTTCAGGTTGTTGAGCAGCATGACCTTTTTCGGTTCTGTTTTGGTAGGGTCCTTATCGGTTACTTTCGCCTCAAAGGAGTTGCTGAGGTTGAAGCCCAAGACATTGGACATGCTTTTTCCCGGTGCCCCGAAAATTCCGTTGTCAAAACGGGTGTATTCTTTGCGCATGGTACCGCTGCCGTCGGGGTCATAGGTGTCGTAATACTGCGAAAAGCTCGGGGTGTAGCTATAAGATATTGCAGGGCGCACCAAGTGGCGGATGGCCTGTATTTTCTTTTTGTCGCCAAAATTGAACGTACCGTAAATGGTGGTTCCCAAGCTGGTGTTGAACGAGTAGGTGCGGAAGGCATCAAAGCCGGGCACTTCGGTATCGACTACTTTGTTTTGGGCGGCTACAAATTGTTTGGTGATGGTTTTAAAATACCACACTTCGTTGTAGTTTACGGAGCTGGTGGCACTGAAGTACTTGAACAGTTTGAAGTTGGTACTCAGCGGAATGCTGTGCTGGAAACCGATTTTGGCATCGCGGAACATCTCTTTTTTGAAGAAGAGCGAATCTTTGGTGGCTATGCGGTTTTCTCCGCGCACGGTATACTGGAGATTGATATTTTTGAAAAAGCCTTTTTTTACGCCGTCTTTGGGGGCAAAAGGATAGAGCCTGTCAACGCTGACCTGCAGGGTAGGCAGGGTCATGTTGATGTCTTCGGTATTGGTGTTTTGCGAGTGGGTGGCCGTGAGTGACATGTTGACCTGGGGCACCGAGTTGAACGTCTTGGAATAGGAAATGGAAGAGCTCAAAGTGTTGTTTAAGCGCGACCCTACATTGACCTGGTTGATGGAGTTGACGTAGTACTTGCTGCTTCCGAGGTTTACCGAAGCCGAGAACCGCGAGTTGGGGTTAGATTTGGCATCTTTGGCGTGCGACCACTGGATGTTGTAAATGTTGGTTCGGGCATAGTCGGGGTAGCCGCGCTCGCTGGTGATGAGGTTCTCAAAACGGATGTTGACGTTTCCGTTGAACTTGTATTTCTTAGCGTAGGAAGATTCGAAGCGCATGGCGTAACTCCCGTTGGTGTAGTAATCCCCCAGTATGGCCAAATCGTAATGGTCGCTCAGGGCAAAATAATACCCGCCGTTTTGCAGGGAAAATCCGCGTACGTTGCTGTCGTTGTAAGAAGGAATAATCAGACCCGAGCGGCTTTTTTCGGTCATGGGAAAAAAGGCAAAGGGCAGGGCCAAAGGCGTGGGCACGTCGGCAATGACCATGTTGGTGAGTCCTACGACTACTTTTTTACCGGGTACCAGTTTTACGCGACTGGCCTGAAAGTAATATTCGGGGTTGTCTATATCTTTAGCGGTGGTAAAACGCGCTTTTTTGAGGAAGTAGACCGAGTCGTTTTCTTTTTTGGAAATTTCCGATTTGACGTTCATTTCGCCTTGCTTGGTTCGGGAATTCCACACCAATGCTTTTTTGGTTTTGTAGTTGAACCGAATAGAATCGGGCTCTACCTGATTGTCGCCTTGTTTGAAGATAGGGGCTTGGGTGTAAGCTCCGGTAGAATCTTTGATGCGCCCGGCATACACTTCGTTTTTCTGGTAGTCAAAAACGATGATGCCCGACTTGAGTTCGATGTCCTGATAGTACAGTTCGGCTTTGTCGTATAGGGTGACCAGTTTCTTTTTCTGGTCGATTTTGGCGTATTTATCGGCTTTGTATTTTACTTTGCCGTCGAGCAGTGCTTTTTTCTTTTTGAGCGAATCGCCGCTGATGACTTTTACCGGCTTTTCGGTCAGCTCGGGTTGGGTTTCGGGGCTAGTGGTTTGATTTTTAGCCGGAAACGATTTTTCTTTAGGCTTGCCTTCTTGTGCGTATGTTTTTGCGCCTCCCAATGTTAGGAAGATTGTTAAAAAAACGATATAAAATAAGTTTCTTTGCAAAGGTTTAATACTATTTTTGTAGAAATATGGCTTGGTTTTTGACGCGGCAAACTTAAACAATATTTTCGGTCAAAAATAACGAAATATTAGATTTATAACCTTTCGGTTTTAATTATAATTAACTTTTAGATTCTATGGAAATTACAAAGTACAGCAAAGTTCTTTTGGGTATCGCATTGTTCGGGCTCAGCCTGAATGCATTTGGGCAATCAAAATTCAAAGTGGCTTTGGATGCAGGTCACGGAGATCACGATTACGGGGCCATCCGTATGCCTTACATAGAAAAAAACATCACGCTGGCCGTGGTGCTGAAAGTGGGCAGGCTCTTAGAGAAAAATCCGGGTATTGATGTTATCTACACCCGTAAGACGGATCAGTTTATTGATTTGGTGGAACGCGCCAACATAGCCAACCGCGCCAATGCGGATATTTTTGTCTCGATTCACTGTAATGCTAATGTAAATACGGCGGCTTCGGGTTCGGAGACTTATGTGATGGGGATGTCCAAAAACGCGTCTAACCTCGAAGCGGCGAAGCGCGAGAACTCCGTTATTACGTTAGAGAAAGACTATAAACAAAAATACGAGGGCTTTGACCCGAAATCGCCGGAATCTTTTGGTGCCATGGTGCTGTCGCAGGAGTTGTACCTCGACCAGAGTATAGCTTTAGCAGGTAAAATTCAGAA
>CAYPSB010000020.1:23244-53528 GCA_964413435.1 uncultured Flavobacterium sp.
TGTCGCAGGAGTTGTACCTCGACCAGAGTATAGCTTTAGCAGGTAAAATTCAGAATCATTTTATAGACGATTTGGGTAAGAAAAGCCGCGGGGTAAAACAGGCTCCGTACATGGTTTTGCACAAAGCCTATATGCCGAGAGTGCTGATTGAGATGGGGTTTATCTCTAATCCGGCCGAAGGCGCTAAGCTGGACTCTGAAGAAGGACAACAGGAAATAGCCGAGGCGATTGCCAATGCCATCATCAACTACAAAAAAGAATATTTCGGTTCCGGAGCCGCTGACGAAATCATCAAACCTTCTCAGCGATTAGAGAAAGAGAAAGGCGGCAAAACGGTTGATACCGCTACAGCTCCTAAAGCTACAGCTAAGCAACCGGAGGTGAAGAAACCGGAAGTGAAAAAACCGGAGCCTAAAGAAGAACCTAAGACCAATGCAGCTGACGGAGTAGCAACGTTTAAAGTACAGTTGTCGGCCAGCGGGAAACAAATTGAGCCGGTAGCCAGCAATTTCAAAGGGTTGAATGCTATATCGGTAGCTTCGGAAGGTGCTTTGTACAAATACATGTACGGCGATACCAATAGTTATGAAGAGGCTAAAAAATTATTGGCGGAGGCCAAGGCCAAAGGGTATACTTCTGCTTTCATTATCGCCTTTAAGAACGGCAAAAAAGTTTCGGTTCAGGAAGCATTAAAGCAATAATAACAACGAATAACAGGATTTTATTTTAACTTTGCCAAAAAAACAATTGACCATTGAAAATCACTAGAGAGATTAAGACGGCGATACTGGTTATTGCTTCTATTTTATTATTTATTTGGGGGTACAGTTTCTTAAAAGGAAGAGATTTGTTTGCGAACTACAAAACGTTTTACGTGCAGTACGATAATGTGGAAGGGCTTCAGGGTTCGGCGCCCATCACCATAAACGGACTGGTAGTAGGGAAAGTGACTAAGATTGATTTTCTGAACAATACCGGTAAGATAAGAGTAGAGTTGCAAATCAAATCCGATTTTCCGTTTTCCAAATCGAGTGTGGCTTCTATTTATGAGCCGGGTCTGATTGGCGGCAAGCAAATCATGATTGTTCCTAACTTTGAGGATCCTTCGGTGGCCGAATCGGGTATGACCCTTAAGGGCGAAAACAAACCGGGGCTGACTGCCTTGGTGGCTGAACGTTTGACGCCGCTACAGGAAAAAGTAGAGAAAATGGTCGTATCGGCAGATAACCTGTTGAAAAACGTGAATTCGATTTTAGACGCCAAAACCAGTGAGCACCTGAAAAACAGCATTGCTTCTTTAGATGCTACTTTGGTTGAATTTAAAGCCGCTTCTCAAAACGTGAACGGTATGTTGGCGGAGAATAAAGGGAAGATTAACAACACCATGACCAACTTTGACAAAGCGACCGGTAATTTTGCTAAAATATCGGATTCGATTGCCAAGATAAATTTAGGAAGCACTGTTAAGAAGCTGGAGAAAACGTTGGCCAGCGTGGATAAAATCATGGCTGACGTGCAGGCCGGTAAAGGAACTTTGGGTAAATTGGCCAAAGACGAAGCGTTGTATACCAATTTTACCAAGACTTCAAAAGAATTAGAACTGTTGCTACAGGATTTGCGTTTGAATCCGACGCGTTATGTGAATGTTTCGCTCTTCGGAAAGAAAAACAAACCGTATAAAGCACCGGTAAACGATACTCTTAAAAAATAAATAATCCGCCATGATGTATATTGACAACCTACTTTTTGCCATAATCCTTATTGCCGGAATCGGTTTTTTTGCCCGTAACGTAAAAAGGCTTACCCGTAACATTCAATTGGGTCACGACGTAAACCGTTCGGATAATCCTTCGGCCCGTTGGAAAAACATGGCTATGATTGCCTTGGGGCAGTCGAAAATGGTGAAACGTCCTGTGGCCGGTTTGCTGCACATCATTGTGTACGCCGGATTCATCATCATCAATTTGGAGGTGTTGGAAATCATCATCGACGGGCTTTTCGGAACGCACCGTATCTTTTCCTTTTTGGGCGGATTTTACGGTTTCCTGATTGGTTCGTTTGAAGTATTGGCGGTGTTGGTGTTGGTGGCGGTTATCATCTTTTGGATTCGAAGAAATGTGATTCGCTTGAAGCGTTTTGCCAATCCCGATTTAAAAGGAGCGCCTAAGCGCGATGCCGACACGATTTTGTATTTTGAAATGGTCCTCATGTCGTTGTTCCTGATTATGAATGCTACCGATTTGCATTTTCAAATGCTTAATTCGGGGAACGTGATTTCACAGTATCTGACGCCTTTGTTTCACAATGCCGATATTGCCATGGTAGAAGCCATTGAGCGAACTGCCTGGTGGTTGCACATCGTGGGAATATTGATTTTCCTGAACTACTTGTACTATTCGAAACACCTGCACATTCTATTGGCGTTCCCGAATACCTATTTTGCTGATTTGAATGCCAAAGGAAAGTTTGACAATTTGGAAAGTGTTACCAAAGAGGTGAAGCTGATGATGGACCCTAATGCGGATCCGTTTGCGGCCCAACCGGCAGATGGTCCTCCGGCTAAGTTTGGAGCTTCTGATGTACAGGATTTGAATTGGGTGCAGTTGCTCAACGCTTACACTTGTACCGAGTGTGGCCGTTGTACTTCGTCTTGTCCGGCGAATCAAACCGGTAAAAAACTGTCTCCGCGTAAAATCATGATGGATACCCGCGACCGTTTGGAAGAAGTGGGACGTAATATAGATGCCAATAAAGGCGTTTTTGTGCCGGATAATAAGTCGCTGTTAAACGACTACATCACTCCGGAAGAATTGTGGGCCTGTACCTCGTGTAATGCCTGTGTAGAGGAATGCCCGGTAAACATCAGTCCGTTGTCTATTATTATGGACATGAGACGTTACCTGGTAATGGAGCAAAGTGCCGCCCCTCAATCGTTGAATGCCATGATGACCAATATTGAAAACAACGGGGCGCCTTGGCAGTACAACCAACAAGACCGATTGAACTGGAAAAACGAGTAACGCTTCAATCCCGCAGGTTGAGCGATACCCAAAAAGATAAACATAGAATAAACAGATGAATTCTCTTTATGTGAGGCTTGAGAATTTGTCGAATGCATTTGAAAACTCTAAAAAGTACTGAAATGAAAGCGGAAGACATTGACAAAAAATTACAAAGCATCACGCAAAACGGACAGCATTTGAGTCCGGTTTTACCCGAGGGAATCAAGAATTATTTAATCGATATTGACGGAACGGTTTGTGACGATATTCCGAATGAAGAGCCGGAAAGAATGTTGACCGCAGAGGTATACCCCGATGCACTGGCCACTTTGAACAAGTGGTATGACGAAGGGCACATCATTTTTTTCTTCACTTCGAGAACGGAAGCCCACAGAGAGTATACCGAGATTTGGTTGAAAAAGCACGGGTTTAAATACCACGGCATACTGTTCGGTAAACCCAGAGGCGGTAATTACCACTGGATTGACAATCACTTGGTGAAAGCAACCCGGTACCGAGGAAAGTTTACCGATTTAGTAGAAAAAGAAGTTACTATACAGGTGTTCGACGACGAGCACCACGAGTAAGAATTGATAGTTAGATTTTCAGATGTTCAGACAAAAAACGCTGATAATCCGAGAATCCGAGAATCCAAAAATCTATAAAAATGTCAGAAGTATTACATGTGCCAACAATGGCCGAAATGATGGCTCAAGGCAAGCAACCCGAAGTATTGTTTTGGGTAGGTTGTGCCGGCAGCTTTGACGACAGAGCCAAGAAAATCACCAAAGCCTTTGTGCGTATTTTGAATCGCGCCAATGTGGAGTTTGCAGTTTTGGGAACCGAAGAAAGCTGTACCGGTGACCCGGCTAAAAGAGCGGGTAATGAATTTTTGTTTCAGATGCAGGCCATGATGAACATCGAGGTATTGAATGCTTATGAAGCCAAAAAAATCGTAACGGCCTGTCCGCATTGTTTTAATACTTTAAAAAATGAATATCCCGAGTTGGGTGGTACTTATGAAGTAGTGCACCATACGGAATTCCTGAAATCGCTTTTGGATGCCGGAAGGCTGACCATAGAAGGCGGACAATTTAAAGGAAAACGCATTACGTTTCACGACCCTTGTTATTTGGGGCGTGCCAATAACGTATACGAAGCACCCAGAGACCTGATTCAGAAACTGGATGCCGAATTGGTAGAAATGAAACGCTCGCGTGCCAATGGTTTGTGTTGTGGTGCCGGAGGAGCGCAGATGTTCAAAGAACCCGAAAACGGGAACAAAGACATCAACGTAGAGCGAACTGAGGATGCTTTGGAAACCCAACCTCATATTATTGCGGCCGGTTGTCCGTTCTGCAATACCATGATGACCGATGGGGTTAAAGCCAAAGAAAGAGAAGGAGATGTAAAAGTGATGGACGTAGCCGAATTGATTGCCAACGCCCAAGATTTATAAAAGGATGTAAGATGAATCGTTTTGTTGTTTGCTTTTTGTTTTTAGCGTTTCAACTGACGGCTCAGCAACGCAGTGAGGTTGCCTCGGATACTTTGAAGCCCAAAACCGAGGTGCAGTTGCCCTTACAATTCAAGCAGTTTATTATTCCGGCAGTTTTCATAGGTTATGGTATTATAGGTCTTGAAAGCGGTCAGATTAAAGGTTTTAATTCGGGTATTAATGAGGAAGTAACGGAGCATATTGATAAAAAGATTACCGTAGACGATTTTTCACAATACCTTTCCATGCTTTCGATTTACGGCTTATCCGCTATGGGGGTGCCGAGCAAGAACAATACCAAAGACAAAGCCATCATATTGGCAACGTCTTATTTGTTGATGGGGCTCACGGTGAATTCGTTCAAACAAACCGCTTCGGTGCAAAGACCGGATGGAAGCAGTTACAACTCATTCCCTTCGGGGCATACCGCCACCGCATTTATGGGGGCTGAGTTGTTGTATCAGGAATACAAACACGAATCGGTTTGGTATGGCGTTTCGGGCTATGTAGTAGCAGCCGGAACCGGAGTATTCAGAATGTACAACAACAGACACTGGTTGACCGATGTGGTAGCCGGAGCAGGAATTGGAATATTGAGTGCCAAAGCAGGATACTGGCTGTATCCTATAACCAGTAAATGGTTTACCAAAAAGGAGACCAAGAAGACCGGTGCCGTGATGTTGCCGTTTTACGACGGACGGAATACGGGTATCGGTTTTGTAAAAAACTTTTAACCTTACAGAGACAGCCTCTGAAGGGGATTAGTAGAAGAGTAATAAAAATAGGAGTGGGTTTAAAAGCTGTTTTTTAACAAAGTGGTTTTTGAAATGCTAAAAAATAAATAAGAATGCTTTTTAACTCGATTAGTTTTGCCCTGTTTTTACCGGTAGTATTCTTTCTGTATTGGTTTGTAACCCCAAAAAACCTCAGAAATCAAAACATCTTACTGCTCGTTTCGAGTTACTTTTTCTACGCTTGTTGGGACTGGCGGTTTTTGTTTTTATTGATTTTTTCCACTTTACTCGACTATTACACCGGCTTGAAGATGGCTGATGCCCAAAGCAGCGGAGCTAAAAAGTTCTGGCTGTGGTTGAGTGTTTCCATCAACTTAGGCTTTTTAGGGTTCTTCAAATACTACAACTTTTTTGCCGAATCGTTTGCCGAGGCGGTGTCCAATTTAGGGTTTCATGTAGATACGTGGACTTTAAGAATAATTCTTCCGGTAGGGATTTCGTTTTACACTTTCCATGGTTTGTCTTACGTGATTGATATTTACAACAACAAAATCAAAGCTGAAAAGAGTTTTATTGACTATTCGGTTTTTGTGAGCTTTTTTCCGTTGCTCGTGGCAGGGCCTATTGAAAGGGCTACTCATTTGTTGCCTCAAATTCAGAAGCCGCGAACCTTTGACTATGCCCGGGCGGTGGATGGACTGAAACAGATTTTATGGGGGTTATTCAAAAAAATAGTCATCGCCGACCAATGCGCCAAATACGTTAACCTGATTTTTAACGATTCAGACCACTATTCCGGTAGCACGCTTTGGGTAGGAGCGGTATTGTTTGCTTTTCAGATTTACGGCGATTTTTCGGGTTATTCCGATATTGCTTTGGGTGCGGCCCGACTTTTTGGTATTGACTTGCTGCGCAATTTTGCCTTTCCTTATTTTTCTAGGGACATCGCTGAGTTTTGGCGCCGTTGGCACATCTCGCTCTCTACCTGGTTTCGGGATTATTTGTACATACCGCTCGGAGGGAGCAGAGGCGGAACCGCTACGAAAGTGAGGAATACCTTTATCATCTTTCTGGTGAGCGGATTTTGGCACGGAGCCAACTGGACGTTCATCATTTGGGGGTTGTTGAATGCGCTTTACATCATGCCGTCTATACTCTTCAATACGCATCGAAACAATCTGGATATAGTAGCCTCGGGGAGGACGCTTCCCACGGTTAAAGAATTGATGTCGATGTTGGTCACTTTCGGGTTGACGGTTTTGGCTTGGGTGTTTTTCCGTTCGGAAACGGTTACCGGAGCTTTTCATTTTGTAGAGACGATGTTTTCCGGCTCTTTGTTTACCCTGCCTCAGGTCTTTCCGAAATTGCAGATTTTGCTGGTGCTGTTCTTCATTGTAATCGAATGGATGGGAAGGCAGCAACAATACGCCATAGCCACGCTGGGACTTCAAAAGCCCAAAGCTGTCCGCTATGCGTTTTACTATATGCTGATTTTGATGATTGTTGTCTTTAACGGCAACAGCCAACAGTTTATTTATTTTCAATTTTAAGGATGAAACGGTTTTTAAATAAAATAGCGTTATACTTGGTGTTGCCCATACTGATTTGGGGCATTACCGAAGCTTTTTTACCGGTTACCGCTTTTACGCACCGGAACAGTGAGGCCATTTGTTTTGTGACCAAAATTCCGCATGCAGCCAGTTATTATCCGCATATCGATTCGAAGATGCAGGCCGTTGGCGATTTGTGCCATCACACTCCTTATCAGGTGTATAAAGAAGAAATCTGGAAAACCGATGAGTGGGGATTTCGCAACCAACACTTTGTTTCCGACCCGGATATTCTCATCGTGGGAGATTCGTTTATGCAGGGCACCAGTTTGAGTCAGAATCAAACCCTGGCTGCAAAATTAGGAGAAGAGTTTGGTGGAAACGTAAAGATTTACAATATGTCGCCCAGTTCGATGTCGGAACTCGACCGCTACCTTGCTTTGGGCATCATTCAAAAGCCAAAGCTTCTCATCTTTTCGATGGTAGAGCGCAACGTTCCCGAACCGATGGTTCCTTATAACCCCGGGCAGAACTCAACGCTTAAAAATACAATTAAGACTTTACTCGGTTACGGGAATCTGAATGTGTATTTGGATAAGGCTTTTAAACAGTATTCCATCAAGTGGATCCAATCGAGAATCAATCATGTTAAAGGGCAGGGCATACCTGCGGTGGACGGTTCCAACATGTTTTTCCTGAACGGTATCAAAGACGGGCATCCAGCGGGTGATTTGATGAAAGAAGCGGATGTAATACTGTCGTATAAAAAGTACTGCGAGCAGCGGGGAATCCGATTTTTATTTTTGCCGATGCCTAATAAAGAAACTGTTTATTTTGAGAAGGTGCCTTTTGTAAAACAACCCGATTATTTGTTTACATTAGACTCGGTTTTGAAAGCCCGAAATGTGGCGACCCTGAACACCTTGCAACTCTATAATGAGTACCGTCGAACCCAGTCGCGCTATTTGTACCATTTGGATGATACCCATTGGAATTCGAATGCAACGGGACTGGTTTCTAAAGCGCTCTGCCGGTACATCACGGCCGAGCAATTGTTGAAAAAGTAAAATACTAACTAAAAAAAATACCAATATGTTTGTTCCTTTTGACAGTTTACCCGGAGAATCCAGAATTTGGATTTACCAATCGAATCGCAAGTTTTCGGATGCAGAAATGGCCGAGATTGAAAGCGATTTAAAAACGTTTGTCGAAAACTGGTCGGCCCACGGCACCGGATTGGAGGCATCCTATTTGTTGAAATACAACCGATTTATTATTTTGGCTGTAAACCAGGACGTGCAACAGGCTACCGGTTGTTCTATTGATGCATCAGTATCTTTTATTCAGAAGTTAGAACAAAAGTATCAGGTTGATTTGTTGGATAAAATGAACGTTACCTTTAAAAACGGGGAGCACATAGCCCACAAACCGCTGATTGATTTTAAGCGAATGGCCAAAGAGAAAGCTGTGACGGCTAATACTATTGTTTTTAATAATTTGGTGAATACCATAGAGGAATTCAACGAAAGCTGGGAAGTTCCTGCTGCTGACAGTTGGCACAGTCGTTTTTTTTAATAGCATATACATGAAAAAGTTTTTGTTTAGAATAGGAGTGTGGACTGCATTGGCAGTATTGGTTACGAATTGTGCGTCGGTCAAAAACACTGCGTATCCGGTGGTGTTACCCAAAGCCGATTTTGCTGCTGAAGAAGAAGATTATGTACCGCACATCAAATCAGAAAGAAAGAACTTTTTCCCGATTACCGATGCCGAAACCCGTTGGGTGGACAGCATCTACCAACAAATGACCTTTGATGAAAAGGTAGGGCAGTTGTTTATGGTGGCTGCCTATTCCAATAAAGATACGGTACACACCAATGCCATTCAGAAACTGGTGCGCGATTATAAAATAGGCGGACTGATTTTCTTTCAGGGTGGTCCTATGCGTCAGGCGCGTCTGACTAATTTGTACCAGTCAAAAGCCAAAGTGCCGTTGTTCATCGGTATTGATGCCGAATGGGGAATGAGCATGCGTTTGGACTCTACGTTTCGCTATCCGTTCAATATGACGCTGGGTGCCATAAGAGATTTGAAGCTCATAGAAAAAGTGGGCAACAGCATGGCCAAAGAATCCAAACGAATGGGCGTGCATTTTAATTTTGCTCCCGTATTAGACATCAATACCAATCCGAAAAACCCGATTATCGGCTACCGTTCTTTTGGCGAAAACAAAGTGAATGTAACCGAGCATGCTATAGCTTTGATGAACGGGGTTCAGAGTCAGGGGATTTTTTCAACCGGTAAGCATTTCCCGGGACACGGAGACACTTCGACCGATTCACACAGCACCCTGCCTTTGGTTAGTGCTTCCTTGGAGCATTTGGAAAAAGTAGAACTCTATCCTTATAAACGCATGTTTGATGAAGGCTTGGTTTCAGTAATGGTGGCGCACCTAAGCGTTCCGAGTTTGGAACCGCGCGAAGGGTATCCTACTTCGATTTCGCATCATGTGGTTACTGATGTCCTCAAGAACGAGTTGGGCTTTGACGGTTTGATATTTACCGATGCGCTCAACATGAAAGGCGCCAGTAATTTCAAGAAACCGGGCGACATCGACTTAGAAGCCTTTATGGCAGGAAACGACATTTTGCTTTTTGCCGAAAATGTGCCGTTGGCCGTAGAGAAATTATGTGTGGCTTACCAAGACAGCCTGTTTTCGGAAGAGCGTTTGGCGGAATCGGTGAAAAAGATATTGCGCTACAAGTTTAAGGCCGGATTGAACAAATACCGCCCGTTAGAGAGTGCCAATTTGGTTGGTGACCTGAATCCGGTTGCGAACGAAGCCTTGCAATATGAGTTGTATGAGAATGCGGTGACGGTAGTTAAAAACGACAATGTTTTGCCCATCAGAAATTTGAATCAGAAGATTGCCTATGTTAAAATGGGTGACGATGCCAACAGTACTTTTGTAACGACCCTGAAAAAATATGCTGATGTTACCGAAGTTTCGGAAACAAACCTGGATTCTTTGCTGGTTAAGTTGGCCGATTATGAAACGGTGATTATCGGCTATCATAAATCGGATAAGAGTTGGTGGAAAGCACCGGAGCTGATGGTGCCTGAATTGCAATTGATTGATTCGATAGCGGCCAAAAAGAAAGTCATTTTGGATTGTTTTGCCAAACCGTATTCGCTTTCCCGTATCCTGAATTTTGATGAGATTGAAGGCGTAGTGGTTTCGTATCAAAACGGCGACATTGCTCAGGAAGTTTCGGCCGAATTGTTGTTTGGAGCCATTACCTCAAAAGGGAAATTGCCGGTTTCCATCAACAGCAAGTACAAGGCAGGCGATGGTTTGTCTATAGAAAAAATTGACCGTTTGGGCTTTGCCAAACCTGAGAATGTAGGCATGAGCTCGGAAAAGCTGAAGAAAATAGAAACTTACGCTCAAAAGGCCATTGACCGCAAGATGGCTCCGGGTATGCAGGTTTTGGTGGCCCGAAAGGGAAAAGTTATTTACCAAAAGACCTTTGGTACCAAAACTTATGAAGACAATACAAAAGTAAAAAACACCGATTTGTACGATGTAGCCTCTTTAACCAAAATCATAGCCACCTTACCTAATGTGATGCAGGCCTACGATCAAAAAGAGGTAACGTTGACAACTACTTTGGGCGAAATGCTGCCCGAGTTTAAGGGTTCGAATAAGCAACAGATTACGTTTAAAGAATTGTTGTCGCACTACGGCAGAATGCAGGCGTGGATTCCGTTTTACAAAGCCACTTTGGATTCGGCTAAAATGCCGATGCCGAAGTATTACCGCAAAGTGTACACCGAGGGCTTTACCAAAAGAGTGTCGGATAGTTTATTCCTGCGCGACGATTACCACGATACCATCATGAAGAAAATCATCAACAGCCCGTTGATTGACAAAAAAGAATACCGTTACAGCGATTTTACGTTTATCATATTGAAGCAGTATTTGGAAAAATTAACCGGTAAAAAGTTAGACGAACTGGCCGATGCCCAGTTTTTCAAAATGCTAGGGATGAACAATACGCTGTATAATCCGTTGCAAAAGTTTGACAAGAGTGTGGTAGTGCCGACGGAGAAAGACACTTATTTCCGCCATACCACCGTGCAAGGATACGTACACGATATGGAAGCGGCTATGGAAGGCGGAGTGGGCGGTCATGCCGGTATTTTCTCTAATGCCATGGATGTGGCCAAGATGATGCAGATGTATTTACAAAAGGGAAGTTACGGAGGACAGTGCTTTTTCTCGGAAACTACCTTTGATGATTTCAACAAATGTTGGTACTGTGCCGAAGGCAACCGCCGGGGGTTGGGATTTGATAAACCGCAACTCGGTGGCAGCGGACCAACCTGTGGCTGTGTCTCGATGTCGAGTTTTGGACATACCGGTTTTACAGGTACCATAGCGTGGGCTGACCCGGAAACCGAAATTATTTACGTTTTATTGTCTAACAGGACTTATCCGGATTCAAATTTGGCAAACACCTTTTCTAAGGAAAACATACGGGAGGACATTCAGCGGGTGATTCAGGAGGCTATTACCGAGCCGTAATCTTTAACTCTTTTTTACCAATTCCCGTTGCTATTTTTCTTAATTTCGTTGCACTAAAATACTACTATGAAAATAGCCATTGTATGCTATCCCACCTTCGGAGGAAGTGGCGTTGTAGCCACCGAATTAGGTCTTGAACTGGCCCACAGAGGTCATGAAATACACTTCATTACCTACCGTCAGCCCGTGCGGTTGGCATTGTTGAATCCGAATGTGCATTACCACGAGGTAATTGTTCCCGAATATCCGTTGTTTCACTATCAGCCTTATGAGTTGGCATTGTCGAGCAAATTGGTGGATATGGTGAAACTGCATAAAATTGAATTGCTGCACGTACATTATGCCATACCTCATGCGTATGCGGGTTATATGGCCAAACAGATGTTGAAAAGCGAAGGCATCAACATTCCGATGGTAACAACCCTTCACGGAACCGATATTACCCTGGTGGGTAATCATCCCGTGTATAAAACGGCGGTTACTTTCAGCATCAACGAATCGGATGTGGTCACATCGGTTTCCCAAAGTTTAAAAGACGATACTTACCGCCATTTCAATATCAAAAAAGACATTCATGTGATTCCCAACTTTATTGAATTGGATAAACACAGGAATGAAAAGCTCATTTCGTGTCAACGTTCGGTAATGGCAAAAAGAGAGGAACGCATCATTACCCATATCAGTAACTTCAGAAAGGTAAAACGCATACCGGATATCATCAGGATTTTTGATAAAATTCAACAGCAGATTCCGGCTAAACTGATGATGGTAGGCGACGGGCCTGAAAAAGAAAAAGCGGAACAGTTGTGTGAAGAGTTGGGAATTCAGGACAAGGTTATCTTTTTCGGCAACAGTCATGAAATAGATCAAATCTTATCGTATTCGGATTTGTTTTTACTGCCTTCAGAAACCGAAAGTTTTGGTTTGGCTGCTTTAGAAGCCATGGCTTGGAGTGTTCCGGTAATCTCGAGTAATTCGGGCGGTTTGCCGGAGGTGAATTTTGACGGGGTTTCGGGTTACCTGAGTAATGTAGGTGATGTGGATGATATGGCTCAGAATGCCCTTAAAATTTTGACCGACGAGTCTGAATTGAATAAGTTCAAAGCTAATGCCCTGAAAGTGGCAGAACAATTCGACATTAAAAATATACTGCCCCTTTACGAATCATTATACGAACAAGCCATCCACGCAAAAAGCAAGTAAATGAAAAAAGTTCTTCTGTTCCTGACCCTGATTTTTTTGTATTCCTGTTCTTCGACTAAGAAGGCTGTGAACAAGCCTTTGTATGAAGTATTGGTAGTTAATAACGATGGCGGTGCTAATATCAAGTTTTACGAAATCCTGACCGAACCCAAAG
The DNA here is from genome assembly GCA_964413435.1 of uncultured Flavobacterium sp. GTDB lineage: Bacteria > Bacteroidota > Bacteroidia > Flavobacteriales > Flavobacteriaceae > Flavobacterium. Next base: position 35,974 of record CAYPSB010000020.1, read on the forward strand.
AAATTATGATGTTATTGGGAGATGAAACGCTGCGGAAGCTCATTCATAAAGGCGATACGGCTAACAGTAGTTTTGTGATTCTGAATGCCGGTCCAACTAAGGAACCCTACAACCGTATCAAGGTAGAGAAAGTGGTGGAAACACCAACACAGATTGAAATACAGATTAAAGATACCCAGAAAAATCTTGATCCGACACAGACCGATGAGAATACGGCTTATCCGTATACCATTCTCAAGGTCAACTCAAAGAAACCGATTGTTATCAAATAAAAAAATCCCGTCATGATTCATTCTGACGGGATTTTTAATAGTATGGTTTTCTTATTAGAATCGGTAACGGATGCCCAAAGCAATATCCGGTCCGAAATTATCTTCACGGAATTTGTTATCGCCGCTATTGTTTAAATAAAATTCAGGTCTAAGATCCAATGACAATTGTAATGGTACTTCGGCAAAGTTGTATTCGATACCAATATCTCCGGCAGCCAAGATGATAGAACCACTTTCGCTAACACCGGCATAATCATATCTCCAGCTACCCAAACCGGCACCTACACCGGCATACCAGTTGAAGCCTTTATCAATATCCCACACCCATTGGTACAATCCCACTAATTTCATGGCGTCGACATGTTTGCTGTTGCGCCAACCTAAATCAAATTCTAAACGGTTGTTTTTTGACAATCCTCTTTGGTATGATATCTCACCTCCAAAGCCGTCATTGTCGCCTAAACGTAAACCTAAAGCATTCTTCGAAATGTCCTGAGCTTGCGCCGTTGCTAATCCTAGTAGCATAAAGGCACTTAGAAATAATTTTTTCATAATTACTGAATTAATTTTTGTTTTAAATGAATGTTGTAAAATTGGATTTGTAGTAGCAATTCTACTAAAACAAAGGTAGGACATAAAGGTAATAGGTTTTTACATAATCTTTAGTAAAAGTTACAGAATTTCTATTTTTCGTCGATTAAATAAAATCCAAACAAATTTCGCCAAATAATTTCAATAAACTATATTTGTTAACCCTAGGCCGCTGAGGCCCGAATGTAGGGAGTAAAAACATTATACCATGGCCGGAAATAGTTACGGAACCCTTTTCAGACTGACCACTTTTGGCGAATCACACGGAACCGCACTGGGTGGAATCATAGATGGTTGTCCGGCCGGAATACTAATTGATTTTGAAGCAATCCGTAAGGAAATGCAGCGCAGAAAGCCCGGTCAATCGAGTATTGTGAGCCAACGCAAAGAAGAGGATGAAGTGCAGTTTCTCTCCGGGATTTTTGAAGGCAGAACCACCGGAACCCCTATAGGTTTCCTCATTCCTAATACCAATCAAAAGTCAGACGACTACTCTCATATCAAAGATACGTACCGTCCCAGCCATGCCGATTATGTGTATGAAAAAAAATACGGCCTGCGCGATTACCGTGGGGGAGGCAGAAGTTCAGCCCGGGAAACGGCCTGCAGAGTAGTAGCCGGAGCGGTGGCCAAGCAAATTTTACCCGATATAAAAATCAATGCTTTTGTTTCTTCGGTAGGAGAAATTTTTATCGATAAGCCGTATCAGGCTTTGGATTTTTCTTTAACCGAAAGCAATGCCGTGCGCTGCCCTGATGTAGCTACCGCCGAAAAAATGGAAACTTACATCAAAGAAATACGCAAGCAAGGCGATACCGTGGGAGGTACCATAACCTGTGTGATACAAGATGTGCCCGTAGGATTGGGAGAACCGGTTTTTGATAAACTTCATGCCGAATTAGGAAAGGCCATGTTGTCTATAAATGCAGTGAAAGGCTTTGAATTTGGCAGTGGTTTTTGCGGAGCCCGAATGAAAGGCAGTGAGCACAACGATTCTTTTAACAAAGACGGAACGACCAAAACCAATCTCTCCGGAGGCATTCAGGGAGGTATTTCAAACGGCATGGATATTTATTTTCGGGTTGCCTTTAAACCCGTGGCTACCTTACTGCAAAAACAAGAAGTACTGACTAATCAAAATACCCTTATAGAACAACAGGGCAAAGGCCGACACGACCCTTGTGTAGTTCCCAGAGCGGTTCCTATAGTGGAAGCCATGGCCGCCTTAGTATTGGCCGATTTTTATCTAATCAACAAAACGTATCAAAATCAGTAGCCGGATTAGTATTTGATTCAATTTCGACAATACCAATCCGACACAGTAACCAAAATTATATGACTACAACAGCAGTTTCTAAAAAATCATTTCTTTCCAATCTTACCGTTCAAATTGTAATTGCCATGCTGTGCGGGGCTTTACTTGGCATATATATCCACAATAATTATGCAGCTGAAGATGCCAAAAGTTTCAGCGATAAAATAAAAATGCTGGCCACCATCTTTATCCGATTGGTGCAAATGATTATTTCGCCTTTGGTGTTTACTACTTTGGTGGTGGGTATCGCCAAATTGGGGGATATCAAAGCTGTGGGAAGAATAGGGGGCAAGGCTTTAATTTGGTTTTTTTCGGCTTCGTTGGTTTCTCTTTTAATCGGAATGTTTTGGGTAAATACCTTGCAGCCCGGCGTTGGTTTGAAATTGGGCAATGTTGATTTAACAACCGCTACCGAAGTTACCCAAAAGACAGAAGGCTTTTCGGCACAGAACTTTGTGGAGCATATCATTCCGAAAAGTATAGTGGAGGCGATGGCTACCAATGAGATTTTACAGATTGTTATTTTTTCTATTTTCTTCGGTTTGGCGGCTGCCTCGATAGGAACACATGCAAAACCGGTAGTCAATGCTTTGGATAAAACTTCGCATATTGTTTTGAAAATGGTGAACTATGTGATGAAGTTTGCTCCTGTAGGTGTTTTTGGCGCTATAGCAGGAGTATTTGCTATCAAAGATGTTAATGAATTGTTGGTGACCTATGCCAAATTTTTCAGTTCATTTTTAGTCGGAATCGGTTCGTTGTGGTTGTTCTTATTAGTCGTAGGATATATTTTTCTGAAGAATCACATGACCGCTTTGCTGAAGCGAATCGTGAGTCCGTTGGTGATTGCTTTCGGAACGACCAGCAGTGAGGCTGTATTTCCCAAATTGACAGAAGAATTGGAACGTTTTGGGATTAAAGATAAAATAGTATCATTTATGTTGCCGTTAGGATATTCTTTCAATTTAGACGGAAGCATGATGTATATGACTTTTGCCAGCATTTTTATTGCGCAGGTCTATGGAGTGCATTTAGACACCGGAACTCAGATGACGATGTTGTTGGTTTTGATGTTAACCAGCAAGGGAATAGCAGGGGTGCCCAGAGCCAGTTTAGTAGTAGTGGCGGCCACTTGCGGGATGTTTAAAATTCCGGTTGAAGGCATAGCGCTCATTTTGCCGATTGACCATTTTTGTGATATGTTCAGAAGTGCGACCAATGTTTTAGGAAATGCTTTGGCTACTTCGGTGGTAGGCAGCTGGGAAAAAGACAGTTAAAAATTTTGATATTTGAAATACTGCTTTAAATTTGCTTTCAGGAGCCATTTATTTAATCGGTATTTTATGAAAAAAACATTACTGTTCTTAGTTCTATTTTGGGGTTGTTTTACTGCCACTGCACAGTTTGATTGCGCTACTGATGCTGTTCCGATTACCGAGAACGGAATCATCTCTACTCCCAATACTATAGACGGAATATATGCCACAGGTTGTTTTACCGATACGGTTGACAGCAACGGAGATTCTTTGTATGGAATATGGTATGCGTTCACACCCGATGCCAATGGGGAGGTTACCATCACCTCTAATTTACCACAGAACGTAATTCCGAACAGTACGGATACTCGTCTTACCGTTTTTACCGGAACCTGCTCCAATCTGATTTGTTACAAAAGCAATGACGATGCTTCGACCACTGTATATTTATCGACGCTTACCTTTCCGGTATTGTCAGGGATAACCTATTACATCCAATGGGACAGTTATTTTGATAATTCGGGTTTTGATTTCAACTTTACTTACACACCGGTGAGCTGTTTAAAAGTTTATACCGTAAATGCCCCTACAAATTTAACGGATACTACCGCTACATTACATTGGGAAGCCTCAATCAGTAATCCTGCCCAGTACGAAATAGAATACGGAGTAGCCGGATTTACACCGGGAACCGGTACCGTAGTGACTTCAAATACAAATTCAGTCATTTTAACAGGTTTAGAAGCCGGTACCATTTATGATTACTACATCAGAAGTGGATGTGATGCCACTACTTTTAGTGCCTGGACATTGGTAAATAAATTAATCATGGCCAAAGGATGTCCGTATTACAGTGGTTTTGATACGGATGATCAGTATGCAGGCTGGACTTCAAGTGGCAACGGAAACGGAGCATACGGTTTGGGAACTTTATCATCACAATCACAGTCGCCCACTAAATTCTGGATTTTTAACACCGGGACCACCGGTGATATGGATAATTGGTTGTTTGCACCGCCGTTATTTTTGCAGGCTGGTGAAGCTGTTACCGTTTCATTTTGGGCACGTTGTTTAACTTCCAGAAATTTAAGATTAACCGTTGGTTCCGATAACATGGCAGCGGCACAGACTACTGTAGTATGGTCTAATTCCAATTTAGTAAATACTACCTACACCCAAGTTTCGGCTCCGGTATGGACCGCCCCTCAAAGCGGGGTTTATTACTTTGCTTTTAATGATAAATCCGCTGCTGCTGCTACGGCTACACTTCGTTTGGACACGGTTAATTTTTCGTCTACTATGCTTGCCACTAATAATCATGTTTTGACTGATGTGATGATTTATCCCAATCCGGTTCATGAGATGTTAACCGTTTCGTCGCAAAGTACTGTCGCAATTGAAAGTATTGAAGTTGTTGATTTGAACGGAAGAATTGTTAAAGTCTTTACTCCTATGGAGCAACAGCCGCAATTTTCGGTATCTGATTTGGCTAACGGTGTCTATCTTTTGAAAATAAGCAGCAGGGAAGGAAAGACCATTTGTAAAATGGTTAAGGACTAACTACAAGACGGTGAAATGAATTGCCGATTTTTTAAATTATAATAAGGTTATTCGTACTAACTCATATCATTTTTTTAAAAAGATAAATCATTTAGCCTTTTAATGGTTTCCTAACCAGGTTAATTGGTAAAAAGTTATCTTAATTTCTTTTATATTTAAAGAAGTTTATTAAATTTGACCTTTAAATCAAAAAAAATATAATTTTATGAAAAAACTATTACTTTCATGTTTTATGTTTGTTGTAGGTGTTAGCGCGTATTCTCAGGCAACTTGTGCCACTGCGGTTAACATTACAGCCAACGGGACACTTACCTGTCCGGCAATTACAGGTACTTATGTTGCATCTTGTTTAGCAAGTAAAACAGGTATCAAAGCGATGTGGTGGAAATATACCCCTGCATCTAACGGAGAGATGACCATTTCTTCTAACTTGCCTGCTAATCCGGTAGCTTCTACCGATACCAGAATTTCAGTTATGAAAGGAACTTGTGCTGCTTTGACTTGTGTTGATTCTAATGATGATGTAAATGAAGCAACAGGAGATTACAGATCTTCTATAACTGTGCCAGTGGCAGCCGGTACTACTTATTACATTCAGTGGGATAGTTATTGGTCAGCTACCACTTTCCAATTTTCATTTAACTTTACAGCAGTTTCATGTATCCGTCCGGGTGCAGCTGATTTCTACTTACCGGATAGTTATACTACAAACTCAGCCAGTTTATACTGGAATAATGCAATCGGAGCTCCGTCATCATACGACGTAGACTGGAGTATTAACAACACTGATGCTGCCGGTACAGGTACTATCGTAAACGTTCCTGCAGGTACTACAACTTATACGCAAGCAGATTTATCAGGTTTGCCTGAATCATTGAATTTCAGATATTTTGTAAGATCTAATTGTGGTGCTACACAAAGTGCTTGGCAAGGTCCTTACTACGGATATTTAGCAGTGCCACTTCCTTACTTCAACGATTTTGAAGATGATACCAAAAACTATACAGATGGATTTATTGGTTTCACTCCAATCACTACAACGGCAACTTCAACTCCGGCTAACTATGCTGACGGTGGTGCAGGTACATCAATGTATACTGCTAACAGTACTACAGCAGTTTCTAACAGATGGGCGTACTCAAGAGCATTAGCATTATCAGCAGGTGAAGAAGTTACTGTAAACTTTAAAACTCGTTTGTATGCTGCAGCTACACCAGCTGCTATGACATTGAATGTAACTGTAGGAGCTGATCAAATTGCTTCTGCTCAGACTACTGTAATTGCAAATATCACTGCTTCTTCAGCGGATGCTTATGAAGATCAAACAGCTACTTGGACAGCTCCTGCTGACGGTATCTACTACATCGGATTCAACAACAACTCACCAGCCGGTGCACAAACATTCATGTTCTTTGATACATTAGATATTTCTTCTGTATTGTCAACAAAAAGCTTCTTAGCTTCTAAATTGAATGTATATCCAAACCCATCAAGCAACATTGTTAATGTTTCTAATGATGTGAATGCAATCATCAGCACCATTGAAATGACAGATTTGAATGGTAGAGTTGTAAAAACTCAAAACATCAACGCTACTAACGGTCAAATTTCAATTGCTGACTTAGCTACAGGTGTTTACATGATGAGAATCAAAACAGACCAAGGTTCTGCAATTAAGAAAGTGGTAAGACAATAATTTACCTCTTTTGAGATATAGAAAACGACTAAGGAAACTTAGTCGTTTTTTTTATGTGTTTTAGGCTAAAAATTTAGTTTTGCTTTCAATATCAGGTAAGGTACAGGAAGCTTTTTGTCCATACCATTTATATCTGTTTTTGGCCACGTAATCGTAAACAGCATTGAGGACAGCTTTTGGCAAAATTGAAAATAATCCGAATAAAGTATAGACGCCTCCCAGTTCCCGGACTATTTTTAACGCTGCCTGTGACTTCAGGTAGTAGGCTTTTCCGGGTTCGTACAGAACAAGGCTATCGGTCTTGCCGGTGTCAATACCAATATGGGTAGTAATTTTTTTTCCTAAAGCGGATTGCAACGAGACAAAACGGAACACATCTTTACTGTCGCGCCTAATGATAAATTGAACGGCGGTATCACAAAGAAGACAAACCCCGTCAAAGAGAATTATTTTTTTGTCTTTGGGCAGGTCTTCCATTGTCATAATTGAATTGATATTATTTCGCCTGTACAAATTCAAGCACGTCTAAGCTTACTGTAGAAGTAAAAATTCCGTAGTTGACCACGGCTTTGTTTTTTTCTATTTTATCAATAGTTCCGATCGATTTTCCGTCTGTCATGCGCACGCGGTCGCCAACTTTTAAAACCACTTTTGGTTTATCGGCTTCCTGTTTTTGTGCTTTCGCTTTCTTTTCTTTTTTAACCTTCCGGATTTCCTCTACTTTTATTTTGACTTCTTCGATGACTTTTTTCTGGATGATTTCTTTCTCCTTTTTCTCTTTAACAGTCGCTTTTTTGCGTTTGGAGTTTTCGATTTCCACCATTTTCAAGAATTCGCCAATCAATGTTTTTTTATCTTTGTTGTTGAAATACTTCTCCGAAATGTCATCTAATTTTTGCCCCATATAAATCAGGCGTTGGTTGGCATCATACAGTTCCTGATAACGTTCCAGTTTTTCCTGTATTTTTTCGTTGATGGTTTCCATTCTTTTACTTTCCTCACGGGCTTTGCTTTCCTCTTCTTTCAGAATTTGAGAGGTCTTTTCTAATTTGGAACGCTCTTTTTGCAGGGTAGCAATTGTTTTGTCAAAGCGTACTTTACCACCTTCTATTTTCTTTTTAGCTCTGTTGATTAATCCGTAGGGAATGCCGTTTTTTTGTGCCACTTCAAAGGTGAATGAACTACCGGCCTGACCTAAAATTAGTTTGTACATAGGCTCAAGCGATTTTTCATCAAAGAGCATGTTGGCATTGCTGGCACACGGCAGTTCATTGGCCAGAATTTTCAAGTTGGAATAATGGGTTGTGATGATGCCAAAGGCTTCGCGGTGGTAAAACTCTTCCAAGAATGTTTCGGCCAAGGCTCCTCCCAGCTCGGGGTCTGAACCGGTACCGAATTCATCAATCAAGAATAAGGTTTTGGCGTTGCATTTCTTTAAAAAGTAATTCATGTTTTTCAACCTGTAGCTGTAGGTACTCAGGTGGTTTTCTATCGATTGATTATCGCCAATATCCGTCAGTATACGGTCGAACAGAAATGTTTCACTGCGCTCGTGTACCGGTATCAGGATGCCTGATTGCAGCATGAGTTGTAACAAGCCTACGGTTTTTAACGAAATTGTTTTTCCGCCGGCATTGGGTCCCGAAATGACTATAATCCGGTTTTGATTGCTGAGTTCAATGGTTTGCGGAAATGTTTTTTCTTTCTTTTCGCTATTGTTTAAAAACAGGATAGGATGAAAGGCATCTCTGAAATATAACCGTTTTTCTTCGATGATATTGGGTAAAATGGCGTTTATTTTATGTGCATATTTGGCTTTTGCCGCCACTACATCCACATCGCTGAGGAAATCCTGATACTGTTTGAGCAAGTCGGTGTACGGTCTTATTTCATTGGAGAGTTTCTTCAGGATTCGGGTTACCTCTTCGCGCTCTTCATATTCCAAATTGTTTAATTCACGCGAATAGCGCAAGGTAGCTTCGGGTTCAATGTAAGCAATGCTTCCGGTTTTGGAACTGCCTAGGATACTACCTTTTACTTTTCTTCGGTACATAGCCAAAACGGCTAAAACCCGGCGGTTTTCAACGATGCTTTCCTTTATTTCATCCAGATACCCCAATCCGTTATATTGGCTCAAAGCCTGCCCGAAACTTTGATTGACTTTTCCGCGTACCAGGTTCATGTCGCGACGAATATTAATCAGTTCCGGCGAGGCGTTGTCTTTTATTTCACCGTATTTATCAATTACCTCGTCAATTTTTTGGATGAGGAATTTGGTGTACTCTACCTGAATTGCTCTGGCATTCAATTTGGGATAATAATCCGCAAATTTTTTCAGGAACAACAGCAACACATTTACCGTTTCTGAAAGAGTGGCTATTTTTCTGAAACTGCCTACTTCCAAAAAACTGTCTTCAATCGACAGAAATTTGATGTCGTTGGTAATGGAATCAAAACCATGGTTAGGAATAGCATTATTGTTGGTAAACGAAGAAAGGTATTCGGAGGTTTGTCCGAGCATTTCCATCAGTTGTTCTTTATTCTTAAACGGAGTAATTTCCAACGCTTTTTGTTTGCCGATTTCAGTATTGCATCGGTCTGAAATGGTTTGCAAAACGGTATTGAACTCTAAATCCTGTAGTGTTTTATCTGTAATCGAAATCATTAAATCGCTGTCTTTGGTTCAAAGTTACAAAGGATAAAATCCATATTGCAACAGAAAATGTTATTTTTGATAAAATTTCAGTCATGTTTGTCAAAATTGATTCTTCTTGGCACCAAGTGCTTTCGGCAGAGTTTGAAAAGCCCTATTTTGAAGCGCTCACCGCTTTTGTAAAAAATGAGTATGCCACCCGAACTTGTTTTCCAAAAGGCAATCAAATTTTTTCAGCTTTCGATCATTGTAGTTTTGATGAAGTAAAAGTGGTGATAATAGGTCAGGATCCCTACCACGGTTTGGGTCAGGCTAACGGTCTGTGCTTTTCTGTGAATGATGGGGTGGCTTTTCCGCCTTCTTTGATTAATATTTTTAAGGAAATTCAAACCGATTTGCAAAAAGATTTTCCGCTTACCGGTAATTTGGAGCGATGGGCGGATCAGGGTGTTTTATTGCTCAATGCTACTTTAACAGTCCGACAGGGAGAAGCCGGAAGTCACCAGAACAAGGGATGGGAAACTTTTACAGATGCAGTTATTCAGAAAATCTCCGATGAGAAAGAGCATGTTGTGTTTCTGTTGTGGGGCGGTTTTGCCAAAAAGAAAGGAGCAAAAATAGACCGTAGTAAACATCACGTGTTGGAAACCGGACATCCGTCTCCGCTGAGTGCCAACAGAGGATTGTGGTTCGGAAACAAGCATTTCAGCAAAACCAATGCTTACCTCGAAAGTTTAGGCAAGGACGGAATCGACTGGTAAAAAAAAATCCACAGCTGTGGGCCATGGAATTTTCTTAACATTATTTTGAAAGTTTAATTCACTGTAAAATTGTAATACCCCTCACTGTCTATTCCTGCTAACAATGAATTGATTTTTATTGTCAACCGTTTGGCCGGACTCAAGGAACGGATTTCAACCTCGGTAGTTGAATCGCTGTTGTAACCAAAGCTAAGGCGGTACGTTCCCGAGCTTAGTAACGGGAAACCAACATTGTATTCGTAAGTTTCATCGGTGTTGTTGTAAACGCAAATTCCGTTGACGAACGATCCGTTTTCTGCTTGGCCTTTTACTACATCCAACAAATTGTTATTTACAAAAACGGTTTCCCAAGTAGCCGCATCAACTTGTTTTTCGATGACATAGGAAAAAGTAAAGGCAGTGGCGCCGGTAGTTTTGTATAAGTCGAGTTGTTTGCCGTTCTCATCCTGATATCGCGAGAAATCGGCTGTAACATATAATTTTTCACCTACGGTGTAAGCAGAGCTGTGCGGAGCTATGGTTACTAAGTGAGGAACATCCACATAAACGGTACTATAAAATCCGTCATCATTGGTATCGCAGTTAGACAACAGTAAAGCCATAGCGGCGAGCAGTATGTATTTTATTTTTTTCATGTGTTGTATTGTTAAAAGCGATAACCCAAATTAAGACCTACTCTTGAAATCACGTCGGGGCTTTTGGCTTTGTTGGTCAGGTTAGAACCAAATCCGACTAAGAACTCCAGGGCAATGCTGTCTTTGAAATACATTTTGTAGCCTAAGCTGCCTCCCAAAGCAAAATCAGTATATTTTGTTTTTTGAGTAGTGTAATACCCAATGCCGTTTTCGTCTTCCAGTCGGATGATTTCTTTATAATCGCCTCCGTTATAAGAACCGAATAGTTCGGCAAAATAGTATCTCGATTTACTTTTGGAAAGGGCATACCGAACGTAAGGATTGAATTCGAATTTAGGGAGGTTGTTTCGGTAGCCGTTGTCAAAATCATCATTAAGTTTGGAGCTGTTGGAAAAGTTGATGTTGAATCCGGTTGAAAAATCTCCGTCAAAAAAGCGCTCATAACTTAAACTGGCTTTGGAGTAAACAACGGCCGAAAGCACGTCTACACGAAACTCATTCTTTTTACCGGCTATGACTGAATTTTGTTGTGCCTGCGACAATAGTGAAAACAACAGTACAAGGCTGAATAGTTTTTTCATTAAAATCTGTTTTATTTTAAACGAATATACTAAATAAAACTTATGCCGCCAGTTAATTCAGTTGAAGAAATTAATCGAGGGTAAGGGCTCCCAGTATTTCTTCGTGCATGAACGGGCCTCCCGGATATTTGGCGGTATAGTCAAGATTCAACCAGATTTTTCCCCGCTCATCGATGTGGTAGTGTATTTTTTGTCCTTTACTTTCGGAGGGAAACAATACTTTTTTAATGGCGTAATTGATGCGCTCCAGATCTTTTTTAGAACCAATGTACAGCTCGGGATAAATGTGTCCTTTAGTATGAATTAAGCGGGTGGTACCGCCAATTGATTTGATGCAGGCGGCCATCAATACCGAATGGTCGTCACAATCGCCTGAAAGGTATTTTAACGATTCGGTTGCTTTGGCAATATAATCGTGTCCTTTAGGGTCGCTGACGTAATTCCAGCGGCTGTTGATTTCTTTAAAAATGGCAAAGGATTGTATGAGGGTCCAATCGTCATTATAGCCTTTGATGTGCTTGAAATGTTTATTGATGGCCATGATGGCAAAGTCACGCACTTTGGGATTTTGGTATTCTACCGCGCTCAGAATTTTTGATTTATTCGGAAAAGGCAATAATTTGGAAATGATGATATCCTGCGGATAAGGGTCATCATTCATGGTGTAAATCATGGAGCGGTAGTCTTCAAATACCGTTTCGAAACCATAATCGCCGAATAAGGTTCCTTTAATCAAAAAAATGAAATAGATAATAACAGATATCAGGGTAACCCTTCTCATGGCTCTCAATATCAATTGAAAAATGATAAGAATGAGAATGAAGAGGAGAATTCTGTCGATGTGATGAGCCCAATCGAGGGTAATCAGGTTTTGGTGAGCTATGATAAAAACAGGTATGGTAATCAGGATATTCAGTACAAAAATGATAATCAAATCCCACGGACTTTTTATCCTGAATTTTTCTTTCAGTTGCTGATAAGTAAGCTTTCCTAATCGTATCATAGTACTGATAATAAAAGCTAAACGGCCTTTACTATTTCAGCAAAAGTACCTTTTTTCTCGATAATTTTGAGGTCAAATAACTGATTTTGAATTTTGTTTAACACATTTTCCTCTAGTGGTTTTTGCGACCATTGTGTTACGGATAACCATTCCTGGATATCTTCGGTTTTTTGATGGTATTTGGCTGCCAAAGTTCTGTCGATGTGGGGTACACTTTTAAAATCGGCTGTAGTGGTGTTGATGATGTCAAGCAGCAATCCAACGGTTTGAGAATGCTCTTTCAGGAATTCGTTTCGAACGGCTATTACAAAGCAAGGCCATGGGGTAGGGCAATCGGCTACACGACGGAAAATGCCTTTGTCTACCAGAGGCTTCGTCATAAAACGCTCCCACATAAAATAATCGGCTGTACCTTTTGTAAGGGCTTCAACCGCTCCGTCTATGGTGTTGACAATTTCAAACTGCAGTTGTTGGGTATCCCATTTTTGGTTTTGGGCATTGACATAGGCCATCAGATGCGAGCCCGAACCATATCTTGAAATTGCCACTTTGGAGTTTTCTAAATCGGCTAAAGTTTTGTAATCCGATTCAGCTCCCACGTGAATTCCCCATATCAAAGGACTTTCAACATACACTTGAACGATAGCACTGGGGTTACCTCCAACAATATCTTTTACAATACCCTCGGTCAGAATGACGGCTATATCCGTTTGGTTCTCCCGTAACATTTGGCACATTTTCCCGGTACCTTCGGGAACATCGGTCCATTGCAGGTTGATGCCGGCCTTTGCAAACTCACCTGCTTCGATACTGAGGTGCCAAGGTAAATTGAAATGTTCGGGAACGCCGGCTATTTTTACTGTTTTCATAATATCTGTAATCTGAATATCTATTTAGAACTTAATGGATTTTCCATTTGCCACCATTTCCAAATGGCACCGTCTTTATCGGTGTAATCTTCCATGAATTGCATCCCGATTTTTTCCAAAATGTGATTGGAAGCACCGTTGTCAAAATGAGTGTATGCATTCATTTTGTTGATGTTCATTTTTTTGAAACCGTAATCCAGCCAAGCATACGAAGCTTCGGTAGCATATCCTTTGCCCCAAAATTTTTCATCCAAACGATAGCCGTAATCGTAGAAGTTGGTATTGCCGTTTTCTACGTGGTCATCGATGTATTTAATGCCAGTCCAACCAATGAATTCACCTGTAGTTTTTAGAATGGTCGCAAATCTGCCAATGTTATTTCGGTTGTATTGACTGCGTACGTATTCAATAATTTTAAGGGTTTCCGCTACGTCTTGAGTAGGTTTTTGCCATAAGTATTTGTGGACATTCGGATTGTTGTCCATCGTAAACATAGCTTCTGCATCGGAAAGTTCGAGCGGACGCAGGAGTAATCGGTCGGTTTCTAAAACTAAATTCATTGTAAGATTGTTTTATAGCCCCGATAGCAGTGGAAATCCTTTGTTCTGAACTTGTTTCAGAACAAAGATTGCAACGTATAGCGGGAAATAGCTTCTAAAAATTATTCCGCCAATTTATCAAGAGCGTAGGCAATTAACGCATCAACGGCTTTGTACGGATCTTCGCTGAAAGTACCTGTGGCTCTGTTGGCTATAATGGCGTTGAGCGACAAACACTCGTGTCCTAATAGTTTACCCAAGCCGTAAATAGCTCCTGTCTCCATTTCAAGGTTGGTCATTTTGATGCCTTGGTATTCAAAGCTGTCCATTTTAGCATTCAATTCAGGATCCTGAATTTCTAAGCGTAACACACGGCCTTGAGGTCCGTAAAATCCGCCTGCCGTACCGGTAAACCCTTTAAAAATTTGGTCGCTTTCGAGCCTCTTTTCTAAAGTTTCAGAGCAAGTGATAACGTAAGGACGTCCTTTTCTCAAATCCCAGTTGGTTTGCGTTATGAAGGCGTCTTCCATGGCTTTTTCCGAAATGTCGTCAATCAAATAAGAGCGAAGCATGTTGTCTAATCCGAGTCCGTATTTGCTCATAACCATACTGTCACACGGGATGTCTGCTTGCAATGAGCCTGAGGTTCCGATGCGGACGATGTTTAATGAGGTCAGTTTTTCTTTTGGTTTTCGGGTAGCCAGATCTATATTGACCAAAGCGTCCAATTCGTTCATAACGATATCAATATTGTCGGGTCCGATTCCTGTTGACATCACGGTCATTCTTTTGCCTTTGAAATAACCGGTTTGTGTTTTGAATTCGCGTTTTTGTGTTGAGAATTCGATGCTGTCAAAGAATTGGGTTATTTTTTCCACCCTGTTTTGATCGCCAACAAAGATAATGTCGTGTGCAATGTGTTCAGGTTTTAGGTTTAAGTGATAGACGCTGCCGTCAGGGTTTAAAATTAATTCAGATGATTGTATCATGGTTGTAATTTGTTTATTCGTTTGAGTATTTTATTATATAATTAGCCGCCAACGCGTTTGGTTTTGAATCCTTTGGCGGTCAGGATGTTCATTATTTTATCTCGGTAATCTCCTTGTATGATGATGGCTCCGTCTTTAAAAGTGCCACCTACACTGAGTTTGGTTTTTATTTCTTTGGCTAAAATTTTAAAATCTTCGTCGCTGCCTTCGTAGCCTTCAATGATAGTAATGGGTTTGCCTTTTCGTTTTTCATATTTGCAAATCACAGGTTCTTTTTGAATGAAGAGCTCGTGATTTTCAACAACAGTTTCCTCCGGCTCGTTAGAGGGTTGGTGGTCGGGGAAGAGCTTCTTTAGTTGTTCCTGTAAATCCATATTGTGTCTTTGAAATTCCAAAAAACAAATTCCAAATCCCAACAATTACATTGGAATTTGGAATTTAAGTATTTGACTTTACTCGTTTACTTTTTAAGTCCTAATTCTACCAATCGTTCGTCAAGGTATTCTCCGGCAGTAATGTCTTCAAATCCTTTCGGATGGTCAGCGTCAATGCATTTTTCCAAACAATTCAGAGGCATATCGCTTACCGGGTGCATGAAGAACGGAATGGAATAACGAGAGGTACCCCACAATTCTCTCGGTGGATTGACTACCTGGTGAATAGTGGATTTCAATTTGTTATTGGTGTGACGCGAAAGCATATCGCCCACATTAATCATCAACTCATCGGGTTGTGCCATAGCATCAATCCATTCGCCGTCGTGATTTTGTACTTGTAATCCTTTCCCTTGTGCTCCCATTAATAAGGTAATCAAATTGATGTCGCCATGAGCGGCAGCACGAACAGCTCCGTCTTTTGGTTCATCGGTGATAGGAGGGTAGTGGATAGGTCTCAGGATACTGTTACCGTCTTTGATGTAGTTATCAAAATAAAATTCATCCAAACCAATGTACAATGCTAAAGCTCTTAACACATAAACACCTGTTTTTTCCAGCATTCTGTAGGCTTCTTTACCCACTTCATTGAAGTGCGGTAGTTCGGCAACTTCTACATTGTCAGGATACTCATGAGCGTACTTTGATCCTTCGCTAACGTATTGCCCAAAATGCCAAAATTCTTTCAAGTCACCGGCTGAACGTCCTTTGGCATGTTCTTTTCCAAAAGAAACATAACCGCGTTGTCCGCCAATGCCCGGAATCTCGTATTTTGCTTTGGTTTCAAGAGGTAGTGAAAAGAAGTTGCGCACTTCTGAATACAAGTCCTCTACCAATTTGTCATCTAGAAAATGACCTTTTAACGCTACGAAGCCGATATCTTCATAAGCTCTTCCGATTTCATTTACAAATTTTTGTTTACGTGCCGGATCATCCGACAGGAAATCACGTAAGTCAACACTTGGAATTTGTTGCATACTAAAACTTTTTTGTTAATAACTCCGGTTGGAAATCGCCAACCATAACTACAAATGTAACGAATATTTAAATATAAAAAACCAAAGTTATCAACAATAAAAGCCTCTGAATATTGAATTTTAACTAGTCTGGTTTGGACTAAATTGTTTACTTTTGGGCGACTTTTAAAAAGAATACATCAGATGAATTTTGATAGAAAAGAATTATCCAATAGCCAGTTGTTAGATTTGTATCGAAAGCTGCTTAAGCCCAGATTGATAGAAGAAAAAATGTTGATTCTGTTGCGTCAGGGAAAAGTGTCTAAATGGTTTTCAGGAATCGGACAGGAAGCTATATCGGTAGGAATTACCGCGGCATTAGATAAAGACGAATACATTTTGCCGATGCACCGCAACTTGGGGGTGTTTACAGGCAGAGACATTCCTCTGCACCGTTTGTTTTCACAGTGGCAGGGAAAGAAATCCGGATTTACCAAAGGGCGCGACCGTTCGTTCCATTTTGGTACACAGGAATTTAAAATCATAGGAATGATATCGCATCTGGGGCCTCAAATGGGGGTTGCAGATGGAATTGCACTGGCCAATAAATTAAAAAAGAACGGCAAAGTTACGGCGGTATTTACCGGTGAAGGCGCAACTTCTGAAGGCGACTTTCACGAAGCTTTGAATATTGCTTCGGTGTGGGATTTACCTGTTTTGTTTGTCATCGAAAATAACGGGTATGGTTTGTCTACGCCTACCAATGAGCAATACCGTTGCGAAAACTTAGCCGATAAAGGCAAAGGATATGGTATGGAAAGCCATATTATTGATGGAAATAATATATTGGAAGTTTTTACCAAAATTGCAGCATTGAAAGCTTCGATGATTGAGAATCCGCGTCCGGTTTTGTTGGAATTTAAAACGTTCCGTATGCGCGGACATGAAGAGGCAAGCGGAACCAAATATGTGCCGCAGGAATTGATGGACATGTGGGCCATTAAAGATCCGATTTCAAATTACAGAAACTATTTATTGGAAATAAGTGTGCTGTCTGAAGAGGAAGATGAAAAAATGAAGGCAGCCATTAAAGCGGAAATCGATGAACATTGGGCGATAACTCAGGCCGAACCCGAGTGTGAAGCCAATCTAGCCGAAGAGCTCAACGACATGTATGCTCCTTATGAGTATGAAGAGTTCGAACCTTCTGACGATGTGCAAAACATCCGAGTGATTGATGCTATTTCTTCGGCATTGCGCCAATCGATGGAACGACACGAGAATCTTGTAATTATGGGGCAGGATATAGCCGAGTATGGAGGAGCTTTTAAAATCACCGATGGGTTTGTGGCTCAATTCGGTAAAGACAGGGTTCGTAATACGCCTATTTGTGAAAGCGCTGTAGTATCTGCGGCTAACGGATTATCCATCAACGGACACAAAGC
>CAYPSB010000021.1:0-925 GCA_964413435.1 uncultured Flavobacterium sp.
GTGTAATTCTAAAATCGTTGAATGTTATTTAAACTCGATTAAAAGATAATCTTACTATTTTTTATTCGAAATCTTGAACTATCAGTCTACTTAAAACACATCTTTCTAATTATTATCCTATTTTTTAAAAGCGATTCTGAACTACTTAAAGGTAATTACAATTTCCCCAAACGGCAACGACTCTCTGCGTTATCTGACAAAAAAAGCCCCTCAATGAGGGGCTTTTTATTCATAACTACTTAAAATTATCTTTTAATAACACGCAATGTTTTAACTTCAGTTCCCTGAGTAACTATTACGTTATAAACTCCCGACGGATATTTATTGCCTAATTGTAACTCATTTACTTCAGCAGCTGAAACTTCACGGTTTTCAATAAGTTTACCGACCATATCATAGATTGACAATGAAACGTTATCTTCACTTAAAGTTAACACATTCAAGTTAAAGGCATCGCTAAATGGATTCGGATAAACTTTAACCTCCATTGCTTTAGGTACATCAATAGTCTCAATTGGTAAGCTCGACTTAGTAGTACAACCACCACAATTAGCAACTCTATTCACTGTAAAGGTAGCACATACGCTATCTTGATTACAGCTTCCTGTGATACTGTAAGTAACTCTAACAACTCCTCCGTAAATTAAGCTTGGTGCTACTCTAGGATCTCCGCTGAATACAGCAGTAGCTCCTCCAGCTGATGTTCCACCACATGTTACTGTAGAACCACATCCTCTGCTTAAGGTTTGGAATTGCGCTAACCAGTTATTAAATGCGTGATTAAGGGCTGCTTGGTTAGTGAAGCTACAAGAAGTATACGTTACATTATAGGGTCCTGTAACATCTACAGTTCCTCCTGTTAATACCGTGAATCGTTTTGTACATGTTTGAGTTCCATAAGAAGTTTGACCTCCACATATGATAG
>CAYPSB010000021.1:1025-2180 GCA_964413435.1 uncultured Flavobacterium sp.
TTACTGTAAATCGTTTTGTACATGTTTGAGTTCCATAAGAAGTTTGACCTCCACATATGATAGGACCACAAGTACTGGATGAAGTATAAGTCCATTTCACATCCACATATCCGCCACACGCTGATGGTGGTGTTGATGGTGCATTGTTTGTCAATACTCCTGTACTACATCCGCCTGTTACTGTAGTCGAAGCTAAGAATGAAGCCCATGCAGCATTTACTTGCGCTTGTGTACTACAAGCCGGAACAGTTACATTGTTTCCACAATTGAATGTTACAGCAGGAGCCGGAGTTACTGTAAATCGTTTTGTACATGTTTGAGTTCCATAAGAAGTTTGACCTCCACAGTTTAAAAATTGTTTATCAACAGTTCCATTATCAAAATTTTCATTGATAGCAGTTGCAACAGCATTAATTTCTGATGCAGAATATTGTGAAGAACAACCTCCAATAATATTATTTGCTAATTGTAAGAAGCTAGATACTGTCATTCCAGCAAATGTGCCAGTCTTAATAGTCAACGATCCCAAACTTGTACTACTAGCCGAAAAATTAGGATCGTAAGTATCAAAACCAACCGATAATGTTAACGCAATCAATTGAGAAGATAAAACACCTTTACTACTGGTTGGATTTACAGCACTTGATGTAAGTATCGCTGGAGCACCTCCGGCAGGCAAATAATTTTGAATTGCTGATGATGATGTAAAAGTAAGTGTATTACTTCCACATCCTATAACTAAGCCATTTGGAAAAGCTCCAGCAAAATTATCATCTCTGTAGCATCCTGGATTGTTTCCATTACAAGATGTCCCATAACCACCTTGTGTGAATGTCTTAAATTGTCCTTGACAATCTACAGATTGACCACATAAATTACTAATATTATATGTCCATGTTACGTCTACATAATCTCCACATGCTGATGGTGGTGTTGATGGCGCATTGTTTGTCAATACTCCAGCACTACATCCGCCTGTTACTGTAGTCGAAGCTAAGAACGAAGCCCATGCAGCATTTACTTGCGCTTGTGTGCTACATGATGGTAGTGTTACATTAGTTCCGCAACTAAAAACAACTTGCGAAGGAGGTGTAATTGAAAATGTTGCGCTTACGCTGTCCTCCGAACAATTATCAGCAATGCTGTAGGTTAACG
>CAYPSB010000021.1:2280-32726 GCA_964413435.1 uncultured Flavobacterium sp.
GCATAATCACATGATGTTGATGCTATACTCTCAGGTCCGGTTACATCTACATGAGCTGACGGTGTAATTGAGAATGTTGCGCTTACGCTGTCCTCCGAACAATTATCAGCAATGCTGTAGGTTAACGAAACACTTCCGCCTTGACATAAGTTTGGCGCTCCGAATTCTGAAATATTGAAATGACCCTGTGCCCCACATCCCGCATTTACTGTTTGGAACTGAGCAACCCATGCATTAAATGCTGCATTAACTGCGGCTTGGTTCGCATAATCACATGATGTTGATGCTATACTCTCAGGTCCGGTTACATCTACATGAGGAGCAGGATTAACTGTAAAAGTTTTTGTAACTGAGTTTGAATAACATCTGTCAGTTACACTATAAGTAACAGTTGTTGTACCTCCTTGACAAAGATTAGGGGCACTTACTTGAGCATGTGTTCCTTGTGGTGAACAACCTCCAGTAACTGTGAAACCAGCCAACCAAGTATTGAATGCTGCGTTAACTGCTTCTTGATTAGCATAATCGCAAGATGAAGAAGTTACATTTTGAGGGGAACCAACAGTAAGTGTTGGAGCCGGCGTAACCGTAAATGTTTTGGTACATGTTTTTGGTTCTCCACAATCATCAGACACAGTCCAAGTCACTTGAACGGATGTTGGTGTTGTACCGCAAGCTACTGGAGCTGTCGGGTTAGATGGAGAAATTGTTAAAACGGGATTAGTACCTCCTGTATAACTGAATGACTGTAACCATGCAGCAAAAGAAGTATTAATTTCATCCTGAGTTTTACATGATGTTTCGATTTTATCGTTTGGACAGTTAAGTACAACCGGGTTTAATAACGGTTGTTCAACAGTAATTTGTTGTTGTTTTGAACAACCGTTATTATCAACTACCGTAACTGTGTATGTTCCGGCGGGGATATTAGCAAATTCAACTGAAGGATTGGATTGAGGGCCAATGGTGATATTACCTGGATTTAATGTAAATGTGTAATTATACGAACCACTTGAACTTGCATCAACAAATAAAGAAGTTGTTCCTCCGTAACATAATATTGGGTTATAGGACAGTTCAAGTCCGACATCAACAATAGTAATCGACTTACTACATTCACAAACGCCACCTGGAGTAGACACAATCAATTGGAAATTAATTTGTCCTCCATTTGTTCCCGGAGTTATTATTACTGTTTGTGTTGCAACGTCATTAACCGGATCATAAGAGATTGGTCCTTGGGAAACAATGGTTGATCCTGTAGTATTTTGAGCTCCGGCAGGGAAATCATATTCCACATCCGGTGAAGCACTGCCGGCAAACTGAATCGTTGTGGATATTACAATGTTCCCATCAGAGAGACATTGTTTTAAAATACCGGAAAGGTTACATGAAGGAGCCGGTATAAAGCTAAAACCTGCTTTTTGAGCAGTTCCTCCAGCAGCAGTAACCTTAACTGAGCCCGATGATCCGTTACCTACAACAGCCGTAATGGTTGTGGAGTTAACCACCGTAAATGAAGTTGCAGCAGTGTTTCCGAAGAAAACTCCCGTAACCGCAGCAAAGTTGGCTCCTGATATAGTAACGGTCTGACCCGCAGCTCGAGAAGCCGGTGCAAAAGAGCTGATTGTTGGTGCGACTGCATAGACTGCATGTCCAAAAACCAACATAAAGAACAATACCAATGCATTGATTCCATTCTTCCATCCGTTGTTATTGCTTTGTCGGCAACAACTAGACTCTTCTTTAGATGTTAAGTTGAGTAAATTTAAATTCATAAGTGAATGATTTATTTGATGAATGTATATTCCTAATTAGGTGCAATCACTGTAACCGACTGAGTACAAAAACAAGTTTTCATATTGCTTTTGGGTCCCGGATTAATTACTTTAAGTTGTACTGTGTAAGTCCCTCCTCGGGTTCCCGAAGATACTTTAATGGTGGGTTGACCATTCTTACCGATAAATTTTGCGTTAGATGTGTTAGATTTCAGAGACCAAACATAAGCCGTCCCAGGCATAGTATTAACTGTCTCTGAACTAAAGGTTACAGCCTGTCCTCCAACTTGACTGAAGGTTGCTTTTAAAGGGCCTTTCAAGTTACAAGCAGGTTGCTGTTGTGCAGATAAGAAATTAGTAAACAAAAAAACCAGAACCAGTAATAACAAACTGGTAACTCCATTTCTTTTGACACTTCTTTCATTAATGGAATTATTTTTAGTCAGCGTTGAGTTAGAACGACTAAAATCCACTTTAAAACCGTTTTCCTTTTCAATCAAGACATAGTCCTGAACTTTGGAAAATTCAAAAAAATTAAATAACGTACTTTTTTTCATAATGTTAGATATTAAGTAATACCACATCACGAATAGGTTTTAATTTAGTATTTCTAGGGTTAGCCTCGAAGGTCTTGTATTCTAAAAATGGGAATCCATTTATAAAAATAGGCAACAGTAGATTTATTAGGAAGTATAAATTTAGACAGAATTCTAAGAAAATGTTAAAAAAGAAGAAAATATTCTATAAATTAAACCATTTCATCGACAAACTACACAAATTCAACTTTATCACTTCATGAAACATTAGTTTTCAATGGGTTATCAGAAAAAATCTTCTTTTTTATTTGATGACTATCTTTTTTCAATCTTAAAGTCTAATTTTTTTAACATCTTTTTGAAACGGGAGCCCGGCCGGTATACAATTGAAGCACTACGAACGTTTTTAATCGTCATCAAGTCCTGAGTTTCACTACCGGTTCCTTTGATGCTAATCTGAAAAGACCCCAAATGGCCTAAACGAACAATATTGCCCTCGGCTAAAGCTCTGGAAACCTCAGAAACCAAACTGATTACCACTGCCTGACAATCGGCTTCGGTGAGTGTACTACTTTCGGAGATTTGCATGGAAAGCTTATCTAAATCAACAACCCCTGTCTTGACCGCTCTGGGATAATACCGCATAGGCTGAGTGGGTTGAGTAGGACTGATTTTTCCGACGGAAGTTATTTGGATAGCCATAATCAAACACATTTTAAAGTTACATCAAAGGGATACCTGAAAAACTATAACATAAACTATACCAAACCTGCTGAAGGCTCAAACAAATGACGGTGGTCAAATTTCAAATTCATGAGGAGTTTTGAAACAAATGACCGCCGTCATTTGAGAATTTGACGGCGGTCATTTTATCAGTTTCTCCTCAGATTTTCAAAAAGGGTCGATAATAGTATCCCAAAGCAAAGGTTATAAGGTTTTCTTATACGTCCTTCTTCTTCTGAAGGTCACCGGATCAAAATGCTTCCACATGTTGTGTATGGCGTGATTGTCCTCCAATTCGGGAGTGCGGATGCAGTTCTGAATGCCTTTTTCTTTAAAAACTTGGTAATATTCGTTAAATATAATAGCGGTAACCCCTTTGCTTTGGTACTCGGGATCTATTCCTATTAAATAGAAGAGCACATCTTTGCTTTCTTTTTTGGCTTTGAGCAAATGATAAAATCCAAAAGGAAATAATTTCCCATTAGCTTTTTGCAATGCTTCAGAGAAACCGGGCATCACTATGCTGAACGCAATCATGTTCTGATTTTGATCTTCAATAAATTTTATGTACTCCGGATTAATAAAACCAATGTACTTTTTTTTGAAATATTCCTTCTGCACTTCGGTAATGGCCACAAAAGAAGAAAGTGAAGCATAACTGGAATTGAAAAGGTCAAACATTTTATCGACATAAGGCAAAATGTCTTTGGTATTGGTAAAATTGAGTGCTTTTAATCCATACCTTCTTTTAATCATGTCTTGGGCCTTAAGAAAAAAAGCCGGGTCAACATTATTCATGGTAAACCGGTTTTCGAGATATTCTTTCTCTTTGATATAACCTAATTTTTCCAAATGTTCTTTATAGTAAGGAAAATTATACCACGTAATCATGGAACCTATTTCATCAAACCCTTCGGTTAAAACACCAACCTTATCTAAATTAGAAAATCCCATAGGCCCCTCAACATATTGGAGTTTATGGCTTTTTCCGAATTCATAAACTTTTTCCAATAGAGCCTTAGTGACTTCAATATCATCAATCACATCCCACCAACCAAAACGCACTTTACTTTTTTGTTGGTCTTTTACTTCGCTCCAGTTAACGATGGCCGCTATCCTGCCCACTATTTTACCGTCGCGATAGGCCAAATAAAAATGAGCATCAGCTGTGTTAAAAGCCGGATTTTTGGTTTTATCAAACGTATCCAACTCATCATTTATCAAAGGTGGAACCCAGTAGGGATGATTTTTATATAAGGCAAACGGAAATTTAACAAACTCTTTCAGCAGTTTTTTACTGTTGGCTTCAACTATGGTAATCATTATGGCTTGGTATTTTCTAATTCTACTTCGTCTTTGCGCTTTTTGCCTTTATCTTTTTTCGATTTTTTATCTTTCTTATCCTTAGGATCTTTTTCTTGCTTAACACGTTTGTAATTCGTTTCATAATTACTGTCAAAACGCCAGGAAAGCCCAACATTTCCTGATAATAATGATGGAGTGTCTTTCACATTTTTACTCAAAGAAGCATCCAGTTGAATATTTTCCCTAACCAAATAAGCGGCTCCTAGCCTGAAAACATTGTCAGCATAATAATCGCTCTTGTAAGCCTGCATTTCTAAAAAGGCTGACCATCGCATGTTGAAACCTCTGGTCATGGTGGTAATCCATCCCAAAGTCGGGTATTTTGTAAAATATTTATCGGCTATGATATTGTTGACCCAAACCCATTTTGAACCAAAATGATGCTGAGTTATGACCATCACTTTCGGGCTAATGGCTTTATCTTCTTCGAAAGTAAAAGGATTTGGCCCTACTTTTAAATTCAACCCTCCGTACACCGCAACTGCCGGTATGAATTGCTTCCAACTGAACTTGTGATTGGCTTTCCAACTGTATAAATTGGGTTTATCTTGTTTGATAAACGGATCGTAAACCAAATACTTGGCTCCAATCGTAAATTGTTTCAACCCACCTCTTGTATCGTCAACCAATGGTGCCTGATACCAGTCATATTGGTATTGAGTATTCAGAGCAAACTCAAACTGATCAAAAAAGGCACCGTAACGAACGTCCAATTCGGTTCCAAAACCATTGGCTTGATAGCGCATTAAATCGTGCTTCTCTCTTATGCCATAAACTCCGCCTTCTGCCTGAATCACTGTCTTTCCGACAGAGAATGCCGACATTGATTTCCCGGGACGGTTGGAATTAATAATATCCGTATACTGAGCGTATTGTGAAGCGGAAATCAGCAGAAAACCGGCAATAAAAAATCTTTTAAGTTTTGTCATAAGTAGTGAAAATTACACGGGATAACTTAGTGTTTCAAAAGTAGTATTTTTTATTATTTATTTAAGAACTCAAAGGGAAAATTACATGGAGGAATTTAGTATTTTTGACAAAAATTTATTTACACAATGGAAACCGCATCATTCAGTGGTCTTTTAGAAACCATCTTATTTATCTTTGCTTTTTACTATATTGTAAAGTTTTTGGCGCAGTTGTTTTTGCCAATAATGGCGCAAAAAATGGTGGAAAAAGCCGCCGATCAATTTCAGCAGCAACAGCAAAATTACCAACAACAACGCAACGCTCAACATAGCCATACCGAAAAACCTAAGGAAAAAAAAGTCGTAGGCGAATATGTTGATTTCGAAGAAATTGAATAATTAATACAACCTTCCCTTCAAACCAAATAAATGAAGCAACTTCAAAAATTTCATCCGCATTTTTTAGCCATTCTTGGTTTTATCGTCATTTCATTAATTTACTTTTATCCGGTACTGCAGGGCAAAAAAATCTTTCAGTCAGATATTGTACAATACACCGGAATGGCCAAGGAACAGAACGATTTCAGAGCCGAATACCACACCGAACCGTATTGGACCAACTCGGCTTTTGGCGGAATGCCCACCTACCAAATGGGGGCCAACTACCCTCATGATTATATTGGCAAGTTAGATGATGTATTGCGTTTTCTGCCAAGACCTGCGGATTATGTTTTCCTCTACTTTTTAGGGTTTTATGCCTTGTTACTAGTTCTCAAAACCGACCCGCTAGAGGCTTTTTTCGGGGCCTTAGCCTTTGGATTTTCTACCTATCTGATTGTTATTCTGGGTGTGGGGCACAATGCCAAAGCACACGCAATTGCCTATATGCCTCTGGTAGTGGCCGGATTCATTTTAGTCTTCCGAAAAAGATACTTGTACGGCGGGATTCTTACGATGTTGGCGGTGGCTTTAGAAATTAATGCGAACCATTTCCAAATGACTTACTACCTGTTGTTCCTCTTGCTGGTGCTGGGCATTTATCTAATTTACAAACTCGTACAGGAAAATGATCTTAAGTCGTTACCCAAAATTGCAGGTACTTTTATTGTAGCTTTAATTCTGGCTGTAGGGGTCAATGCCACCAGTTTATTGGCTACAAAAGAGTACACTGATTTCAGTATGCGAGGTAAAAGCGAGTTGAGTTTTAATGCGGATGGTTCCAAAAACAACACAACAGCTTCGATGTCGCACGACTATATCACCGAATACAGTTACGGAATAGCCGAAAGTTTAAACCTCATCGCTCCCCGTCTTTTCGGAGGCTCAAATACTGAGAATGTTGGAAAAGACAGTAAACTATATGAATTCATCATCAATCAGGGTGGTTCGGATGAAGATGCCAAACAGTTCACTGAATCGGCTCCCACCTACTGGGGTAATCAACCCATAGTAGCGGCTCCGGCTTACATTGGTGCTATCGTTTTCTTCCTTAGCCTATTGGCTCTGTATCATGACAAACGCAAAATAAAATACGCGTTTCTGGCAGGTGCTTTGCTATCGTTGTTGTTATCCTGGGGGAAAAATTTATCGGGTTTAACCAACTTCTTTATCGAATATGTACCGCTTTACGACAAATTCAGAGCCGTTTCTTCCATACAGGTAATCTTAGAATTGTGTCTTCCGGTTTTAGCAATAATGGGTTTACAATCCTTTTTCAAAGAAACCGAAAATCAGAAAAAATCACTATTGTACACAGCGGCTACTTCTATAGGCATCATAGTGCTTTTGTTTTTAGCCAAAGGAATGTTCTCTTTTGCTACTGAAAACGATGGGTATTACATACAAGCTTATGGGAAAGAAATGGGAACCGCATTTGTAGAAGCCTTGAAAGCTGACCGAGCCAGTTTATACAAAGCTGATTTGTTGCGTTCCGGATTTTTTATGTTGGTTGCATTTGGTACTTTATGGTTCTACATCAAAGGGAAATTGGCACAGACTACTGCTATCATCATTGTTGGAATTTTCATGGTTGGTGATTTGTTTTTTGTGGATAAAAATTATGTAAGCAATACACCTCATCAGTTCCGAAGTGCCCGTGAAGTAGACCAGCCATTTGAACCTACTCCGGCCGATGAAGAAATTTTAAAGGACAAATCCATTTACCGGGTATATGAACTCCAGGGAAGATTACAGGGAAGAACTTCCTACTTCCACAAATCTGTTGGCGGATACAGTGCTGTAAGACCACGCCGTTACGATCAGTTATTTGACTACATTGTAGATAAAAAACTGGCTGATTTAGGAAGTAACATTGACCCTAAAACATTATCCTTAACCAAAAGCATTCCCATCTTAGATGCCTTGAATATCAAGTATTTGTTGGTTGAAGTAAAAGACGGACAAAGTGTGCCGATTACTAACCCGTTTATCAACGGCAATGCTTGGTTTGTTTCTGAATTAAAAGGAGTAAAATCTGCCGATGAAGAAATGAAAGCTTTGGATAAGTTAGATACTAAAAATACTGCTACTCTAAATATTAATGAATTCAGCATGGTGTATAAATCGGCTGATAAATTCAAGGTTGACAGCCTTTCAACCATAAAAATTGAAGAGTACAAACCCAATTACATTAAATATACATCCAACAATACCAACGATGGTTTTGCGGTGTTTTCTGAAACCTATTACAAAGACGGTTGGAAAGCGACTATTGACGAACAAGCATCACCTATTGCAAGAGTAGATTATGTACTCCGTGGATTAGCCATTCCGAAGGGAAAGCACACCATCGAATTCAAATTTGAACCCGAAGTGGTAAAAACAGGAAGTACTATAGCTTTATTTAGTTCCATAGGAATGCTATTGGTAATTATTGGCGGGGTTTATTTCGACCAAAAGAAAAGGAAATAAGATTTTTGATTAACGATTGCTGATTTGTGAAGTAAAAATCTGCAATCAAAATTTGTTACTCTTCAATCTAAAATAAGAAAAATTGGAACAAAAAAAACTTTTAATCATCACTTATTATTGGCCGCCAGCCGGTGGGCCTGGTGTGCAGCGTTGGTTAAAATTTGTGAAATATTTACCCGATTTCAATGTACAGCCTATAGTCTATATTCCGGAAAACCCTACCTACCCTATTGTTGATGAAGGTTTGCAAAGCGAGGTTTCGGATAAAGCCATAATTCTGAAACACAAAATCTTTGAGCCCTATCAGTTTGCGTCCTTTTTTTCAAAGAAAAAAACCCAAAAAATAAGTTCGGGCATTATTCCGAATCAAAAAAAGCAATCATTTTTGGAAAGAATGTTGCTTTGGGTGCGCGGTAATATTTTTATTCCCGATGCGCGGTTTCTTTGGGTCAAACCTTCGGTAAAATATCTGAAACAATACATACAAGAAAATAATATTGATGCAATAGTGACCTCGGGACCGCCGCACAGTTTGCATCTAATTGGTTTACAACTCAAAAAAGAACTAAACCTGAAATGGTTTGCTGATTTCAGAGACCCTTGGACAACCATAGGCTATCACAAAGCCCTGAAACTCTCCGCATATGCCGAAAAAAAACACAAAGCATTGGAGAGTGAAGTACTGAATGCTGCCGACACCATAATTGTGACCAGCAAAACGACTAAAACAGAATTTCAGGCCATTACTTCTAAACCTATTGAGGTTATTACCAACGGTTATGATGTAGAAAAAATAACCAAACAAACTCTGGACGAAAAATTTACCCTGGCTCATATTGGGTCGTTTCTATCTGAACGAAACCCCAGAATTCTCTGGAAAGCCCTGAAAGAATTAGTGAAAGAAAACGCTGATTTCAGAAAAGATTTTCAATTGAAGCTTATGGGGGCAGTAAGCCAGGAAGTGTTGGATACGATATCAGAATTTAAACTTACAGATTATGTGTTGAATTTGGGGTACGTTTCACACCGTGAAGCCGTTGAACACCAGCGCAAGTCACAGGTTTTATTACTCATCGAAATCAATTCGGAAGAAACCAAGAGCATCATTCCCGGAAAACTGTTTGAATACATGGTTTCCGAAAGACCTATAATCGCCCTTGGCCCCGAAGATTCTGATTTTGCCGAAATCATCACCTCAACCAATACCGGTGTTTTCTTTACCTATGATGAAAAAGAGAGACTAAAAGAATTACTTTTAAAATACTATCAGGAATATCAAAATAAAAATTTGAAAGTGCACGCGGTTGGACTGCAACAATACTCCAGAAAAAGCTTGACGGAACAATTCGTTCAAATTCTAAATCGCAATTCCTAAATTCTGATTCAAAGCATGGGAATAGTCCAGAGCCAATCCATCAAAAACACCATTATCACCTTTCTGGGTTTCGGAATTGGTGCCGTTAACGCCTTGTTTTTTTACACTAACTTTTTAGGGAAATTGCATTACGGTATCGTAGCCACTGTACTTTCGGGAGCTAACATCATGATGCCTCTTATGGCATTTGGCGCACAAAATACCTTGATTCGTTTTTTCTCGCACTACAAAACTCAGAAAGAAAGGGATGAATTCCTGACCTTTATGTTGTTATTGCCTTTGGCGTTGATTATTCCTTTGGGAATGATTTTTTATTTTGGTTATGATACCATTTCACACAGTTGGATCGAAGAAAATCCTTCATTAAAACCATTCTTTTGGCTGATTCCGGTTATTGGTTTGTTTATGGCCTATTTTGAAGTATTTTATGCTTGGGCCAAAGTACACATGAAATCGGTCACCGGAAATTTCATCAGTGAAGTTTTGGTAAGGTTAACCGTCATGATTTTATTGATTGCCGTACATTTTGATTGGTTGGCAAAAGACACTTTTGTGTACTGTGTTGCTTTGGCATATTTAGGTCAGCTGATAGGTATGAAACTGTATGCTATTTCGGTAAAAATGCCGGTATTGCGGTTTGTGATTCCTGAAAACTTAAAAAGTATAGTAGAGTACTCCTGCTTCATTATTGTATCCGGCGGTGTGGCTGTTATGCTGATTGATTTTGACAAAGTGATGATTGCCAAATACCTGGATGTAAGCCAAAACGCTTTGTATTCGGTGGCTATATTTATTTCTACTGTAATTGTGGTTCCAAGTCGGGCCATGACACAAATTGTAGCTCCCATCACAGCCAAACTGATGGTTGAACAAAAACACGACGAACTCAATGATTTATACAAAAGAAGTGCTATCAACCTCCAAATCATTGGTGGTTTTATCATGATACTCATCTTTGTCAATATCAAAGAGATGTACCATCTTATTCCTAAAGATTACAGCGGCGGAATAGCTGTGGTATTCATGATTGGGTTATCAAAATTCTACGATGTTCTTTTAGGAAACAACAATTCAATTATCGTTAATACCAAATACTACCGACTGGTTTTATTATTCGGAATCGCTACGGTAATCCTGATGATTCTTTTGAACATGATTTTCATTCCGTTGTATGGTATTGAAGGTTCCGCTTTTGCCACATTGATTACAGTAGTAATTTACAATACCACCAAACTTTTATTTGTAATCAAAAAAATGGATTTATTCCCGTTTACCCATAAAACCATACAGTCACTGGGTTTGTTACTACTCTGTTTCCTTTTGTTTTATTTTTGGGATTTTCCGTTTCACGCCTTGGTGAATATTGGTCTAAAATCAATATTAGTGACGCTGCTGTACGTGGTTTTGATTTATAAAACCCAACTTTCCGAAGAGATTAATGACGTAATTGAAAAATGGTCAAAATTTATAGGAATCTTAAAATAAAAAACCGCCTCAGTTGAGACGGTTTTTCAAAAGTGTTTGATTTTTGTTTTTGACGTATTATCTTTAATTAAGTAAGTATCGGTTTCAATTGTGATGTAAAACTATTTCTTTATTTCAGTTTACCATTATTAAATCGATGAAGTACCTTAATACTCGTTCAAGATAAATTTTCTGTTGGTGTTTCTCAATGTATTTCGAAAAAAAACACATTCCTTCCTTAAACAAGGAACTTTATGGCTAACAAAATACGTCAAAATTAAGTTTTACCTCTACCCTGCGGCCTGATCGTTATGCAGATAATTGACCAATACCTCTTCAACTGCTGTTTTGTAATCGTTGGCTTGCGGTTTTTTCATCAGGTAATTAACCCCTAACTCCATAAAGTTTTTGACCATCTTTCGGGGATAAGCTCCAGAGACCATCACAATCGGAATGTTTTTTAAATTATCCGATCGTTTGATAACATTCAGGATTTCTTCTCCGTTGAGTATAGGCATGTGAACATCCAAGAAAATCACATCCGGTTTTTCATCAATGTTTTCAAGAATAAACAGCATTTTGCTTCCGTCTAAAAACACCTTAACCGTGTGCCCAAGGCTTTCGACAACTTCTTTAAAAAATTCGAGATCATCCAGATCATCATCCAAATAATAGATCGTTTGCGATTCTTTCATAGCTATGTAGATTTGAGATTGTAAAAATAGTATAATTTCATCTTATGACTTTATAAAATCCCCAGCCATTCTTATATAATTTTAATACTGAGGCGGTACCTTTTCATTTACAAACCCTTAATAACTAATTTGCAAAACTTTTGCCTTTCGTAAAAAATAGAATTACTTTTGACGGCAAATAATTTTAACTACAGGTAATGGCTAACATTCAACATTTACAAGATTTTACAACACAAGTCAGAAGAGATATTCTTCGCATGGTTCATGCCGTAAACTCGGGACATCCGGGAGGTTCTTTGGGCTGCACCGAATTTCTTACGGTGTTATACCAACACATGATGAAACATAATCCTAATTTTACTATGGATGGTATCGGTGAAGATTTATTCTTCTTGTCAAACGGACATATTTCTCCGGTTTTCTACAGCGTTTTAGCACGTTCAGGTTATTTTCCTGTTGCTGAATTAGCCACATTCAGAAAACTAAATACCCGTTTACAAGGTCATCCTACAACTCATGAAGGTTTACCGGGTGTTAGGATTGCTTCGGGCTCATTAGGACAAGGTATGTCGGTAGCCATAGGTGCTGCTCAGGCCAAAAAGCTTAACGGTGACTCGCAATTGGTTTATTCACTTCACGGTGATGGTGAATTGCAGGAAGGACAAAACTGGGAAGCCATTATGTATGCATCTGCCAAAAAAGTGGATAATTTAATCTCAACCATCGACTACAATGGTCAGCAAATAGACGGTTCTACCAACGAAGTACTGAACATGGGAGATTTGAAAGCCAAGTTTGTTGCCTTTGACTGGGATGTTGTTGAAATTAAAGAAGGAAATAATATTGAAGCCATCATAGCCGGTATGGAAGATGCCAAAAGCAGAACCGGTAAAGGAAAACCCGTGTGTGTATTGTTGCATACCGTTATGGGACATGGTGTTGATTTCATGATGTACACTCATGCTTGGCACGGAAAAGCACCAAACGATGAACAATTAGCTAATGGATTGGCTCAAAATCCGGCAACTTTAGGAGATTATTAAAATTATGAAAAAATACGAAAATACAGGAAGTAAAGATACCCGTTCCGGTTTTGGAGCAGGGATGACTGAATTGGGACAAAAAAACGAAAATGTAGTAGCTCTTTGTGCTGATTTGATTGGGTCATTAAAATTTGACGATTTTAAAAAGAACCATCCGGAACGCTTTTTCCAAATCGGAATTGCTGAAGCTAATATGATTGGTATTGCAGCCGGTTTAACCGTTGGAGGTAAAATTCCGTTTACGGGTACTTTTGCAAACTTTTCTACCGGAAGGGTTTATGATCAAATTCGTCAATCGGTAGCTTACTCCGATAAAAACGTTAAGATTTGTGCTTCACACGCCGGTTTGACACTGGGTGAAGACGGAGCAACACACCAAATATTAGAAGATATTGGCTTAATGAAAATGCTACCGGGAATGACCGTAATCAATACTTGTGATTACAACCAAACCAAAGCGGCAACCATTGCCTTGGCTGATCATCACGGACCTGCTTATTTGCGTTTTGGCCGACCGGTTGTGCCCAACTTTACTCCGGCTGACGAACCATTCGTTATCGGAAAAGCTATTATGCTAAACGAAGGTACAGATGTTACCATTATTGCTACAGGACATTTAGTTTGGGAAGCATTAATTGCCGCTGAAGCACTAGAGGCTAAAGGTATTTCGGCAGAAGTAATTAACATACACACCATAAAGCCATTGGATGAGGATGCCATTTTAAAATCGGTTGCTAAAACCGGTTGTGTGGTAACAGCTGAAGAGCACAACATTCTTGGCGGTTTAGGCGAAAGTGTTGCCCGAGTATTAGCCCTTCACAATCCAAAACCACAAGAATTTGTTGCGGTAAACGACAGTTTTGGAGAAAGTGGAACTCCTGAACAATTGATGGAGAAATACCAACTAAACAATCAAGCAATTATTGCTGCTGTTGAAAAGGTAATCAAAAGAAAATAGAAAAAATCCATATTTAAAAAAAACCGCTCTAATGAGCGGTTTTTTTTATTGACAACTTGGGTCTAAATGTTTTTTCTTTCCATTTCCGCCTCCACATGTTGGGATATCTGCAAACGGATAGGCAATTCCGGTTAATGGGTTTTTTATCTCAATCTTGGTCATGATTTCATCATTATCATCATCTACATCGAGGAAATCAGGAATCTCATCTGTTTTGGTATATTTACCGTTTGGCATTAAAACGGGAACGCCATCAGAGTTATCGGGATTAGCCACTCCTGTCGCCAAGGTTGCTACATAACCATCGTTATCCAAATCTTCCAGATAAGAAGGGATACCGTCTTTATCTTGATCATTTCTTTTAATTTCCATTAATTTGAAAGTAAAAATTAACGGTGAATACGATGGAAAAACTCCTCCCTGAGAACCGGTTCCTGAGAAATAGGCTAATCCTGAAGGAATGAAAATTATACCGGCCCCAAAATCTGAGAAAGAAACGGTACCATCCGGATTTTCGGCATAATTACCTGCTCTGAAATTTGGAAATACCTCTGACCAACCTCTGATTACACCTCCATACAAATTGAAAAAAATCTCAGGGTTTTTCGACTCTTCAAACTGTTTTGAGACGATTCCTTCACTACCATTGTAAATATATTCTCCTCGGTAAGCAGCCAAAACCTGATCGACATTACATGGAGCTTTAGCCAAATCTGCTGCCGATGAGGTAGCTCGATTCACTTCCCCTCTGAGTGGTATGTAATAAATTTTATACGCTACGTCAACATTATTTTGCTTTACAGTTATTTCGCGGGTTCTGACCGGATACTGAGTTTGATCCCAAATGGATACCTGGTTATTATTAGCTGTAATTTTAGTAAAAGTAACATCCTGATCATCCTGTCCATTAGGATTATTCACTACTGTCATGTAGTGTGTTTTCATGAATGTTTCTATATTGGCAATGTCTTTGGTGTATTGCTCCGTGTAATCGCGAAGCGGTTCGCTACTGCTGTCACTCTTAGAACAAGAAACAACCAAAAGACAAAAGAAAAAAAGTACAATCGACTTCAAAAAATTATTCATTTTTATTTACATTTTAAACGCGCAAGATACAATATTGATTTATTTTTGTAAACAATTTAACGTTGATTTTGGAAAAAAAATGAGAGTGGATAAATATCTATGGTGTGTTCGATATTACAAAACCAGAAACATGGTTACTGAGGCCTGTCGTAAAAATCAAATTACGGTAAATGGTCAGGTTGCTAAGGCATCGCGAGAAGTTTTCCCTTCGGATAAAATTACATTCCGAAAAGACCAAATCACTTACCAAATCACGGTTTTAGACATTCCCCTTAACAGAGTGGGTGCAAAATTGGTCGATATTTACCGAAAAGATGACACTCCGCCTGAAGCTTTTGCTCATTTAGAACTTTTAAAACTATCCAAAGAGCATTACAGAAGAGCCGGTACAGGAAGACCAACCAAAAAAGACAGACGGGATATTGATGATTTTGAAATCGATTTTATTGAAGACGAAGAATAAACAACACAACAAACATGCAACTAAACATCATCTTAAACCACCAGCAGATAGAGTATAAAATAAAAAGAATTGCCTATCAGATTTATGAAACTTTTGCCGAGGAAGAAGAAGTTTTGCTGGCCGGTATAACCAGTAACGGTTATATTTTGGCCGAAAAAATCAACGCTGTTTTAAAAGAAATTGCTCCTTTAAAAGTAACATTATGTGAAGTAAAAATAGACAAACAGCATCCTTTCAACCCTATTATTACCAGTGTTTCTAAAGAACTGTACAGCAACAAGAATATTGTCTTGATTGATGATGTATTAAATTCAGGGACTACTTTGGTCTATGGAGTTAAACATTTTTTAGAGGTTCCTCTCAAGAAATTTAAAACAGTAGTTTTGGTAGACCGAAACCACAAAAAATTTCCGGTAAAAGCTGATTTTAAAGGCATTTCACTTTCTACATCCTCAAAAGAGCACGTACATGTGGTGTTTGAAACCAATAACAGTTACGCTTATTTAGTTTAATCGCTCTAGTATTTCATCAGCTACCGTTACCGGGCTCTTATCATCAATCTCAACTTTATGAGTTGCCTGAATGTAGAAATAACTTCGGTCGAATAGATTTTTGGCAATAAACTCTTTCAGTTCTTCTTCTGTCTGATGAGCTATCAATGGCCTGTTGTCTTTAGCGCTCTTCAATCGGTCAAAAATAGCACCTATGGATGCCTTGAGATAGACGGATTCAATTCCTTTTCCGTTTAAAAGCAAATGATTATTGGCATAACAAGGAGTTCCGCCACCGGTGCTAATGATGAGCTGCTTATCACTTTCTACTATTTCTTTGAAAAGTTCATGCTCCAGCTTTCTGAAATAGATTTCTCCGTATGTTTCAAAAATTTGCGGTATGGATAATTCAGCCTTTGATTCGATGATTCTATCCAAATCTATCCACTCCCAATTTAACTTTTCTGCCAATATTTGAGCAACAGTAGTCTTACCTACCCCCATGTAACCGATCAAAATTATTTTTTGCATCGAAATAAAACCTTATAAATTAAGCCGTTAAGAGGCATTGTTAAAAAAAGGTAAATTTATGATAAAATTGCTTTGAAATATAAATAATAAGGCCTTATATTTGCACCCGCATTCAAGAAAAGAAAAAGACTCGATAGCTCAGTTGGTAGAGCACAACACTTTTAATGTTGGGGTCCTGGGTTCGAGCCCCAGTCGGGTCACAATTTTTCTTCCTTTTGATGCTAAAGACTCGATAGCTCAGTTGGTAGAGCACAACACTTTTAATGTTGGGGTCCTGGGTTCGAGCCCCAGTCGGGTCACAAAAAGTTGTTCGTCAAAGCGAATGACTTTTTTTGTTTTAGGCCACGTGGAGAAATTGGTAGACTCGCCATCTTGAGGGGGTGGTGCTGCAAAGCGTGTCAGTTCGAATCTGATCGTGGTCACTTTTAAAGAGCAAATTCAGTTGAATTTGCTCTTTTTTTTATGAAGTTTATCCTCAAAAAGCATTGTGTTAATTTTATTTTGTTAATTTTGTTTAACTAATTAAATAAAAACATGAACAATGTTAAAAGTGTCTTTAGCATAAAAGACCTAGAAAATCTTACCGGGATCAAGGCGCACACCATTCGTATTTGGGAGAAAAGATACAATGTATTGGAGCCCATGCGAACAGAAACCAACATCCGCTTGTATGATTTAGAAAATCTTCAGAAACTTTTAAACATAACCTTACTGCACAACCACGGTTACAAGATTTCAAAAATTTCTAAGTTGTCCAAGGAGCGTATCCCTCAATTGGTAAATGAAATTATCTCGGATAAAAGTGTTAAGCATCATGCAATAAGTTCGTTTAAAATGGCCATGATGAACTTTGACCAAACCTTATTTTTCAATACTTACAATCGATTGCTCTCAGAAAGGTCATTCAGAGAGGTTTTCTACGATGTTTTCATTCCTTTAATCCAGGAAATTGGATTGCTTTGGCAAACAGACACTATCACACCGGCACATGAGCATTTTATCTCTCATTTAATTAAGCAAAAACTCCTGACCAATACAGAGGAAGTACAATCTAAGTCGCCGATCAAGGACGATAAAGTTTTTGTTCTTTACCTACCTATGAATGAAGTTCATGAATTGGGCTTGATGTTTTTAAATTATGAAATACTAAGCCAAGGCTATAAAACTATTTACTTGGGTGAAAGCGTTCCTTTGGACAGTTTAAAAGACTTGAAGAAATATTTCGACAATATCACATTTGTATGCTACATGACCGTTGAACCCAACAGAACTGAAGCAAATGACTACATTATCAAAGCGAAAAAAGAAATTCTGGATGATTCTTCCAGTCTTTGGGCCATCGGAAGAGCCACAGAATACATAGAAAAAGGACAGTTGGACCAAAAATTTAGCATCTTTAATTCTATTAAATCACTGGTCGATTACATATAATTGCGTAAATATTTTTTTATTGTTTAACTTTTTTTTATTTTTGTTAAACAATATGAGAAAAGAAATTAAAATAATCGGTTCCGGATTTTCATCACTTGCTGCAGCCTGCTATTTGGCACAACAAGGACACGATGTCACAATCTATGAAAAAAATGCCTCTATAGGAGGAAGAGCGCGCCAATTGAAAAAAGAAGGATTTACCTTTGACATTGGTCCTACATGGTATTGGATGCCGGATGTTTTTGAACGTTTTTTTGCAGACTTCAACAAAAAACCTTCCGATTACTATGAACTCATCAAGCTCTCCCCTGCATACCAAGTCTATTTTGGAGTAAATGAGTTTGTGACTATAGCCGATAACCTTCCCGAAATCATTCAAACTTTTGAAACAATTGAAAAAGGCAGTGGTAAAAAATTGGAGGCCTTCATGAAAGAAGCTCAAAGCAATTATGACATTGCCATAAAAGATTTGGTATACCGTCCCGGAGTTTCTCCGCTCGAATTAGTTACATTGGAAACAGCCAAGAAAGTGAATCAATTTTTCGGCAACATCTCAAAAGACATTCGCAAACGGTTTACCAATACTAAATTAATTCAAATACTTGAATTTCCTGTACTTTTTCTGGGAGCTAAGCCTTCGGACACACCTTCCTTTTACAGTTTTATGAATTTTGCCGATTTTGGTTTAGGAACCTGGCATCCTAAAAATGGTATGTACAGCGTTATTTTGGCAATGGAAAAATTAGCCTCAGAACTTGGGGTAACCATTGTAACTAATGCTACTATTCAAAAAATTAATGTAAAAAATAATACCGCGGAAAGTCTGACTGTTAATGGGTCAACTATACACGGTGATATCATTGTTAGTGGAGCCGATTACCACCACAGTGAGAGTTTATTAGATCAAAAATATCGAGCTTACTCTGAAAAATACTGGGAAAACAGAACATTTGCTCCCTCCTCCCTGCTTTTTTATGTAGGCTTTGATAAGAAAATAAAAAATATAGAACATCACAGCTTATTTTTTGACACCGATTTTGATGTGCATGCAAAAGACATATACGATCATCCAAAATGGCCGGAAAATCCTTTGTTTTATGCTAGTTTCCCTTCTAAGACTGACTCCAATGCAGCTCCTGAAGGAAAGGAAGCCGGAATATTTTTAATCCCGTTAGCTCCCGGATTGCAAGACATACCGGAAGTAAGAGAAGAATATTTTGAAAAAATAATTACCCGATTTGAAAAACTAACACAACAAACTGTAAGAGAATCTATTATCTTTAAAGAATCATTTTGTGTAAACGATTTCATTAGAGAATACAATTCGTACAAAGGGAATGCCTATGGGTTAGCCAACACCTTATTGCAGACCGCTTTTTTGAGACCTAAATTGAAAAGTAAAAAAGTATCCAATCTTTATTTTACCGGACAGTTAACCGTACCCGGTCCCGGAGTTCCTCCGGCTTTGATATCTGGAAAACTGGTAGCCGAACTTATTGCCAAAAACCTATAATTTTAGTTTTATGAAATCACTTTTTGACACCATATCATTTGAATGCAGCAAAAATGTTACTAAATCCTACAGCACCTCTTTTTCTGCTGCTGTAAAAATGCTAGCTCCTAGTATACGTCAGGACATTTATAACATTTACGGTTTTGTTCGTTTTGCCGATGAAATAGTTGACACCTTTCACGATTACAACAAAGAAATGTTGTTTGAAATGTTTGAAAAAGATTTGGCAAGCGCTTTGGAAAATAAAATCAGTTTAAATCCGGTTTTGAACTCCTTTCAGCATACCGTACACAAATACCAGATTCCGCAAACTATGATTGCTGCCTTCATGAAAAGTATGCGTTTGGATTTACACAAAACGAACTACCAATCTTTTAATGAATACCACGATTACATTTACGGCTCAGCTGACGTAGTAGGTTTAATGTGTTTGAAAGTTTTTGTTAACGGAGATGCAAAAAAGTTTGAAGAACTGGAGCAACCTGCTATGCGATTGGGCTCAGCCTTTCAAAAAGTAAATTTCCTTCGCGATTTGAAAGCCGATTATGAAGATTTGAATCGAAGTTATTTTCCTAATACGGATTTATCACGTTTGGATGAATTTTCTAAAAGTGCCATAATCAAAGAAATTGAAGCCGATTTCGAAGCCGGTTTTCAGGGTATTGTAAAACTTCCTATGGAAGCTAAATTTGGTGTTTACACAGCTTATGTATACTACAAAAAACTTTTATCCAAATTAAAAAAGACACCATCAGTGGAAATTAAAAACACCCGCATACGAGTGCCTGATTATGAAAAATTAGGACTTTTGGCCAAATGTTATGTAAATTACCGCTTAAACTTATTATAAAGTCATGTTGTTACACATTCTTGTTTTCATTCTCACTTTTTGTATCATGGAATTTATGGCATGGTTTAGTCATAAATACGTAATGCATGGTTTTCTATGGTCTTTACATGCCGATCATCACAAAAAAGATCATGATTCCTGGTTTGAACGAAACGATGCTTTTTTCATTTTTTATGCTGTGGTGAGTATCGGTTTCTTTTTGCTTTGGCAAAATGATATCCTTGAAATTGGTTTAGCCATAGGACTGGGAATTTTCGCATACGGATTGGCCTATTTTACCGTTCATGACATTTTTATCCATCAGCGGTTTAAATTATTCCGAAATGCAAATAACCGTTACGCAAAAGCTGTAAGGAGGGCTCACAAAATGCACCATAAACACATTGGGAAGGAAGACGGCGAGTGTTTTGGAATGCTTATCGTTCCTTTAAAATACTTCAAAAAATAAAAAGTCCCGGAAATATCCGGGACTTTTGTTTAAATAACTAACCTCTAAATTATTTAACCAAACCTTGCAATGGTTTCAATTGTTCCATATCAACATTGGCGTTTTTCAACAGTGAAAGCATGTTCATAATGTTGTTCGGATTCATGTCATTCCCTAAGATTCGAACCACTGCGAAGCCATTCTCTTTTCTTTTGGCAAAAAGAACAAACTCATCAATATCATTTTCATCGCCTACATAACTTATAGAAGCTCCGTCTTTACCGGAACCAACTTTCATCAGCTCTTGATACATTTTATTTTTTAAAATAGCTGTGACCTTTTTACTTTCGGTATCATATTGTGCCGAGTTCTTACCATCAGATTGAAAGGTGATGATGTTCATTTTGTCAAAAGATGCCAAAGCCGTTTTTTGCTCAGCCGTTAGTTTGGTTTTATCTATGTTTAAAATACTGGGGGAAATATCCAAAGCGATGAACCCTTTCTTTTCTGAATTTTCAACAAAATACTTTTGAAGCGTGGGTTCACCGTTACAACTTAACAGTAAAAATGAAAGCAATGCGGCTACTATAACTGAAAGTTTCATTTTTTTGCTTATTTAGATCCTTTAGAACCTTTTGATGCCTTTTTCAAATCATCACCTCCCGGTAATTTCATCTTATCGGTTAAGACAGACAGTTCGTCTAAATCGAAGTTTCCGGTTAATGACATTAAAACGGTTTCTTCTTTTCCGGTGCCGGCTATAAACATCAACAGCTCTTTTATTTGCGATTCGGTTGCGCCTGATTTTACATAAATTTTTACACTCTTGCCTTTCTCATTTATGCGCATCAATTCGTCTAATGCAGCAGATTTCAGATATTTATCCGAAGTAGCTTTCATTTCGTCTGCTCTTTTATCGCTTTGCGTTACGAAAACCTTTAGGTTGTCTAACTTTTTGATAAGATTTACATATTGTTGTGTTTCTTTGTCTTTGACATCCATTTTACTCAATAAAGTGAACATTTTTTTATTTACAATGACAGTTGTTACATCATCCAATCCGTCAAACTTATCAAAGACAGATTGAGCAAAAAAGGTATTGGCTGTCAATACTAATACTATACTTAAAATTAACTTTCTCATGGTTTCTTGTGTTTTTTTTATTTAAAAATTTTGTGTTTTGATTGTTCGTATTCATTTAAATAATTCATACTTCCGATGCCTTTGTTAACGTGTTCTGAGATCATAGCCAATGCTTTTTGAGTCTCTCTGAACGCTACTTCCGGATCATTAATACTACCCAAATCCTGTGGTTTAGGTTGATTGTAATGATGTAAAGTAAAAAAGCTAACACCCAGTAAAACTGCCACAGAAGCGGCAACTGATAACCAAACTACTTTTGTTCGTTTTTTAGATTGTAATGGAATCGTTGCGGTAAACTGTTCTTGTTTTGCCTGAATTGTATAACCGAATATAGGCTTATAATGTTCCAAATGCTGCGCAACATCGGGAGAGGCGAAATAGGCTTTCAACTCTTTTTCTTCGGTTATAGTGGTTGTGGCTTCGAAGTATTTTTCTAATAATGTTTCTATTCTATCCAATGCCATAATGGTGTGTTTTAGTCATGGTTTCTCTTATTGTTTTTCGGGCTCTTGAAAGTGCCGTGCGGATGGCCGACTCATTCATATCGAGTATTTTGCTGATTTCTTCAAATTCCATCTCTTCAATGTCACGCATTTGAACAATCAGTTTTTGTTGTTCGGGCAGATTGTTCATTATTTTTTCTACCCAATTCCAGGTATCTCTGTCTTCTATTTTTTGTTGTACACTCGCTTCCCTGTCGGTGAAGTTGTTGTGCACAATTTTCATGTTACCGGCTCGCTTTGACTTTAATTGATCTAAACAGTAGTTCTTGGTCATTGTCATTGCTACGGCCTCTATACTTTTGTATTCGCTTAACGTTCCGTTTTTATTCCACAATTTTACCAAAACTTCCTGAGTGGCATCCTCTGCTTCTTCCGTACTCACGAGTAATCGCTTTGCCAATCGGAAAAGCTTATCCTTAAACGGAGTGATGAGCAGCATAAACTCTTTTTGGTTCATTGAAATGGTACTTTAGTTAGCGGTTATATGAGCAAGACGAAGCATGCTTTTATTTGTTACAACAAATTATTTTAATTACAGCAAAACTTAGTAAATTTACGCTTATTAAATTAAAAAGCTGTTATGAAAAATTTTGTAAAACCCTTTTTACTGGTGTTGGTTCTTGCTCTTTGCTTTGCTTGTGAAGACCGTGATGATCATCCGGTACCTTCTAAGCTGGAGATTAACAACTTTGTATGGAAGGGGATGAATTTATATTATTTGTGGCAGGCAGATGTAGCGGATTTAGCAGACAGCAAAGATGATAACGAAAGTGAGTATTTTGCTTTTTTAGATTCTTATCCTAATCCTACTGATTTTTTTAACCATCTGAGAACGGATGCCGTTACGGACCGCTTTAGTGTGATATACAGCGATTACAGTGTTTTGGAAGGAGTACTCTCGGGGACCACTTTGAACAACGGTTTGGATTATGGTTTAAATTACAAACCTAAC
The DNA here is from genome assembly GCA_964413435.1 of uncultured Flavobacterium sp. Taxonomy (GTDB): domain Bacteria; phylum Bacteroidota; class Bacteroidia; order Flavobacteriales; family Flavobacteriaceae; genus Flavobacterium. The sequence continues at coordinate 25,426 of CAYPSB010000021.1, forward strand.
AGCAGCACAGATATTTTTGGTTGGGTAAGGTATGTATTGCCTGATTCGGATGCAGCCGCAAAAAACGTCAGTAGAGGTCAGATTTTTTACGCCATTGATGGTACACCACTTACTATAGATAATTACAGAGTACTATTTGCCAAAACTACTTATACCATTAACCTGGCTGATTACAACAACGGAGCTATAACTCCCAACGGACAATCAATCACGTTAACCAAAACCAATATTTCTGAAAATCCGGTCTTTATTAAAAAGGTTATTGCCCAAGGAACCCATAGCATTGGGTATGTGATGTACAACGGATTTTACCCTGATTATGATACCCAACTCAATGACGCTTTTGGCTATTTTGCTTCACAAAATATAACGGATTTGGTTTTGGATTTGCGGTATAATTCGGGAGGAGCTGTTACCAGTGCTACTAAATTGGCCAGTATGATAACCGGGCAATTTACCGGACAATTGTTTGCCAAGCTCAAATGGAATGCAAAAGTTGAAGCGTTTTCGGGGACATCAACTTATAATTTTGCGGGTAATCTTAACAGTTTAAACCTTAACAAAGTGTATGTTTTAACCTCTAGAGGAACGGCTTCGGCCAGTGAATTGGTGATTAATTGTTTAAAACCGTATATCAATGTGGTTCAAATAGGAACGGTAACGACAGGCAAGAACGTGGCTTCTGTAACCTTGTATGATTCACCTACCTTTGGCAAATCAAATGTAAATCCGAATCACAAATATGCTATGCAACCCATAGTTTCTAAAGTAGTGAACAAAAATGATTTTGGTGATTATCCATTGGGACTAATACCTAATTTTGATCAACCGGAGAATTTTAACAATCTGGGGATATTGGGTAATGCTGACGAACCTTTGCTCCAAACGGCCATTAACAAAATACTGGCTAACGGCAAATTGATTCCGCAAACACCTATCCTGAACCGTCCTTTTACGGATGCTAAGGCAATGAATCCGCTACGTACTGAAATGTATTTAGAAACCAAATAATATAAAAACCAACACAGGGCCGTTTGCACGCTTATTGCACGCATCTCATTTTTAAAGTGCCGTTGTTGACTATTTTGGACAGCATCACAGAGCGTCATTTGTAATGAATACTCGAGCCTATTCATGTGTAATATCGAATCAAAAATATTGGCTATTTTGCAGACAACACATGTATTTAAACTAGCCTAACCCCTGAAAACCAAAAGATTTTATTAAACAGAGTTGTTTTAAACATTCTGATTGGCATCAGAAAAAGTTGAAAAGGTTTGTCTATTAAAAAAGGCCAACCTTTCGGTTAGCCTCCTTCTTACTTACAAAATAATGTTTAACCCAATTTTGAAGTTTCTGCCTCGGGCGGAATACCCTATATTTTCGGTAAAATCTTTGTTGAAAATATTAGTAGCAGCTCCGAAAACAGTGAGTCGGTTCTTAATTACTGTATATTTTACCAAAGCATTTACTAATTGATATGAATCTAACTTAACTTGGCCGGTGCTAAAAGTATTGCCGTCAAAAAAAGCATCATTGCGGGCGTCAAAGTACTGGTAACTCAAGTTGAAAAAGGTTCGGGTTGTGGCTTGATACTCTACCCCGGCATTGACTTTGTGCTTAGGAATTAAACGGTCTAAGGCTTTATCAACTTGTGTAAAGGTGTAGTTTCCGCTGATTTTTACTTTTGAGGTAAGATTGACAATCAGGTCGGTTTCTACTCCTTTGGCCTTATTTTTTCCGTCAATATTGATGTAATACCCTTGAAAATTGGTGCTGTCGTAATAGAAATCAAAAGAATCTTTTTGGTCGCGGTAGAACCCAACGGCATTCAGCTTGAGTTTTTTATTAAACAATTCGGTTTCAAAACCAGCTTCGACAGTGGTATTTTCCTCGGGGGCTAACTTAGTATTTCCGTACTCAGAATACAATTGGTATAAACTGGGAGTTATGTATGCCGTACTGTAAGAAGCTAAAACTTTCAGAGGAAAGTCTGTTGCAAAATTATACGAAGGGTTGATGTTATAAACAAGGTGACTGCCATATTCACTATGGATATTGAGACGCGAACCCAAATTAATATTGAGCCCGAAAGGCGTGTCATAAACCAAAGTCAGGTAAGGATCAATCATGTTGAAACGGGTATCCTCGCGCATGATGGTGCTGTAGGGCGTGTGGCTGGCCATATCGTGAAACTGAAAATTGGCTCCGGTTACGATAAAAAATGCATTGCTGAACTTGTACTTATTAAAGGCGTCAACCACAGCGCTGCGGGACTCATACAATGAATAATCAGTACCCGAAGTATACGAATTGAACTCACTGTAATCACGCTTGATTTTGGTGAAGCCCGAATTGATGTTGAGCTCCCCTTTATTGTACTTGTATTTTGGAGCAAAACCAAAGCGGAACTGCTCAGAAGCCGTTTTATTTAAAGCCACATCGTTAAAACCGGTATTGTCAAAAGGCTGATCGTAATTGTTGCTGATTTTGTCGTAGTTACCAAAAAATTCCAAGGAAAGTTTATCGGTAACATTATAACCTAATCGGGTTAAAATATTTTGTCTTGAGAAACTGTCAGGTTCGTAGTTTTCGCCTGCAATTTGGGACATCCCTTTGGTTTCGGTGCTGTTCAAACCGGCAAAAAAGTTGATTTTTTGGTATTGGCCGTTGACTGAAAAACCTTGATTAAAATCCTGACCGTTGTATTTATGATTATAGGCCGTATTATTAGACCCTATATTAGCATAAGCAGTGCCCTGAAGAGCTTGCTTGCCCGCTTTTTTGAGGGTGATGTTAATGACTCCAGTGGCAGCTCCGGTACCATATAATGTACTGGCAGCTCCTTTCATAACCTCTATGCGTTCTATTTGTTCTACCGGTAATAAACGTAGATCGTATTCTAGGCTGATTCCGGAGGCATCGGTTACCGGAATACCATCAATAAGAATAAGTATCTGACGGTTTTTACCTCCTCGAATGTAATACCCAAAATTTTTACCGTTGGCCGACTGGTTGCCGTTAATTTCGACTCCGACCACCTGCGACAAGACATTGGCTAGATTTTGACCGGCTTTATTTTCTAAGTCTTTAGCCGTAATGACTTCAATTACTTTTCCTGATTTTTCTTTGCTTTGCGCAAATTTGGTATCAGAAATGACCACTTCATCCAATTGATTCACATCAGACGACTCTTTTACCTGTGCATAGGCACAAGTACTCAGCATGGCTAAAAATGCCGCTGCTTTAACTGTTTTTTTCATTTTTTAGTTCGACACTAAATTTAATAATACTGGGAGAAAAGCATAGAATTTACCCATACCCAAACCTTTTTTCCCGAAAGTTTGTTACTCTGATGAATTAGGCAGGTCTCCTGGCTTGCGTCTTGTTGTTTACCTTCCCATTTGAATTACGAATTACGAATTACGAATTACGATGTACCCATCTAGATTCAGAAAACGAAATCCACTTTCGCACAGTGGTGTTGTAGTTAACAACAAGCTTGATAGCTTACAGTTGCGGGAACAGCTCAGGATTTTTGATTTTTGAATGTTGACTTTTGATTTCAGAACACTTCTAAAATCTTAAATCGTTAATCTTCAATCTTCAATCACCTGATTCCCTTTTAATGCGATTTTGGAATACCAAAACCACAACCATAATTCGGGCACAAATGTAAAGTATAAATTAAAAACAAAACAATACTTTTGCAAAAACAATTTGATGAAAGCATTCAGTCATTATAGTTTATTTCTTCTTGTTGCGTTGCTTTTTTGGCAATGTAAAAATGACTCCAAAACCGAAACATCCGCCGCAGCAAAAAATGAAATAGCCTATGCCAAAGGATTTTCGCTTGTAAATTATGACGGATACAGTGTAGTTACAGTAAAAAATCCGTGGCCCAAAGCAACCAAAACTTATACCTACATACTCAAAGAAAAAAATGGCATTGTTCCTGACAGCCTGAAACAAAACATTACAATTACTGTTCCGATACAGACTATTGTAGTTACCTCAACCACGCATATTCCTTCGCTGGAAATGTTAAACGAAGTGAACTCATTGGTAGGTTTTCCGCATACCGATTATATTTCTTCTGAAAAAGTCAGAACCCGAATTGAAGCCGGAAAAGTCAAAGAACTGGGCATGAACCAAAACCTGAACACTGAAGTTTTATTGGATTTACAACCCGATATCATTATTGGTTACGGTATAGACAACAACAATCCTACGCTGGACAATTTGGAAAAAAGCGGGTTAAAAGTGATGCTGAACGGCGATTGGAATGAAGAAACACCATTAGGAAAAGCCGAGTGGATTAAGTTTTTCGGAGCTTTATACGGCAAACAAAAACAAGCCGATAAATTATTTTCAAAAATTGAAAAAGATTACCTGAATACTATAAAAATTGCGCAAAAAGCTGCAACTACGCCAACAGTCTTGGCGGGTGATATGTTTGAAGACCGTTGGTATTTACCCAAAGGCAGCAGTTGGGGCAGTTTGTTGTTGAAAGAAGCCAATTCAAATTATTTGTGGCAGGAAACGACCGGTACCGGCAGTTTGTCGTTATCATTTGAAACTGTTTTTGAAAAAGCTAAAGATGCTGATGTTTGGTTCACCTCGGGGCAGTTTTCCTCTTTAAAAGAAATGACCGATAAGAATCCGCATTATGCCCAATTTAAGGCTTTTGGAAGTAAAAACGTATATTCGTTTAACGGAAGAAAAGGAAAAACTGGTGGCATTTTGTATTATGAATTAGCTCCAAACCGTCCGGATATTGTATTGAAAGACATTGTTAAAATTCTGCATCCCGAGTTGCTACCCAGTTACAAACCTTTTTTCTTTGAAAAATTACGCTAGTTGAAAACCCAAAACCGAAATACTTTTCTTTTTGCCATGATGTCATTTACCTTGTTGGCAGCCATGCTGTTGAACATTGCCGAAGGACAAGTAGCCATACCCATTAAAGAAGTTTTTAAAAGTTTGTTTGGAGGAGAGGCTTCAAAAGACACTTGGGAATACATCATCGTAAATTTCAGATTACCCAAAGCTATTACCGCCATATTAGTAGGCATAGGTCTCTCGGTAAGTGGTTTATTAATGCAAACGCTTTTCAGAAATCCGCTGGCCGGACCTTATGTGTTGGGACTAAGTTCGGGTTCCAGTTTGGGAGTCGCCTTTGTGATTTTAGGAGCAGGTCTGTTGCCTGCTGTTTTTTCGCAATTTTTGTTGTCCTCCTATGGCGTCATACTGGCTTCGTGTCTGGGAAGTTTATTGGTTTTACTTCTGATTTTGATTGTATCACAACGACTGCGCGACACCATGTCGATATTGATTGTAGGATTGATGTTCAGCAGTTTTACCGGAGCTATCGTGAGTGTGTTTACCTATTTCAGTTCGGCCGAACAGTTACAGAAGTATACTTTTTGGTCGATGGGAAGCATTGGTAATTTATCGTGGCAAAACATTATCATACTGACCGTTTGTGTTGTCCTTGGATTGTTGATAAGCCTTACATCGTTAAAACCTTTAGATGCTTTATTGCTGGGAGAAAACTATGCGAAAAGCATGGGGTTGAACATACAGCGAACACGGTATATCATTATCTTGGCTACCAGTATTTTGGCAGGAAGCATTACCGCTTTTGCAGGCCCCATTGCATTTGTGGGATTGGCCGTTCCACATTTGTCCAAATTGTTATTCCACACGAGTAATCACAAGATCTTGTTTTTTGGCACTGTGATTATAGGTGCTGTTATCATGCTTTTTTGCGACACGGTTTCACAAATGCCGGGATTTGATTTCACTTTGCCCATTAATGCCATTACATCAATCATAGGAGCACCGGTGGTCATTTGGTTAATTGTCAAAAAGAAAAGTATTCAGTAAAAAGATGAGCTCTCAAACCAACATACTGCAGGCTTTGAATTTAACCATTGGATATGACTCCAAAAAGGGTAAAAACACCATAGCTGAAAATTTGTATTTGAGATTAGAGCAAGGACAATTAATTTCATTGGTGGGCGGAAACGGCATCGGAAAGTCGACTTTGCTTCGTACCTTAACCGGTATACAGAAGCCCCTGGCCGGCAAGGTGATGCTGAACGAAAAAGAAATCCATTCGTATGAAGGTACCACATTGGCCCAGAATTTAAGTTTGGTTTTAACCGAAAAACTGCCTCCGAGTAACTTGACTGTTTTTGAACTGATTGCTTTGGGCAGACAACCTTACACTAATTGGCTGGGAAAACTCTCGGGCATTGATTATGAAAAAATCACACAAGCCGTTGAACTAACCCATATTGAGCATTTGCTCAACAAAAAACACCACGAAATAAGCGACGGACAGCTTCAAATTGTACTGATTGCAAGAGCTTTGGCTCAAGACACCCCCTTGATTATATTGGATGAACCCACAACGCATTTGGACTTATTACACAAGGTTTCGGTGTTTAAGCTCCTGAAAAAGCTATCCATGGAAACCGGAAAATGCATTTTATTTTCGACTCACGATATTGATTTAGCGATACAACTCTCTGACGAAATGATTGTGATGACCGAAACAGAAGTTGTTCAGGACCAACCTTGCAATTTAATTTCGAAGGGTATTTTTTCTACTCTTTTCAAAGATGCCTCAATCGTTTTTGACGGAGAGAAAAGGAAGTTTGTTATTAATTGATAATTAACAATTGATAATGGATAATTATTAATTGCTTATTTGACGGATAATTGTCTTTTGGCTTCACCTACCACAAACGCAACCGAATTCGCAATATTATAACTGCGGATTAAGTTGGACATGGGAATCGTGAGGTGATTTTCAAATTGGTCTAAAACTTCTTTGCTCAATCCTACGCTTTCTTTGCCAAAAACCAGCCAATCTTCATCTTGAAAATCCGCTTCATAAATTGATTTTTCGGCATGAGAGCTCATCAGAAATACTCTTGACTTATCGCTGATTTGAGCTATCCATTGTGCTACATTGTCGTATTCTTTCCAGTCGAGGTGTACCCAATAATCGAGTCCGGAACGCTTGAGGTTTTTATCGGTAATTTCAAATCCATAGGGTTTGATGAGATGCAATCTGTTCTCGGTACCTACACACAAACGACCAATATTGCCGGTATTATTGGGGATTTCGGGTTCTACTAAAACGATGTTAAGCATTTTTAGGTGGTTGGATTATTGGATTATTAGATTATTAGATTGTTGGATTGTTAGATTTATGGTTATCTAAAAGCTAAGTGTATCAAAGTTGTCGACTTCAATTACTGCTCCGGCTTTGAGTTGCAAAGATAGAG
>CAYPSB010000021.1:32826-52205 GCA_964413435.1 uncultured Flavobacterium sp.
GTATCAAAGTTGTCGACTTCAATTACTGCTCCGGCTTTGAGTTGCAAAGATAGAGTTCCTACCCGAATCCTGATGAGTCGAAGTGTTGGAAATCCTACTGCAGCGGTCATTTTTCGCACTTGACGAAATTTGCCTTCGGTTAAAGTGATGGAAATCCAACTGGTGGGTCCATGGCGTTCATCGCGGATTCTTCTCCCCTCGCCTATGCATTCCGGAAGTTCTGTAATGATCTGAGCTTTGCAGGGCTTGGTGGTATATCGTATACCTTTGAAACCTATTTCGACACCTTGTTTTACTTGTTCTATTGCTTCCTGATGAATGAGCCCGTCAACCTGAGCGTAGTATTCTTTTTCGACTGTTTTACTTCTTACCATTTCACTCATCATGCCATCTGTGGTGAGCAGTAAAAGTCCTTCGGAGTCTTCGTCTAAACGGCCGATAGCCATAGTTCCTTGGGGAAAATTATAGAGTTCACCCAACAACTTTTTATAACGTTTTTTTTCGTAAACGAATTGACTTAAATAGCCGTGGGGTTTGTGAAGCAGGAAGTGACGGTGCGTTTCTTTCATTTAACAAAAATAAAAAAGACCATCCAATCCGGACGGTCTTTTTTTATCATTCTGACCTTATTTATTGACGACTTTGCACGTAATCAGACAAGGCTTCTGCATTGGAACTGAATGAGAATATGCCGTTCAATTTGAAATAATTTTTAGGTTCGGTACAAAAATCATAGGCAAACTTGGTAAACTCTAATTTATTGTCTTCAAAACTAAACGTATTGGCTATTTGCATGATTTGGTCAACATTCAAACAATTGGCTGTTACTACCTGCTTGGCCGTTTTCATCTTCGCATCTTCGAAACTTTGTTTTTTGATGGTAGCCATAGCAGAACTGAAATTACCGGCTGACATAGCATACTTTCCGCCACAACCTCTAACAGGCTCTTCATCATGATGATGACCTGAAGAAGATGAAGTATGAGTGGTTGTAGTAGTTGTGGTTTGAGTAACGGCACCACCTCCCATGTTATCATTGATGGTAACCCCCATGCTGATGCCTCCCATGTTAACCCCAACATTTACCCCGTTAGTTTGGGTTGTGGTTGTGGTGGTTTGCGAAACGCTACCGGTAACGGGCGGCGGTGCAGGCTGACCATAATGAATTACATGAATATTTGAGGCCGGAATAAAGTTAGGTTGAACCGGAATGGATGAATAATAATTCATCTTCATCTTTGTTTTGTTGTTCTTATCCCTTTTGATTTTATAAGTTACATCTGAAAACACTCCGTCAACATCGGTCAACATCAAATTGTTTTTGGTAATGTCCTGCAATGATTGATCGGCGAACTTAATCTTGGCGTTGTAGTAAGGTTGGTTTAGGTCCTCTACTCTCAGGTTTGTTTGTGGGGTGTCATTAATTACTTCACCATTGAGAATTAATGTAAATTTATCTCCGTCTTCGGAAAAAATAGTTAAATGCCCCACCGGCCCCAATTGTCCGAAAGACAATGTTGAAATAAATAAAACTGCTAAAAAGGTAATTTTTCTGATCATAAGTTAATAGTGTTAAAGGTTTGTTTCATCAAAATCAGAATTCTGCATTTTCAAAAACGGTGCCAAATTAAAAAACATTTTGAAACGACCATGAGTTTTTTGGTCAAATCTGATTATATTTAGACTCTTTATTTTTTTACTTTTTATGAACGATACTATATTGATAACAGGAGTTTTTGTACTGGCTCTTTTCATTGGAATTTACCTGGGAAAAACATTATTTGCTGCGAATTCGAAATCAGAAAAAGCTTCTTTGGAAGAAAAAATAAACGGGTTGCTGCAACAAATAGAGCAATTCAAAAATCAGGTCAGTCAAACCATTCAGGAGCGGGAAGCCATTCGTGCTGAGAAAGAAGCATTAGCTATTCAATTGTCTAAAAAAGAAACTGATTTTGAGAATCTTTGGGAACGCAACAAAGAACAAAAAGCGGAGGTAGAACAACTTCAGGAAAAGTTTACCAAAGAATTTGAAAATTTGGCCAACAAAATTTTGGAAGAGAAAACCACCAAATTCACCGAACAGAATAAAGAAAACCTCAAAAACATCTTAACTCCGCTGCAGGATAAAATTCAACTTTTTGAAAAGAAAGTAGAAGACACCCACAAAGAAAGCATTGATTACCACGCTGCTTTGCGTCAACAAATTTTGGGCTTACGCGAAATGAACGAACAAATGAGCAAGGAAACCCTGAACCTGACCAAAGCTCTTAAAGGCGACAGCAAAATGCAAGGAAATTGGGGCGAATTGATTTTGGAACGGGTATTAGAAAAGTCGGGCTTAGAAAAAGGACGGGAATATGAAGTACAACAAAGTTTTGTAACCGAAGAAGGCAACCGCTTATTTCCGGATGTAGTCATCAATCTACCCGACGGTAAAAAAATGATTGTGGATTCAAAAGTGACTTTAACGGCCTATGAGCGCTATATTAATGAGGAAGACGATGAGGCAAAGGCTCAACATTTGAAAGAACACGTCACAGCATTAAAGCGTCATGTAGACCAACTGAGTGAAAAAAATTATCAGGATTTATACCAAATGGAAAGCCCGGATTTTGTGTTGTTGTTTGTTCCGATAGAATCGGCTTTTGCTTTGGCTTTGAATGAAGACACTACTTTGTACAATAAGGCTTTTGAGAAAAATATTGTCATCGTTACCCCATCTACTCTTTTGGCCACATTGCGCACCATTGACAGTATGTGGACCAACCAAAAACAACAGGAAAATGCCTTAGAAATAGCCCGTCAGGCCGGAGCCTTATACGACAAGTTTGAAGGGTTTGTATCCGATTTGGTGAAAATAGGCAAAAAAATGGATGAAGCTAAAGTGGAATACCAAGGTGCCATGAACAAACTTGTTGACGGAAAAGGTAATCTGGTTACCAGCGTGGAAAAATTGAAAAAAATGGGAGCCAAGGCCAAAAAGGCATTACCCGATAATATCTTAACCCGAGCTGAAAAAGATGAGTGAATTATTTAAAACCGTAAAATCATCACAAATCACGATTTCGCAGTTGATGTTACCCTCACACACTAACTTCAGCGGCAAAATTCATGGTGGTTATCTGTTGTCTCTTTTAGACCAAATTGCTTTTGCGTGTGCTTCAAAATTTTCGGGGCATTATTGTGTAACAGCTTCTGTTGATACGGTTGATTTTTTAAACCCGATTGAAGTTGGGGAATTGGTCACCCTGAAAGCCAGCGTCAATTACGTGGGCAAAAGCTCGATGATAGTCGGAATTCGCGTAGAAGCTGAAAACATTCAAACCGGAAAAGTGAAGCATTGCAATTCGAGTTACTTTACCATGGTAGCCAAAGATGAGGAAGGTAAAAACACGGAAGTTCCCGGACTGATTTTATCGAACGAAGAAGAAGTAAGGCGTTTTTGCAATTGCATTAAAATGATTTCACTGAAAAAAGACAGAAGTCAGCATGAAGAATCTTTTGATTACAAGTCGGAATCTGCCTTGGAAAAACTAAAAACATACAGAATTAAGCTGAATGCTTTTTAAGAATATAACTAAATAATATTCATTAAAAACAAGTTTTTATTAACAACAACAAACTATTAGATAGTATTTTATAAAAATTTTGCTATTTTTGGTTTGCATTATTAAAAACTTATGAAAAAACACTACTTACTACTTCCTTTTGCTATTTTATCAATAATACTATTCTGGGCTTGTTCTGACACCGATGATGAATATATTCCTGTTTCTCCGGTTACGGTTGATTTAACTCAGGTTCCCTATCAGAAGTTATCCGATTACAAATTTTTCGTTGGTGAAATGAAAAATCAGATTCCCGCCTTGAATGTTATTCCTTATGCACCGGCCAGTACTCTTTTTACGGATTACGCTCACAAAAAAAGATTTGTATGGTTACCCGAAGGCACTAAAGGAACTTTCGTAGCCGACGATAAAGCTTTAGAATTACCCGTAGGAGCTGTATTAATTAAAACATTTTATTACGATAATGTGCAACCTTCAAATACTACTCGCATCATCGAAACCCGTTTAATGATCAGAAAAGCAACGGGTTGGATTTTTGCGGATTATGTTTGGAATGAAGATCAAACTGAGGCTTATTTTGATTTAGCCGGCAGTTTTACAGCTATTTCATGGAAAGATGAGAACAATGTAATTAAAAGTGCTAACTACCGAATTCCGTCAGAAGTACAATGTATCATTTGTCATAAACAAAAACAAATGGTTGACAACACTGAAGTAACTATACACCTTCCGATAGGAATCAAACCTCAGAATTTAAACTTTGACTACAACTACGGTACCGAAACCAAGAACCAGCTCATCAAATGGATTGACCAAGGATATTTGCAAAACAATTTCAGCTTACCGACGCCTCAAAACACAACTGTAGACTACAACGATACCTCGAAATCATTAGAATTGAGAGCCCGTTCTTATCTCGATATTAACTGTGCACATTGTCATCAGGATGATAGACATTGTGATTACAGACCTATGCGCTTTGACTTTAAAGATACCGGTGATGCGGCAAACGGTTTAACCAACTTGGGGGTTTGCGTCAATACTTCAGACATGCAAGATTTTGATCCTGCATTGGATAAGGTTGTCAATCCTGAAAATCCAATGCGTTCAATGATGTATCACCGATTGAATACCAACGATGAGTCATACCGAATGCCTTTGCATGGCAGAACAATAATACACGAGGAAGGTGTAGCTCTTATTGAACAATGGATTAACTCTCTGCATCCTTGCGATTAAAATACTAACTAAACTAAACTCAACCAAAAAAAAATGAAAAACAATTACAAACAAAAAACAGTAAGCGAGCTTACTCTTTTGAAAACGGTTGCCCTGCTCTTCTTTGGAGTTGCATTCCAGCATTCTTATGCTCAAAACAGCTGCGCCACGGCCTTGCCCATTACAGCGGGAACTACCGTAATTTCAGCTATTGACGGAACTAATAATGCAGGAAATACTTGTTCTACTTCAGGAACTCTGGCAGAATGGTTTGCTTACACACCAACACAGAATTATTCGGTTACAGTGACATCCGACTTAATCGCAAACATTTGTAAAGACACCCACTTTAATGTGTATACCGGTAATTGCGGAGCTTTGGTTTGTTATACTAATGACGATGACTCCGGTGTATTAGCCTGTAATTCGGGTGCAAACACCAATTCTTATTTATCCAAAAAAACTTTTGATGTAGTAGCGGGGACCACTTATTACATCGCTTGGGATAATCGTTGGAGTGCACTGGGCTTTGAATTTCAAATAATTGAAGCTCCAATAGTGCCAAGCCCTTGTTCTACAGCCATTCCTATAACCGGACCCATCACCACCGTAAATGCTATTGACGGCAGTAATGTCAGTACAACTTGTTCAACAGCATCAATGGCAAAATGGTATTCTTATGTACCTACGCAAAATTACCATCTTACCATAACTTCAGATTTACCATCCAACATCTGCAAAGACACTAATTTCAGCGTATACACCGGAAGTTGCTCCAGTACCTTAACTTGTGTGGCCAGTGATGACAACTCGGGAATTTTAGCTTGTAACTCAGCCAATACAGACTCTCTTTTATCTACCAAAACTTTTGATGTAAATGCCGGGACAACCTATTACATTGCTTGGGACAACAAATGGAGTACAGATGGTTTCGATTTCAAAATTATAGAAGAGCCTATCGTTTTTCCTGTCACTTATACTTCTCAAACGATTGCCTCTATTAACAGCGGATATAATTTTTGTGTAGTAGACATGAATAATGACAGTATAGATGATATTGTAGGTGTAAGCACCAACAATCTAAGAATTCATCGTCAAGAGTCCAACGGTACATTTACAGTTCTGGATTATCCGATATCGGGAGTAAGTGATATGCCTAACTGGAGCATGGCTGCCGGAGATTTCAACAAAGACGGTTACAATGATTTGGTTTTGGGAAGCGGCAGTGGTCTTACATTCTGGAAATCAAATAATACCGGAACAGCCTATACCAATGTAAATCCATCCGATTATATTTTCTGTCAAAGAACCAATTTCGTAGACATTAATAACGATGGAAATTTAGATGCCTTTTCATGTCATGATGTGGCCCCTAATGTTTACTATATGAACGACGGAAATAACTTTACTTATTACCAATCAGGAGTGACTCCCGGTGCTTATTCGTTAGGTATTACCTCAAGCGGAGGAAACTATGCTTCTCTTTGGACAGATTATGACAATGACGGGGATTTAGACATGTTTATATCTAAATGTTCCGGACCTCCGTGTGAGCTTCACAGAAATGATGGTAACGGCGTATTTACAGATGTATCTGCTCAGGCACAAATCAACGTACAACCAATACAATCTTGGTCGTCTGCTATTGCCGATTTTGATAATGATGGTGATATGGATATCATGATTGGATCAAACGGTTCAGTTGGTCATAAATTTTTCAGAAACAACTTAGATACTAACAACAATGTAGAAGAAGCCTTTACCAACATTACTGCGGGTTCAGGTTTCGACACCAACACCAACACCAACAGAGACTATATAGCTTACGATTTTGATAACGACGGATGGGTTGACGTTATGGGTGGTGGAAATAAAATCATGTTCAATAAAGGAAATAATTACTTTTCTGCTTCTACATATACTTCATTAGCTGTTGGAGCGGTGGGCGATTTGAACCAAGACGGATTCCTTGACATTCTAAACAACAGCACTATCATGTATGCGGTTCCTAACGGAAACAAATGGTTGAAAGTAGCCCTACAAGGTGTTCAAAGCAACAGTAACGGAATTGGAGCCCGAATTGAAATTTACGGTTCTTGGGGAAAACAAATCAGAGACATCAGAAGTGGTGAAGGATTCAAATATATGAGTTCACTTAATGCTCATTTCGGAATCGGGCAAGCTACTATTATTGACCAAGTAGTTATAAAATGGCCTTCGGGAATAGTAGACACCTACACCAATGTAACTCCAAATCAAATGCTCAAAGTAGTAGAAGGTGCAACCTTGGCTATAAATTCGTTTAACAACACTGCATTCAGCTTGTATCCGAATCCTGTTAAGCACAACCTTAACATTAGCGTAAACACAAACAATCCGGTTGAGTTTAAAACAGCTCAAGTGTTTGACATGAATGGTAAAGTAGTATTGGAAAGCAAATTTGAAGGCAATACTCTAAACGTTGATAAGTTAGCCACCGGCACTTATATCCTATTGCTGAAAGATGCTCAGGAGAAAAATTACTCACAAAAATTCATAAAAGAATAATAATCTCATTCTCTATAAAAAAGTCCCGATAAATCGGGACTTTTTTTATAACGTTACTTTTTCAAAAGCATTAAGCTTATCAATGTGAAGGACTGTTTTATTGTCATCAGAACTTTTAGAATACATCGGAATGAATTTAGCTCCAAATACAATTTCCGAAAAAGTATAAGATGTTCGCTTAGCTACCGTTGTGCTGAACATGTCGTCAAAAACCTTCAGAAAAACCAATATTTCACCGTTTGTATTTTCATAATCTTCTTTAGTCAAGTTATACAAAGGACTGTTTTCGGTTATTGGGTGCACCAATGTCCAACTCAAAGTCAATGAATTAACTTTAGTCATTTCCAAGTCTAAACTGTAAAATTTATTGACCAATTTGCCATTTTCTTCTACTACCATTCCTAACATGATTTTGACTTCAGCATCGGTTAAATTGGTGTTTTTGTAGGGTGTCATTCTAATCATTAACCCAGTACCTTTTCCGTATGGAGCAATCAAAGCATTGTGTGAAAAACGGATAAAAGCCTTTGGTTTACTAAATCTCCCGTAAAACAACCCCGTAGCTATTGCAAAACTCAACAACCCGGAAAGTGCTTCCACAGCGGCAATAAAACTGGTTAAAAAACCACTCGGACTTACATGCCCGTAACCTACTGTTGTAAACGTTTGTACACTGAAGAAAAAAGCCTGCCCGAACTTATCTAGTTTTGAAACAGCATCAACCCCCATCAAATGCTCTACTCCTATACTATAATAAATACCTGCAAAAATAAAATTCACCAAAAAATAAAAAACCACGATTATCATCATGAATTTCCATCGCGGGATATTCAACATAGTGTGATACCAGCTAATGCTGTCAAAAAGACCAATTCCCGATTTTTTAATGTTGGCATTACCGCTTTTATTAACGAATCGACCACCGTAACTGGCAGCATTGGTTCCAAAACCGGTATTGTTTTCGGCTTTTGCCTTATTGTTTATTTTTTTGAGGAACTCCATGACTACATTTAAATTGATTTTTCCATCACAAAATCATCCATAACATAGCCATTGCCAATGTCGATGACTTCATCTTTCACAATACTGAATCCTAATTTTTGATAAAAATGCTGAGCCGGATTGTATTTGTTTACATTCAAAAAAACTGCTTTTTCATTTTGATTTTCAGCTTCATTCAGAATAAAATCCAAAAGCAATTTGCCGATTCCTTTTCCTTGCCGGGAAGAGAGTATATAAATTTTATGAACTTTGGTTTTATGTGTACCGCCGGAATTGAATTCATACGAAGCGAATCCGACCGGAACAGTATCATCTATTGCCAAAATAAAATGATGTCTTTTTTCAGTAGCCTGCTGCCTGAGAGCAGAAACACTGTACATCATTTTCATCATGTAATCGAGTTGTGACTGACTCAAAATACTGCCGTACGCTATAGGCCAAACTTCTTGTGCAATGGTTCTGATATCATTAAAATCAGAATCTTGATTTCTTATTATATGCATCTTCTTATGCTTTTACAAAAACGCTTTCGTATGTAGCAATCCAATCCTGAACGGTTATTTTCCGTATTAATTCAGCAATCAAATCATAAGGAATATCGTCGGTCTTTTTAAACCGTATGCAACTTTTGCCCATATCCAACTTACTTTTGCAATGTTTTGGATATTCGGCCACAAACCAATCCAACAGCGCTTTATTGGCATAAATCCCCATGTGATACAACGCAATAAAATTCTTTTGCGAAGCTACATTTATAAAGGGCAGCGGTAATTTTGTATTACAATGGTATCCTTTCGGATAAATAGTATGAGGCACCACATAGCCCAACATACCATAGCCTATCACTTCCTGAAATCCTTCGGGCAAATTTTGAAGTATGGTATTGCGGAGTTTTTCAATGGCCGTTTTTCTGTCCGGAGGCAATTCGTTTAAATATTCTTGAGGAGTGAGGGCTTTGGATTGCATAGTTCTTTTATTTTGTTCCTCAAAAATAGAAATTATTTTAATAGATTTACGGGTCGAATTTTATTACAAAGCCATGTCCAAAAGTCCGCTACGCCAAGATAAAACCTGCCTGAACTGTAGATACGTTGTAGAAAACCGATTTTGTCCGAATTGCGGACAGGAAAATACCGATACCCGAAAAACATTTCATCATTTGTTCATTCACTTCTTCGAAGATTTGACGCATTATGAAAATGCCTTTTGGAAAACCATCAAAAACTTATTCTTCAAACCGGCAGCACTAACCAAAGAATACCTTTCGGGCAAGCGACTATCCTACTTGGCTCCCGTGCGTTTGTATATTTTCATCAGTTTTGTGACATTTTTCATCATCACAGCTTTTCCCGGAAACGAAGAGGAATTGCTCAGTGGAAGTCAAGCTCAAACAGTACAAGTTAAAGATAAGAACGGTGTACTTAAAGACAGTGTGATTTCGGTCAAAAAGGTAAAAATATCCGAAATCTTGAAGGCGGAAGACGATTTTCAAAAAGAGCAACATCTCACCAACGAAAAAGCAAATGAAAACTTTTTAAATTTTGGCTACAAAAACATCAGAGAACTCGACTCGATGCAAAAATACGGTCCGGCCAATGAAAAACTCACGGATTGGGAATACAACATAATCAAAAAATCACTGCTCGTAAAAGCAAGAAATACCAAACAGGAGTTGATGGAAAAATTCCTGGAGCAGTTGCGACATGATTTTCCGAAAACACTCTTTATTTACATGCCGTTGTTTGCCTTTGTACTGTGGCTCTTCCACGGAAAAAAACGCTGGTATTATTTTGACCACGGTATCTTTACCTTACATTACTTTTCGTTTTTGCTGCTTTCGATACTGCTGATTTTCTTTTTCAATAAAATAATGAATTGTTTTGTTGAAAACAGCATTACCACTGCCATCCGATACGCTGGATTGGGCATCTGTTATATCTGGATGTTTTACTATTTCTTTCCGGCACACCATCGTTTTTACGGAGAAACCCGAATAATATCCTTTCTTAAAAGTATCGCTATGTTTGTCATCAATGTAATTATGATGAGCATTTTGCTACTAACCTTCATGTTTTACACCTTCATTAACTTACATTAAACTATGAAATCAAATTGGAGCAAAATATTGGTACTGTTTTTATTGACAGGACTTGTTACAAATTGTACTTCGCAAAAATCGTCCTCCAAAAATTCGGCTGTATCGGTAGCCAAGTACATCAACACCATTTCTACCGAAAGTTTACAAAAAAATTTAACCATCATTGCCTCCGATGAAATGGAAGGACGTCAAACCGGCAGTGAAGGCCAAAAAAAAGCGGGTCGTTATATCATTGATTTCTATAAAAGTCATGGTATCGCTTTTCCGAAAGGAGCCACTGATTATTTCCAACGCATACCTGCAGCTTTCTTGAACGCAAAACGCAACGAAGGTCTGCCGGATTCAGAGAACATTTGGGCATACATTGAAGGTTCTGAAAAACCGGAAGAAGTAGTTGTAATATCCGCCCACTATGACCATGTTGGCATCAAAAACGGTGAAATTTACAACGGTGCCGATGACGATGGATCGGGGACGGTTGCTATTATGGAGATGGCAGCGGCATTTCAAAAAGCAAAAAATGAAGGTCATGGCCCTAAACGCTCTATCCTGATTTTGCATGTTACCGGCGAAGAACACGGCTTACACGGTTCGCGTTACTATTCCGAAAACCCATTGTTTCCGCTTGCCAATACTGTTGCCGATGTCAACATTGATATGATAGGACGCCGTGATGATTTTCATAAAGATTCGAATAACTATGTTTACGTGATTGGTTCTGATTACTTGTCTACCGACTTGTACACCATTTGCGAAAACGTAAATAAAGAGTTTACCCACCTCACTCTGGATTACAAATACAACGACAAAAAAGACCCTAACCGTTTTTACTATCGCTCGGATCATTACAATTTTGCCAAAAAAGGCATCCCATCGGTGTTTTTATTCAATGGTACTCATGCCGATTACCATAAAGCCACGGATGAAGTGAGTAAAATAGAATTTGATGCGCTGACCAAACGAACTCAATACGGATTTGCCATTGCCTGGGAAATTGCCAACCGAAAAGATAAATTGGTGGTAGATAAAAAAAACGAATAACCGAATTAGAAACTGTGAAGTTATACAAACAAAAAAAGCCTCCGATACCGGAGGCTTTTGCTTTTTGGGTGAAAGACGGGTCTCGAACCCGCGACCTTCGGAACCACAATCCGACGCTCTAACCAACTGAGCTACAATCACCATTTGTTTTACAAGAAAAGCCGTAGCTTCATTTGCGAGTGCAAATATAGTGTAAAAGTTATCTTTTGCAAAGATTTTTTTCTTTTTTTAAATCAAATCTCCTAAGCTCTTGACAGCCACGTATCTCTCTACCGTGAAGCCCTCAGCATATTCCACTCCAACTAATCTTCCAAAGTCCTGAGTGCGGTAATGAATGCTGTCTAAAAAGTTTTTGGTGGCAATAGGAGTTATCGGTTCTTTTGAATTTTCGGAATAGAACTGAGAAGCGTAGGCCAAAATAGACTCTTTCTTTTTATCTATAAAATCCGAAATATCCACTACAAAATCAGGCTCCAGGTTTTTCCATTGCAAATAATGGTAAACCACTTTAGGACGCCAAGCCTCCTGAGCTTCACCATCCAGTTCGGTTTCAATACGTCGCAAACCAGATAAAAAGCAGGCATCTGATACCAATTTACTGCCTTTGCCATGATCAATGTGTCGGTCATCAACAGCATTACACAGAACTATTTCAGGACGGTATTTGCGAATCATTTTGATGATTTTCATTTGATGGGCTTCATCGTTTACAAAAAAACCATCGCGCATGTTAAGGTTTTCACGAACAACAACTCCCAGTATTTCAGCAGCCAGGCATGCTTCAGCATCTCTGATTTCAGCAGAGCCACGAGTACCGAGTTCGCCACGGGTTAAGTCGATAATCCCGACCTTTTTACCCAACGAGATTTCTTTGGCCAAGGTTCCGCTGCAGCCCAATTCAACATCATCGGGATGTGCCCCGAAAGCAAGTATATCTAGTTTCATCGTTTTATGATTTGTGGTTACAAAAATAGCTTAAATAGAAAACTAACATTTTAAAAATCGAGTACTTTTTTCATCGTCATCGATTTGTTGACCGTTTCTATGTATTCGTCAGCCGGGATACTGTCTTTGGTAATGCCGCAACCAATAAAAAGTTCGGCCGTATCGCCAACAATTTTCATGGAGCGCAAATTTACAAACAAATCGGATTGGCGGGTTCTGAAACTGGCCAAATCGATATTAAATTCACCCAAAAATCCTGAATAATATTCCCGACGATACCCTTCGTTTTTCAGTATAAAATCTTTAGCTGCTGCCTTAGGCAAACCGCATACCGCTGAAGTAGGATGTAATGCTTCAATGATGTTTGAAAGCGCTTTTTTTGATTTGGCTTTGGCCGAAATGTCGGTTTTAATATGCCAAATATTGCCTGCTTGTACCGAATAAGGACTGGAAAAAGTAAGCTCTGTGACCCAATTTTGCAATCCGTCTAAAATAAAATCAGTAACCAATTGCTGTTCTTCTTTTTCTTTTTCGTGCCAAACCACTTTAGATTCCTGAGTCGCTAACTGGGTTCCGGCCAAAGCTACAGTTTGAATATTTTTATCGTTAATTTTTAAAAACTGTTCCGGTGTAGCCCCTATCCACATGCCAATTTTCGGATGGAAAAAACAATATTTGAATGCTGTTGGATAGTGCTGCGTCAATTTTCTGAAAACAATCTCTAAATCGAATGAGTTAAGCTTAACCGTCTCTTTGCGCGACAAGACAACTTTTTGAAACTGATTTTCAACAATGGCCTCAACTCCCTTTTGTACCAAAGCTTCAAAATCATTTTTTGTTTTTTCATCAAAGAGGACAGATTTATCCCCTTCCACATGATAATTGGTATGGTAAATTCGTTCCACCATCACATCGGAATGTTTTTGAGGAATATACGGAATGGACTCACCATCAAACGGTGCAAAAACAAACCCGGTTTCCTGAAAATTTTCTAAGAAATACAGATGGTCATTGTTTTGGAAAAGACCAACCATGCTTTCAGAATTAGGTTTGCAGAACAAAACAAAGGGCAATTGCTGCTCTTGCTGAATTCTGATTTTTAGGAATAAGTCCGTCATTAGCGTCGGGGTAAAATCATATTTGTCAATTTACAAAGCGAAACCAGCTTTCCGTTTTCGTCGGTGATTTTGATTTCCCAAAGATGAAGACTTCTCCCCTGATGAAGAATTTTGGCAGTACAATACACCATACCTTCTCTTTTACTTCTCAAGTGATTGGCGGAAATTTCAATTCCTCTTGCCTCTTGTTTTTCAGGATTAATGAACAACATTGAAGCGGCGCTGCCAACACTTTCGGCCAAAGCTACCGAAGCTCCGCCGTGTAATAATCCCATGGGTTGGTGCACTCGTGGGTTGACCGGCATTTTGGCTGTGAGGAAATTTTCGCCGGCATCGATATATTCAATTTCCAAGGTTTCCATTAAGGTATTTTTACTCCAATCGTTGCAGAGTTGGAGCATTTTTTCTTTATCAAAAGACATAATTTTATTTTTTGTAAAATTACTACTTATTTGACTTTGGAAAAACAATTTTAAGATTCCTTAGGCTCTCATTTATACTAAAACTGAATTTTATTCGTTATGAAGTGTAACTCATTTTCAAAGACACACATTTCGAAATTTTGAAATTAATACCTACATTTACCAAAATTCAAGATACCAATGCGTAAACTTATTATTCTTTTTTTTGTTGGTTTAGCCATTACTGTCAGTTCTTGTCGTCAGGACTTTGTGTTTGAACCAAGTACCGGAGGATTAACTTTTTCAAAAGACACCGTTTATTTAGATACTGTTTTCAACACTATAGGCTCGAGTACTTATACTTTGAAAGTGTACAATCACAGTGATAAGGATATTAAAATTCCGATTATTCAATTGGGCAAAGGGCAGGATTCCAAATACCGAATGACCGTAGACGGTATGACGGGAGACAACAACCGTATTTTCCACAACGTCGAATTACTGGCCAAAGACAGTTTGTTTATTTTTATTGAAATCACTAATAATGTTCCTAATGTCAATCCGACACAATTCCTGTATACCGATCAAATTCAGTTTGATACCGGAGCCAATTTCCAAAAAGTGGAATTGGTAACATTGATACAGGATGCGTATTTTCTTTATCCGAAGAAATTTGATGACGGAACTACAGAAACACTCCCGATTGGAAACGAAGAAATCTATGGTTTTTTCCTAGATGAAAACGACCCGATTAACGGCAATGAATATGTGTGGGGCAATGATAAGCCTTATGTCATTTACGGTTATGCTGCGGTGCCCGGCGGAAAGACTTTAAATGTAATGCCGGGAGCGCGAATTCATTTTCATGCTGATTCCGGTTTGATTGTAGGCAATGGAGCAACTTTAAAAGTGAATGGCGATTATTCGACCACGGCAGCTTTAGAAAATGAAGTCATCTTTGAAGGTGACCGACTCGAACCTGAGTATTCTGATGTCCCCGGGCAATGGGGAACCATTTGGCTGACTGATGGCAGCACGAATAATGAAATCAATCATTTGACTATCAAAAATGCTACAGTAGGTTTACTGATTGACCATAACGATGGCAATTATATGAGCATCAAAAACACTCAGATTTACGATTCTTCCCTCAGAGGAATTTATGCAAAAACCGGAAAAATAAAAGGCGAAAACATTGTCATCAACAATGCCGGTCAATATGCATTGTCTTGTTCCCTCGGTGGCGCTTATGAGTTTAAACATTGCACTTTTAACAACAACTGGTCAAGTTCTAACCAGCTCGCTGTATTGATTGATAATTATTATAAAGATGAAAATAACCAGCAAGTGGCCTTTGATTTAGAGCAAGCCGATTTTTATAATTGCATCATTTTTGGTTCCAACCAAATAGAAATGCTGATGCTGAAAAGTACCGTCAGTCCAGAAACCAACTGGACAGCGCCACTCTTCAGCCGATGTCAGATTAAATTCAACAACAGCAATAATGCGTATACCAATGATCCCAATTATGCTTTCCTGAATGACACGAGTAATATCATTAAAAACGGAAAGACAGATTTTCTAAATGTGTACAAAAACAAAATGATGATTGGAGAATTATCTGCCGGAAACGGATTTGGTACCAATGTTGGTGTTCCTAAAGATTTAATCAATACAACTAGGGTTTCCCCTAACATTGATTTAGGCGCTTATCAGCATATCACTTTCCCGACAAATTAATTTTTAAAAGAGATTTTAGGATTCATTTTTTTAGCCTAAATTTGCGGCAACAACTACAACTAAAACTAACACACCATGATTCATTTCTTCGGAAACGAAAGTGCTGCTGTTTTTGCCGTACAAGCGCAAAACGAACTTTCGGCAGAAACCATCTCAAAATTAAACTGGCTTTTTGGCAACGCTCATAAAATAGAAAAATCCGTCCTGACGGATTTTTTTGTTGGTCCCCGTGCCGCCATGATTACGCCTTGGAGTACCAACGCGGTCGAAATCACCCAGAACATGGGTATCGAAGGTATCCTCAGAATTGAAGAATTCAAAAAAGTAGCCGAAAGCTTCACCGATTTTGACCCGATGCTTTTGCAAAAATACTCAGCACTCAATCAGGATATTTTTACCATCAATCTCCAACCCGAACCCATTTTGGAAATCGAGGATATTGCGGCCTATAATCAACAAGAAGGTTTGGCGCTCAGCGCAGAAGAAGTCGATTACTTAAATGGTGTGGCGCTGAAAATAGGTCGAAAACTAACCGATTCGGAAGTATTTGGTTTCTCTCAAGTCAACTCAGAACACTGCCGTCATAAAATTTTCAACGGTACGTTTGTGATTGATGGTGAAGAAAAACCAACATCACTGTTCAAACTCATCAAAAAAACATCCGCCGAAAATCCAAACGATATCGTTTCGGCGTATAAAGATAATGTGGCCTTTATCAAAGGGCCTCGCGTGACGCAATTTGCTCCAAAAAGCGCCGACAAACCCGATTTTTACGAAACCAAAGAATTTGATTCTGTAATTTCACTTAAAGCGGAAACCCACAACTTCCCCACCACGGTAGAGCCTTTTAATGGCGCTGCAACCGGGTCGGGTGGTGAAATTCGAGATAGGCTTGCGGGCGGACAAGGCTCGTTGCCTCTGGCTGGAACTGCCGTTTACATGACGGCTTACTCCCGTTTAAATCAAAACAGAAACTGGGAAAAAGGGATGGCCGAACGCAAATGGCTGTACCAAACACCGATGGATATTTTAATCAAAGCTTCGAATGGGGCTTCTGACTTCGGAAACAAATTTGGCCAACCTTTAATTACCGGTTCGGTTCTTACCTTTGAACACCAAGAAGAGTCAGAATTTGAGAATGAGCCCAATACTAATAGAAAGCTAGGTTACGACAAAGTCATTATGCAAGCCGGTGGAATCGGTTATGGCAAGCTTGACCAATCCATCAAAAAGAAACCGACAACCGGAGATAAAATCGTTATCCTTGGTGGGGAAAATTATAGAATCGGAATGGGAGGCGCTGCGGTTTCTTCAGCCGACACCGGTGCTTTTGGTTCCGGAATAGAGCTAAACGCCATACAACGTTCCAACCCCGAAATGCAAAAAAGAGCTGCTAATGCCATTCGCGGTATGGTGGAAAGTGATACTAATCCAATAGTTTCGATTCACGACCACGGCGCGGGCGGGCATTTGAACTGTCTTTCCGAATTGGTAGAAGAAACCGGCGGTTTGATTGATTTGGACAAATTACCGGTGGGCGACCCTACCCTTTCGGCTAAGGAAATCATCGGTAACGAATCGCAGGAAAGAATGGGATTGGTTATTGGTCAAAAAGATATTGCTGCCTTGCAACGCATCGCGGACAGAGAACGTTCACCTATGTATCAGGTGGGTGATGTAACCACCAACAAACGCTTTACTTTTGAAAGCCAGACTACTGGCGCCAAACCTATGGATTTAGCCTTGGAAGACATGTTCGGCAGTTCGCCTAAAACCATTATGGCGGATAAAACCATTGACAGAAATTATGCTGATTTAGAGTATTCCGCTATATACATACAAGACTATTTAAAAGACGTCTTAAAACTGGAAGCTGTAGCCTGCAAAGACTGGTTAACCAACAAAGTCGACCGTTGTGTGGGCGGAAAAGTCGCCAAGCAACAATGCGTTGGTCCGCTACAATTACCGCTAAACAATGTGGGGGTTATGGCATTGGATTATAACGGAAAAGAAGGTATTGCCACCTCTATAGGACACGCGCCGATTTCCGCTTTAATCGACCCGAAAGCCGGTAGCCGAAATGCCATTGCCGAAGCTTTATCTAATATTGTTTTTGCACCGTTAAAAGACAATCTGAAAAGTGTTTCTTTGTCAGCCAACTGGATGTGGCCGTGTAAAAATGAAGGCGAAGATGCGCGTTTATATGAAGCGGTTCAAGCCTGTTCGGATTTTGCTATCGAATTGGGCATTAACATTCCGACCGGAAAAGATTCCCTTTCGATGAAGCAAAAATACCCGAATGAGGAAGTTATTGCTCCCGGAACGGTAATTATTTCCGCAGCCGGAAATTGTTCCAATATTACTAAAGTGGTCGAACCGGTGCTACAGAAAAACGGCGGTTCAATTTATTATATCAATTTGTCACAAGACGATTTTAAACTGGGTGGCAGCTCGTTTGCCCAAGTGTTGAACAAAATCGGAAATGACACACCAACCATTAAAAATGCCGCTTTCTTTAAAAAAGCGTTCAATGCTGTTCAGGATTTAATCAAAGATAGACAAATCGCGGCTGGACATGACATCGGAAGCGGTGGTTTGATTACTACTCTATTGGAAATGTGTTTTGCCGACAACCATTTGGGAGCAGAAATCAATTTTCATGCCTTGCCGGAAAAAGATTTAGTAAAGATTTTATTTGCGGAAAACATTGGACTGGTGCTTCAGGCAAAAGACGATACAACATTTGAAAAAACATTAGCCGGTATCGAGTATTTCAAAATTGGTAAAGTAGTCAGTTCAGCAACAGTAAGCATTCAGGATGTAGTACTGGACATCCCAGCATTAAGAGACGATTGGTTTGAAACTTCGTTCTTATTAGATCAAAAACAAACCAAAAACGATAAAGCCCGAGAGCGTTTTAACAATTACAGCCATCAGGCATTACAGTATCAATTTCCTAACCATTTTACCGGTGTAAAACCAATTATCGACCATAGCCAACCACGTCCGAAGGCAGCCATCATTCGTGAAAAAGGCAGTAATTCCGAACGTGAAATGGCCAACGCCATGTACTTGGCCGGTTTTGATGTCAAAGACGTACACATGACCGATTTGATTTCAGGTCGCGAAACCTTAGAAGACATTCAATTTATTGGTGCCGTGGGTGGTTTCTCTAATTCGGATGTATTGGGTTCAGCCAAAGGTTGGGCCGGTGCTTTCAAATACAATGAAAAAGCCAACCAAGCCCTAAAGAATTTCTTCCAGAGAGAAGATACGTTATCTGTTGGAATCTGCAACGGTTGTCAGTTGTTTATGGAATTGGAAGTCATCAACCCGGAGCACGAAATTCACGGTAAAATGCATCACAATGACAGTCACAAACACGAGAGCATTTTCACTTCGGTAACTGTTCAGGAAAACCATTCGGTCATGCTCAAAACCTTAGCCGGAACCACACTTGGTGTATGGGTTTCGCATGGAGAAGGCAAGTTTAAATTGCCTTATGAAGAACAACATTATAACATAGTAGCCAAATATGCCTACGAGGGCTACCCGGCCAACCCTAACGGTTCTGATTACAATACCGCCATGCTTTGTGACAAAACCGGACGCCATTTGGTAATGATGCCGCACATTGAGCGTTCTACGTTCCCTTGGAACTGGGCACACTATCCGGACAGAGGACAAAAAGACGAGGTAT
>CAYPSB010000022.1:0-12275 GCA_964413435.1 uncultured Flavobacterium sp.
GAACTAGTTACACTATCACTAATCCATCAGCCGGAGTGAACTACTTCAGAGCTAAGTTCAGCAATGGTGTTTGTGCGGATGTTTACAGTTCAGCCTTTAAAGTGTACTACAAAGATTGTGTACCACCGGCTAAAGTTTCAACAGCCGTACCATTTGCGGTTGTGGCTTATCCGAACCCATACAGTGATAACTTCCACTTGAACCTGACTACCTCAAGCGAGGAGCGAGTAGGAGTATCTATTTATGACATGACCGGAAAATTACTGGATAAATTGGAAGTAGGAGCTACAGAAGCTTCTGAACTTTCTATCGGTGATCGTTACGCGTCAGGAGTATACAATGTAGTGGTAACCCAAGGAAATGAAGTGAAAACACTTCGTGTGGTAAAACGATAATTGTAGATCTCAATACTAAACAGAAAGCCTCTTCGGAAACGGAGAGGCTTTTTTTATGAGCAAAATTTAAAGCCTCAAGTTAACTAACAGAATTAATTTCTTTTAATGGATATCGGCATTCTTTTTTTGTTAATTTTACCCCAACGAAAAATGTTTCGAAAAGATAATGTATAAAAACTACGTCAAGCGTTTTATTGATTTTACAGTCGCTTTGATAGGATTTATCATCCTGTTTCCTGTTTTACTCGCCGTTACCGTATTTCTTTATTTTGCTAATGACGGGAAGCCTTTTTTTGTTCAGTCGAGACCCGGAAAAAATGGAGTCGTGTTTAAAATTCTCAAATTTAAAACGATGAACGACAAGAAAGACGCATTCGGTAATTTGTTGCCTGATGAAGTCAGACTCACTAAAATCGGAAAATTTATTCGCCAAACATCCTTGGATGAAATACCGCAATTGCTGAATGTGATTAAAGGAGATATGAGCTTGATTGGGCCAAGACCGTTGTTAACAAATTACCTGCATCTGTACAATGATTTTCAAAACAGAAGACACGAGGTAAAACCCGGAATTACCGGCTGGACTCAAGTCAATGGCAGAAACGGTATAAGTTGGAATCAAAAATTTGAGTATGATGTATGGTATGTAGATCACATATCTTTTGCGTTGGATATGAAAATTTTACTCAAAACGATAGTAAAAGTTTTAAAAAGAGAAGGTATTAATTCGGCTGATTCAGCTACTACAGAACCGTTCAATGGAAAATAAGATTAACTTATACGGAGCCAGCGGCCACTGTAAAGTTATTGTGGATATACTGCATTCTATTCATACAGCGGTCGGAACTATATTGGATGATAATCCTAAAGCAACTGAACTCCTCGGATATGCAGTAAAAAAAAGTGATGGATTTCTCTTTGATAAAGAATCCAAATGGATATTGTCAATAGGAAATAATAAGGTCAGAAAACGATTGTCCGCCATGAATTTGGATTTTGTCAATCTTATACACCACAAGGCAATTGTTTCACCTCATTCAGCAATGGGAAAAGGAAATGTTGTGATGGCAGGTGCCATCATTAATCCGGGAGCAACTGTTGGTAATCACTGCATCATCAATACCGGAGCTGTCATTGAGCACGATTGCATCATAGAAGACTTTGCTCATGTTTCACCCTCTGTTGCCTTAGCAGGAGGCGTTCGGGTGGGCGAAGGAACCCATGTGGGGATTGGAGCCTCGGTGATTCAGGGAGTGCAAATAGGCAAATGGGCTGTCATTGGGGCCGGTGCCGTGATTTTAAAAGATGTACCCGATTTTGCCACGGTTGTAGGCAATCCGGGCAGAATAATAAAATATACTAATCAACATGAGTGATTCTAAAATATGGTTGTCCTCTCCACACATGGGGGGGAATGAGCAGCGGTTTGTTCAGGAAGCTTTCGATACTAATTGGGTAGCACCTTTAGGGCCTAACGTTACCGGATTTGAAAAAGATTTGGAACTGTATTTAGGAGAGGGTGTTCATGCTGCTGCCTTGAGTTCGGGCACTGCCGCTTTGCATTTGGCGCTTATTTTGTTGGGGGTAACATCGGGAGATGAAGTCATTTGCCAGAGTATGACTTTTTCGGCTTCTGCCAATCCAATAGTATATTTGGGAGCCCGACCGGTCTTTATAGACAGTGAACCGGAAACCATGAACTTAGATCCGGTCTTTTTAAAGGATGCTATACTTGATGGTATTTCGAGAGGAAAAAAGCCTAAAGCTATTATATTGGTTCATTTATACGGTATGCCCTGTAAGATTGATGCAATCAGAGCCCTAGCAAACGAGTACCAGATTCCGGTTATAGAAGACAGTGCAGAAGCTTTGGGCAGTAGGTATAAAGGAAGAAAATGCGGGACCTTTGGGGATATCAGTATTTTATCTTTTAACGGCAATAAAATAATCACCACTTCGGGTGGAGGGGCTTTGGTTACCCGATCGGCGGCACAAAAAGATAAAGCTGTTTTCCTTTCTACTCAAGCCCGAGATCACGCTCCTCATTACCAACATAGCGAAATAGGATACAATTACCGAATGAGTAATATTTGTGCCGGAATAGGAAGAGGCCAAATGGAGGTACTAGATGAGCATATGGCGTTGAGAAGAGCTATGCATCAGTTTTATGTTGCATTGTTTTCTGAAATAGAAGGAGTGACTGTATTTTCGGAACCTAATACTGATTTTTATTCGAATCACTGGCTTTCCTGCATACTATTGGATCCCGCCAGAACAGGAGGTATTACCCGAGAAGATTTGAGGTTGGCTTTAGAACAAGAAAATATCGAATCGCGACCTTTGTGGAAACCCATGCACTTGCAACCCGTTTTTAGCGATTGTGCTTTTTTTGGTTCAAACGTATCAGAAAATTTGTTTACAAACGGGCTTTGTTTGCCTTCAGGTTCCAACTTAACTGACAAGGAAAGAGAAAGAATAGCGAAAGTGATACATACTTTGTTTAACCGCTAACTTTTTTACTATTTTTACCAATAGGTTCAAGCAAAAAGAGATAATTTGAAAAAAAGTACTATCATCGGTTTTTTCGAAGATTTAAAGGGGTTCTGGTCTAAAATTAATTTTAATTTCAGATTGGAAAACTTGGGCTATTTGCCCAGATGGCTGGTGCTTTTGCTTGATATTTTACTGCTGTTTGTAGCGGCTTCCATAACATTGTTGTTTTTCAGAGGATTGCGGTTGCAGTACATCAATAATGATGTCATGGCTGTTAGTATATCCTTGTATTTTTGTGTCAATGTATTTTTCTTTTGGGCTTACCGAACCTATTCGGGAATTATCAGGCATTCCTCTTATGTAGATGCTTTAAAACTATTCTTTGCTCAGTTTTTTTCTTATGCATTATTATTAGCGATTAATTATTATTTTTTTACTTTTCACGACCGAAAATTATTCCTGAATACCGGTTTGGTCATTAATGGGTTTTTGTCGTTCTCCTTTTTATTTCTTTACCGGGTAATAGTCAAGCAAACCTATGAGCGCTATTTTAATTTGGGAGATACCACTAAGTTGACCAGGGCCTTAATTTTCGGAACCGATGCCAATGCCATTGCTTTGGCCAATGCCTTGCAAACTGAGGTTCCTAAACGGTTTAAGGTAACAGGTTTCATTGAAAAATCAAGTCAGAATACTACCAAACGAATTTTAAACGCCCCAATCCTGCATATGAAAGGCAGTGCGGCAGCATTACTGATAGAAACCAATAGCGAAGCTTTAATTATAGTAGACAAGAATCTCTCTAAAAAAGAACGTTCTCGAATTGTGGAAGACTGTCTTGAGGCGTCTTTTAAAGTTTATACCATTCCGTTGTTGGCTGATTTAGAAGGACAAAAAGAAATCACAAAGAGTATTAAGACCTTTGAGATTCAGGACTTATTAGAACGTAAACCTATCGTTTTGGATAACAAGGCTATTTCAAAACAACTCAAAGGAAAAAAAGTTTTGGTTACCGGAGCTGCCGGTTCTATCGGAAGTGAAATCGTTCGTCAGGTATTGAGTTTTGAACCCAGAAAAATAATCGTATTGGATCAGGCTGAGTCGCCCTTGCACGAATTGAGTCTTGAAATTATGAACGTCAATCCCAATGTCCGTATCATTAATGTGATTTCCGATATAAGAGTTAAAGAAAGTATAGAACAGATTTTTATCAAGTATAAGCCTGAGGTGGTTTACCATGCCGCTGCCTATAAACACGTTCCGTTGATGGAAGAAAATCCGGCCCAGGCCATTTTTACCAATGTATTAGGGACTAAGAATTTAGCCGATTTGTCTTTTGAATATGATGTAGAACGGTTTGTAATGGTTTCTACTGACAAAGCGGTTAATCCCAGCAATGTAATGGGAGCCAGTAAACGGATAGCCGAAAAATATGTTCAGTCTTTGGATTATAAGCTCAAGGAGGCTTCAGAAAACAGACCGCGAACTAAATACATCACTACCCGTTTTGGGAATGTTTTGGGTTCTAACGGATCAGTAGTGCCTTTGTTTACCAAACAGATTCAGGAGGGTGGTCCCATTACCATTACCCATCCGGAAATCATTCGTTATTTTATGACCATACCCGAGGCCTGTCAGCTGGTGCTAGAGGCGGGAGCTATGGGTAATGGAGGTGAAATTTTCATTTTTGATATGGGAGCTCCGGTTAAAATTATTGATTTGGCCCGAAAAATGATTCGACTGGCAGGGTTTATTCCTGATAAAGACATTGAGATTAAAATTATAGGTTTACGTCCCGGTGAAAAATTGTATGAGGAATTGTTGAACGACACCTCAAAAAATTTGCCTACACACAATGAAAAAATTCTCATTGCCCATGAGAAAAATATCGTTAAGTTTGAGGATATTGATAAGGCATTGGCCGAGTTGGCTGAAGCAGCACGCAGTAAGTCCAATCATTCTATTGTTTCCAAAATGAAAAAAATTGTTCCGGAATACAAAAGTTTAAATTCTATTTATCAGGAGTTGGATAGTGTTTAATCCGTTCTGTGTTTTTTTTCATAAAAACATCTAATATTGCAGTGATTCCTTTCTGATTTAGGAAATCAAATTGTAGATTTGCACGGCTTTGCCATTTTTAGTGCATAATTCAAAATGGATAACCGATAAATTTTCTTAACTATGATTAAAAAGTTATTTGTTCTATTAATAGCTTCCCTTTTTATACAGTCTTGCGCCAGTAAAAAAGATATATTGTACTATCAAAACATCAAGAGTGACTCTCAGGATACTATTAGTTACCTGACTAGTAAGGTTCAGGTGAATGATATTTTATTTATCAAAGTATCGGCATTAATCGCCGAATCAGCAGAGCCTTTTAATATTCAAGTGAGTCAATCGGGGAATGTTAATATAGAATCCTATAAAATACAAGGATATCTCGTTTCTCAAAAGGGTACGATTACTTTTCCTCTGATGGGAGATATTACTGTAGCCGGTAAAAGTACTGAGGAGATTCAGGATATGTTGAAAAAAATGTTGAATGATAACGGCTATATCAAAGATGCTACAGTAAGTGTTAGAATTATTAACAGTAAAGTGACTGTTCTCGGAGAAGTAAGAGCTCCGGGTACCTATAGTTTTGATGAACAAAACATCTCGTTAAATCAAGCCATAGGCTATGCCGGGGATTTGACTATTAACGGAGTCAGAAAAGATGTGTTACTAATCCGTGAGATTAACGGAACCAGAACTTATGTGCGTTTAGATTTGACCTCTTCGGAGTGGTTCAACGGACCTTATTACTACGTCAAACAAAATGACGTTATTATTGTCAATCCTAACGGACCAAAAGTGCTTTCATCCGGATATTTGAACAATATCGGAAGCATCGTAGGTTTGCTGTCTTTCTTCATTACCGTTGTACTCTTAATCAAAAAATAATTATGGATAACAGTCATATCGACTCACCGGATAAAACGAGTAATTTCAATATCGTAGAGGAATTTTTCAAATACTTCAGATATTGGTATTACTTTTTGATTTCGGTGTTGGTTTCTTTTTTCGCCACTAAATATTACTTAAATCATACTATACCGGTTTTTGAATCTCAAACCAGTGTAAAAATTATCGATGATTCAAAAAACAGTTTTACTCTTCCCAGCACGGGATTGGCTTTATTTAATCGTACTAAAGTTAATTTAGATAATCAGGTAGAAGTTTTAAAGTCATACCGACTGTTAGAACAGGTGACAAAAAGTTTAAATCTTACAACGCAGTATTATCAAGTTGGTTATTTTAATAATGTTGAGTTATGGAAGAACAGGCCGTTTAATATAGAATGGATGAATACTTCTATAGACAACGAAAATAAAGCCTTGAGTATTGAGCTTGAATTGCAGAAAGAAGGGTGTAAAATATTGGAAATAAATGGTGTTGATGCTAATGAGTTTGTTCCTTTCAATACAACCAGAGTCTTAAAAGGGATATCTTTTAAAATATCTTTACAAGTTGGAGCTAATCCTCAAAAGTTTTTTGGTAATCAATTTTTAATTCGAAAAAACCCATTACAGTCTACGGTCATCGGGTTGTCATCTAATTTGAAAATTTTAAATAAAAATGAAAATTCAGATGTCTTAACTATTTCGATGATTGGAGCTAACAAAGACAAATCGGAGGCAATTTTAAATGAAATCATTAAGCAATTCGATATTGATGGGTTAAACGATCGTCGTTTAGTTTCACAAAGAACCATTGAGTTTGTTAATGAACGTTTCAAGTTACTTGAAAGAGAGTTAGACTCAATAGAGACCAGAAAAGCCAATTATAAACGCAGCAAAGAATTAACCTTTTTGGAAGCTGATGCTGCTTCGGTTACCGGGACTAAGATAAATGCTAAAAATGATGTCTTTCAAATTGAAACGCAAATAGCATTGTCAAAACTTTTGGAAAAATCAGTTAGGTTAGATAAAAATCTGGAATTACTTCCTACTAACATAGGAGTTCAAAATGCGGATGTTAATCAGTTGATAAATACTTTTAATGAAATCGTTTTGCAACGCGACCGATTATTGGTAAGTGCCGGGGAAAATAATCCTAACGCTAAAATTTTGAAAAGTAAGTTAGCTGATCTTCAGATGAATATTTTAAAAACTATAAAAGAGTATCAGGAAGAATTAGAAGTTTCATTAGCTAAAAATAATGTTGTTAAACAAACAACCATGAATAAGTTTAGTGAGATTCCGTTTGATGAAAAAGTGCTAAACGGTATTGACAGAAATAAAAATATTAAAGAAGCTTTATATATACTATTGCTGCAAAAGAGAGAAGAAGCGGCTGTTAATTTAGCCATTACCTCTTCTTCCATCAAAGTGATAGAATATGCTTTAACTAATTCGGTACCGGCTTCGCCTAAAAGAGGTACTTATGTTATGGCTTCCATAATTGTTGGTTTGTTGTTGCCGTTCTTAGTCATTTACATTGGCTTTTTGTTAGATGACAAAGTGCATAATGCTGAGGATATTTCAAAATTGGCCCGAGGTAAAATCATTCTTTCCGAAATTCCGCATATTGATGATATAGACAAACTGACCACCTTTAACGACCGGTCTATACTCGGGGAGTCTTTCCGTATACTTCGTACCAATCTTACCTATGTCTTGCCTTTGAAAGTCGAGAAACAAGGACAGACCATATTGGTGGCTTCTACCATAAAAGGAGAAGGGAAAACCTTTACGGCCATCAACTTGTCCATATCGTTTGCCATCATGAATAAAAAAGTGTTGTTGATAGGTGCTGATTTAAGAAATCCTCAGTTACATCAATATCTGAGCACCAATAAAGATGAGTTAGGATTACAGGACTACCTGCATGATCCAACCGTTGACTGGCATACTATTATTAAGAAAAATCAATTGGATAATCCAAATCTCGATATTATTCTATCGGGTAGAATACCGCCAAACCCTGCCGAATTACTTTCTAACGGGCGTAAAGAGCAGTTGATTAATGAAGCTAAAAAAGAATACGACTTAATTATTATTGACAGTGCTCCGACCTTGCTGGTAACCGATACCTTGTTGATTTCTCAATACGTTGACGCTACCTTGTATGTGGTTAGAGCTGACTTCACTCCTAAAAAACTAATTCCGTTTACGGTAAATCTGAGCGATAGGGAGAAATTGAAAAACATGACTTATGTAATCAATAATGTTGGATTGAATTATGGTTATGGTTACAAATACGGCTACAGTTATAAGTATAAATACAACTATGCTTATGGGTACGGATATGGTTATGGTGCTGATATGCGCGGTAAAAAATCGATTGTAAAACAATTCAAGTCGTTATTCAAAAAGAAGAGTAAAGAAGCTTAAATTCAAAAATCGAAAAAGGAGTTGTTTTGAAAAATGATGGGCAGTTGCTTGTGGTTTTTTAAAACAACTTTTTTTCTGATGTAATCCAAATGCCTGCTGTGGTGTACATCAGAGCCTATAAAATCGATTAAATCCTTGCTCAAAAGATAATCAGCTACTTTGCTTACGTTAGGGCCGTAATAGCCGGTAGTTGACAGCATGTTCAATTGGAAAAGACAACCGGCGTCTTTTAATTTTTGGTATTCCTGTAAATTGTGGTGGTAAAAATTATACCGTTCAGGATGCGCCAAAACCGGTTTGTAACCGGCGGTTTGGAGTTCAAACAATATATCGTACAGCTGAATCGGAGCATTCAGATACGAAATCTCAACCAGAACATAATTTTCCCGCAACGTTAACAATGGTTCTCTCTTAAAAAGTTCCCTGAATTCGGCATCAATCATGTATTCTGCTGCAGCTCTGAGTTTATCCTTCACATGAGGAATTGTTAATTCGCTTACAGTGTCCTGCAGTTTAGTTTCAATGCCCGTTTTGGTATTATTCCATACTTCTCCCATCACGTGTGGGGTAGTAATGAATTTTGAAAAACCTAAACTTTCCAAGTCTTGGATGAGTTTAGCCGTGTCGTCTATGCTTGTGGCACCATCATCAATACCCGGTAATAAATGCGAATGAATGTCTAAATAATCATCCGGTATGAAGTCGCGCAGGAAAGGCTTTGGTTTAAAAAAATGTATCAAAACGGTCGATTTAAGTTGCAAAATTAATCAAATAAAAAACGATTTCGTCAATTATGTTCTAATACTAAATAAATCAGCACTTTTGTTTTAAAAGGAAAGCCTAATTTATATATTTGCACGTAGCGTGAAAGGCAAATTTTAATTTCCAAAACAATAATGAACAATAAAAGTCAATCACAGGATTGGGATTTAGTTATTAAGGGACATACTTCACTTTTTGATGTAAAATTCAGAGATATTTGGAATTACAGAGATTTGCTTTTTTTGTTTGTCAAGAGAGATTTCATCAGTTTTTACAAGCAAACAGTTTTGGGGCCGCTTTGGTTTTTCATACAACCATTCCTGACTACCATCGTTTTTACTTTTGTGTTTGGAAACCTGGCCGGTATCAGCACCGATGGCTTGCCTCAGTTTTTGTTTTTCCTCTCGGGGATTACAGCTTGGAATTATTTTTCCGATTGTCTGACTAAAACCAGTACTGTTTTTAGGGATAATGCCGGCATTTTCGGCAAAGTATATTTTCCGCGTTTGATTATGCCGTTGAGTATTGTTTTCAGTAATCTGATTCGCTTTGGAGTGCAGATGCTGTTGTTTTTGCTGATGATGGGGTACTTTTGGTACAAGAATGCTGATTTTCATTTGACGTATGCCGTTTTCTTTTTTCCCTATTTAATTGCCCTGATGGCTTTTTTAGGTTTGGGAGCAGGATTGATTATCACCGCTATTACGACCAAATACAAAGATTTGACCTTTTTGGTTACGTTCGGAGTGCAATTACTGATGTACGGAACAACCGTAATTTATCCGTTGAGCGCTGCTCCGGCAGCCTATAAAAAATACATCGAACTCAATCCCATGACCGGTATAATTGAAGCTTTTCGTTATGCTTTTTTGGGTAAAGGAGAATTTTCGCTTTGGAGTCTTGGCTATTCGACAGTGGTCACTATTGTCATTCTCTTTATGGGAATTCTGATTTTTAATAAAACCGAAAAAAACTTCGTTGATACCATCTGATGCATAAGCCCGTTATACAAGTCGAAAACCTGTCCAAAGCCTACCAAATCGGACAAATCGGAACAGGAACTATTTCCCGTGATATTGAACGTTTTTGGTTGACCAAAATACTGGGCAAGGAAGACCCGTTTCTAAAGATCGGACAAACCAACGACCGCAGTAAAAAGGGCGAGAGCGATATTGTTTGGTCATTAAAAGACATCAACTTTGAAATTAATCAAGGTGATGCTGTTGGTATTATCGGTAAAAACGGAGCCGGAAAAAGTACCCTGTTGAAATTGCTCTCAAGAGTCACTGCGCCAACTACCGGAGCCATAAAAGTTAAAGGACGTATTGCCAGTTTACTCGAAGTAGGAACCGGTTTTCATCCCGAATTAACCGGGCGGGAAAATATTTATCTCAACGGAGCCATTTTGGGCATGCGCAAAAAAGAAATCACCCGAAAGCTGGATGAAATCATTGATTTTTCGGGAGTGGAGCGCTATATTGATACCCCGGTAAAACGCTATTCTTCGGGCATGTATGTGCGTTTGGCTTTTGCCGTAGCGGCACATCTGGAAAGTGAAATTCTCATTGTTGACGAAGTGTTGGCGGTAGGGGATGCTGAGTTTCAAAAAAAATGCCTCGGCAAGATGGGTGATATCAGTAAAGGCGAAGGAAGAACTGTTTTATTTGTAAGTCATAACATGGCAGCCGTTAAAAGTTTGTGCACGAGAGGTATAGTTCTCGAAAACGGCATGTTGGTGTATGATGGTGAATCTTCCAACGCTATTGATGTTTATTCGACTAAGATTGTGGAAACCTTAAATGCCAAACCCATCCATAAAACTTACACCAACCGACTCAAGGTTACTGATTTTTCGGTTGTTCAGAGTGGCAAAAAAATCAATCACGGGGCAACGGTTTTATTAGGTCAAAAACTCACCTTTACGGTAGATTTGGATGTTTTAGATACGATTAATGATCTTTCTATAGCGATGGATGTTGTGAACAGCAACGGGGAGTTGATTTCCCACATTTCTAATGAAGATGACAACATGTATTTTCATAAAATTGACGGAGGCACTTCTCTGAAAATTGAAATCAATACGGCTGAGTTGCTTTTTGTGCCGGGCCATTACAGTATGAATTTCTGGGCAGGAGTGGGGCATATGGAAACCCTTTATGAAATCAAAAATTGTTTTGCTTTTGATTTGGAGCAGAGCAGTTTTACCAAACGAACTAAAGATTTGCCGAAGCATTCGAGAGTATACCTACATACGCAATGGACCTCAAATTAGAGTAATGATTAAAGTCGGATTTTTAGTTTCGTATGATTATGAATTGTTGCCTGTAGCCTTGCAACAGGTGTATAATCATGCCGATAAAATTTACCTTTCGGTAGATGCCGAAAATAAGACTTGGAGTGGGAACCCCGTCTTTATTCCTGATAGTTTTTATGACGAAATCGCTGCTTTTGATGTCGAAAAAAAAATAGAATTTCATTCGGAAGTATTTTATGTTCCCGAGTTGACTCCGATACAGTGCGAAACCAGACAACGCAATTTACTGGCTAAACGAATGGGAAAAGGATGGATTATTCAGCTTGACTCGGATGAATATGTGTTACATTTTAAAGAATTGGCCGCTTTCTTAAGACGTAATTCCCATTTGCTGTGGTTTTCCCGCCTGTTTCCGGTCACCCTTCAGGGCAATATGATTATTTTGTTCAAAGAAACCCCCGAAGGATTTTTAATCATCAATAAAAAAGACAAATTCAATTTTGTGACCAATTGTCCCAAATATACTGCGGCCAGAAACAACAACAGAATAACAAAACTATCGCTAAATATTGATGTGGTGCATCAATCATGGGCCAGATCAGAAAGTGAGATTACGACCAAAATAACCAATTGGGGACATCGCGATGATTTTGATACCGCGAAGTTTGTCGACTTTTGGAAAAATATAAATGAAGAAAATTACCGGTCAGTAGCCAATTTTCATCCTTTAGATGAGATTTCATGGGATTTTTTACTCTTCAAAAAAGCGGCAACTGTAAGTGAACTCATGACCGATTTGAATCAGACTGCTCCCCGTTTGGGACCAATATCATTGGTGCAAATAGCCATTCAAAATCTAGCCATTCGACTGAAAATAGGATTAAATATTCTGAAAAGAATTAGCAGAAAATTCAAATAAATAAGGATGGACATTTCTTTTATTATAGTCAATTTTAACACCGATGCCTTGACATTGCAAGCCGTCAATTCTGTTTT
>CAYPSB010000022.1:12375-44720 GCA_964413435.1 uncultured Flavobacterium sp.
TTATAGTCAATTTTAACACCGATGCCTTGACATTGCAAGCCGTCAATTCTGTTTTTGAATTTACTTCCGGTTTGGAATGTGAAGTGATTGTGGTCGACAATAATTCGAGAGAAACCCGTTTAGAATCGCTCCTGCAAGCCAAAAAAAATGTCCGATTTATTCGATTGGATAAAAACCTGGGCTTTGGGAAGGCCAATAACAAAGCACTGCCATTTTGCAGCGGAAAATATGTTTTTCTACTCAATTCCGATGCTTATCTGATAGACGACGGAATCAAACGCTTGTTTTCGTATATGGAGGATCAAAACCATGCTGAGGTAATCATCTGCGGAACCAATCTTATCGATGGCAATCATCAGCCAAACCTTTGTTACGGGAACTATTTGACCGAAGATAAACTCCTGTACGACTTAGGATTCAAAAAGAACATGGACCCCGACTATCTGAAAGAAATAAATGCCATTTCCAAAAGATGTGATTTTAAAGAGCCGAAAGAGGTCGATTATGTTTCGGGAGCTGCCATGATGATCAGAAAAAAGAGTATCGATCAGTTCGGTTTGTTTGATCCTCGTTTTCACATGTATTATGAAGACATGGAACTGTGCTACCGTTACCATAAAAAAGGGTGTAAAATTGTTTTACATCCATTAGTTACTTTGGTGCATTTGGGCGGAAAATCATCGGTTTCCGAAGGTTTAGACAGCCCTCGCTTAGCGCTGACAGTACTCAAAAGCAAATACTTTTTTTCATTAGGGTTTCTTTCTCCGACAAAAGCTTATTTTTACTATCTGCTCAACGTGTTGTTTTTTAACTGTAATCGTGTGCTGAAAACCATAAAAAGAAGCATTATTAAAATAATCAGACGTTAAATGAAAAGAATAGTTTTATTTTCTTCCCTACGTAAACCCAAGGAAATACTAGAGATTTCACTGCAATCTTACCTGAATCTGAAACAGGAAGAATTTGTGTTGGAGTATCTTTTTTACGACGATTCCGAAACTTCCGAAGAGAGTGCTTTTCTGAGTGAGTTCTGTAAAACCAATAACTGCAGTTTGCTTCCCAAAATTGATTTGAAA
This sequence comes from uncultured Flavobacterium sp., assembly GCA_964413435.1. Lineage (GTDB taxonomy): Bacteria > Bacteroidota > Bacteroidia > Flavobacteriales > Flavobacteriaceae > Flavobacterium. The sequence goes on from CAYPSB010000022.1 coordinate 13,452, forward strand.
TCAAGTGATTACAGTGATCACAACTGGAATGTATCCCGTATTGACCGCATCATAGCAATTAAGAACAACGCCATTCAGTATGCGTTGCAGCACGATTATGATTATTTATTTTTAGTCGATTCTGATTTGGTGCTTCATCCCATGACATTGTCGCACTTGGTACAGCAAAACGAACATTTTATTTTTGAAGTTTTCTGGACCCTTTTCTTCAAACAAACCTTTCACAAGCCTAATGCTTGGGACCATCATTCGTGGTCTTACGTAGGGCCTGAAACCATTTTAAAGTTAACTCAAAAGGGAAAATATACTGTTGGCGGTGGTGGTGCCTGCACTTTGCTGACCAAAGAAATTTTATCCAAAAATCTGAACTTTAACCGCTTGATGAGTTTAGGCTATCAGGGCGAAGACCGCCATTTTTGTACTCGTGCGCAAGCGTTAGGCTATAATGTTGTGGTGGATACCCATTATCCGGCGTATCATATTTTCTTAAAAGAACAGTGCAGTGAAGCCAAAACATGGTATGCGAATGGTGCTCACCCTGATTTCTTTCAAAGTTGGCTTGATGACGATTGGAGCAAGAGAGTCGTGGCCTATTTTGAAAAACCGGAACCGGGATTTTTTATGAAACTGAAGCAGTTTCAATACGAAGTCAGACAGCTGTTTTTGAAAACGTTTTGGAGAAACTAAAGGAGTTTGGGTTTCGCATTTGACTTTCAAAGCCATAGCAAAATATTTAGTACATTCGCAAGCATGAAAATTTTAGTTATATCCGAATCGATAAATGTTGAGGACAGCAGTGGTTCTAAAGTCAATGTCGCGTTGATTTCAAATTTGCAAAAAGCCGGTTTTCAGCTCAAAGTCCTGCATTACACTCACAAAGAAATTCAACTTGAAGGCATTGAATGTGTGTGGCTGAAGGAAAATAAATTTTCGATAAACTATTTGCTTTCAAGGGCTGTAAGGGTTTTTCAACGGTATACCAAAATTTATATCAACACCAATTTAGAGAAGATTTTCGGTTTTTCATTTACGCATACTAACGATACCTATTCAATCAAAAGAGGCATAAAAAAGCATCTTGATTTCAATCCTGATTTAGTGCTGACGCTTAGTAAAGGAAGCAGTTTCAGGCCCCACAGAGCATTGTTAAAGTTACCTGAGTTGCATGCTAAATGGATGGCTTACATACATGATCCTTATCCGTTTCATATGTATCCCCGTCCTTACAATTGGGTTGAGAAAAGTTATGAAGTAAAAGAAGCGTTTGTTTTGGCCATAACTCAAAAATCAGCTCATTTGGCATTTCCGAGTTTGCTTTTAAAAGAATGGATGGAGAGTTATTTTCCCGAAGTTGCTCACAAAAGTGTTATTATTCCGCATCAAATTAAAACAGCAACGCAGACGGCTCCGTTGCCCGACTTTTTTATCCGCAATGAATTTTCGTTACTGCATGCCGGGAACCTCCTCAGACAGCGCAATCCTAAGTTTTTGATTGAAGGATTTCTCCGTTTTTTGGATAACCATCCCTTGGCAAGATCAGAGGCTAAATTATATTTGATAGGCAATCATTCCTGCCATGAGTCTGTTTTACAACCTTATCTCAACCACCCGAATATTATCATCAAAGATTATTTAGAATACAAAACAGTACAGTCCTTAGAAAAGGAAGTCTCTGTCAATATTATACTGGAAGCTGTTTCAGAGATTAGTCCGTTTTTGCCCGGGAAGTTTCCCAATTGTGTGGTAGCCAACAAACCCATTTTGATTTTGGGACCTTATTACAGCGAAGTCAAGCGTTTGTTGGGGAATCATTATCCTTATTGGTCTGAAGCCAACGATGTAGAGGCGATTGAAAAGAACATTTCGAATTTGTATGCCATTTGGAAAAACAATCCGGAGGAACTGCGTCTGAATCGTCAGGATTTGATTGATTATTCTACTGAGATTAATTTGAAACAGACTTTAAATAACATCCTGTTGAAATGAATCCGATCAAATTTTCTATAGTAATTACTACCAAAAACCGACTTAAGGAATTAAAAATCACCCTGCAGAAAATTGAAAATCTTCTTCACCAAGAAGAGGTAGAAGTACTGATATACGACGATGCATCCGATGATGGTACTTTTGATTACATCAGTAACAATTATCCGCAAATTGTGCTTTTGAGAAACGAAAAATCAAAAGGACTCATTCACAACAGAAACCGATTGAACCAATTGGCCAAAGGAGAATACCTGATTTCCTTAGATGATGATTTGCATTTTTTGACACAGAATCCGTTGGAAATTATCGAAAATTATTTTCTGCAAAACAGCCGTTGCGGAGTTGTTTCATTCAGGGTTTTTTGGTCGGGACAAGAACCTGAATCTCATTTTACTACTGATCAACCCGAACCGGTAAAAAGCTTTGCCGGTGGAGCCCATGCTTTTCGAAAATCTGCCTGGGAATCCATACCCGATTATCCGGATTGGTATATTTTTTACGGCGAAGAAACTTTTGCGGCGATGAATTTGTTCAAAAAGCAATGGGAGGTACATTATTTACCGGCAGTGTTGGTGAATCATCGGGTTGAGCTGAAAAAGAGATACTTAGCCAATAATGATTTCGGGATTCGTTACCGAAGAGCTATTCGGGCAGACTGGTTTAATATGCTGCTGCTTTACCCGGCTGTTAAAATCCCCCGAATTTTAATGTATTCGATTTGGATGCAGTGGAAAACCAAAATTTTGAAAGGTAATTTCAGTATCGTTAAACCCTTGTTTTTAGCCCAATGGGATTTGGTTACGCATTTCGGAAAACTGCTTAAATACCGAAACGCACTAAGCCTTGAGGAGTACAGTCGGTACAAAAAATTAAAAGAAGCAAAAATTTATTGGAAACCGGAAAATTAGTTACTTTTACTTCCTTTCAACGGATTTTTAATGAAAACCAAACCCTATTTAATTGCCGAAATTGCTCAGGCGCACGACGGAAGTTTGGGGACATTGCATGCTTATATTGATGCAGTGGCCAAAACCGGTGTTCAGGCAATCAAGTTTCAAATGCATATAGCCGAGGCCGAAAGCAGCCCGTACGAACCTTTTAGGGTGCAATTTTCAAGAGAAGACGCCACGCGATACGACTATTGGAAGCGAATGGAATTTTCGCTCAGCCAATGGAAAGACATCAAAAAACATTGTGATGAGGTTCATTTGGATTTTATCTGTTCTCCTTTCAGCAATTTGGCGGTTGATTGGCTCGAAGAAGTTGGGGTTCACAGCTATAAAATCGGTTCCGGCGAAGTGACTAATTTTCTGTTGTTGGAAAAGATTGCATCAACAGGAAAACCCATTATTCTCTCTTCGGGAATGAGCAGTTTTTCGGAATTAGACCAAACCGTTGCATTTCTCCAAAGTAAGAATGCCCGTTTTTCGCTATTGCAATGCACCACAGCTTATCCCACACAACCGGAACAATACGGGTTTAATGTTATCAACGAACTTAAGGAACGCTATCAGGTTGCTGTTGGTTTTTCAGACCATTCAGCCAAAATCGCCACCGGTATCGCCGCCGTTGCTCTGGGTGCTGAAATTTTAGAGTTTCATGTGGTTTTCCATCGTGGACTTTTTGGTCCTGATGCTCCCGCATCGTTGACTTTGGAGGAGACTAAAGAACTGGTTGATGCAGTGAATGCCATTCATTTGGCACTCCACCATCCGATAAATAAAAACAATAATGAGCGTTTCATGGAGTTGAAAACAATCTTTGAAAAATCATTAGCCATAAATAAAAATTTACCCAAAGGACACCTCCTGACTTTTGATGACTTGGAAAGTAAAAAACCAAAAGGATACGGTATTTCGGCCACTGATTTTAAATCTGTTTTGGGTCAGAAATTGAAAAGAGATATGTTTCAATGGGATTTTTTGAATGAAGAAGACTTAGCATGAGTGAAAAAAGAAAAATAGCAGTAGTCATTACGGCACGGCCTTCATACAGCCGCGTTAAAACTGTTTTAACCGCCATACAAAAACATCCTGAACTGGAGTTGCAGCTCATTATTGCTGCATCAGCATTGCTCGACCGGTACGGAAGTGCCGTAAATTACATCGAAAAGGACGGGTTCGAAATTGCCGCCAAAGTCTTTAATGTGCTAGAAGGCGAAAACCTTACCGCAGCTGCCAAAACAACGGGAATCGGAATTCTGGAATTGTCTACCGTTTTTGACAATCTTAAACCGGACATAGTAGTGACGGTGGCCGATCGATTTGAAACAATGGCGACGGCTATTTCCGCTTCGTATATGAATATTCCTTTGGCGCACATCCAAGGCGGTGAAGTAACCGGTAACATTGACGAAAAGGTCAGACATTCGATTACCAAACTGGCCGATTATCATTTTGTGGCTTCTGAAAATGCTAAAAAAAGAGTGATACAACTGGGCGAAAGTGAGGCTATGGTTTTCAATACCGGTTGTCCTTCTATCGACATTGCGCAAGCCGTTTCTGAGCATACCCATTTGACTTTTAATCCGTATGAAAAATATGGTGGTGTTGGCTCGCAACCTGATTTGAGTAATGGTTATATTGTGGTGATGCAACATCCGGTAACCAATGAATATCAGGATTCCAGAAAACATATAGAAGCTACTTTAAGAGCTATACAAAAAATTAACAAACCAACCTTGTGGTTCTGGCCCAATGTGGATGCCGGAGCTGATGGGACTTCTACAGGAATTCGCTCTTTCCGAGAAAAATATACCATGGAAAATGTACATTTTTTCAAGAATATGGAAAGCAACGATTTTCTGAATTTGTTGAATGCTTCCCTGTGTTTGGTCGGAAATTCGAGCGTGGGTATTCGCGAATGTGCTTATTTGGGCGTGCCGGTAGTTAACATCGGTTCGCGCCAAAATCGTCGTGACCGCGGAAATAACGTAGTTGATGTTTCCTATGATGAAAATGAAATAGTGTCAGCCATCACCAAAATTTTAAACGAGAATAACCGTTCGAAGTCAGATGTTTACGGTGGGGGTGATGCCGGAGAAAAAATTGCCTTATTGCTAAAAGAACTGCCCTTGCAGTTTCACAAAACGATTACGTACTAATGAGAATACTAGGCATCATACCTGCGCGCGGCGGCTCAAAAGGCGTACCGAGAAAGAACATTAAACTCTTGGGCAAAATGCCTTTGATAGAATATACCATTCATGCGGCAAAAGAATCTGAATTACTGACTGATACTATTGTTTCTACGGATGATGAGGAAATCGCCATTGCTGCTGAAATTTCAGGGTGCAAGCCTCCTTTTGTTCGTCCATCCGAACTGGCTCAGGATACATCAACCTCTATAGAAGTAGTACAGCATGCCATTGATTTTTTTGAAAAACAAAACATATTTTTTGATGCAGTTTGTTTGCTGCAACCTACCAGTCCGTTTCGTGAAAAAGGTTTTATTGATGCCGCCATCCGAAAATTTATAGAAAAACAGTCTGACTCGTTAGTTAGTGTTTTGCCTGTTCCTCACGAGTATAATCCGCATTGGACTTTTGAGGAAACCAAAGAAGGCTTACTTAAGATTGCCACCGGCGATGCAGTCATGATTCCAAGAAGACAGGAATTGCCCAAAGCTTTTCATCGTGACGGCTCTGTTTATATTACCAAAACTTCGGTGATTAAAAAAGGAAGTTTCCTAGGAGAATCAGTAGCTTACATCGAGAGCAATCCCGATTTTTATGTCAATATTGATACTATGGAAGATTGGAAGCAAGCAGAAGCATTAATCATCAAATTGGGTTGGTAAATGTGTGGAATTGCCGGAATCATCGGAAACAAAGCCAATCAGCAAAATATGGCCAGTCTGCTCCAAGCCCAAAAGCACCGGGGGCCGGATTATACCGACTTTTGGTTAGCAGAAAACAAAGTAGCCTTGGGTCACAACCGTTTGAGTATTATCGATTTATCCGAAAATGCCAACCAGCCTTTTTTTAGCGATTGCGGTACTTATGTACTGGTTTTCAATGGCGAAATCTACAATTATTTAGAACTTAGAAAAGAACTCCAATCTCGTTATACTTTCAAAACACTATCGGATACCGAAGTGTTACTGAATGCTTACCGCGAGTGGGGAGAAGATTGTTTGTCCCGATTTAACGGCATGTTTTCATTTGCCATTTGGAACAAAAACGAACAAAGTCTGTTTGCCGCCCGCGACCGTTTTGGTGTCAAGCCGTTTCATTATTTTTGGGATGGCAATGATTTTATTTTTGCATCCGAAATCAAACCGTTTTGGAGTATAGGTATCCCTAAAAAACCGAAAGAAAGCGTATGGCTTCACTATTTTTCCGAAGGGAGTTACGGCAACCCCGATGAAACGTTTTGGGAAGCTGTTCAGCAACTGCCGGGCGGACATTCATTGGTATTCAAAAACAACCAACTGCAAATCAGGAAATGGTACCATTTTGAAGAACGTATCCAAAAACTGCAATCTCATTTTGAGCAAAACGAAGAAGAATATATTACAAACCTGCTTTTAAAAGCCATTACTTTTCGTTTTCGGGCTGATGTGCCGGTAGGGTTTAATTTGAGCGGAGGCCTTGATTCCAGCACCTTGTTGGCTTTGATTGATCAACAGGATATCGACAAATCGGCTGTAGAAGCATTTACTTTTGTGACCAATGATGAACGTTATGACGAATTGATTTGGGTAAAAGCCATGTTGGAAAACCGACCGTATCATTTGACTGTTTGTCCGCTTTCGGCTAAAGAAATTCCCGATTTGTCGTTGCAAATGTCAAAGCATCAGACCGAGCCTTACGGCGGAATACCTACATTGGCATACTCGAAAATTTTTGAGGCCGCCCGTCAAAAAGGGGTTAAAGTACTGCTCGACGGACAGGGGTCTGATGAAGCCTGGGCAGGTTATGATTATTATGTTAATCATTCACAAAGTATAGTGCAGGGTGTTACCAAGTCACCATTCAGAACCCAGGTTTTGGATGGCGATTTTACCAAGGGATTTACCAAGACAAACTATCCTGCGCCTTTTGAAGACCGACTTTTAAACCTTCAATACCGCGATTTGTTTTATACTAAGATTCCGCGTGCGCTGCGTTTTAACGACAGGGTTTCTATGTTGTACGGCACCGAATTGCGCGAACCTTTCTTAGATTATGAATTGGTTGAATATGTTTTCAGCCGCCCACAGGATTTCAAAATAAAAGACGGTATTCAGAAATGGATGCTGCGAAAAATAGCTGAACGGTTTTTGCATAAAGACTTGGTTTTGGCCCCCAAACGTCCGCTCCAAACGCCGCAACGCGAATGGCTTTCTGAAGATTTAAAAGAGTGGGTGACAGCAGAGGTAGCACTATTGTACCACAACCCTTGGTTTGATAAAGCCAATCTGCAACAAGCTTTGGAAGAATTTTACAAGGGTGATAATGAGAGCAGTTTTCACATTTGGCAATGGATTAATGCAGCTCAGTTGTTAAAATAATTGGTTTCGGATGATGATTGATAAGAAGACCATTGCCGTTTTAACTACTCGTATAAATGAAGATTTATACCAAAAAAGTGCGCAGTTGTTTCCTGAAAATGTACAGAAGTACGTGATTGAAGGCAAAGACGGAATGTTTGCTCTGGACAGCCTTTGTTATATGATGAAAAAGCTCAGAGGCAGAGGAATAGAATGGTTGATTATGGCTGATGAAGATGTTCTTTTTATAAATCCAAACGGCGTTTATGATATTATGGCGCATATGAAAGAGCATGATTTCATCGTAAGCGGTGTTCGCGATGGCGGACAAATCAAGACCCGAAAACAAAATCCGTATGCCATCAATACTTTTTTTTCGGTATTGAATTTTAAAAAACTGGAAACCCTTTGGAACCGTGCCGCTGTTCACAGTAATCAGTATATCAGACCCGGCGAGTTTCAGGATGATCTTAGCACTCTTAAAGAAGAGTATGATACGATGAGTTTGTTTGAACCGTATTACTGTTTTTATTTTTGGCTCAGACGAAGAGGGGAAAAAATACTCTTTCTCGAGGCCACCGAGCCATTTGCCGATGACGGCATTACAACTTTGGTTTTGGATACTAAGGGCAAGGAACTGTTATACCATACCTGGTACGCCAGATCTTATGGTGAAAATGAAAAACATACGCAACGAATAGACAAAGTGTTTGATTTGATTAAATTTGACGACACAAAAAATCCCGAGTACCTTTATTTTTATGATAAACTCTTTTTTATTAAAAAATATTGGAGGAAAAACAGCATTCGGGTGAAAATGAAAATAGAATTGATCTTAAATAAACTAAGACGAAAATAGCCTTTACTACTTATTATGAAAAAAATTGGAATAGTAATAACTGACGGTGTTGGCTTCAGGAATTTCATATTGAGTGATTTTTTAGCCGAAGCAGAAAGAAACTTTGATGAGGTGGTTATACTTTCCTGTTTGCCCGTTGCTGTTTTCGATGGTTTAATAGGCAAAGCAAGAATACTGGAGCTGAATGTTTTTCAGGAAAAATTCATCACTTGGTTTTTTAGGAAAACTAAGGAATTGGCGCATTTGCATTTGCACCATAAAAATAATTTTGGCATCAATGACAACTTGAAAGCCAATTATTCGAAAGCCAATAACCCGCGCGGTTTTGCCACGCGATTCACTTTTTGGTGGACGTCGTTGTTTCATTCCGAAAAGTGGATCCAACGCTACAACTGTTTGCAGCAATGGTCGTTCAAAAGCCATCCGATAACCAAAGAATACCTCGAAATCGTACAAAAAGAACATTTCGATTTATTGTTTGTGACCCACCAAAGACCTCCTTTCATAGCGCCTCTGATTTATGCGGCCGAAAAATGCAACGTAAAAACCGCTGCCTTTATTTTCAGTTGGGATAATTTGGCTTCCAAAGGAAGAATGGCGGGCAATTTTGACTACTATTTGGTTTGGAGCGAACTCATGAAGGAAGAGCTGGGGTACTTTTACACTCAGGTAAAATCATCAAACATCGATGTCGTCGGAACACCGCAGTTTGAGCCTTATGTATTAGACCGCTACCAATCAACCAAAGAAAATTTTTACCGGAAGTTTGATTTAGATGCTTCCAAAATAACGATTTGTTACAGCTGTGGTGATATATCGACCAGCAAAAACGATGAATTGTATATTGAGCTTATTGCCAATGCCATTATAAAAAAGATTATCCCTGATGTCAATTTAATCATAAGAACATCACCTGCGGAAGATCCTATCCGTTTTGCGGCGCTCGTGGAAAAATTTCCGTTTATAAAATGGAATTATCCAAAATGGAGTCTCTCTCGACAAGGGCACCAGGAAGCTTGGTCGCAGCGAGTTCCTTTGCCTGAAGATGTGATGGATTTGAGATCACTTCTAGAATTCAGTGATATCAACATCAATGTGGTTTCAACCATGACGCTCGATTTTATGATTTTTGACAAACCCGTGATTTTTCCGGTATTCGGCACCGGCAAAAACGGCCTCTATAACGACCGCCGCTTTTTAAGCTTTAAGCATTTGGAACATGTTGTGAATAGTAATGCGGTGCGCATTGCGTATAATGAAAAAGAATTGATGGATGCCATAAACGATACGATTGCCCATCCTTTGGTAAAGCTCAAATGTCAAAAAGAATTAGTAGCTTTAGAAATTGGAAAACCATTGCCGGGAACCAGCAAAGGCATTGTCAATTCATTGATAAATTGGTGTAAGGAGTAAAGCATTGAAAAAAATAATCATCATTACCGGCCACGAATTAAGGCATGATTTTTTTAAGAAGTACCTTGCGGCTTCTAAAGAAATTCAGGTGCTAAAAACCTATTGTGAAGTTCCGGAAACCAGTCTTTTAAGAAAAATACAAACTGAAGCTGATAATGATTCGCGTAGCCGTCACCTGACGATGCGGGAGCAAACAGAGCGAGATTTTTTTGAGTTGTTTTGTTCCAAAATACCGGATGATTCCAATTCCGTTTTTATTCCAAAAGGTAACATAAATAATCAGGAGCTTGTTGATGAAATTTCGAACTTGAATCCGGATATTATAATGGCTTACGGTTGCTCTATCATCAAATCCTCTTTGTTAGAAACGTTTAAAGGCCGATTCGTTAACATTCATTTGGGCTTGTCGCCTTATTACAGAGGTTCGGCCACCAATTTTTTTCCTTTTGTTAATGATGAGGTATCGTGTGTTGGCGTTACATTTATGCATATTGACGAAGGCATTGACACCGGAAAAATAATCCACCAAATACGGCCAACGATTGTGTCTGGCGATTCCATTCACCAAATCGGAAATCGTTTAATCAAAGAAATGGCACCCGTTTGTGAAAAAATCATCGTTCGCTTTGACGATTTAGAAGAGTCGAAAGCGATACATGAAAGTAGAATCGCCGAAAAAGTATACCGCAATAAAGACTTTACCGAGGAGACGGTTGCGGTTATGTATCAAAAATTTGCCGAGGGTATTATTGAAAACTACCTGAATAATAAAGCTGCTCTGGATGCGAAATATCCACTGTTGCAAAACCCAATTTTAGACTGATGCTGCAAGCCGCTATGTACCATTACGTCCGTCCGTTTAACGAAGAATTGCCATTCTTCAAGAACCTGCATGTCGAAGATTTTGCAAAGCAGCTTGACTATTTTGAAAAGGAATTCGGCTTTGTTTCCAAAGATGATTTTTTACAGTCATTTTCAACAGGAATTGTACCCAAAGGAATGATACTCACCTTTGATGATGGACTTAAATGCCATTACGATTACGCTTATCAGGAACTTAAAAAACGAAATCTTTGGGGTATATTTTATATTGCAACGGCACCTTATAAAACCAAAAAAATACTCGATGTTCACCGCATTCATTTGCTATTAGGGAAGTACTCAGGTCAGGAAATTTATGAAGTGTTGCTCCCAATGGTTACAAGTGAAATGCTTACCGATCAATTGGTGACCGAGTTTCAGGAACTGACCTATCATCTACAAGACAATGACGACAATACCCAACTGGTGAAAAGAATTTTGAATTACTATATCAGTTACGAGTTTAGGGAGCGCATCATTGATACTTTGATGGAAAAAATGATTCCGCAAGCGTTAAGCACTGTCGAAAATTTTTATTTGACCGTAAGCGAAATCAAAGAAATGAGTGCTGATATGATAATTGGCAGCCATACCGTAACGCATCCGGTGATGTCAAAACTTAGCTTGAAGGAGCAAAAAACAGAAATAACCGAATCGTTTGATTTTTTGAATGCTGCTGCCGATTTACCACTAAAGACATTTTGTTATCCCTATGGAGGATTTCATACGTTTACCAATGAAACGGAACAATTGTTAACCCATGAAAATTGCCTCTTTTCATTCAATGTAGAACACAGAAATATAGACAGTAAAGATATTTTAAATCGTCCACAGGCTTTACCAAGATACGATTGCAATGTATTCCCTTTTGGAAAATGCCGATAGCCCATGAAAACGAAAACCCAAAATATAGCCGTGATTTGCAATTACAAACTGCTACCAGAAAGGATAGGCGGAATGGATTATTTTTTTTGGCTTTTTGACCAAAAATGTAAAGCAAACAATATAGCGGTGCATTGGTTTTTTCCGAATTATTCGGAGCACGGCGGGTATAACGACCTGACGATTTTCAGCAGTGATTATCAAAATGTTGAGGTTTTTTTCTATGCGTATTGCAAGAAACACAAACCACAGTATACGCATATCATTACCCATTTTGTTGAACTTTGTGTTCCTGTTTTTAAAAAAATAAAAAAAGCAACTTCGGCTCGAATCATTCAGGTTGATCATAATCCGAGACCGAATAACGGATTTGCTGCCGGGAAGAATATCAAAAGAAAAATAAAAGGTATCTTGTACTCCCGATACATTGATCTTTTTGTCGGGGTTTCCGATTACTGCAAAAATCAGTTGGCTTTGGAATACGGCAACTCCATTAAACGTAAAACAATAGTGGTGTTCAACGGATTGGAAATGGATAAGTTTCAGAAAAAGACCGATTTTGAATTCAAAGGAAAATTCATTGTGGCTTCTCATTTGAGGGAACAAAAGGGAATTCAGGATTTGATATCCGCCGTGCATCAGTTGACTAAAGAAACCCATATTGATTTTGTGATTGATATATACGGTAATGGCGATTATCAGGCAGTACTTCAAAACATGGTAGCCGATTTTTCCCTGCAGGACTATTTTGTTTTCAAAGGGAGTGTAGCCGATTTGTATGCTATTTACCATCAATACGATTATTTAATTCATCCTTCGCACGGAGAAACTTTTTGCTATTCGGTATTGGAGAGTCTGCTTTCCGATTTGCCCGTCATCACCACCAAGAATCAAGGAAATGTGCTGGGAATGGTAGTTGAAAACGAAAACGGTTTTTTGTTTGAAAGAGAAGATGTAGCCGCACTCAAATCGATTTTATTTAATATTGTGACCGGAAAAAAACGAATACAGAAACGTTCAACAGTCAATGATCGACTCTCACAATTTTCTTTGGATGCCATGGTAGCCAATTATTATAAATTAATCGAATGAAAATAGCTTTTCTGACTGCCGAGTATCCGCATCCTAAGATGAATGCCTTTGGGGGCATTGGGACAAGTATTTCAAATCTTTCCAAAGGATTGGTTGAAAGCGGTCATGCCGTTACGGTTTTGGTTTACGGACAAAACAAAGACGATTTTTTTGAAGAAAACGGCGTTTCTTTTTACCTGATCAAAAATGTAAAGGTTAAAGGAGTCTCCAAATGGTTGACTCAAAATAAAATAGAGCGACTCATTAATAAATTATACAACGAACAAAAAATAGATATTCTGGAAGCGCCCGATTGGGATGGGATTACCTCGGGTATACAACCGAAGTGCCCGGTTGTGGTAAAATTGCACGGCAGCGACACCTATTTTTGTCACCTGGAAAACCGACCCGTTAAAATCAGGAATCGTTATCACGAAAGCAAAGCATTGCAATTTGCCGATGGTTTGGTTTCCGTGAGCCGTTACACCGCTGAGATTACAAAACAATTGTTTGCTTTACAACGCGATATTACAGTCATTCCCAATTGCATTGATTTGACTAAATTCGACGCTTACGATACCGGTGCCAACGAGCAGCCCAATACAATTTTATACTTTGGAACCTTAGTTAGAAAAAAAGGTTCTCTTGAACTGCCGTTTATTTTTAACGAAGTGTACCAACAAAATAACCAAGCCAAACTCATTTTGGTAGGCAGAGATGCGCAGGATGTAATCAGCGGTAACAGTTCGGTTTGGGAGATGATGCAACCTTTGTTCACCAAAGATGCTTTGCAAAACGTTACCTATGTGGGAAGCGTTACCTATGACAATATTAAAGAGTACATCAACTCGGCTGCTGTTTGTGTTTTTCCCACTTTTGCCGAGGCTCTGCCGGTTTCCTGGATAGAAGCTATGGCTATGAATAAAGCTATAGTGGCATCGGATATCGGCTGGGCAACAGAAATTATTGATGAAGGCGTTAACGGTTATTTGGTGAACCCCAAAAATCACAAGGAATATGCCAATAAAATCAGTACATTGCTCAACGATTCCTCCTTGCGAAAGGAATTAGGAGCGGCAGCCCGCAAAAAGGTGATTCAAAAATTCAGTATCGAGGTAGTAGCCGCACAAAGCGTGGCTTTTTACCAAAAAATTGCAGAAAACAAACAATGAGTATTACGTTACAAGAATACATAACCCCAACCGGAGAAACAATTCTCTACAACGGGTCTCCTGATTTTAAAAAACTGGACGAGTTGGTTTTGGGACCGGGCGATATTTGGCATAGTTCGTTTGAACAAGGCTATAAAAATGCGTTCATGGAATTGGTATATCAGGCCGCTACTTTTTTTTGGTTCATCCAGGATTTTGAAGGTGTTGACCAATGCATCAGCTGGCGCATCAACCCGTATCAGTTTGCTGTGAGAAAATCGGTTTGGGAAACCTTGGGCGGTTTTGATTCTGATTATGAAAATGTTCAACTGCAAGCTTTAGATTTCGGGTACAATGCGGTAAGGTTGCAAGGTGCGGTCCCCTTGTATTGTAAAGGATTATTCGATATTGTCGAAAAGAATAAAGTAAAGTTTACCGCTAAGGAGCGTTATGTTTTTTACATCAAAAATTTTAAAAGCTCCCATGCGTTTTATATGTTATACCGAAAGGGATTTTGGCGTATTGCCGAGTGGAATGCCCTGTTTTATGCCCGAAAAAATTTTAAGAAAACCGACAAAACGGCTATTGTTAAGGCAAGAGAATTAAAACCCATTCAGGGTAAACCGACAGTCAGTTATATCATTCCGACCATGATGCGGCAGGATTTTACACTCAATCTGTTGCAGGATTTGAAACATCAGACCTATCTGCCTACTCAAGTCATTGTGGTTGATGCAACTCCGGCTACAGAGAGAAATGAGAGCCTCTACAATCCGTCCTATTATCCCTTCGAACTGATTGTCAAATGGCAGGAAACGAAAGGAAGTTGCAGGGCCAGAAACGAAGCCATCGATTTGTGTACTGGCGAATACATAGTGTTTGGTGACGACGATTTGAGGGTGTTACCGGATTATATAGAAAATCACATCCGTTTTTTGCAAACCTATCATGCTGATGCCTGCAATGGTTTAGACATTAAGGCTGATCATCAACAACAAAATTTAGACGATTTACGGCATAAATTAAAAAATTACGGACCAAACCGTTATTTGGCGGGAGCGGCTCAGTTTTACAACAATGCCAATAATTGCGTAAAAAGAGAGTTTGTAACGCAGTTGGTGGGCAACGATATTAATTTTGACGGCGGTTACGGTGAAGACAATGATTTTGGATTGTCGCTGACTAAAATAGGTGTGGTTGTGTTGCAAAATCCTTTTGCCAACAGTTTGCATCTCAAACCACCGGTTGGTGGTTACCGTTTTTGGGGTAGCCAGTCTGCTGTGTTAGGAAAGAAAAGAAAAAAGCAACCGTGGGAATTAGACCATCCGGTAAAATGGATAAGACCGGTGCCGAGCCCCACGATTATGTATTTCTCCTATAAGCATTTCGGAAAGAAACTGGTTAATGAATACCGTCACAAATACTTTTTTTTGTATTTATTTACCGGGCCAAAATGGTTACTTCCGTTGCGAATTCTGAGAATACCTTATCGACAAATACAATTCAATAAGTCTATTTTTTACGCTAAGAATCTGCTGAAATTGGGAAAAAGAACTAAATAAAATGAAGTTTACTTTAATCGTTTGTACTTATATGCGTCCTAAAGCGTTGCTGAATTTACTGCATTCAGTAGCGAAGCAGACTCTTTATCCCAATCAGATTGTCATTGTTGATGGTTCTTTGAATACCGAAACCGAAACCGCATTAGCAGGAAGTTCGTTTCAAAACTTAGATTATTTCAGGGTTACTCAAGAAAATAGGGGCCTGACTAAACAACGAAATTTCGGGGCCTCAAAAGTTGCCCCAACTTCAGAAGTAGTTTGTTTTTTAGACGATGATACGGTTTTAGAACCTGATTATTTTGAAGAAATCATCAAGACATTCAATACAGAGGACACCATAGTGGGAGTAGGCGGTGTTGCTATCAATGAAAACAATTGGATTAAAAAAGAACCGAACAAACACTATAATAAAAACCGGTTTTATGAGTTTGAAGGATATGTTTATCCGGAAGGCGATCGGAATATATTGAGAAATCTGTTGGGCTTGGCTTCGGATTTAGGTCCGGGTAGGATGCCCGATTTTTCACATGGTCGTACTTGTGGTTTCCCTCTGAATGATAAAACGTATGAAGTTGATTTGCTGATTGGAATGTCATTTGCCTTTCGGAAAAGAGTGTTGGATCAGATTGCATTTTCACACTATTTTGAAGGATATGGCTTGTATGAAGATGCCGATTTTTCAATCAGAGCCCAAGCTTTCGGGAAAAATGTAATCAATACCAAAGCCCAATTATCTCACTTTCACGATCAGGCCGGCAGGCCTAATAAGTACGTGTACGGTAAGATGGTAGTACGAAACGGCTGGTATGTTTGGCGGGTAAAATATCCTAATCCCGGCATCAAGGCAAAGTTTAAATGGAATGCCGCCGTATTATTGTTGGCATTTGTTCGATTTGGCAATATCTTTACCACAAGCAAACGCAAGGAAGCCATTACTGAATTTGCAGGAAGATGTATAGGTTGGCTGAGTTTGATTTTCAATAAACCAAAAATTACTTGAAATGACGTTGTTTCAATTTATTCGTTCCGATTACTTGCGTTATAAAAAATACGGAGCCAATTTTTGGGTCATTGTTTTTTTTACTCAAGGTTTTTGGGCGACATTTCAATACAGAATTGCTCACTATTGTTACCAAAAGGTGTCTTTCAAACCCCTTAGAATACTTCTTTTTATTCCTTTATACCTTTGGCAAAAAATAATTGAGATAACCACCGGAATATCAATTCCCTACGCAGCCACTATTGGTCATTCGTTTTACATTGGTCATTTTGGCGGAATTGTGTTGAATGCCCGCACAGTGATGGGAAATAATTGCAATATTGCTCAAGGGGTAACTATAGGTGTTTCGGGTCAAGGCGAAAACAGGGGAGTGCCCAAAATCGGGAATCATGTTTTTATCGGAGTCAACAGTGTGGTGGCCGGAAAAATTACCATAGAAGATCATGTGATGATAGGGGCTTGTTCACTCGTGATTACCGATATTGAGGAGCATTCGGTGTATTTGGGGGTTCCGGCCGTTAAGATTTCTGATAAAGGTTCAAAAGGATATATTTAATGCGATTATTAGTAATTTCTACAGCACCGCTTATTGTAAAAAATGAGAGTTATTTTG
This sequence comes from uncultured Flavobacterium sp., assembly GCA_964413435.1. Taxonomy (GTDB): domain Bacteria; phylum Bacteroidota; class Bacteroidia; order Flavobacteriales; family Flavobacteriaceae; genus Flavobacterium. Next base: position 30,322 of record CAYPSB010000022.1, read on the forward strand.
CCTACAGTCCGTATGCCAAAGAGATGGTATATTGGGCCAAATATGCTGATGAAATTGAGTTTGCTTGTTCGGTATGGAATGAGGACCGCAATTTTTTGAATGCACCCGTAGCGTTCCCAATTCACAAGGTTCATGTACTTCGTGAGATGGACATGCTGACTTTGAGAGCTGCGTTCAAGGCCATTTGGAGTTCGCTTTACAATTGTTTGGTGTTGCTGAAAGCCATGCGGTCAGCCGATCACATTCATCTTCGTTGTCCGGGAAATATCAGCTTACTGGGAGTCCTGCTTCAGGTGTTTTTTTCAAAAAAAATGAAGACAACCAAGTATGCCGGTAATTGGGATCCGAAATCCAAGCAACCGTTCAGCTACCGTTTGCAAAAGTGGATTGTCAGCAATACTTTCCTAACCAAAAACATGCAGGTGTTGGTATATGGAGAATGGGAAAACAGCACTAAAAATATCAAGTCGTTTTTTACAGCAACCTATACCGAAAAGGATAAAATTGCTCTGAAAAGACGGAAATTAGAAGGAATAATTTCTTTTGTTTTTGTGGGTACTTTGTCTAACGGAAAGCAGCCTCTGTATGCGATTCAACTCATAGAACAACTGCACCGTCAGGGAAGAAATGTGCAACTAGCGCTCTACGGAGAAGGTGCGGAACGAAAAGAGCTCGAAGAATATATTACTGCTCATCAATTGGAGTCTTTTGTTTTCTTGAAAGGAAATCAAAATCAGGAGGTTATTAAGCAGGCTTATATCGAAAATCATTTTGTAGTTTTACCCTCGGAAAGTGAGGGCTGGCCCAAAGCAGTGGCTGAAGGGATGTTTTGGGGATGTTTGCCGATTGCAACAGCGGTTTCCTGTGTGCCTAACATGCTCGATAATGGGAATAGAGGCATACTGCTGCAAATGAATTTATCAAAAGATGCAGAACAAATAATCCGACTGCTGGACAACCAGGATGCATATGACCAAATGGTAGAACATGCCGCTAATTGGTCGAGAAAGTATACCCTGGATGTGTTTGAAAACGAAATAAAAAAGTTGTTGCAATCATGAGAATAGTTCAGATAATTGATTCACTTGAAGTCGGAGGTGCTGAAAAGATGGCGGTGAATTATGCCAACGCTTTAGTCGGGTTGGTCGATTTTTCCGGATTGATTACCACCAGAACAGAAGGAGATTTAAAAACTCAATTATCTGAAAAAGTCGATTATCTTTTTCTGAAAAAGAATAAAACCATTGATTTAGGTGCCGCATGGCGTTTGAGAAATTATTGTAAAACAAATCAGATTGAGATTGTTCACGCTCACAGCAGCTCTTATTTTGTTGCAGTTTTGGCAAAAATTAGTTATCCCAAAATTAAAATCGTATGGCATGATCACAATGGTTTGAGCGAATTCATTTCCAAAAAGGAAACCATAGCGCTCAAATTGGCTTCTTTCTTTTTCAAAGGGATTATAGTAGTCAACGATCAATTGAAAAAATGGGCTGAGAGAGAATTGTACTGTGACAATGTGATTTATTTTCCCAATTTCACCAGTATTGACACTAACATTGCTTCTGAAACCAACTTAAAAGGAACAACCGGTAAAAGGATTTTGTGTTTGGCAAATTTACGGCTCCAAAAAAATCATTTTTTGTTGTTGGAAGTAGCCCAAAAAGTAAAAGAAAATTATCCGGAATGGACTTTTCATTTGGTTGGAAAGGATTTTAAGGATGAATATTCGGCTCAAATAAAAGCGTTAATTACATCAAAACAACTGCAAAATACAGTATTTGTTTACGGCTCTAAAAATGATACCACAAATATTATTCGTCAGTCGGATATTGCTATACTGACTTCAGATTCTGAAGGATTGCCGGTTGCCCTGATTGAATACGGTTTGTTGAGTAAACCGGTCGTCACTACAAGTGTCGGAGAAATCCCTTTTATGATGACGCATGGTGTGAACGGTTTTATGGTGAACAGAAAAAAGGCAGATGAGTTTTACCTTCATTTGGTGAAATTAATAGAAGATGAAGCGCTGAGAAGTACTTTAGGAAAGGCCTTGTATAAAACAATAAGTGAAAATAATTCAGAAAAGGCTGTTGTGGCCAAATACCTGAATTGGTTAAAAAAATAAGAATGAAAGCTGAAGATAGAAAATACATCATATTAATTGCTCTTCACGTTTTATTAGGGGTATTGATTTTTTTATTCAGACCGATTGCTTCGCTTTACAGCGCAGCCATATTGTTATTGGGGATATACTATGTTTTAAAAACCGGAAACAAGAACAATGAAGTTTTATTCGTTTCAGCCTATATAGTGGGTAGCGAAGTTTTTTTGAGGATGACAGGAGGCTCCATTTTGTATGAATTCTCAAAATACGGGGTCATGATATTCCTTTTGTTGGGAATGTTCTATAGTGGTTTTTCTAAAAATGCAGTCCCGTTTTGGATTTATTTACTGCTTTTATTACCCGGAGTAATAGTGGCAACCGAGACTCTGAACCTCCAAACGGATTTAAGAACCTCAATAGCGTTCAATATCTCGGGGCCAGTTTGTTTGGGTATAGCTTCAATTTACAACTACAACAGAAAAATTACATTTTCCCAACTCAACAATATTCTCCTCACCCTAGGGCTCCCTATAGTTACCACGATGGTTTATTTGGTATTGTATACGCCCGATTTAAAAGAAGTACTAACAGGTACAGGTTCGAACGGAGAAACTTCGGGAGGTTTTGGTCCCAATCAGGTGGCAACCATCCTGGGAATAGGGATGTTTATTTTCTTTTCGAGATTAATATTCAATTCTAAAAACAAATTGATATTCATCCTGAATTTAATCATCGCAACCAATATTACATACAGAGGTTTGGTTACCTTTTCAAGAGGAGGAATGATTACAGGTTTTGTAATGATTGTTATCTTATTGATTTTCCTGTATTTCAATTCAGGGAGTTCAGGGCGGTATAAATTGAACATGCTTTTTGTGTTCATGTCGGTTGTTTTTATTTTTACCTGGCTGTACACTTCGATGCAAACCAGTGGTTTGATTGATAAGCGATATGCCAATCAAGATGCTATGGGAAGGGTAAAGGAAAGTAGGTTTACGGGTAGAGAAGAAATTTTGGCCAGCGAGATAGATGCCTTTATGGATAATCCCATATTAGGAATTGGGGTAGCCAAAGGACTGGAAATTCGTTTTGAAAAAACAGGTGAAATTGTAACCTCACACAACGAAATCTCAAGAACTATAGCAGAGCACGGCATGTTAGGAATTATTGCTCTGATGATTGTCTTTTTTACCCCGGTATTTTTGTATTTAGATAACAAACAGCACGTTTATATTTTTTGTTTTTTACTTTTTTGGTTGCTTACCATAAACCATGCTGCCATGAGAATTGCGGCACCGGCTTTTGTTTATTCATTATCATTACTAAAAGTAACCTTTGATAAAAACGACTTATGAAACAGCCGAAAGATTTGCATGTTAAATAATTGAAATCATTGACAGCAAACGGACTATAAATGCTAATATTTTTTAACTTGCGGTTCCACTATTGATTTTTACCAAAAGAATGAACAAATACAAGGATATACATTTTGAAATTTCGGAGAGAAAGATTCTCCTGCGAATTTTTGACGTAGTTTTCGTATTGTTTTTTCTGTACTTTGTTGGTATTGTATTTAAATTCAACTACTTCAATATTTCGAGTACAAATTTCTACTGGACTATAGTTTTAGGGTTATACCTCAATTTTATCGGTTCTGTTTTTGAAATGTACAACCTGCAAGTTGCCAGCAATCAGTTTCAAATCATAAAAAGTATTATTTTAACCACTTCAACAACGGTTTTAATTTATTTACTGACGCCGGTTTATACGCCGGTTTTACCCACCAATCGTCTTCAGATTCTCATCTTTTTTATAGCTATTTTTTCTGCGCTATTCACTTGGAGGATTATATATGTGCGCTTTTTTGCTTCCAACAGGTTTTTGAAAAAAGTAATACTGATTTGCGATAAAGAACAGGTTAAAGAACTTATGGAGGGCTTGGAAAATGCAGATCCGCATTACCGGGTATTGGGTTACGTTAATTCGGATAGTTCGGATGTGAGTACTCAGAATTCCGTAAAAATTAAAAGCATTGCTATAGACGATTTGGAGAAATTTGTGAAAGAATTTTCGATTTCTGAAGTAGTAATTGCTTCCCAAAAGACAGACGGAATCACGGTTAAATTATACAACCAACTCATTCATTTGTTGGAAAACGGTTTCATCATCCGGGAGTATACACAGGTTTACGAAAACATCACACAACGCATACCGGTTCAGTATGTTTCCCGCGATTTTTATCGGTATTTTCCCTTCAGCCGAAGCAATCAGAATCATTTGTATCTCATCATTGTTAGATTCTTAGAAATAATATTGTCGCTTATTGGCCTGGCAATCGGTTTGGTACTGATTCCGTTGGTTTTGATTGGGAACATGATAGGGAATAAAGGGAAGTTATTTTACACTCAGGAGCGAGTGGGTAAAAACGGCAAAGTTTTCAAGATTCTCAAATTCAGGACCATGATAAAGAATGCTGAAAAAGGAGGAGCCGTCTTCGCTACAACCAATGATTCAAGAGTCACTCCATTTGGCAAGATATTGAGAAAGTCAAGAATTGATGAGTTTCCGCAGTTTTACAACATTCTCAAAGGCGATATGGCTGTTATCGGACCAAGACCCGAACGACCTGTTTTTGTGAATGAAATTGCCGAAGTCATGCCTTTTTACGAAACCCGTCACGTCATAAAACCGGGTTTAACCGGTTGGGCTCAGGTGAATTATTCTTATGGAGCTAACATTGAAGACAGTTTGATAAAACTGCAATACGATTTGTATTACATCAAACATCGAAGTCTTTTCCTCGATTTTAATATCATTTTCAAAACCTTCAGTACTGTTTTATTTTACCGCGGCCAATAGATTCTTGTTGTTTGTTTTGATGAAATAAAATAACATCAAAAATGAACTTACAATCAGAGGCAGAAACATGATGAAATTGGGTTTGTTGATCATGTAAATGCTGTAAAACGTCAATAGGAAAAGATTAATCAGCGCTATATTTTTGGCCCAAATGAAGTTCTTTTTACAGTGCAAAAAGACAAAAACTAATAGCAGTGGGTTGAAAAGCAATGCGTTGTAATTCCAAGCTACTTCTTCGTGCAGTGAATAAAAACCAACCAACGACAGAAATACGCCCAGTAAACCAATAAAAGTGAAGTAGGTGAGATAAACCCAGCGCTTGCGAGTTAATACAATTAATCCCAATGCTAGACAAAACGAGCTGAAGTTATTCCAAATTGATTTTTCCGGGGCAATGGGCTCGGCTTTTAATATCGATACGGGTTGTTCAGACAGTGGTTTTCCTTTATATTCGGCTACTTTCAAGCTTTCCATGAACTGATTGGGAAGGAATAATTTTTTTCCGTCTTCATCGGTTTTTTTGCCAAAAATAATATTGATTCCCAGATTTTCGTAAAAGTGATGTTCCAAATACGGGAAGAGTATTTCTCTGTAACTTTTATTTTTTTCGGTGGTTTTTACGATACAGTTTTCTCCCAAAACCTGATTGATTTTATCTACAACCATATTGGTACAGTTTCGGTCGATGAATTTGTAGGTATAGTATTTTTCGTCAGAATCTAAGCTTTTATTCAGCATGTCAAAAAGTTGCTGTTTTTGAAGCTTAGTGAGGTTGAGGTTTTGCTCGTAAATAGAACGGTTTTCAAGGGTGTATTCGTAATAAAACTCATTAAACGAATAAGCCGAAACAAAATATTGCAAATCTCCTTTGATGAATTTCAGATAAAAATGCTCTGTGTTGAAATCAAAGGTTCCGTAGTTGTACACCACATCCAATGCATTCGCATCGTCCTTTATTCGGATAGCGGTATGCCCGAAAAGCGAGTAGAGTTCGTTTCCTTCCTCACAGGTTAAAATACTGACTTTGGCCGTTTCAGCCAATGCCATTTTTTGACCAAAAACCATACTGCTTTGCAACACCAAAAACAGCACAAAAAGAGCGTAAATTTTAGATTTTACCATCGAAATTATTTAACGGTTTATTGAAAAATACTCAAATCTACTTTTACCGAAAAGATGTTCGAATAAAGTGCGGCACTTTGGTCGCCCAAATCGGTCAACGCATAGTCTACCTGAATGCCTTTGTATTTGAATCCTAAGCCAATATTGGGTTGAAAGTTCACTTTTTTACTGCCGTCAAGCTGTTCTACATTTTGAAAATTACCCACACCGGCACGCAGAAAAACCAAATCGGTATACCCGAATTCAAGTCCTAATGCCGGGTCAATACTTACGGCATCAGAAGCAATAAGGTCGTTAGTTCGGGCAAACTGCATGTTTAGGTTTACAGCAGCGAGTAACGTGTAATCGTAATGAAATTCAAATTTTCTGGCAATTCCCAGTTGTGCTTTGGGTAACGTAATTTCAGTGCTTTCAGGCGGTTCTTGATTTTGCCCGGCTACAGCGTCTTTTATGGCGTTGTATTTATCTTCGTCAATAGCCCAAACGTTGTAAGTAGTGGTAATATCCCGAAGCATTATGCCGTAATACCAGTTGTCTTTTTCGTACTGCAAACCAAAATCAAAACCAAAACCCCAGGAATTTGCAAAGTTGCCAATAACCCTGCGAATTACTTTGGCGTTGACTCCGTATCGGAGACCTTCAATCAAAGTAGGGCGTCGGGCATACGAAAAGGTCAAGCCATAATCGGCAGTTGAGAATAAACTGATTCGATTGTAATCAATATTGCCTTCGCTGTCTATTAATTGTGTTGTATTCAAAATGTCATCTACACCAAACCGAATGAGCGAAACACCCCAGGCACTTTTGTCGTCAATTTTTTTGGCGTAGCCTGCATAATCGTATTGGGCGATATTGGCAAAATAACTGGCATGCATCAGGGCGGCTTCACTGTTTTCTAACTGCATCAGTCCGGCCGGGTTCCAGTAGCCTGAATTCACATTGCCTGAAAAAGCAGTAACCGCATTTGACATTCCCAGTGCAGCGGCATCAACTCCGATATTCATGAATTCATTGGAGTATTTTCTAACCGCTTGGGCATGAGTATAGAGGCCGATAAATAGCAGGAGAATAGCAATTGTTTTTTTCAAGGCAATTTTTCTTTTTACAAATATCAAATAAAAATCTCTAATATAAAACGCAGAAGTCTGCAAGTTATTGTATTAAATTTGTAAAACTTTTTTAAAAATTAATTTTAGCCGAATGAAGATTAAAGCCCAGATTCCCAATTTGTTTACCATGCTTAATTTGTTTAGTGGATGTGTGGCCTTAGTAATGGTGTCGGACGGAAAATTTGATTGGGCTTTTTATTTTGTTTGTCTCGGGATTTTCTTCGATTTTTTTGACGGTTTTTTTGCCCGAAAATTTGGGGTTGCGGGACCGTTAGGGGTACAGTTGGATTCGTTGGCAGATATGGTTACCAGTGGTGTGGTGCCGGCCTATGTGGTTTATAAGTTGATGTTGCAACCGGAGGCATTCGGACCTGAAAGTTACTTCCCGTATTTGGGATTTGTAATAGCATTGGGAGCCTGTTATCGCTTAGCGAAATTCAATATTGATACGCGCCAATCAGATTCTTTTATAGGGTTGCCTACACCGGCCAATAGCTTGTTCTTTACCAGTTTGCCTTTGGTAGCTGATTTTTTCCAAAATGATATGGATATGAAGTTTTCATTCAGCTGGTGGATGTTGTTGTTGCTTACGTTTTTGAGCGCTTACGTCATGAATGCTGAAATTCCGTTGTTTTCCCTGAAGATTAAGAATTTTAGTTTGGCCAAATATAAACTGCAAATTTTCTTTTTGGTTATCTCAATATTAATGTTAATCTTCCTTCAGATATTGGCGGTTCCGATGATTATACTTTTGTATGTTATTCTTTCGGTAGTGGATAATACATTTAAAATTACTTCTCCAAAATAAAGATAAATTACTGCCGCCACCTGCTGTGTTTTGAAAAATTAAAGGCAGGTTACTGCTGTCACCTACTGTGTTTTGAAAAATTAAGGGCAGGTTACTGCTGTCACCTACTGTGTTTTGAAAAATTAAGGACAGGTTACTGCTGTCACCTGTTGTGTTTTAAAAAATTAAGAGCAGGTTACTGCTGTCACCTGTTGTGTTTTAAAAAAAAATAAAGGTAGTTACTGCTGTTACCAGTTGTGAAGAAAAGTGATTTAAGCAGTTTTTTTAGTTATCATGTATACTATAAATCCGAAAAATACAAAAATCAACAACAGAAAAAGGTAAGCTTTTTTGTGGGCAAAATTTAAGGTAGTTCCGTAATTCGGGTTTTGTTTATCTACCATAATTCTTTCGTCCTCTTTGTTGTAATAGAAAAGGCCTTTCAGTTTCCAGTACTTTGGATTTTTATGCCAATCCTCGAGGGTGTCTTTACTTGGATTTTGCATGGAGTCTTGTTTTTAGCAGAATTAAAAATGCAATTTCTTTTTGCGAAGCTCAAAATTTTGTCCGAGGTACACTTTTCTAACCATCTCATCAGCGGCCAACTCTTCCGGAACTCCGGCTTTTAATATGCCTCCTTCAAACATCAAATAAGTTTTGTCGGTGATGGCCAATGTTTCCTGAACGTTGTGGTCGGTAATCAGGATGCCGATGTTTTTGTTTTTTAGTTGTGCCACAATGCGTTGAATGTCTTCAACAGCTACAGGGTCGACTCCGGCAAAAGGCTCATCCAATAAAATGAATTTGGGGTCAGTAGCCAAAGCACGGGCAATTTCAGTTCTTCTTCTTTCACCTCCCGAGAGTAAATCCCCGCGGTTGGTTCGGATGTGTTCCAAACTGAATTCAGCAATCAGGCTTTCCATTTTGGCAATCTGTTCTTCTTTGCTCAGTTTTGTCAGTTGGAGAACACTCAATATATTATCTTCAATGCTCAGTTTTCGGAAGACAGAAGCCTCCTGAGCCAAATATCCAATACCGTTTTGTGCCCTTTTGTACATTGGGAACTCGGTAATGTCCATGTCGTCAAGATAAATCTTTCCCGAATTGGGTTTTACCAAACCTACAATCATGTAAAAAGAAGTGGTTTTTCCGGCACCGTTAGGTCCTAGAAGCCCAACAATTTCTCCCTGATTTACTTCTACGGAGATGCCTTTTACCACGCTTCTTCCTTTGTAAGTTTTGACTAAATTTTCGGCTCTTAATTTCATGATTTAAATTTGAAAATTTGAAAATTTGAAGATGAGAAAATGGCTCAAAATCATGTTTTAAATTATTTCATCGAACAAATAAAATTAAAAATAACTAATTGAATAGGTGAATTAACAAATAATTGCATCTTCAAATTTTCAAATCAATTAATTTTCAAGTTATTTTTGGTCTTCTAAGGCTTCCCAGAATTCGTAAGCCCTTCTTAAATGGGGAATCACAATTGTACCGCCAACTAAGGTGGCAATACCCATGGCCTCCATCATTTCTTCTTTGGTGACTCCTTCTTTATGACTGGTTTCCAAATGGTATTTGATGCAGTCATCACAACGCAAAACCGTTGAGGCTACCAATCCTAAAAGCTCTTTGGTTTTTACATCCAAAGCTCCTTCTGCATAAGCATTGGTGTCTAAATTGAAAATGCGTTTGACTATTTTGTTGTTATCGGCCAACAACTTTTCGTTCATTTTAGAACGGTACTCATTAAATTCTTCAACTAGCTTGCTCATGTCGTTTTTTGTTTCGTACTACTATAGCTGAAATCCAGATACTCACTTCGTAAATTAATAACATTGGTACGGCTACTGTAATCTGGCTCACCACATCGGGCGGTGTTACTATGGCAGCAATAATTAATACTATTACTATGGCGTATTTTCGATAGGTTCTCAAAAATGTTGGGGTTACCATACCCAGTTTGGTCAGGAAATACAATATGATGGGCAACTCAAAATAGAGTCCGCTGGCAATCACGGCTGTTTTTACCATGCCGATGTAAGAGTCGATGTTGAATTGATTTTTTACTACGCTGCTTATCGAAAAAGTTGCCAGGAAATTTACCGACATCGGTACAATCACAAAATAGCCAAACAACACGCCCAAAAAGAAAAGAAGGGACGCAACCGAGATGAAAACTTTAGCGTTTTTACGTTCTTTTTCATACAGTGCCGGACTGATGAATTTCCAGAATTGCCACAAGATGTAAGGGAAAGCCAATATGAAACCGGCAGTGATACAGGTCCATACAAAAATGTTAACCTGTCCTTCCATTTCGGTGTTTTGAATGATGAAGGGCAACTCGGTGATGCAGATACTGTCGGCAAAGCCTAAAAAGTGAGAGGCTTCACAGAAAAAGCGATAAGTGATAAAACTGGGGTCGGTTGGCCCGAAAATCAGTGTGTCAAAAATATAATCACTGAAAAAATAAGTAATAGTAGCCATGATGACAACGGCTGCTGAACTTCTTACTAGCACCCATCTTAATTCTTCCAGATGGTCAAGGAACGACATTTCATTTGCCGGTTTCTTAGGTTTTTTTGCCATTATACGATTCCTTCTTTTAAAATGTCATGTAAATGAATAACGCCTTGGTATTCGCCACTATCTTCAACCACTAATTGGGTTATGGAGAAGTCTTCCATGATGTTGAGTGCGTCACTCACTAAATCGGTTGATTTAATGGTTTTTGGATTTTTGGTCATGATATCTTGTGCCGTTAATCCGGTTATAGTCTCTGTTTTATTGAGCATTCTTCGGATATCACCGTCAGTGATGATACCCACTATTTTGTTGTTTTCTACAACGGCTGTAACACCTAATCGTTTTTCGGATATTTCTACAATGACCGTTTTGATGCTGGTGTCGGGAGCAACCATAGGTTTGTGGGATCGATCGAGCATGTCTGTAACGCGCAACAATAGTTTTTTGCCCAAGGCGCCACCGGGATGGTATTTAGCAAAATCTTCGGCAGTAAAATGACGCATTTGCATCAAGCAAACGGCAATCGCATCTCCGATAACCAATTGCGCAGTAGTACTGTTTGTAGGAGCCAGATTATTGGGACAAGCTTCAGCACTTACATAAGTGTTCAGCGTATAATCGGCTTCTTTGCCCAAAAAAGATGTAATGTTTCCGGTGATAGCAATCAGTTTATTTCCGAATTGCTTTAAAAGCGGTACCAAAACTTTAATTTCCGGACTGTTTCCGCTTTTGGAAATACAAATAACCACATCTCCGGATTGCACCATTCCTAAATCGCCATGAATGGCTTCGGAGGCGTGAAGGAACAGGGAAGGGGTTCCGGTTGAATTTAATGTGGCTACAATTTTTTGCGCAATGATGGCGCTTTTGCCGATTCCGGTAACCACGAGTCGCCCCTTAGCGTTGTAGATGCTTTCAACTGTTTTGACAAAGTTGTCGTCTAAAAAGTCTACGAGCTTTGCAATGGCCTCACTTTCTGATAAAATCGTACTTTTTGCCGAGGCTAAAATGGTTTCTTTATTGATCAAAATTGTACTAATATAAAATTTGTGTGTATAAAAGAAAGTCGTATCTTTATGTTTGCAAATTTATGTAAAAATACCATTAACACAGAATGAATTCAAACGAAATTGACATACACAAAGAATTAAAAAAGTATTTTGGTTTCAACCAATTTAAAGGATTACAAGAACAAGTCATAAAAAGTATTATTAACCAAAATAATACCTTCGTTATAATGCCAACGGGAGGCGGAAAATCACTCTGCTACCAGTTGCCCGCTTTAATTCAAAAAGGAACAGCCATCGTTGTTTCTCCTCTGATAGCCCTAATGAAAAATCAAGTCGATGCCATTCGAAGTTTGTCTTCTGAAAACGGCATTGCGCACGTGTTAAATTCCTCGCTGACCAAAACCGAAATCAATCAGGTAAAAAAAGATATTACTTCAGGAATTACCAAATTGTTGTATGTGGCCCCCGAGTCCTTAACCAAAGATGAGTATGTCGAATTTCTTCGTACGGTTCCCATTTCATTTGTAGCCATAGATGAAGCGCATTGTATTTCCGAATGGGGTCACGATTTTCGTCCGGAATACCGCAACCTGAGAAGCATTATTAAACAATTGGGCGATGTACCGGTAATTGGATTAACCGCAACAGCTACACCCAAAGTACAGGAAGACATCCTCAAGAACCTTGACATGCCCGATGCCAAGACTTTTAAAGCTTCTTTTAATCGTCCGAATTTATACTACGAAGTACGCACCAAGACCAAAAATATCGAGGCCGATATTATCCGCTTCATCAAACAGCACAAAGGGAAATCAGGAATTATTTATTGCCTGAGCCGAAAAAAAGTTGAAGAAGTAGCCGAGGTGTTACAGGTAAATGGCATCAGTGCCGTGCCTTATCACGCGGGGCTAGATGCCAAAACGAGAGCCAAACATCAGGATATGTTTCTTATGGAAGATGTTGATGTGGTGGTTGCTACTATCGCTTTCGGAATGGGAATTGACAAACCCGATGTGCGTTTTGTAATTCACCATGATATTCCTAAATCATTGGAAAGTTATTATCAGGAAACGGGTCGTGCCGGTCGTGATGGGGGTGAAGGACATTGTCTGGCCTATTATTCGTATAAAGATGTTGAAAAACTCGAAAAATTCATGTCGGGTAAACCGGTGGCAGAACAGGAAATTGGTTTTGCCTTGTTGCAGGAAGTAGTCGCTTATGCTGAAACTTCGATGTCTCGTCGTAAATTCCTGTTGCATTATTTCGGAGAAGAATTTGACAGCGAAACCGGAGAAGGTGCTGATATGGACGACAATGTGAGAAATCCTAAAGTGAAAGTTGAGGCCAAAGATCAGGTTAAAATGCTGCTGGAAGTGGTTCGCGATACCAAACATTTGTACAAATCCAAAGAGATTGTATTTACCTTAATAGGAAGAGTTAACGCTACCATAAAAGCTCACAAAACCGATACCCAAAAGTTCTTCGGTTGTGGCAGTAATTTCGATGAACGCTACTGGATGGCACTCATCCGTCAGATTTTGGTTGAAGGTTTATTGACTAAAGATATCGAAACTTACGGGATTTTGAAAGTGTCAGAACGCGGCCATGAATTCATCAAAAATCCAACTTCGTTCATGATGTCAGAAGATCATGAATACAGCGAGAGTGAAGACGAAGCCATTGTAACCGCAGCAAAATCGAGCGGTACAGCTGACGAAGCCTTAATGAGCATGTTGCGCGATTTGCGTAAAAAAGTAGCTAAAAAACTTGGGGTTCCGCCGTTTGTGGTTTTTCAGGATCCGTCATTGGAAGATATGGCACTTAAATACCCGATTTCAATTGATGAACTCAGCAATGTGCATGGCGTTGGAGAAGGTAAAGCAAAAAAATACGGAAAGGAATTTGTCGAATTGATTGCCCGTTATGTTGAGGATAATGATATTATTCGTCCGGATGATTTGGTGGTAAAATCAACAGGTGCCAATTCAGCTAACAAACTATACATCATTCAAAATATCGACCGAAAATTATCGCTTGATGATATTGCCAAAGCCAAAGGATTTACGATGGATAATTTGCTCAAAGAAATGGAACAAATTGTTTATTCGGGAACCAAGCTGAATATCGATTATTGGATAAATGAAATTTTAGACGAAGACCAACAAGAAGAAATTCACGATTACTTCATGGAGTCGGAAACCGATAAGATTGAAGATGCGCTGAAAGAGTTTGACGGCGATTACGACATCGAAGAATTGCGACTCATGCGAATTAAATTCATCAGCGAAGTTGCTAATTAAAGCAGAATACGGAAGGCAGATTTCAATAAAATGAAGTTTGCCTTCTGCCTTTTTAATCAGGAATAGATTTCGCCTCTGTGTGGTTTTAAAGCGTCTCTGACCTGAATCATATGTTCATCGGTTACGACCATAAAAGCGATGGCGTGGAGTTCATTTTTAGTTTCAAAACCGGTGATGTTCAGTGGTAATTTTTCCAGAGTAATATATTCTTTCAAATGTTTTTCATGGTGTTCGGCCGTAACGGCTGCATCAGGGCCGCGAAAATCCCATATTAATTTTATTTGTCTCATAGCAACAATTCAATAGGAAACAAAGTTACGTACAGATTTTGTTTTTAAAATGCTTTGCCAAACAATTTTCAAATTGTCTTATTTTCAAATTGTCAAATGCTTACTTTTGCCACTTGATACCGTTAGGGTCAACAATACAAATAAACAATCATCACATGCCACGCGAATTACTACTACAGGTTTCACCCGAAATAGCTGCTAATGAAGTATTGCTTCGAGAGCAGGTAGCCAAGCTTTTTCAAGTTGCTGCAACAGAAATACAAAAAGTAGTTGTTCTCAAACGTTCTAT
>CAYPSB010000022.1:44820-52141 GCA_964413435.1 uncultured Flavobacterium sp.
TTTTTCAAGTTGCTGCAACAGAAATACAAAAAGTAGTTGTTCTCAAACGTTCTATAGACGCTCGTCAAAAAGTCATCAAAATCAATATAAAAGCCAATGTTTATTTTAACGGAGAAAATATATCCGAACAAAAAATAACATTACCCGAATATAAAAATGTTTCCAATGCACAGGAAGTCATTATCGTAGGGGCCGGACCGGCCGGACTTTTTGCTGCTTTGCAACTAATTGAGTTAGGATTAAAGCCAATACTGATAGAACGCGGAAAAGACGTCAGAGGTCGCCGCCGCGATTTGAAAGCCATTAATGTAGACCATATTGTTAATGAAGATTCCAATTATTGCTTCGGCGAAGGGGGGGCGGGGACATACTCGGATGGTAAATTGTATACCCGTTCTAAAAAAAGGGGTGATGTTGATCGTATTCTCCGATTACTAGTAGGTTTTGGCGCTACTCCGGATATCTTGGTAGAAGCTCATCCACACATTGGAACTAATAAATTGCCCAAAATCATCCAGGATGTTCGCGAAAAAATCATTGCCTGCGGAGGTCAGGTTTTGTTTGAAACCCGTGTGACCGATTTTGTGCTGAAAAACAACGAAATACAAGGGGTGGTTACTCAAAACGGTGATGTTATATCAGCTAACAAAGTAATATTGGCTACCGGTCATTCGGCTCGTGATATTTTTGAATTGTTAGACAGAAAGAAGATTTTCATCGAAGCCAAACCTTTTGCGTTGGGGGTTCGTGCCGAGCATCCTCAGGAACTGATTGATAAAATTCAGTACAGTTGTGATTTCAGAGGAGAGTATTTACCGCCTGCTCCGTATTCTATTGTGAAACAGGTTAACGGCCGCGGTATGTATTCGTTTTGTATGTGTCCGGGTGGAGTGATTGCGCCTTGTGCTACCAGTCCGGGAGAAGTGGTTACCAATGGTTGGTCGCCGTCAAAACGGGATCAGAACACGGCTAATTCAGGGATAGTGGTAGAGTTAAAACTGGAAGATTTCAAACCTTTTGCCAAATACGGCGCTTTAGCAGGGATGGAATTTCAGAAAAGTATTGAACAAAAAGCATGGCATTTGGCCGGACAAACCCAAAAAGTACCGGCACAACGCATGGTTGATTTTACCCAAAACAAAGTGTCTGCTTCTATTCCTAAAACGTCTTATGTTCCCGGTACAACTTCAGTTGAAATGGGACAAGTATTTCCCGGGTTTTTGACACAGATTATGCGGGAAGGTTTTGTTCAATTTGGGAAATCAATGCGCGGTTACATGACCAATGAAGCCATATTGCATGCTCCCGAAAGCAGAACTTCTTCACCGGTAAGGATTCCGAGAGACAGCGAAACCTTAGAACATCTTCAGATAAAGGGACTCTATCCGTGTGGGGAAGGAGCCGGTTTTGCAGGAGGGATTATTTCGGCAGCAATTGACGGTGAAAAATGCGCATTGAAGATTGCCGAGGCTTTGGCAAAACGGTAATTATTTGGTCACACAGTAATTATTGTAAAACCAAACTACACTTTCAATATCACTTTTTTTGTATTCTTTTGATTGGATTTTTTCGACCAGTTTCGGACAATCTTTGAAAAACTCAGAAGCTGCTTTTTTAAAATTTTTACTGATGTTACCTATCGAGGTTATTTTAAAAACTTCGTTATCACCTTTATGACAAACATAGTAATAGGTCACATCGCCTCCGCCCATCATCATGCCGCCACCCATGCCAACACCACCCATGCTGTTAAAACCGACACCACCTCCATAGAAGGCTCCCGAGATTTTATCAG
This sequence comes from uncultured Flavobacterium sp., assembly GCA_964413435.1. Taxonomy (GTDB): domain Bacteria; phylum Bacteroidota; class Bacteroidia; order Flavobacteriales; family Flavobacteriaceae; genus Flavobacterium. The sequence continues at coordinate 46,616 of CAYPSB010000022.1, forward strand.
AATATAAGGAAACTTCGCCAACAGAAACCTCTTTTAACCATCGCCTCATTTCGTCGGTTACATTTTTGAAACGATAAGTTCCTATGATACCGTTTTCATCCAATTTTATTTTTTCAATTTTTTCTTTAGGGATTATTTCAGGTTCGCTGTCTTCCGTTACTCGAAACTTAACATTATCATCTGCTTTAAAACGACTGATACCTTCTTTTATGGTTCCATCTGATAAATAAATGGTGCATTTTTGTTTTTGTGCGAAGCTCAATGAGGTCGTAAGTACTATGAGTATCAGAAAAATATTTTTCATGAGTAGGTAATTAATTCATTGTAAAACTATACATTTAGATGTGATTTTCAGAATTCTGTTTTTAACAGATTAAAAAAAGTTTTGAAAAAGTAGGGTGGTGGACTTTACGGTTGTCTAACCTTAAAACACTAAATTATACATCAAATGAAAAAAATTAAGCTTTTAGTCCTGTTACTGACCGTTGCGGTGGCCGGTTTTTATTCGTGTACCGATAACAATCCGGTAGAAAATGAAGTCGTTACTTCAAAAAGTATAGCGTTGAGAACAACCTTAAACGAGTTGAGAAAAGGTAACAACATCAACAACGGAAAGTTGAACAAAGATCAAATCTTGTGTTTCCAGTTTGTTTATCCGATTACGCTGTCGTACAACGACGGGACTGTTATTACCGTAAGTTCATACCAAGGTTTATTGGATGTTTTAACCAATGAATCCAACAATTTATACATTGACAGTATTGCCTTTCCGTTTGATGTGCAGGCTGAGGGAGTCGTAACTACCATTAACAATGAAGCCGAATTTTACGCACTTATTGAGGATTGTAATTTTCAAACGGTTAACGATTGTGTTTTTGATATCGCTTGTTACGATATAGTATTTCCTATTCAGATTATAAATGCCAATAATGAAACACAGACTATAGCCGATGAAGCACAATTGCTACAATTGCTTTCCAATCCGAATCAAACCAATTCATATCAATTAAATATAGTATTCCCTATTTCGGTGATTCAAAATAATCAAACAATGGTTATTCATGATCTTTATGAGTTCTTTGATTTGAATAACAACTGTGACGGAAACGGTTGTGTATGTCAGGAAATTTATGCGCCGGTTTGTGTTCAAACGGCTAACGGAATTGTACAATTTTCTAACGCTTGTCATGCCGAATGTGCCGGTTACACCGCTAATGATTTTGTAGATTGTAACAGTACCAGTCCATGTAACTGTCCGACAGACATTAACCCGGTTTGTGTGCAAACAGCTACTGGTATCGTGCAGTTTGATAATGCCTGTTTGGCTCAGTGTCAGGGATATACCGCCAATGATTTTGTAAGCTGTAACCCGGCACCAACACATACATTCGGGCAATTATTAGGAACTTGTTTTAATGTGGCTTATCCGGTTGAGGTTCAAAACGGAGGAATGATAATAACCATACACAATGACGGAGAGTTATTGCAATATTGGTGGCCGAATCAGTCGTATTTCCCGGCATTGAACTATCCGATTACGATATCTTTTGCCACTCCAACCGGAAATGAGACTGTGATTATTGCTAATGAAGCCGCTTTCGAGTCGGTATTGGCGAGTCACTGTAATTAATTAAAAGTACAAAAGTTAATTGTTGCCAACACAATCTCAGCGATGAGGTTGTGTTTGGTAATTTAAGCGATGAGTGAAAATAATCCCAATCAAAGGCTTTGTTCCGATGCGGTTTTCCGTTCGGTTTTTGATGCTAATTTTAAAGTCTTGCGAAACTTTTTGGTTTACAAATTCAGAGGCGACATTGAAACGGCTGAAGATGTAGCGCAGAATGCTTTTGTCAAACTTTGGGAAAATTGCAGCATGTTAAAACCCGAGCAGGCCAAGAGTTTTTTGTATACTACTGCTATCAGGATTTCACTTAACAATATTAAACACCACAAGGTTGTTACCAATTTTGAGCTTCAGTTTAAAACCAAAGACAATCATAAAGAGTCCCCCGATTTTTTACTGGAAGAAACCGAATTGAAAGCGCGTTTAGAAAAAGCCATAAGCGATTTACCCGAAAAGCAACGAATAGTTTTTTTGATGAATCGATTTGATAATCAGTCTTACACTGAAATTGCTTCAGCCCTGGACTTGTCGGTTAAAGCAGTAGAAAAACGAATGCATCTTGCTTTGTTAGCCCTTAGAAAAGTAGTAAAAAATGTTTGAAAAAGAAATGTATGAAAGCGAATAACGACACTTATTTATCCGACTGGCTGAGTGGTCAAATTACTGATGACGAACTGAAACTATTGGTCTCGGAAGAAGATTTTGCAGCTTATCGGAAAATAAAAATCACTTTGGAAGGCTTCCAAATAGAAGCTCCCGACTTGGAGCAAAATTTCAATGCGGTTATCCAAAAACGAAATACCCCGACTAAGAAATCGGTTCAGGTTATTTCACTTTGGAAGTATCTGACGGTAGCTGCCTGTCTGATTTTATCTTTCGGGATATATCATTTTTTTATAGCTTCAAATACGGTTGTCACCGATTTTGGGACTAATACAACAATACTCCTGAGTGACCATTCCAAAGTAGTGTTGAATTCCAAGTCGAAATTGTGCTATTCCAACTATTTCAAGTACAAAAGAACCCTACAGCTCGAGGGAGAGGCATTTTTTGAAGTGCAAAAAGGCAGCCCTTTTATTGTAGAAACGCCACTCGGAAAGGTGAAGGTTTTGGGCACTAAATTTAACGTGATTTCGTTCCGTGATTTTTTTGAAGTGGTTTGTTATGAAGGCAAAGTTAAAGTTACCAAAGGTTCAAAATCCATTGTACTCACCCATGGTGAGAGTGTTCGTTTTTACGATGATACAATCGAAAATTGGGCGGATGGTACAAGCCGAAAACCATCTTGGTTAACCGGAGAGTCTGCTTTCAGAAATGTACCGATGCAGTATGTTTTTGACCAATTTGAAAACCAATACCACATCGCGGTTTCATATCCGAAACACATTGGCAATGTAAAATTTACAGGCGCTTTTACACACAATAACCTTGATGTAGCCTTGAAGGCTATTTGTATTCCGTTGCATTTAAAATATGCTCAAGACGGTTCAGGGAAAATATTGATTACAGAATGAAACGAATAGTTCTGTTTTTCTTTTTGTTGTTTTGGACGTCATTTTTTCATGCTCAGGAAAAGAAGAAAGTTACATTGGCATACACTCATACCAAAATCACCAAAGTACTTTCAGATGTTGAAATGAAATTTGATGTTAAATATTCTTATGCCGACTCGGTGGTAGGAATACAAACCATCTCGTTGGTAAAAAAGCGTTATTCCTTGCCCGAAATTAATGCTGAAATTGAAAAGCAATCATCATTACAAGTGGTGAAAATCAATAATCGGTTTTATTCGCTGGCCAAAATTGTTCGTGAAGAAGCAATTGAAACTTCTTATGAATTAAAAGAGGTAATAGTAGAAGAATTTTTAGCCAAAGGCATCAAAAAAACAGATCAGAATTATTTACTCTATCCACAAAAAATCGCCACCTTACCCGGTGTTACTGATGCAGATGTTTTATTGTCGTTGCAACAACTGCCGGGCGTTAAGAGTCCGAATGAAACCGCCACAGGGTTACACATTCGGGGAGGTACTTCTGACCAAAATTTAATACTACTGGACGGCATCCGATTGTATCATCCGGGACATTTATTCGGAATGATTTCGAGTATTAACCCAAATGCAGAGCAAACAGTTAACTATTACAACAAAGCGGTAAATCCAAAATTCGGAGAACGAGTTTCTGGTATTATTGACATCCAATCGACAAATAAAATTGCAGATAAAACCAAAGGCAATGCCGGTATCAATGCACTCAATACTGACGCGTATTTTCAAACACCGCTGTATAAAAACAAACTAGGGTTGCAGGTTTCGGGAAGAAAATCGTATACAGAATGGCTACAGTCGCCAACGTTCAAACAACTGGAAAACAAGGTTTTTCAGCATACCAATTTCAATGACTTTGATAATGATAACCAGTTTCAGTTTTATGATTTTTCGTCACAACTGAATTTCAAACCTAATGAGAAAACAGCCATTTCGTTGACAGGATTGCTTATTAACAATGATTTAGATTATACAAACGTCATCAAAAAAGACAGCATCAACAACCAAAAAATGAATATTAAAAATTATGGCTTCGGATTGAATTGGAGTCAGCAGTACAGTTCGAAATTCAATCAGCAGTTGCAACTTTTTTATTCGGTGTACAATTTTGAATATGAAAAACGACAGGAATACCAAACCAATAAATTTGAAGCATTTAAGAAATTAAACCGGGTGTTTGATTCGGGAATTCAATCCAATTTCGAATATGTTATTAATGAAAAATCAAACCTTGAATTTGGGTATCAATTTTTAGGAAACGACATTTCACATTTGCTGAATAGCTATAATCAGGACGTTGCCATCGATTTGAATTTGAAACACCGTTACAATATTACTCAAGTTGGGTATGTTTTCTTTAAACAGGATTTCGGTTCGTGGAGTTGGCAACCGGGCTTGCGCTACAATTATTACAGCAAAATAAAGGCTACCAGTCTTGAGCCCAGATTTTTGGTGCAAAATAAGTTGTCAGAAACTTTGATATGGCAGGTTTCCTATGAAAGAAGAAGTCAGGTTTTAAGTCAGGTTCGCGAAAATACCGCCAATGATTTGAGCTTGGAAAACTACGTTTGGATACTGTCCGATGATGAAAAATATCCTATTCAAAAAGCAAATCAGTATACAACGGGTTTTATTTTTAAAAATAACGGCTGGCTTTTGGATGTTGATGGTTATTACAAAACCATTACCGGAATTACTTCCTTCACACTGGGGTTTTTAAGTCAGAATGACGCTTCTATTCATCACGGTAAAGGTTTTACCAAAGGGATAGATGTTTTGTTGCAAAAAAGTACTCCAACCTGGCGTGCCTGGATGACTTACACTTATCAGGATTCGCAAAATAAATTTGAAGATTTAAATCAAGGCGAATATTTTCAGGTTAATTCTAATAATAAGCACAGTTTCAACGTAGCGGTCAATAAAAAATGGAATAATTATTTGTTGACTGTGGGGTGGTTTTGGCATTCCGGAAAACCATATAGTAACATTGATGAAAGCGGACAAATTACGTCTTATAATTCGGAAACATTACCCAATTACCACCGTTTGGATGTTTCGGGTAGTTATGAGTTTAAAAATAAACGCGGACAAACGTATAAAATTGGAATTTCAGTTTACAACCTTTACAATCGCAATGAAATCATAAGCAGAGAGTTTGAACGAAAGTATACATCCATCGCCGATTATGCCAATCCACGATATTCTATGCAGAATTTTTATTCGTTGAGAATGATGCCTAATGCCTTCTTAAGAATAGACTGGTAACAAAAAATCCCGTAATTAACGGGATTCTGGTCAGTGTTTCTTTTTCAATCGATCTTTGAATACTTTTTCAAATTTCTCCAGTTTGGGTTGA
>CAYPSB010000023.1:0-2775 GCA_964413435.1 uncultured Flavobacterium sp.
GTCGCCAGGGTTCGAGTCCCTGTCTCTCCGCTCTCGGGGTGTAGCGTAGCCCGGTCATCGCGCCTGGTTTGGGACCAGGAGGTCGCAGGTTCGAATCCTGCCACCCCGACGAATAAGAATTTTCTAAGAGCCAGGTCTCATAGCTCAGCTGGATAGAGCAACTGCCTTCTAAGCAGTAGGTCGAAGGTTCGAATCCTTCTGAGATCACATTAAACCATTGAGAAATCAATGGTTTTTTTGTTTTCTGTTGTTTCAGCTTAACATTTTAAAAAAATGTACAGTTTACTCCAAAGCTCTGTCTTTGTAATAATTAATTAAAAGATTTACAAATTTACTGTAGCTTTCCATGCCGTCCTGTTGTTGGTTGGTTTTTAAGAACTGGTCGTAGAAAATATGAAACCCTTTATCAATAAAAGTGTCATATTGGGCCCAGAAGAGTTCACTTTCTTTATAATTTTCAAATATTCCTCTATTAATGCCGGGTTTTAAGCTTTCGAACTTGGTCTCATCTTTCAAATAAACATTTTCCAAACAATATCTTAGAGCCGTGGTATAAGCAGCATATTGAAAATACAAATCCTTATTTTTGATACAGGCCATAAAACCAATAAAATTGCACTCACTTTCGCTGGCATACCCTATTTGATGCGCCATTTCATGGCAAACCACATTCGGAAATCCGTACAAGGGCAATTTAGCATTGACTTGGGCTTCGTTGGTAAACGGATTCAGATAACCGCCAAACCCCATATAAGTTAGCGGCAAACTTATTAAAGACTTCTTCCGGCTCGGAATTTCATATTGAAACATTGGGTATTGTTGAGCCAAATTATCGTATCCGTTTTGGGTTAGTTTAAAAATACTGTCTTGAGAATATGGATTGACTACTTTCTTGTTACGGTCTTTTGTCAGCGCAAATTGTACTTCATTCGTTTTTGCAATTAATTTTTCAGTGAATGAAATTAAATCAGCTTCGTTATATTCTCTGGAAATTTTCATTTTTTCAAAAAGAGGTAATCGGTAGTAATTGAATGCCCACAGCAAATGAAACAGAAAATAAACTACAGAAAGAAAACTGAGTGCCGACCAAACTTTGCTCTTCCAATTGAGCTTACGTTTTTTGCAGAACCAATAAATGCAATAGATGATAACAATCCCATAAATGATATCACCTACTGAAAACGGAATTTTCCCCAAAACCGTTCTGGAAAAATGTGAAATCCAAACATACCAACCGTTGCTGTAAAACTGCTCTACAGTTTCAGGAAAAAAAGTGAGTATCCTCAGTACGATAATCTGAATCAGTAGAAATACGGGAAGTATGTATTTGCGTTTCAAGGCCAATTTTTAAAATGTAAATATAATCACAAATCAATTTTCAAAGTAGTTAAACTTTGTAACTTTGTGCCTCGACATAAAAAAACATAATCATAATGAGCCAAGAAATCAGAAATCTGGAACCCAAAGCACTTTGGAATAAGTTCGCCGATTTAAACGCAGTACCTCGTCCGTCTAAAAAAGAGGAGCGAGTAATTGAATTCATGAAAAATTTCGGGAACAGTTTAGGACTCGAAACCTTTGAAGATGAAATTCGCAATGTAATCATCCGAAAACCGGCTACTCCGGGTATGGAAAATCGCAAAACGATAGTATTGCAAGGGCACTTAGACATGGTGCATCAAAAAAATAACGATACCGATTTCGATTTTTTAACGCAAGGTATCGAGATGTATGTAGATGGTGATTGGGTACGTGCCAAAGGAACTACGCTTGGAGCCGACAACGGGCTTGGAGTTGCAGCGATTATGGCGGTTTTAGAGAGTAAGGATATTCCGCATCCGGCTATTGATGCTCTGTTTACCATAGATGAAGAGACCGGAATGACCGGCGCTTTGAACTTAAAAGGAGGGATTTTAAAAGGTGAAATCCTTTTGAATTTGGACACTGAAGAAGATGATGAAATTGATATCGGTTGTGCCGGTGGAATTGATGTTACGGCCACTCGAAGCTACAAAGAAGAAGAAACTCCCGAAGGCTCGGTAGGTTATACCATTACTGTGAAAGGCTTAAACGGAGGTCATTCAGGAATGGACATTCATAAAGGATTGGGGAATGCCAACAAAATCATGAACCGTTTGTTGTTTGATGGATTCGAAAACTTTGGGTTGCAGATTGCTGAAATTAACGGCGGTAGTTTGCGCAATGCAATTCCGCGTGAAAGTGTGGCCAAAGTCATTGTAGCCAGCATGTACGACGAGGCTTTCGTATTTGATATGCAGGAAATTATCAACGATATCAAAACCGAATACAAAACGATGGAACCAAACCTCACCATCGAAATCGTGAAGAGCGATTTACCGTCAAAAGTAATGGATTTAGGTGTTCAGGAAGGTTTGTTGCGTTCTGTTTATGCGGCTCACAACGGGGTTTATCGCATGAGTGCTGATATGGCTGATTTGGTGGAAACTTCCAACAACATTGCCCGTGTTATAGTGAAAGAAGGTGAAATCTCGATTCAAAATTTAACACGTTCTTCCGTAGAAAGTTCTAAAATGGATTTGGCCAATGCTTTGCGTTCGGCTTATGAATTGTTTGGTTGCGAAGTTACTTTTGCCGGAAGCTATCCGGGTTGGACTCCTAACGTAAATTCCGAAATATTAGATGTTTTGGTCAATATTTATGAAAAACAAAACGGAACAAAACCTAACGTTGTAGCTTGTCACGCCGGTTTGGAATGTGGAATCTTAGGAACCAACTATCCGGGTATGGATATGA
>CAYPSB010000023.1:2875-24429 GCA_964413435.1 uncultured Flavobacterium sp.
CACGCCGGTTTGGAATGTGGAATCTTAGGAACCAACTATCCGGGTATGGATATGATTTCGTTTGGACCAACGATTCACGGAGCCCACAGTCCGGATGAGAGAGCTTCGATCAAATCGTCTCAGAAATTCTGGAAGTTTCTTGTGGAAATTTTGGCGAATATACCCGAGAAGAAGTAAGCTGACGACACAAGTTAGTATGCAATTATAATGAAAACCCGCTTAGCAATAAGCGGGTTTTTTATGCAAAATAATTCGGAAATTAAATATACTTTTAATACGAATTTTACGTTATACCGAAAACAGGTAATGATATGAAAAAACTATTTCTTTTAGCGACGCTTTCTCTGTGCTTTGGAGGCTGTAATAAGGACAACAAAGTATTACATGTTGAACGGGCTTTTTATTATTGGAAAAGCAACAATTTGGGCTATGCGGCTGAAGCTAAGTTGGCTTCGGACAGTATTAAAAAGTTATACGTCAAGTTTTTTGAAGTTGATTATTCGGAAGCTATGGGGAATTATCCACACGATAAGCTCAGCAACTATGGCAACTTTTTTGAACACGAAACTGATATTGAGGTGGTGCCGACAGTCTTTATCAAAAACGAGATATTTAAGTACAATTCGGAGCGCGATTTGGATAAACTGGCCGATAATATTGTTTTCCTGATTGACAAAAGAGGCGGTAAAGGGTTTGGTAAAAACTTTGGCAAAGAAATTCAAATTGATTGCGACTGGACGAAATCGACTAAAGAGAAGTACTTTTATTTACTGCGAAAAATCAAAGAATTGTCAAAGAAAGAAATCAGTTGTACGTTGCGATTGTATCCGTATAAATACCGGGAAACCATGGGTGTTCCACCGGTTGATAAAGCCATGCTGATGTGTTATAATTTGATTAAACCTTTGACGAGCAGTGACAAAAATTCCATTTTAGATATCGCCGAACTCAAATCCTACCTCAACGAAAAGCGGAGTTACCCGTTGCATTTAGATGTGGCTTTGCCGGTTTTCAGTTGGGCACAATGGTATCAAAACAATCATTTTCAGGGTTTGGTTGATTTGAATCGAGAAGAGTTGAAGAGTTTTACTAAAGAAATTAAACCGATGTGGTATGAAGTGACCAAAGATACCTCTTTTCATTGGGCTGAATATTACCGTGTTGCCGATCAAATAAAATACGAAGATGTCTCAGCTTCGACCATCCAAGAAGCGATAGCCGTGATTAAAAAGAATGTTGAGATGGACAACCAAACGACTGTTGCCCTTTTTGACGTAAGTGATAACATTTATATGCAATACAGCCATGAAGAACTTATTGGTTTTTATACTGCTTTTTCTAAGTAGTGTTTGCAAAATAACCGCTTGTGGTTATACACCTTATGGTGAAGATGTACGCTATTGCCTGTTTAGTCCGAAGTATTTTAACTTTAAAGAGTATTCGGGATTTTATTACAACAACTTCTTGTGGGGTTTTGATACCATGAACGATTCCTTTTCCGACAAGATAACGTATGAATCCAATATACTGGATTGGTACCGATACACTAAAAAGAAAGTTTCCCTTGAGGAGATTGTGGCGTTTAATAATCAGTTAAAATTTACCGATATTCACCCGGGGAACCCCAATGCTTTTGTACAGTTTTTGTATAAAAACCACCGAAACGATGTGCTAAAGTATTTTAGGTACGCCAAAAAATGTGAAGATTTTAATGGTTACATGGGCAATAATACCTGGGAGCGTTCGGAGGATTATAAAGAAGCTTCCGCTGCGAAGTTTAGTGCTGAATTGTATCGTGCGTATCAAACCGAAAAAAACCTGATGCTGAAAAGAAAGTATGCGTTTCAATGCATCCGATTGGCGTATTACCATGGCGATATGGCGACGGTCAATCGCGTTTTTCATGAAGCTTTTGCCAAAGCCCCAAAAGATTATGTCTACTATTGGAGTTTGTATTTTTATTGTTTCGGACATAATGCAAAAGGAAATTACAACGACATCGCGGAGCTTTTTGCTTACTGTCCTGAAAAAGCATTTCCAAGCCAGTTTTATTTCAATAGCGAATTTAACTTGAATACGGCATTGTCATTCGCCAAAACCCCGGAACAAATTGCCAATTTATACGCTTACGCTTCGCCGCGGATTATTACTAAAAATCTGGATAAACTTAAAATCATTTACCAAAACAAACCCAAATTCAGAACACTAGACTTTTTATTGCTGCGCGAAATCAACAAGCTCGAAGATTGGATTTACACGCCTTACTATACCAATTACTCACCTTCAATTGAACAAGAAGATTATTACAGTGAAAGTGAGGCCAGTAAAATTACGACACTCACGTTGCGCGCCCGTTCTGACAAAGACCGTTTGTATGCGCAGGAAGTATTGCATTTTGTGCAGCAAGCCGATATGCGAAAAGTAGATAATCCGGCATTGTGGAAAGCGGCTGAAATTCAGTTGTTGTTTATGATACAGCAATACGATTTGGCATTGGCTGCCATCAAAACCTTTGAAAGACAATATCCTCATGAGAAAGTGAGTGCAGAAGTGGCCATGATGAAAGCGTTATGCTTAACGGCTCGACAACCTTTTGGTAAAGCGGTTATTGTAAATGAAGTTCAGGAAATCATTAAACTACATAGCGATAATCGGCGTTTTATTTTTGCCTTGGGTCGTGAATTGGAATTTAAAGACAATCTGCTTGATGGTTTGGCACTGATTTCCCATTTGAATCATGTTTGGTCTGAAATTGGATCGAATGCAGATGATGTAGAGTGGCGTGGTAACCGCTTGTTGACTAGCGATAATTTGGATGTGTTTTACAATTATTTTGATTATCTCGATTTTGTGTATGCTGCCCGTGATTTGCAGACGATTGTAAATGGATTGAACCGGCTTTCTCCGGAACAAAAGAGAAATCAGATATATCAAGTATTACTGCATGACAAAGACTATTTAACCGATTTGCTCGGAACTAAATACATTCGTGAAGAACAATTGGGAAGGGCATTGTTGACTTTCAGGTCAATTCGAAAATCCTATTGGGAAGAAAACTATAATGCATGGGAGCGTGGGCGTTTTGATGAGTATTTGGAGTTTGACAGCAATCCGTTTTACACCCTTAAATACACTCCGGATTTTATCCCGCGGAAAGAGAAGTATTTTGTTAACAAACTCACCATCACGGAACATTTGATAAAATACCTGAGACTGGCCAATGATGTTAACTGTAAAGACCGGGATTATTATTATTTCTTAATTGGTAATTGTTATCTGAACATGACTGACATGGGTAATTCCTGGATGATGCGGCGTTATAGTAGCTATACCTCATATGACGATACCTATCTAAATGAATCCTATATTGATAATTTAGAATACCGTACCCGTATCAAAACGACACTTTATTATGAATTAGCCTATCAAAATGCGAAGACTGACAAATTCAAAGCGTTATGTTTGCACATGATGGATTATGCACAAAAACAGTCGGGTGGAAAAACGGGTCGGGTGATACGTGAATATCCGCAATACTTTAATGAGTTGTCAAATTGCATTGCATTGTCAACTTATTTTAATGCCCGATAGTTTGCGTCATACGAAATTCACGCGGAGTGATTCCAGTTTTTTGCTTGAATAATCGGGTGAAATAGGAGTAGTTTTCAAAGCCCAAAGTAGCAGCAATTTGATTGACAGTGTAATTGGGATTGGTTAAAAGCCTTTTGGCTTCCAACACGATGCGTTTTGTGATGAGTTCAGTGACAGTTTGGTTGAGTATTTCTTTGCAAATACGATTTAAATGCTTGAGTGTGATGTTCATTTTTGCCGCATAAAACGAAGGCGATTTTTCAGTTTTGTAAAAAGCCTCCAAATATTGTTCAAACTGTTGAATTTTATGATTGTAGGAATGTGCAATATGTTGGTTATTCGAAAGGTATTTTCTGGATATTTCTATGTGAATACAATCTAGTAAATTCAGGAGCTTGTCTGTTTTTTTCGGGAGATTATTTTGATTTTCGGCCAGCATTAAATCAAAATAAGATTGAATCTGCAGCAGCTCATCCGACTGAAAATACAGCTCGGGTTGGTTCATAACCGATTGATAAAAGGGATAATCTTCAATTCGTTTTTGGCCAAAATACAAGTTGTAAATCTCCTGTGAATAGAAAATGATGTATCCTTCAATATCTGAAGATAGTGCCCAATGGTGTATTTGTCCCGGTTGTAGCACAAACAAACTTCCGGGTTTAATGTCAAACTGGTCAAAATCTATTTCATGTGTCCCGCTTCCTTTGGTGAATAGGACCAGGAGGTAAAAGTTGTGTCTGTGGGGTTTTTCAATGAAACTGTGCGTTTTCAGATGGTTTTTAAAACTATTCACATACAAGTCTTTCTGGCTGATGGGCGCAGTGAAATTTTGGATACTGTAAATAGGATGCTTTTTCAAAATGTCTTTTTTGTGCTAGTAATAGCGAATTTACTAAACATTTGGTTAGCTTCAACATATTACCTTTGCCTAAAAATAATTCATGTTAAAAAGTCTGTACCATATTTTCCGCAATGAATGTCCTAACTGTCACAAAGGCAAAGTGTTTGCCGACAAAAGTTTTTTCTTCAGTCTGGGGTTCCCCAAAATGAATGAATACTGCGATCATTGTAATTTCAAGTTTGAAAAAGAACCGGGTTATTTCTTCGGAGCTATGTTTGTCAATTACGGATTGACCGTAGGCGAGGGAATAATCACCTATTTTTTGGCAAGTCCGTTTTTTGACGAAACATTTGACTTGAGAATCATTCCCATCATCGGCGTTGTGATTGTGCTGTTGAGTTGCTTTAACATACGCTTATCGAGGATGATTTGGATTTATATTTTTAAAAACTATTCGATGTAAACAAAAAAAGCTCTCGTCAGAGAGCTTTTTCATTTAAAATTAACCAAACAAAAACAAAAACAAGAGAGGGAAGACAATACCGGCCAGAGCCAGTTTCCAACCTCTTCGTTTGAAGTTAAATTTTCCTGCCGGTATCATAACGGCACCGGTAACCGCAATAGTAATAAGGGATAGCCCGAATATATCACCATAGTAAATCCACCAGTTGGAAGTGCTTTTGTGTAACTTCATCATTTGGCTGATAACCGGTGTTTTGATGTATGAAACAATTTCGCCCTTTCCGGTATTCAAATCAATTTCCACATCGTGTTTTTCAAAAGAAATTTTGAACTTATCATCATCTACTTTATGGCGGCGTATTTTATCATCAATACCTAAAGTTTTTCCTAGCGAATCAGCAAATGCTTCATTGATAGCTTCTTTGGAGGGCAGTTTTACCTCAATGGCTTTTGTTTCAATAGTGTATTTTTCGGGATGCCAGCTTTCGCGATGGTTCATCATAATCCCGGAAGCCGCAAATGAAATGATTAATCCAATGTAGAAATAGCCTAAGTCACGGTGGAGATTGCGGATGGTGGTTTGTTTCATTTTTTTAGAATTTATAAGATAGGGTAGTGGTTAACATTCTGGGAGCAATTGGTGTTACCGTGTTATCATCGTATACATAATAACTCACAACATTACCTAAGTTAGCCAATTTTGCTCTGATGGTGAAATTCTTAATAGCATACCCAACGGAAGCATCAAATTGTAAAAATCCGTCAACCGGTATTGGTTTTCGAGCCAATTCAGCCGGAGTTGATGCATTATTGGGTTTTAATCTACCTCCCAATCGTTCTCCTATGTAGGTTGATTGTAAGCCCAGTTCCAATCCTCTGAGTTTACCGGTTTCAAAGGTATAAAATGCACTGGCATTGGCAGTATGTTTGGGTGAAAAACGCAAATATGTTCCTTTGTCGTATATGTTACTTTTGGTGTATTTGGTTTCATTAAAGCTGTAACCGGCAATCAATTTCAATCCTTTGTGTTGGCTGGTAACGTCTAGTTCAATTCCTTTACTTTGATAAGCTCCTGCTAACTCTTTAATGTTGGTATTAGTATTTCCATTGCTGAAATCGGTTTGGGCTAAATTACTATAATCGATTAAGTAAGTGGTTAAATTAGCTACCAAATGTCCTTTGAAAAATTCGTTTTTAATACCAACCTCGTATTGATTAATGGTTGAATGAGGTAAGGCATTCAAGTTTTTATCGGTTCCGGTATTTAATACAAACGAATCCGAATAGCTGGCGAAAATGGAGTTGGTTTTTGTAGGTTGGAATACCACACCCAATTTCGGTGAAAAAATATTGTCGTGTGTTTTTGTTTCAACGGTAGCCGAAGTTGAGTATGTCAAAGTGTTAGTGGTGTTTTCTAAGTAACTGTAGCGCAATCCGGCTAAAACTTTAATCTTTTGCGTAACTTCAATCAAATCCTGAAAATAGACTCCTGCTCTTCTTACGTTTGCCAATGCATTGGTGTTTTTTTCCATTGTTGGGATAGCTGCATTAGCATAAAACGGATTCTTATCAAAAGACACTTGAGGATTGTAGATGTTAATTTTGTCAAACCAAACAATGTTTTTATAAGCCAATGTTGTGGTGTTACTTTGATCTGCATCAGCCCCTAAAAGCAAAGTGTGTTTGATTTTTCCGGTTTTAAACGTTCCGTTTAAATCGGCTTCAACGAGGCTGTAATCCTGTTCAGTATCTGTTTTTTGCACTCCTCGGGTCCAATCACCATTTGGCTGAACCAAATTCGTAGCATTAGGTCTTAAACTGGACAGTAAGTTTGTGCTGTATCCTTGGTATGAAAAGAGGCCTTTCAGCTGCCACTTTTGACTCAAATCATGATTGATGGTTGTGGTATATCCAATTTGTTCAGAATCAAATTTTCCCCAGTTGAATCCCAGAAATGTATTTCTGGGCAATTCTACTATTTTATAATCTATAGTGGTTAAACCGAAATCAGGGGTTCTGTTGTCTTTGGTGTAATCAGCTTCTATAATAATGTTGGTTTTTGCCGAAATGTCCAGTAAAAATGAAGGATTGAAGTAAATTCTTCTGGTTTGTACATCGTCTCTGAAACTATTCCCCTGTTCATAACTACTGATAAAGCGATAGGCTACAGTATTGCTGTTATTGACTGCGCCATACACATCAACCGTTGGTTTGAAAAAGTTATATTCAGTAGCTCTGAAACTGAGTTCGCCACCATGATCAAATCGGGGTTTTTTGGTAATTAAATTTAAAATTCCCCCCGGAGCAACGTTTCCATATAAAAGGGCTGAACTTCCCTTAAGGATTTCAATGCTTTCCAGTGAACTGGCTTCAGGAATGATGGAGCCATTGATGCGAACTCCGTTTTTGAAAGTGTTACCACCACTGAACGTGAATCCGCGCGAACCCAATTCTTCCTGGTTGTTTCCCGATGCATTACTGGCTCCTGAAACATAAATTCCGTTTGCATTTTTTAACGCTTCTGAGAGTCGTAAGATTTGTTGTTGTTTGATGGTTTCTTTACCGATAACCATAGAAGCTTGGGGTAAATCCAATGGTTTGATGTTGGCTTTTCCGCTTTTTACAATAGTTTTTTGTTGTTGCGAAATGATGATTACTTCTTTCAAGGTTTCTCCTTTTTTGTTTTTAACGGTATCGTTGTTAAACGCGTAGAGTTCTTCTTGATTGTCGTTTTTAGTTTGTTGACTCAAAACGGAAGTGCTGAAAAGAAGTGTTGCGGCTAGAATTGGAATATATTTACACATTTATTTAGAATAATTAAAAATAACGATGCAAATATAAATGCTGAAATTGAATTAAAAAAGTTTATTTAGATTAAATATAAATAATATTTTTAGTTGATTGATTTTGTTGTTTTTACAAATGAAAAAAACCTCACTATGATGTGAGGTTTCATGCAAATAATGGGTGAAATGAATGTTATTTACGTTTCATCGGGTAGCTTTCCTGGCTTTCTTTTCCTTGTTGTTTCCCCGAGATTGTCGCTGTTAAATTATTTTGATCCACTTTTTTATATGTGATTTTTTGCGGATAATCATGAGCCGGATTTTCGAATGTAAAGGAGTTTTCGGTGTCCGAAGTCAGTTTGAAATCTACCGGCTGATCATCGTTTTGTCCGGTTACAGTGGCGGTATAAATTAATTCCTCCTCCTTTTGTGTTAACCGAATACTCTCAGAATGGACCGTGTCTTTGGCGTTGATAAAATAACTGCTGCCACTGAATGTACTGTCGTTTTCTTTTTTCCAGTTTTCTACCAGCAGTCCTTCGGGCATTTTGTTTTCCCATTGGCCAACCAGCCAATTCATTTTTTCGAGTTTATCAAAATTTTTCTGTGATTTTTTTTGGCAGGAAACTAATAAAAGAACCACTGCTGAGCAGGTAATGATTTTCATTTTCTTTATTTTTTAAATCCATACAATACTATAAAAAAATGGTTAATTGAACACTCCCGTTTCTACACTTTTTTTACTATTTTTGCACTCCAATTAAAGAATACACAATGTTAGAAAGATTGCAATATGTAAAACAGCGTTTCGACGAGATTTCGGATTTGATTATTCAGCCCGATGTTATTGCCGACCAAAAGCGTTATGTACAGTTAAATCAGGAATATAAAAGTTTGAAAGCGCTTATGGAGAAGCGTGAAGAACTCATCAATGTAACCGGAAACATAGAAGAAGCTAACGAAATTATTGCCGATGGTTCTGATGCCGAAATGGTAGAGATGGCCAAAATGCAGTTAGACGAAGCGAAAGACCGGTTACCTCATTTAGAAGAAGAAATCAAGTTCATGTTGATTCCGAAAGATCCTGAGGACGCCAAAAACGTGATGGTGGAAATTCGTGCCGGAACGGGTGGGGATGAAGCATCAATCTTTGCCGGTGACTTGTACAGAATGTATACCAAATACTGTGAAACAAAAGGCTGGAGAACCTCGGTTGTAGATATGAACGAAGGAACTTCGGGTGGCTTTAAAGAGGTAATTTTTGAAGTAACCGGAGAAGATGTTTACGGAACATTGAAATTTGAAGCAGGAGTACACCGCGTACAACGTGTACCTCAAACGGAAACTCAGGGTAGAGTACATACATCGGCAGCAACAGTAATGGTATTGCCGGAAGCTGAAGAATTTGATGTACAGATTGATATGAATGATGTTCGTATCGATTATTTTTGTTCTTCAGGACCGGGTGGGCAATCGGTAAATACTACCAAATCAGCGGTGCGTATGACGCATATTCCAACCGGATTGGTAGCGCAATGTCAGGATGAAAAATCGCAACACAAAAACAAAGACAAAGCTTTGACGGTATTGCGTTCGCGTTTGTACGAGTTGGAATTGGCCAAAAAGCAAGACGAAGATGCCAAGAAACGTAATTCACAAGTAAGCAGTGGAGACCGTTCGGCCAAAATTCGTACTTACAACTATGCTCAAGGAAGAATCACCGATCACCGAATAGGATTGAGTATTTTTGATCTAGACGGTTTCATGAATGGTAACATTCAAAAAATGATTGATGAACTTCAGTTGGTTTCCAATACCGAAAAATTAAAAGAAAGCGAAGTATTCTAAAATAAAAAAGGGCTAACAATTTGTTAGCCCTTTTTACTGCTTATCCATTTAAAGTTTAAATCCGTAAGCGAATCTCAAAGCAATTTGTCCCAAACCTGTTCCGGGTGTATCGTTAGATCTCAGTATCGGAAAATCATTGTAATGTTCGTAGCGTAAACTAATATCTATCTTATCGGTAGCATATCCAATTCCCGGGCTCAGGAGTAAGGATGTTTTGTCATAGCCGTTGGTTACGGCAAATGCGGCACCCGCTTCAGCCAGTAAATACAGTTTATCTTTTAAAACAAAAGCCTTAAAACCTCCTTTCACCGGAATATAGCCTAAATCATTGTTGTCACCGCTGACAAAGAAATTGTTGAAACCGGTTGTAAATGTCAAAGAATATCTTGTAGATAAATCGTATTGAATTCTTACATCGCCTCCTAAATTAAAATTATAAGGATCCTGCAACGGGAGTCCGCCACTTACTCCAAATCCTAAACGGAAACCTTGATCGTAATTTTTCTTTTCCGCCTCCTGCGCAAAAGAATCAGTCGTACCAAGCAGACACAGCACAACTACTAATTGCAGAGCATTCTTAACAATAGTTTTCATGGTATGGAATTTAATAATTAGTAGCGTAGTTTTTCTCTATATCTCTTTCCCTTTAATGATTCTGAGTAATATGGCTATTACGGCAATTAATAATAAAATATGGATGATGGATCCCACATTGAAAACCAAAAATCCCAAGAACCACAAAATGACCAGGATTACGGCTATGGTGTATAACAAATTTTGCATGATTTTATTTTGTTTTAATGTTAACGTTTATTGTACCAAGGCTGATGGATTTTCAGCCAGAATTTGAGAAGGTCTTTTAATTCTTCCTTTAGCATTATACGGATACTCTTTTCGATGTAGTTTGATGTATTTTTGAGGCTCATCTCCGTTCGGAATGGTAATCATTATTCGTTCATTTTTAAACAGCGAATACCCTCCGTAGTTTACCGGTAATTCTTCCGAGATTACCCAATTTTTTTCCCATTGATAATAGTAGATTTTTTTATCTAAGTCATAATAAACTTCCATATTTGGGAAATAATAGTACGAAGCAACACTGTTGACAGTACCGTTTTCAGCTGCTGTATCAGTTTCATTGGAAATCAGATTATGAACTTTGATTTCCTGTGCAGTAGCGCTCGTTAGGTAAGCCACTACAAAGCAGAGTGCAATACAATTTTTCATGAGGCAAATTTTTTAAGTTGTGCTGATTTCTTCTGAAAGTAGCTCTACAAAGTTGCAACAGAAGAGGATGGTAAGTGTTACAAGAATTTTTGTATTTGTTATACAATTTCCATTACAAACAAAAAATCCCATGGTCACCATGGGATTCAATTTTTTGAGAGTCAAACAAATCAACAATCTTCAGAGAGGTAAATGGTAAATATGGCTCCTTTATTGGGTTTGCCCTCTGCAAAGATGTAACCTCGGTGATTTTCCACTATTTTTTTACAGATGGCTAAACCAATACCGGTACCGGCGTATTCGTTTTTGTTGTGCAGGCGGTTGAACAGAATGAATATTTTCTCTGCGTACTCTTGTTCAAATCCAATACCGTTATCTTCAAATGTGATTTTACAATATTTTTCTTTGGTGTTTTTCGGAATCAATGCTTCATCTATTGCGGTTACTTGTTGATACGAAATTTTGATTTTAGGTTTTACCTTTTCGCGACTGTATTTCAAAGAGTTCCCAATGAGATTGATGAATAATTGCTGAATTTG
This sequence comes from uncultured Flavobacterium sp., assembly GCA_964413435.1. Classification (GTDB taxonomy): domain Bacteria; phylum Bacteroidota; class Bacteroidia; order Flavobacteriales; family Flavobacteriaceae; genus Flavobacterium. The sequence continues at coordinate 14,170 of CAYPSB010000023.1, forward strand.
AAACGGAATCACCGTCATTGTCGGTAACGAATCACTTTTTATAGTTGCTTCTTTTTCTTCTATAGATTGGGCCAAATCAAACTTGGCATTTTCCAACAAGTCATTCAGATTGACTTTCTCAAATACCTTTTCAGTTTTGTTGGCTCTGGAGTATTGCAGTAAATCGTCAATTAGTATTCTCATGCGATCTGCTGAAGCATGAATTCGGGAAATGTATTCTTTGCCGTTATCGGATAAATGTTCGGACTCTTTTTCGGATAATCTTGAGATGAATGTTTGGATTTTACGCAAGGGTTCCTGCAAATCATGACTGGCAACATAGTTAAAAGCCAAAAGCTCTTTGTTACTCGCTTCGAGTTCAAAATTTTGTTGCTCTAATGATAAGGAAGCCAACACTTCATCGGTAACATCGCTCGTGGTTCCGATTAATATAGTATCACCCGAACGATTGGTTACAATGCGTCCGGTGGTTCTGAAATACCGGAGTTGCTTGTCTTTTCTGATGACTCTGTAGGTGAACGGAGGCAGAGTGTCGTTTTCTAAATCATTGGCATTCAAAGAATCAAAAAGCGCTGCATCTTCGGGATGAACGTATTTCAGAAAATCGTTTTGTCCGTTTTCAAACGACTGTGGTTCACAACCGAGTAATCGGTAAATGTTATCCGAAAAAGAAAATTCGTTACGGGCAATATTCAATTGCCAGCTTCCAAAACTGCCCACAATTTCGGCCAAACTACTCGACTCGTTCATGAGTTTTAAGCGGTTGTTGGACAATTGCATTTTTTCCAGATCCCGATTGATTCTGATGTATGATATTGAAATCAGCAACAGAGTGATTAACAGGGTCACATAAATAAAAACCGGAGTAACTTTTATGGTGTCTTTATACCGTTTGTCTCTTCCTTTTAACGCTTTTTTTTCCAAATAAATCATATAATTAATTTGGCTTCTTACGCTATCCATGGTTTTTTTTCCAATGAGAAGCTTGCGTTTCAGTTCGGGGTCATTCAGTGGTTTTTTTAACGAAAGGTGTAGCGCAATCGAAAGATAGTTTTGCCTTTTATTGATGTAAAATTGTAACTTCCGAAGATTGTCTTCCTGAACGGGATCGTTTTTAGTATATCCTTTTACAATACTGAATGATCGGTCTATCTTTTTTTTGGCATTGATGTAAGGAACCAAAAAAGTAGAATCTTTGGTAATCAAAAAACCGCGTTGCCCGGTCTCTGAATCTTTTAAATATGAAAATAAACGCTCTAATTCTAAATTAACATCATAAGAATGTTTCACTCTTTTGGAGGAATCATTGAGCAAATTGATGTGTTTAAAAGTAACCGCCGAAATAAAAAAGATAGCAAAAATCGAAACAACGAAAATGCTCTTCAAAAATATCGGCGACTTATAGAACGAATTCAGTTTCATAGCTTTTTAGATGCGAAGTAAAAAATTATCTTTATTCAAACCCGAAGTATGATACTGCCAGTTGATGGTCACTACATCCGAAAGTACTTTTTTGAGCGTTGCGAAATCACTGGGTTTTTTGATATAAATGTTAGCGCCGTTTACAAAAGTTTCTTCTATGTGTTCTTCAGAAGAGGAAGTAGAGAATATGGCAATAGCTATATCGTTGAATTTTTCATTCTTTTTAATTTCGTACAAACATTCAATTCCGTTTTTCTTAGGCATGTTCAAATCAAGAAACAATACATTGGGCAAAATGGCTTCGGGCGAGTTGAGGTAATCCATCAGTTCCACACCGTCATTAAAGGTATTGACCCGGGTGTTGATTTTTAATTCCTCAAAAGCTTCGGTAAAGAATTGTCTGTCGTCTTCATCGTCATCTGCCAGTATGATGTGTATATAATCTTTTTGCATAGGTTATTTTTTATTAGCCATTTCTCTTCGTTTAACAATGATTCGCTGAAAAGCCGAAGGTGTTATTCCGGTAACATTTTTGAATTGGGTGCTCAAATGGGCCACGCTTGAATAGTTAAGTTGGAAAGCAATTTCAGTCAAACTCAAATCGCTGCTCACTATGAGTTGTTTGGCGTGTTCAATTTTTTGTAAAATAATGAAATTTTCAATAGACGTATAGGTAACATCCGAGAACAAGTTGGAAAGATATCCGTAACTGTGTCCTAATTTTTCTGCAAGATACACAGAGCTTTTAACATTTACCAAATCAGGATTGTGTATCATTTCAATAATGGTGTCTTTTATTTTTTGTACCAAAATACTCTTTTGATTCTCAATAATGTCAATTCCATACTCTTGAAGTTCCTGTGTCAATTCCGCAAATTTGGCATCGGGCACTTTTTCCAGAAGTTCTACTTCACCAAAGCCTAGTATCCTGTGTTTGATTTGATGCTTGATAAGTTTGTCTTCCAGTACTTTTCGGCAAACGGTATTGAAATCAAATTTGATGAAGATTTTCATAAAACAGAATTTGGGTTTATTAGTTGTAAATGTACTAAAATATTCTCATCAAAAAAGCCGTAGTTACTACGGCTTTTTCATTCTTAACCCCAACTTTTTTTATTATTACCAAATGACATGTATCAAGTACTTATCGTTTGTTATACAAAGATATTTTGGACGGAGCGACTGATGGTTACATAATTTCGGGTGAATGTTATAAAATTTGCACATGTCAACTTCTAGTTTGTAACTTTGCGCAACACAACTACACACATGACAACAACACAACTCGTTCAGCAAATTCGCCAAAAACAATCGTTTCTTTGCATCGGTCTCGATGTCGATTTAACCAAAATTCCAGCTCATTTACTAGATTTTGAAGATCCTATTTTTGAGTTCAACAAAGCCATAATTGAGGCCACCCACGATTTATGTGTGGCTTTCAAGCCCAATACTGCTTTTTATGAAGCCCACGGACTAAAAGGATGGCAATCCCTTCAAAGAACTATTGAGTATCTCAATGAGAATCACCCTGAAATTTTTACCATAGCCGACGCTAAAAGAGGCGATATCGGCAATACGTCATCTATGTATGCCAAAGCATTTCTCGAAGATTTGAACTTTGACAGTGTTACGGTAGCACCATATATGGGTAAAGATTCGGTTGAGCCTTTTCTGGCTTTTGAAAACAAGCACGCCATTATGTTAGCCCTAACGTCTAATGAAGGGGCGTTTGATTTTCAAACCAAAGATTCTGACGGAGAAGCGTTGTACAAAAGAGTGATAAAAACGTCTAAAACCTGGAAAAATTCTCAAAACCTGATGTATGTGGTCGGAGCTACCAAAGCAGAGTATTTTGCCGAAATACGAAAAATAATTCCGAACAGTTTTTTATTGGTTCCGGGAGTTGGTGCGCAAGGCGGGAGTCTCTATGACGTTTGTTCCTATGGTATGAATGAAGATATCGGTTTGTTAATCAATTCATCAAGAGCGATAATTTATGCGTCTGTGGGTACTGATTTTGCCGAAAGAGCCCGAGAAGAAGCGCTGAAAATACAGCAGGAAATGGCTGTAATTATGAAAGCCTAAGTTGTGGTGAGAACGTTTACAGATCAACTGGGAACCATTCATACTTTTGATACGACTCCAAAGCGCATCGTGTCTTTGGTGCCTTCACAAACTGAACTGCTGTTTGATTTGGGTTTAGAAGACAGCATCGTTGGGATTACCAAATTTTGCGTGCATCCGTTTCATTTTAAATCAACTAAAAAAATAATTGGCGGTACCAAGAAGGTGCATTACGAGAAAATCAAATCGCTCCATCCCGATATTATTATTGCCAATAAAGAAGAGAATACTCCCGAAATCGTTGCCGAATTGTCTGCAATTTGTCCGGTTTGGGTAACCGATATCATCACCATTGACGATAGCTTACAAATGATTACTGATTTTGGGGAGCTGTTTAACAAAAGAACTGAGGCTCAAAAATGGAATAATAAAATTCACTTTGCATGGCAAGATTTTCAAAATTTTATGACGGACAAACCGGTTCGTAAAGCAGCCTATTTCATTTGGGCTAATCCGTATATGGTTGCCGGCGGAAACACTTTTATAAACGAATTGTTACGGTTGAATAAATTCGAAAATATTTATGACAACCATCCCAATTATGAAGGAAGATATCCTGAAGTCATCATAGAGAATATGAGACAAGAAGGCGATCCGGATTTAATCTTATTATCTTCCGAACCGTTTCCGTTTACCGATGAACATGCTTTTGAACTGGGACGTTATACACATCACGCCAAAACTGTTTTTGTAGATGGTGAAATGTTCTCCTGGTATGGCAGTCGTTTGTTCAAAGCATTTGATTATTTCAAAAAGATACAGCAAAGTCTAGCATAAAAAAAATGCCGGCACTCTAAGATACCGGCATTTTTAAACTAACCCTAACCAAAATAATAAAAAACCAAATTTATTACACTACAAAGATACAGCGCTAATTCAGCTTATCATGTTAAGGTTATGTTATACTTATGTTATTGGTTTCTAAAATTTAAAGTTATTTTTTGTCTTGTAAAGCAAATACTTTTTGCAGCAAGGTTGATGTTCTCGAATTGAGGTTGGTTCTGATGTTTTTTTCTTCTACGGCAATCATTTTAAAAACACCTTCCAAGGCTTTGTTGGTGGTGTAATCCGTCAAATCGGGATTGACTTTTTTGACCAACGGAATGGCGTTGTATTTGGTAATGATGTTGTTCCAAACTTTGTCGGCACCCACTTTGGCAAAGGAGTTTTTAATCACGGGGTTAAATTTGGCGTATAATGGAGTAGAAGTCGTGTTTTGCAGATAAGTCGTTGCCGAACGTTCATTCCCCATCAAAATACTTTTGGCATCAGTAAAACTCATGTTTTTTACGGCATCTACAAAAATGGGAGTAGCTTCTTTTGTAGCGTCTTCGGCAGCACGGTTTAGCATTTTGATTCCGTCATCGGCAAGGGAGTTCAGTCCAATTTTTCGCAAGGCTTTATCCACTTTTTGCAATTCTTCGGGCAGTAGGATTTTGACCATTTCATTTTTGTAAAAACCGTCAACTGCTGTTAACTTGCTTACTTGTTTAGAGATTCCGTTGTTTAAGGCTTCTTTGAGGCCACCGGCAATATCAATTTGGCCATTCGGATTCAATTCGGGAAATTGATTCGCCATTTGTTGCATTTCGGCACAACTTAACAAGATAAAAGATAAGCCGAAAACAAACACAGTAGAGAGGAACTTTTTCATAATGAGGATTTAATTTTCAAAGGTAAAAAATGTGATAAAGCAAGATGTTAATTTTTGGCTAAACTTGCCAAAAATTATGCCAGAGGTTTTAGGTGTAATTTTTATTAATTATGTAAATTGCGGCACTTAAATTTTCATATCCGCAACATGGAACCACAAACTCCTTATATTCCAAAAAACAAAGTCAGAATTGTAACCGCCGCCTCTCTTTTTGACGGGCACGATGCGGCCATCAATATCATGAGACGTATTATCCAAGCTACCGGTGTAGAAGTAATTCACCTGGGGCATGACCGCAGTGTAGAAGAAGTTGTCAATACGGCCATACAAGAAGATGCCAATGCCATTGCCATGACCTCGTATCAGGGGGGACACAATGAGTATTTCAAATACATGTACGATTTGCTGAAAGAAAAAGGTGCCGGACACATCAAGATTTTTGGTGGTGGAGGTGGTGTGATTTTGCCTAGTGAAATTTCAGAATTACACGAATACGGCATCACCCGAATTTATTCTCCGGATGATGGGCGTGCCATGGGATTGCAAGGCATGATTAACGATTTGGTTATGCAATCGGATTATCCGGTTGGCGATGTTTTGAATGGAGAAATCCATCATTTGGAAGAAAAAAATCCAACGGCCATTGCTCGTGTTATTTCATCGGCGGAGAATTTTCCCGATGTGGCGAAAGATACCCTTGACGCCATCCACAAAAAAAATGAAACCACACACATTCCGGTGTTGGGGATTACAGGTACCGGTGGTGCCGGAAAGTCTTCTTTGGTGGATGAATTGGTACGTCGTTTCTTGATCGATTTCCCGGAAAAAACAATTGGGTTGATTTCAGTAGATCCGTCAAAGCGCAAAACAGGCGGAGCTTTATTGGGCGATAGAATCCGTATGAATGCGATTAATAACCCTAGGGTGTATATGCGTTCGTTGGCCACACGCCAATCCAATTTGGCCTTGTCTAAATATGTAAACGAAGCGATACAAGTTTTAAAAGCTGCGAAATACGACCTGATTATTTTAGAAACTTCGGGTATCGGACAGAGTGATACTGAAATCATCGAACATTCCGATGTTTCGCTTTATGTGATGACGCCCGAGTTCGGTGCTGCCACCCAATTGGAAAAAATTGATATGTTGGATTTTGCCGATTTGGTAGCTTTGAATAAGTTTGACAAACGGGGTGCTCTAGACGCGTTACGCGATGTGAAAAAGCAATACCAACGCAACCACAATCTTTGGGATGTTAACCCGGATGATATGCCGGTTTTCGGGACCATTGCTTCCCAATTTAACGATCCGGGCATGAATACGCTCTACAAGAGAATCATGGATAAAATAGTCGAGAAGACAGGAGCTGATTTGAAATCGACTTTCGAGATTACCCGTGAAATGAGCGAGAAAATATTTGTCATTCCGCCACACAGAACCCGTTATTTATCGGAAATAGCCGAGAACAACCGCAAATACGACGAAACCGTTTTAACCCAAGTGGAAGTAGCTCAAAAGCTATACGGTATTTACAAAACCATTGAATCAGTAAATAAAAAGCAAGCCGATATTGACAGAGCCGGTATTGATGCTACGAGTTTGAATATCAATGAAGATAACAAAGATTTCCTAAACTTATTGGTGAAGGAATTTGATCGCGTAAAAATGAATCTTGATCCGTTCAATTGGGAAATAATCCTGACCTGGAACGACAAGGTGAATAAATATAAAAATCCGGTGTACAGCTTTAAAGTGCGCGACAAGGAAATCAAAATCCAAACCCATACTGAAAGTTTATCTCACAGCCAAATACCAAAAGTAGCTTTGCCAAAGTATCAGGCCTGGGGTGATATTTTAAAATGGAACTTACAGGAAAATGTGCCGGGTGAATTTCCGTTTGCTTCAGGTTTATATCCTTTCAAACGAGAAGGAGAAGATCCAACCCGTATGTTTGCTGGTGAAGGTGGTCCGGAACGTACGAATCGACGTTTTCATTATGTGTCTTTAGGATTGCCTGCCAAGCGCTTATCTACTGCATTTGATAGTGTAACTTTGTATGGTAATGACCCTGATTTGCGTCCGGATATTTATGGAAAAATCGGGAATGCCGGAGTTTCTATTTGTTGTTTGGATGATGCTAAAAAACTCTATTCCGGTTTTGATCTGAGCCATCCGTTAACATCGGTTTCAATGACCATTAACGGTCCGGCGCCAATGTTGTTGGGATTCTTTATGAATGCAGCCATCGACCAAAATTGTGAGAAATACATCCTCGAAAATAATCTTCAGGATGAAGTGGAAGAAAAAATCAACGAAATCTACAAAAAGAAAGGCTTGCCAAGACCGAAATACAATGGCGAATTGCCGCAGGGTAATAATGGTTTGGGCTTAATGCTTTTGGGCGTTACCGGAGATCAGGTATTGCCGAAAGCGGTGTACGACGATATTAAAATCAAAACCTTATCGCAGGTTCGCGGAACGGTTCAGGCCGATATTTTAAAAGAAGATCAAGCGCAAAATACCTGTATTTTCTCTACCGAATTCGCATTGCGATTGATGGGAGACGTGCAGGAATATTTCATTCAAAAAAATGTGCGTAATTTTTACTCGGTTTCTATTTCCGGGTATCACATTGCCGAAGCAGGCGCCAATCCGATTACGCAATTGGCGTTTACATTGGCCAATGGTTTTACATACGTAGAGTATTATTTGAGCCGTGGCATGAACATCAACGACTTCGGGCCGAACTTATCGTTCTTCTTTTCTAACGGGATTGATCCGGAATATGCAGTGATTGGTCGTGTGGCTCGTAAAATTTGGGCGAAAGCCATGAAATTAAAATACGGTGCCAACGAAAGAGCTCAGATGTTGAAATACCACATTCAAACATCAGGACGTTCGTTACACGCGCAGGAAATCGACTTTAATGATATCCGTACAACTTTACAAGCCTTATATGCTATTTATGACAACTGTAACTCGTTGCATACCAATGCGTACGATGAAGCGATTACCACTCCTACCGAGGAATCAGTGCGCAGAGCGATGGCAATTCAGTTGATTATAAACAAAGAGTTGGGATTGGCTAAAAATGAAAATCCAATTCAAGGATCGTTTATCATCGAAGAACTGACCGATTTGGTTGAAGAAGCTGTATTAAAGGAATTTGATCGCATCACGGAACGCGGAGGCGTTTTGGGAGCCATGGAGACGATGTACCAAAGAAGTAAAATTCAAGAGGAAAGTTTGTACTATGAAACGTTGAAACATACCGGAGAATTTCCAATCATAGGAGTGAATACCTTCCTAAGTTCTAAAGGTTCGCCAACTGTGATTCCGGCTGAGGTTATACGAGCTACGGAAGAAGAAAAGCAATTCCAAATCAATACGCTTACCAATTTGCATAAAGCCCATGCCGGTAAAGAGCAGGAGCAGATAGAGGCGTTACAGGATGCGGCTATCAATAACAAAAACTTGTTTGAAAAATTGATGGAGGTAACTAAATATTGTTCTCTAGGTCAAATTACCGCTGCCTTGTTTGAGGTAGGAGGACAATACCGCAGAAATATGTAATTCAACATAATCCGGAGTCGTTTTCATGTAAACTTCTCCGGATTTTTTTTTCTAATGAATCGAAAGAAATAAATCCATGCAGCCAGTTATCAAAAACCATTCGGCCATAACCTTAATCGGCAAACGCCAAGTGATGACTTTTGCAGATGATTTATCGGTGGCCCTATGGCAAAGCTTTATGCCCACGCGCCATCGCATAGAAAATAGGTTGGGAACCGAGTTGTATAGTGTTCAGGTTTATCCGGAGAGGTTTGATTTTGGAATGCATACTCCTTTTATCAAATGGGCGACGGTAAGGGTTAATGAAGGAGCATTAATTCCCGACGGTATGGAAAAGTTGGTCATTCCCGACGGACTTTATGCTGTTTTTCTCTACAAAGGTATTCCTGCCGATGCCGAACCCTTTTTCAGGTTTATTTTTACGGAGTGGTTGCCTACATCAGGGTATACGCTTGATAATAGACCTCATTTTGAAATTTTGGGGGCAAAATACCAACACAATAATCCTGATTCTGAAGAAGAAGTTTGGATTCCGATTAAGAATGCTGCGGATTAATAACTTCCTTCCACATAGTACCAGCTTTCATTTTCATAAACAAAAATTGAGTGTTCATGATGAATTTGAGCTTGTAATTGAGCATCTAGATAATAGGCTTTAAAAGTTACGGTGTTTTTGGTTGTAGCAAGTATTTCCAATTTTATCCATTGGTTGCTTTTACTCCAAGCAAGAATGTCGGCTTTATTATGAAATTTTCTTTTAGAGCGGTGTGTAGTAGCTATCAAATAATCGGCTGAAGCGGTGGCGAAAGCACTATAACGTGATCGCATCAAAGCTTCAGCAGTCGGTGCTTTTAAGGTTTTATTTATATAGGGTTGACAACAGTTTTCAAAAGTAGATTTACTTCCGCAATAGCAACTGACCATATTATTAAGAGTTTTGAGTATCATTAAATTTTTTAACAATAGCTTTTAATTTTTCGGCACGTAAGGCTTTTTGAGTTTTGACCTTTTCCTGAGCTTTGTGGAGTTTGTCGTTGTGTGCTTTGATATTTTTCGGATTATTTCTTCCCATGAGTCAAAAATACAAAATTATGTTAAAAATAAATTTTGGCACAGCAATTGAGTAGACCTTTACATTACATAACATTTAAATTAAAAACCATGAAAAATTTGACTATAATTTTAGCTTTTATCGGGATGATAACGCTACAAAGTTGTTCTAATGATAATAACTCACAACCTGTTGTCGATAATGATACCATAAGTGAAGTATTTGAATACGGTAATGTTAATTTTACTACCGGAAACGGTTTCAGTCAGATACTTACATATCCTCATCAGTTATATACTTCAGATATGGTTTTAGTATACCGATTATCAGGAGTTTTTCAAGGAGCGGACATTTGGAAATTACAACCGGAAACGTTTTACTTTGATGACGGTACATTAGATTTTCAATACAATTTTGATTTTACCCGTTTTGATGC
>CAYPSB010000023.1:24529-48035 GCA_964413435.1 uncultured Flavobacterium sp.
TTTTTTTTTAGGGTAAAATTGACTTAAGTTGTCTCTTTAGTGTTTAGTGATTTGTTAAAATCGACGAATGACACCGTAATTGATTGCTTTTTTTGTTAATTTCTTTGATAGGATTGACTATTTTTGCACAAAAATTAATGAATAACCCCAACAGAATGATTTCCTTTAAAAACAAAAGATTTTCTTTATTACATGCCATAATTTTTGTTGCATTGACAGCCATCGTTACATTCAGTTTGACCAGTTTTTGGAAAGAGCGTCAATTTGTTGCTAAAATGAATAATGCCACTACTTTATCCGCCAATTATAATGTAAAGAGAATGGATGGTTTTAAATACATAAAGCCATTGATGTTTGTTGATGATGAATACGAATCAGATGGTTTGATGGGTGTAAAACAAAAGATAACGGGTATAATTGATGCTTACAAGGCTTCAGGTGATTTAATTAACGCTTCTATATATCTAAGAGAATATGCTCACAATGAATGGATGTGTATCAATGAGAATGAGAAATTTGATCCGGGCTCGCTTTTTAAAGTACCGGTGCTAATTGCCATACTGAAAATGGCAGAAACTCATCCTGGTTTTTTAAACAAGTCACTCACTTACAACAAGGTTGTAAATACGGGTAAGAATGTTGCCTTTGTTTCAAAAACTATAAAATTAGGGCAATCATACACAGTTAAAGAATTATTGACTTATATGATTAAATATTCAGATAATAATGCCACCATTTTATTAGAAGAAAATTTAGATCCGAAAATACTTCAAAAGCTTTTCTCAGATGTGGGGTTGCAAGTTCCTAACATTTATGCTACCCAGTATCTGTTTACGACCAAAGAATATTCTTATTTCATGAGAGCTATTTATAATGCCGGTTACTTATCGGTAGAAGATTCAGAATTTGCGGGAGAACTATTGAGTCAATGTGATTTTAAAGATGGTATAGTAAGAGGATTGCCGGAAGGTACTAAATTAGCTCATAAATTTGGTGAGTCTGGAAATCAAAACGAGAAACAACTTCATGAATCTGCCATCGTTTATTTGGAAAACAAACCGTACCTATTAACCATCATGACCAGAGGTAAAGACAACAAAAAATTATCTCAATTTATAGGCGAAGTTTCTCAGGCAGTGTACACCGATATGAGAAATATGGCTAATGCTACATTGTAATTTCAAGTCGAATATTATAAAAAAAACCTTGTCAGTAATGACAAGGTTTTTTTATTTCTTCATTTTATAATATTCATCTAAAACTGATTTTCTTCCGATGGTTTTGGTGATAATGTCTTTTTCCAAATCCCATCCACGGGCAGGTGAGTATTCCCTTCCATACCAAATGATTTGAAGATGTAGTTCATTCCAAAGGTTTCTCGGAAAAATGGTTTTGGCATCTTTTTCGGTTTGTTGCACATTTTTTCCATTCGAAAGATTCCAACGATACATTAGTCGGTGAATATGCGTATCAACCGGAAAGGCTGGTACTCCAAACGCCTGCGACATCACAACACTCGCTGTTTTATGTCCAACAGCAGGTAATTCTTCTAAGGCTTCAAAACTCTGAGGAACTTCTCCATTGTGTTTTTCAATCAGTATTTGTGATAAACCGTGTATTCCTTTTGACTTCATGGGAGATAACCCACAAGGTTTAATGATTTCTTTGATTTCATCTACCGAAAGTTTTACCATATCATACGGATTATCTGCTTTAGCAAACAATAAAGGGGTGATTTGGTTAACACGAACATCGGTACACTGAGCAGAAAGTAAAACGGCAATTAATAAAGTGTAAGCATCCTTGTGGTCTAACGGAACGGGAATTTCAGGATAGTATTCTTTTAACGTATTAATAACAAATGTTGCACGTTCTTGTTTGGTCATTTTAATCTAAATTTGAATTGTAAAATTATGAAACTTATACATCAAAATATGATAACATTACAAAAAGGAGATAAAGCACCACAATTTTCTGCAAAAGACCAAGACGGAAACACCCATTCACTAGCTGATTACAAAGGAAAAAAACTGGTCCTTTTCTTTTATCCGAAAGCAGATACTCCGGGCTGTACAGCTGAAGCCTGTGATTTAAGAGATAATTTTGAACGTTTTGCGGCAAACAATTATGCACTATTAGGCGTAAGCGCTGATAACGCCAAGTTACAGACTAAATTTAAAACCAAATATAATTTCCCGTTTCCGTTATTGGCAGACGAAGATAAAACGGTAATACAGGCTTTTGGGGTTTGGGGTCCTAAAAAGTTCATGGGGAGAGCGTTTGACGGAATCCACAGAACTACTTTTATCATTAATGAGGAAGGTATTATTGATGAAGTCATCACCAATGTTAAAACAAAAGAGCATGCCGCTCAGATTTTAAAATAATATTTAAACAAAAAGCCAAGAATTAATCTTGGCTTTTTGTTTGGGTTTATCGTTATGCTTTTTGCAATACGTTGTTCGGATTGTAACCAAAAAGCTGATGTTTTTTTATGATTTCAGCAATACCTTCCGGCAATAGTTTTTCCCAACCCGGATTTCCTGAACCAATCATTTTCAGTACTTCTCTGGAGAAAATTTTTAAGTGTTCTTTATCAAAATCAGTAATGTCAACCACTTTACCATTGTAGGCGAAGAATTTATACAATTCTTTCATGCGCGGATGCACTTTTAAATTTTGAGAAGTTATGATTTCTCCGTTTTCATCTTCCATTGGATATAAGAATACTTTCAGGTCACGATAAAATAATTTACCGAATGCCTCCAGAATTCCTCCGCTCAGGTGGCGGTAGTATTTCTCGTCAAAAATATCAATCAAATTATTAACACCCATAGCCAATCCCATACGTGCCTTCGTGTAACTTGAAAAATATTCAACCACTTTGTAGTATTCCTGGAAATTAGAAATCATTACGGTTTGTCCGAGTGAACAAAGTAATTCGGCTCTATCCATAAAATCACGCTCGTCAATTTCACCTTCGGAACGAAGATTCGAAAGCGTAATTTCAAAAATCACCAAAGTATTGTCTTTTTCTACTTTACTTTCTTCAAGGAACATCTTTAATGATTTCTCATACATGTCCATATTTACCTGAGTAACAGGACGGAAACTACCTCTAAGGGCCAATATGTTTTTCTTGTAGAGGATAGATGCCGGTAAAATATTTTTACCATCGGGACCAAACATTACCGCATCCGTCATGCCGTTTTTAACTAATTGTAAACTCATCAATCGGTTATCTACATTGGCAAAACGCGGTCCTGAAAAATTGATGGTGTCAATTTCTAATTGATCTTTATCTAAATGATCATACAGATAACGCAATAATTTTTTTGGATCATTGTATTTGTAGTAGGCACCGTAAATAAGATTTACGCCCAACACACCCAAGGTTTCCTGTTGTAAGCGGGCATCTGTTTCTTTAAAACGAATGTGAAGTATGATTTCGTTGTAATCTTCATCCGGTTCTACTTGGTATTTGATTCCAACCCAACCATGGCCTTTGAATTGTTTTGCAAAGTCAATGGTAGCAACCGTGTTGGCAAAACTGAAGAATATTTTGTTCGGATGTTTATCTCTTTTTAATCGTTTTTCAATCAGCTCAACTTCATGATTCAACATTTTTTTTAAACGGCTTTCAGTCACATAACGACCATCGTCTTCAATACCATAAATGGCATCACTAAAGTCTTTGTCATAAGCCGACATAGCTTTTGCAATTGTTCCTGATGAACCTCCGGCTCTGAAAAAATGTCTAACTGTTTCCTGACCAGCTCCAATTTCTGCAAAAGTCCCGTAAATATTTTCATTTAAATTGATTCTCAGTGCTTTGTCTTTGATGGCAGGAACCGATTCGATGGCTTTGTCGCCTTTCAGTTTAATGTTTGAAACAATATTATCCATAGTAATTTATATACATTGCAAAGTTAGTAAAATAGCTATTTTATAAAAAGATAATTAAGTCTATTTTTGTAATTAATTACTTTTAAGATTCACTCAAAAATATCATCATCAAAAACTGTGCTATGATGCAAGTTTATTTTCTTGGTACCGGTACTTCTCAAGGAATTCCTGTTATTGGAAGCAATCATCCGGTGTGTAAAAGTACCAATCTGAAGGACAAGCGTTTGCGTGTTTCGGTTTGGATTACTTGGGATGATAATTCAATTGTGATTGATTGCGGGCCCGATTTCAGACAACAAATGCTCACCTCTGAATGCCACAGACTGGATGCCATTCTTTTTACGCATGAGCATGCCGACCATACAGCCGGTTTGGATGATATTCGTCCTTTTTTCTTTCGTCAAAAAAAAGATATCCCTGTATATGGGCACAAGAGGGTTTTAGAGAATTTAAAGATTCGTTTTGATTATATTTTTGAGACTGAAAATAAATATCCAGGAGCACCCGGAGTTCAAACATTTGAAGTAAAAAACAACCAAGAATTTACGATAGGTGAAACTAAAATTACCCCAATAAATGTAAACCACGGTAATATTAGCGTTTTTGGCTATCGAATTCAGGATTTTGTATATTTAACAGATGTAAAGTCAATAGACGATTCTGAAATTGAAAAACTAAAAGGAGTAAAGGTCTTGGTGGTAAACGCCTTAAGAGAAGAATCACATCATTCACATTTTAGTTTGCAGGATGCCTTAGATTTTATACATTTGGTTCAGCCGGAGAGAGCCTATTTGACTCATATCAGTCATTTGATGGGATTTCATGAAGAAATTCAACAACGATTACCGGCAAACGTTTATTTGGCTTACGACAATTTAAAAATTATCATTTAATACCATGAGAAAGTCTTTGTTTTTGTACCTTTTTATTATTGCTGTTTTAATGAATGTGTTTACGTATAAATATTTTTCATCCAAAGACGGTAGTGAATTGCAAACATTAACCGAAGCTAATAAACGAATGAAAGACAGTTTGTCTGTAATGACAAACAAACTGTATGATGCCGATGCTTTTTCATTAGAAAATAACGACAGAGCTCAAAATTACTTATCGCAAAATGACATCAAAGCTTTTGAGGAAAAAGTAAAACAAGCACTTTTGGCCTATAATGATGATAAAGAAGGCAATAAATATACAGATCAAACCAAAATGGGCGAACAAAAGTTCATCATCAACAAGATAAAAATTTTAAATCACCGTTGGATTATTGCCAATTACAGCAATGGAGAACTCTGGGGAGAAGTCATGTTGAAATACTTTGTAAACGAAGACCAAACTATTTCTTTTGAAGTAATGAGTTCTTACTTGTATCCAAAAGACTTAAATTAACCATTTATAATTCTAAACCATGAAAAAAACAGTTACACTTTTGGTTTTTACGCTTGTCTTTTTTTCTTGTAAACTGACCAACAAAAATGAGGAAGTAACAGACGAGGGGAATACCAACGTAACAGTAAAAGATTCCAGCACTGTTAACGACAAAGATGAAAACGGTTGTTTGGCATCAGCAGGTTATATTTGGTCAAAAGTTAATAAAGAATGTGTAAAAGGATTTTCAGGAATTCAATTGAACCCGGTAAATAATCCGAATAACGAGGATGAAACCTTGAGTGCTTACGTCTTGTTTAGCGAAGATGCTGAAAAAGCTGAAATTTTTCTGCCTAATGATACAACTTCCATGGTTTTGTCAAGAAGTGCCGAAGGAAAACCTTGGATTTATCAGGATTGGCAACTCATCCCTTGGAAAGGATATGTGCTGAAAAAAGGAACAGAAACCAAATTTACCGGTGACGGAGAGATTGGAAAAAAAGTAACCGGAACCGATACCGAACAATAACAAAAAAGGTCTTGATATTTCAAGACCTTTTTTGTTTTATGAAGATAACCAATTTCTGAAATCAAAGAAGTTTTGCGGAGCCACTCCGTGACCTACGGGATATTCTTTATACACAATGGGAATCCCGAGACGTTCAATAACCGGAACTGATTTACGCGCCCATTCAACCGGAATAACCTGATCTACTGTTCCGTGAGAAGCAAAGATTTTTAAATTGCTAAAGTCGTTTTCAATAAAAGTATCAACCAGAATTTCAGTATTCAAATATCCGCTCATGGCTACAACTCGCTGTACTTTTTCAGGGTAGGACAGAGCCACAGCGTAACTGAGGATACAACCTTGACTAAAGCCTATGAGGGTCACATCTTGCGAATCGATAGAATAATTGGCGACCAATTCATCAATAAAATTCACAATAATATCGCGTGACGTTCGGGCTTGACTTATATCGGAGAACTTATTCTCATCAGCGTCAAAATTGATAGCATACCACGCGTAGCTGCCATGCATCAGGGTGTAAGGTGCTCGGGCTGAAATCACATAATAGTCGTCGGGTAATTCAGAGGCAAATGAAAATAAATCTTCTTCGTTGCTTCCGTAACCGTGAAGTAGCAGGAGTAAAGGGTTCTTTTCTTTTTTAATTTTAGGTGCTCTGACAAGATGGTGAAGGGATAAATTCATTACAGATTCTTAAATATATTTTGGAAAAAACCGCCTACCAAAGGCATTTCTCTTTTTTGTCCTTGTATAGCTCCGGAGAAACCAAATATCCAAAGGATAAAATAAAACAAATAAAAAGCAGAAGTAGCTGTCCAACTGTCGGCATAGCCCACAAAATATCCCAATAAAAAGAAAGAAATGAATAACCCCAGGGCTTGTCTGATGTGAAACGAAACGAATTCACTTCTGTTTTCTTCCTGATTCATGAAGATGGCAATCACGCTTCCTATAATAGTCAGGTAAGCGATGATAGCAGTGTTTTTTGATTTGTCTAAGTTTTCCATAGATTTTTTATGCTAAAACTAATTTTCCGTTGTTGTAAATACCAATTGCTTTGCCTTTCATTGGTTGGTTCAAAAAGGCAGTGTTCTTTGATTTAGATAAAAGGTTTTCTTTGGTAAAAGTCCAATTCGTATCGGTCAGAAACAAACTCAAATTGGCGTTGCTATTTTCTTTGATTGGATTGTTTTCAATATTAAAAACGGATTTACCGAAAGTGAATTTTTCAATTACTTTGTCTAATGGCAATACCGTTGACAAGGCTCCGAAAGCACTTTCCAATCCAATGGTACCGTTTTTGGCCAAATCAAATTCCATTTTTTTATGTTCAATATCTATCGGGTTGTGATCACTTGTAATGCAATCGATGGTATTGTCTAAAACTCCGGCAATCAATGCTTTTCGGTCTTCCTCCGTGCGTAAAGGTGGCGTTACTTTGTAACGGGTGTCAAAGCCTTCCAGCTTTTCATCGGTCAATACCAAATGATGTACAGCCACACTACAAGTCACAGCCAATCCTTTAGCTTTGGCTTCCTTGATTAGTGCTACCGATTTTGCAGTAGATATCGTTGGGAGGTGTAATTTCCCTCCGGTGTATTCTAACAGAAACAAGTTTCGGGCGACGATGAGTTCTTCGGCCAAATTGGGAATTCCTTTTAAGCCTAATCTTGTAGAAACAATACCTTCATTTGCAACACCGTTTCCTTTTATGGTTTCATCCTGACAAAAGGCAATTACTAATCCGTCAAAATCCTGTACATATTGCAGTCCAATTTTAAGCAGATTTGCATTGGATAAACTTTTATTATAATCACCGAAAGCCACTGCTCCAGCATTTTTCATATCAAACATTTCTGCCAAATCTTTACCTTCACTGGCTTTGGTCAAAGCTCCAATAGGATATAAATCTGTCGCGGCATCAGTCGCTTTTTGCTTTACAAAATGTATTTGTGATTGATTGTCGATAATCGGATAGGAGTTAGGCTGTAATGCAATTCCAGTAAAACCGCTTTTAGCAGCAACATTTAGTCCGTTAGCAATGGTTTCCCGATCTTCAAATCCCGGTTCACCTAGTGAGACACTGGAGTCAAACCAACCTTGTGAAATGTGTAATCCTTCGTGCTGGAATTCCTGATGGGTTTCAATATTCAGAATAGAAGTACCAATTTCCTCGATGATACCATTGGTTATTTTTAAGTCAACAGTTTGTTGATGATAAGGACTTTGTGGGTCTACAATGGTTGCTTTTCGAATGATTAGGTTCATTTTACAAATTTTTGAATGAGCAATTCTAAGGCTAAAAAGAGCAAGGTGAGCATCACAAACCATTTCCAGATTAGCGTATCGGTTCTGTCGGTTTGTATGGTGTTGAATACCGTTTCTATATCGTCTATGGTTTTGAAATTAGCCGCAGCATCGGTATTGGCTAAAGCCAAATTGCTTTCGGTTCGATTGTAATTAAAACTGATGTTTTGCACCAAATTTTCTTTGTTAAAGATACCAAAATTTCCGGCTTCTTTCGGATTGTCATTAAAGGTCATCTTCATTTTTGTGTTCAACAGTTGTTGTACCGGAATGAAACTTTCGGCATTGTTTTTCACGGTTAAAATCTCGTCTTTAGTCACCGAAGTTGTTACCACAAAAGGTTGATTTTCGCCTATAGTTAAAGCATTAACGCCTGTTTTTTGACTGCTTTGCGCCATGTTGTAAAACGTAGGAACAATCAGAGGAGAATTTTGAAAATTACTGTTGGCTTTGTTAATCGGTGCGGCAAAAACATAAACGGCCGATAACGGATTTGGCAACGAGGTCAAAAACGGGCTTTGATCTTCATAAGTCAAAACTGAAGGAGTAGTGGAGCTTAATCCAAATGAAGTTTTGGTAGAAGGATATTGGAAATTGTCAATTTTCTTTTCAAAAACAGTACTGAACAGCGGGTGATTGAAATTGATTTTGGTTATTTTCTTTTCGCCAAAAGCCATGGCTTTCATTTGGATGGTTCCAAAGTTTGAAAGGAATGAATTGATGGCAGAAGCAGAGCTTTCCTGAGCAGGAATCACAACTAAATTTCCGCCTTTGTTCACAAAAGATTTCAAAGTGGTTTGCAGGGCTTGCGGAATGTCTTTCAGTTCATTCAGGATTATAGCATCCTGTTTATCCAATAAATTATAATCTAAATTGGCAATCGGATAGTTGCTGTAATTGAATTCGTCCGCGGTGTAAATTCGACTCAAAAATTTGCTTTTGTCGGTATCGCCTATGCTGATAACATTGGTTTTACTTGGTTTGGAAATACTGAAAAAATAGGTGTTGTCATACGCTAATCCTTTGTCTGAAATCGAGACAAACCCATGAAAATCCTCTTTTGGGATGGTGAAATTGACGGTTTTGTTATTCGTTTCAAAATTAATCAGTGTTTTGGCAATGAGTTTATTTTGGTTGTATAAAGCAATCGGAACATCTGTAAAGTCGCTTCCGTTGGCCGTGAGTTTTACAGCAATTTCATAAAAACTGTCCAGGGTTTGTTGAATGTAAACGCTGTCGATGGCTACATTGTTTTTTTGTTCAGCTTGCGGTATGATGAAATAAACAGTGTCTTCTTTGCGAAAGCTTTTGGTTTGATTGGTCTCCAATCCAACAGCATCAGTAATTACAATTATATCTTTGTTAAAAGCCGATTTGCGAGCATTTACTTTAGCAATCAGATTATCCAACCTGAAAGGAGTGGCACTGTATTTTAAATCCTGTAAATCTTTTTGAATTGCTTTGATGTCTGTATTCCAATACGTTTCAGAGTTGGTAATCAGCGAGAAATTTTGTGACTCAGGGGTGTGCTCTAATAAATCCTGAACAGCGCGTTTGAGCAACTCACCCTTTTTGCCTTTGGCTTGCATACTGTACGAATTGTCCAAAATGATGTACATTTCGTTATTGGCCTTTTTACTGTCAATGGCGGTGAAAAAAGGTTGGGCAAATGCCAAAATCAAACAGGCCAACAAGAGTAAACGGGTGAAAAGCAACAGCCATTTTTTGATGGTTGAACTTTTTCGGGTTTGAATAGAAAGTTCTTTTAGAAATTGTACGTTAGTGAAATATTCTTTCTTAAAACGTCGCAATTGAAACAAATGCACCAAAATTGGGATAACCAATAAGAAAAGAAAATAGAGAATTTCGGGGTGCTTGAATTGCATTCTTTATAAAGTTTGTCAAAAATAGCAATCAATTGTTAATTATCAATTATCAACTATCAATTATTTCTTCTTCTTTTTGGCAGCGCGGTTCTTTAAAATATTTCTATTGACAGATGAACCGGTTTTCTTTTTGGTTTTTGAAGGACCTCCAAGGTTTATTTTCTTGTTTTTATCTTTCTTTTCGTGAAATGAAGCTCCACCTTCCAGTTTGGGCTTTTTCAACAAAAATTTCATTTTTTTCTTTTTGTCTTTTTCAAATTCCAATAAGCGCTCAGCTATTTCGACACTTGAGGGCAGGTCGATGAATTGAATTTCTTTTTCCATCAATACTTCGGCTTCAAGCTGAATTTCTTCTTCCCTCGGACTGATTAAACTGATTGCAATACCCGATTTATCAGCGCGACCGGTTCTACCGATACGATGAATGTATTGCTCCGGAATTTCTGGGAATTCGACATTGATTACGTGGGTAATATCAGAAATATCCAATCCTCTTGCCATTACATCTGTAGTAACAATACCTCTTATGGCTCCGGCTTGAAATGAAGCCATAGTTTGCAAACGATAGTTTTGAGATTTATTCGAATGGATGATACCAAATTGCTCAGGGTAGATTTCTTCCAGTTTATCTGCCAGTAAATCCGCCGTTTTTTTATTGTTAACAAAAAGCAATACGCGCTCGTAGGCTTCGTCTTTTAATAGCTCAATAATCAGATTGATTTTTGTCAAAAAGTTGGGCACATGATATCCTAGTTGTTCAATTTTTTCCAAGGGTGTCCCACTCGGAGCCAAGGAAACCTCCTCGGGAAATTCAAAATATTCCTCCAACATTTCATCTACTTCATCGGTCATCGTGGCCGAAAAAAGGATGTTCTGTCTTTTGGTTTTTATCATGGTCAAAATTGAAGTCACTTGAAAGCGAAAACCCAGATTAAGAATTTCATCAAACTCATCAATCACCAACTTTTGAAGACTGTCAAAGCGAATGACATTGTCTAATGCCAAATCCATGATGCGTCCGGGTGTACCGACCAACACATCAACTCCTTGATACACGGCTGTTTTTTGAGTATTGATGTTAACACCTCCATAAACACCTAAAGTTCGAACCGACATGAATTGGGTTAGTTTTTCTACTTCGGCGGCTACTTGTACTACCAATTCGCGCGTAGGAACTAAAATCACTACTCGAGGGGTATCAGTGGCTACAAATTTCCATTGCTTTAAGATGGGCAACAGGTAGGCAAAAGTTTTACCGGTACCGGTTTGGGCAATTCCCATCATATCACGTCCCGACATAATGACCGAAAATGATTTTTCCTGAATAGGAGTTGGGGTAGTAAGCCCAAGACTGTCAACGGCTTTTTGTAAAGATTTTGGAAGATTGAATTGCTCAAAAGTGCTCATTATAGGTGTAATTTGCCGCAAAGGTAAGGAATTCTTTTTTAGGCCGAAGAATCTGCATTTAGGGCATATGTTTAAGAAGGATTATGAAAATGATTCCAAACAAAAAAGCTCCGAAAAAATCGGAGCTTTTTATATTGTACCAGGTGAATTATTCCTGCATGGTGTGGTATACGTTCATCACATCATCATCCTCTTCAATTTTTTCCAGCAGTTTTTCAACGTCGGCTACTTGTTCCGGAGTTAGTTCTTTAGTGATTTGCGGAATTCGCTCAAAACCGGAAGACAAGATTTCAATACCTCTGTTTTCCAATTCTTTTTGAATAGCTCCAAAACTTTCAAACGGTGCATAAATCAAAATGTCATCTTCATCAGCAAAGATTTCTTCGGCACCAAAATCAATAAATTCCAATTCCATTTCTTCGATATCGATATTTGCTTTCGGAATTCGGAAGTTACAAGTGTGATCAAACATAAATTCTACCGAACCCTGAGTTCCTAAAGTTCCGTTGCATTTGTTAAAGTAGCTTCGGATGTTGGCTACAGTTCTGTTGTTGTTGTCGGTAGCGGTTTCAATAAGTACAGCAATTCCATGGGGTGCATATCCTTCAAACAATACTTCTTTATAGTTAGCCGTATCTTTGTCGGTTGCTTTTTTAATGGCACGTTCCACATTTTCTTTGGGCATGTTAGCCGATTTGGCATTCTGGATAACGGCTCTTAAACGCGAGTTTGCTTCCGGATTAGGACCTCCTTCTTTTACAGCCATTACGATATCTTTTCCAATACGTGTGAAAGCTTTGGCCATCGCTGCCCAACGTTTCATTTTTCTTCCTTTTCTGAATTCAAATGCTCTTCCCATTGCTAAGAATGTTTTATTTAATTTAATTGTGGTGCAAAAATAAAGTAATATTCGATTTGTGCAAATGATAAATAGGATTCAAACAATGTAATTCTTAAGGTCTTAATTGTTTGATATCGCTCAGTATGTTTACCGCTTCGAGTATGTGATAATTTTGTCTGATGGTTTTCATTCTTTCCATGTTGCAACTTTTTAAATAGTCATCATGCTTTTGAAACTCATCATCAAACGAATTTTGTTCAACGGTTATCGGATATTCTTTTTCGGTAGCCGATTTAATGGTTTTCCAAAGATCATTGATTTTGTTTACGTCATTAAAAACAGCATCAAATTGTAACGTTACCGGTGGAAAATCATTATCGTAAAATGGATTTATCTTGGCGTTGAGTGCAGTGATTTCGGCAGCATCTTTACTGGTTTCAATACGTTTTTTACTCAGCGCAATGGCTCCGGCATACAATTCATCTGACCATTTGCTGTATTTTAATCTCACGCCGATTTCATCATTTTTCAACGCAGTTTCGTTACTGTCTTCACGAGGCATTTGTTTGTCAAACAATAGCGGAATTTCTACATCGGGAGTAATGCCGATATACTGATTGCTTTTGCCGGTAATGCGGTAGAATTTTTCCAGTGTCAGTTTCAAAAATTCATCGTTATTTTTATTCAATGGAAAAATACGTTGCATGGTTGCCTTTCCTAATGATTTGTTCCCAATGATGATTGCCCGGCTGTAATCCTGCATAGCATTGGTAAAAAATTCACTGGCCGAAGCCGAAAAACCATTAATCATAACCACCATTGGTCCGTTGTATACAGTACCACGATTGGTGTCTTTCAGAATTTCTTTTTTATTTCGGTTGTTGTTCATTACTGCCAAAGGCCCATGATCAATAAACATTCCCGAAAGTTGTATGGCTTCTTCCATAGAGCCGCCACCGTCGTTTTCTAAATCGATGATAATCCCGTCTACCTTGTCGTTGTTCAGTTTATAAATTTCCTTAGATACATCAGCGCTGACGTTGGATGTTCCGTTTTCAAAAGTGGAGTAAAAACTGGGTATGCGAATGTAACCAAAAACACCACTGTCTTTTTTCAGCTTAAAACTAAAGACATTGTTTTGGTAGTCTTTCATGATTTTCTTGACCAATTGCACACTGTATATTTCTCCGCTTTTCTTTCTGAAGGTAAAATCAGCGGTTTTGTATTCGTTGGAACTGATGATTTCATCAATTTTTTTCATCGAAGCACAATCAATCTCGTACTCGGTGTTTTTGTATTTGATTTTTAAGAGTTGATCGCCTTTATCTATTTTCTCGGTCATGTAGGCCGAACTTCCGGGAATGATATCGTCAACCGTCATTTCATCTTTTTCGGTCATAGAAACATACAATCCGAAAGTCATGTTATCGGAGCTTACAGTAGAGTAGAAGGATGATTTGTCATTGGCCGAAAAATATTCGGTATGCGGATCAAAATAAGAGCAAAATACTTCAAAGAAAATCGCTTGAAATTCGGTTTCGGTATATTGATAACTTTCGATTTTACATCGGTATTTGTCAAATATTTTGACTTTGCTTTCCCGGGCAAGATGATCAAAATTAGCCAGTAATGAATCTTTGTTGGTACTCAACTCGGCTACTTCGCGCAGTATGTTAAACAGTATTCTTTTTTTATACAAATGTTTTACTTCGCTTTCATCTTTGACATAAGGGAATGCTTTTTTTGAAAAAACTACTTTTTCTGTGCTGCTCAGCGGGAACGGTTCTTTTTCTATAGTTGCCAATAAAGTGCTGTAGCGCGCAATGGTTTTGTTGTAGGCCAAATAAAACTCGTGCAAAAAATCGCAATTGCCTTCCTTGATGTAGTCGTCAATTTTGTATTCGTGTTTTTGGAGGGCTTTGATTTCGGGCTCTATAAACAGTCGGTTTTCTTCATCTAACCGACTCAACAAAGTTTTAAAAACATAAACCGATAAACTGTCGTCTACCGGTTTTGGTTTGTAATGGTTCTCTTGAATTAAGGCATTCAGTTTGGAGAGTGTTTCGCACGGATTTTTTTCGGTTTGGCAAAAGAGAAAACCGGGAAACAACAAGCCTATATAAAAGAGTTTTTTCACTTGAATTATTTTTTATAAAAAGGAAGTTTCGCCACTTTTGCGGCTACTTTATTGTTGCGGATTTGGATGAAAATAGGACTGTCTACAGCCGAAAATTCAGTTTTTACATAGCCCATACCGATTCCTTTTCCTAAAGACGGAGCCATAGTTCCCGAGGTAACGATACCAATATTGTTGCCGTCAGCATCCACAATTTCATAATCGTGACGCGGAATTCCTCTTTCAATCAATTCAAAGCCCACTAATTTTCGGGAAACACCTGCTTCTTTTTGTTTTTTCAGATTTTCAGAATTGACGAAATCTTTGGTGAATTTTGTAATCCATCCTAAACCGGCCTCCAAAGGCGAGGTGGTGTCATTGATGTCATTGCCGTAGAGGCAGAATCCCATTTCCAAACGCAAGGTATCACGGGCAGCCAATCCTATAGGTTTGATTCCGAATGAAGCACCGGCTTCAAAAACTTTGTTCCATATATGTTCGGCATCTTCGTTTTTGCAGTAAATTTCAAATCCTCCTGAACCCGTATAACCAGTAGCAGAAATGATTACATTTTCAATCCCGGCAAATGGAGCCACTTCAAAATGATAGTATTTGATAGCGGATAAATCAATTGAAGTCAACGATTGCATGGCTTCTACAGCTTTAGGTCCCTGTATAGCCAAAAGAGAATACTCCTCTGAAAGGTTTCGCATATCTACTCCCAAATCATTGTGTGACGAAATCCAGTTCCAGTCTTTTTCAATGTTGGAAGCATTGACTACCAATAAATACTGGTCTTCCTTCATGCGGTATACGATTAGGTCGTCAACGATTCCTCCGTCATTATTCGGCAGACACGAATATTGAGCGCGTCCGATTTCCAAAACCGAAGCATCATTAGACGTTACCTTCTGAATTAAAGCGAGTGCGTTTTCACCGCTTAGTAAAAATTCGCCCATGTGCGACACGTCAAAAACGCCTACGCCATTTCTTACGGTTTCATGTTCGGCATTCACGCCTTCGTATTGTACCGGCATGTTAAAACCGGCAAATGGTACCATTTTCGCTCCCAGACTCTCGTGAATGTGTGTTAATGCAGTATTCTTCATTATAGATTTAGTGTTGTGTTTTATAAAGTTTGTTTTTAATTTCTGACGAATGGAGGCAGTAGTTTGGTTGATACTTCTCCGAATCCGATGCGGATAGAGCTGTTTTGACAATACCCTTTCATAATCACGGTGTCATTGTCGTTGATGAATTTACGCTCAGTGCCGTCCTTCATGATGATAGGCTTTTTACCTCCCCAGGTCAATTCCAGCATAGAGCCAAAACTGTCCTCAGTAGGCCCTGATATGGTTCCGGAACCCATCATGTCGCCCGAGTTTACCCGACATCCGTTAGAGGTATGGTGTGTCAACTGTTGAATCATTGACCAATACATATATTTGAAGTTGGATCTGGAAACCAAAGTAGCTTCCACATTTTCGGGTTCTATGTAGACTTCCAGGTTAATGTCGTAGGCATTTTTCCCTTTTTGTTGCAAATAAGGAAGCGGCGTAGGTTCTTGTTTCGGACCTTTAACTTTAAAAGGTTCCAACGCATCCATAGTTACTATCCAAGGAGAAATTGAGGATGCGAAGTTTTTAGCTAAGAAAGGACCAAGGGGTACATATTCCCATTTTTGTATATCGCGAGCACTCCAATCGTTTAATAGAACCATTCCGAAAATATAGTCTTCGGCTTCGTTGATGGGAATGTTTTCGCCCATAATATTGGCATCTGTAGTAATAAAAGCAGTTTCCAACTCAAAATCAACCAAGCGGGAAGGTCCGAATACCGGAGTGTCTTCACCGTTAGGTAGTGTTTGTCCCATAGGACGATGCACAGGAATTCCCGAAGGAACTATGGTAGAACTTCTTGCGTGATAACCTACCGGAATGTGAAGCCAGTTAGGCAGTAAAGCATTTTCAGGGTCGCGGAACATTTTGCCAACATTGGTTGCATGCTCTTTACTCGAATAAAAATCAGTATAATCACCAATCATTACCGGAAGTTGCATCTCTACATCTTCCATTTTAAAGATAACAATGTCGCGGTGTTTTTTATTGTCTCTTAGTTTTGGGTTATTGATGTCAAAAATATCTCCAATGCGGTTTCTGACCAAACGCCAGGTTTTCTTTCCGTCGGAAATAAAATCGTTCAAACTGTCCTGCATGAACATATCATCGGTTAACTCAATTCCTTCAAAATAATTCAGCTGCTGTAATGCGCCTAAATCAATCGCATAGTCGCCTATTCGGGTACCAATGGTAATGACATCCTCTTTAGTCAAAAACACACCAAAAGGAATATTTTGGATAGGGAAGTCGCTATTATCGGGGACAGTAAGCCAGGATTTTCTTGTAGGATCGTTAGTTGTTATGGGCATGATTTTGTTGATTTAGTTGTTGAAAAATTAAGCAATCAAATATATCATTAACTATTAATTTACCAAACGATTTTCGTAATTTTGACCTCAATTTAACGAAATAATTTCAAATGCAACGCGACGAACAAATTTTTGACTTAATTCTTGAAGAACAAGAAAGACAAATACACGGAATTGAACTAATTGCCTCTGAGAACTTTGTAAGCGATCAGGTGATGGAAGCAGCGGGTTCGGTATTGACAAATAAGTATGCCGAAGGTTATCCCGGAAAACGTTATTACGGAGGCTGTGAAGTGGTTGATGTCATCGAACAAATCGCTATTGACAGAGCAAAAGCACTGTTTGGTGCCGAATATGTGAACGTACAACCGCACTCCGGTTCTCAGGCCAATACGGCTGTATATGCTGCCTGCTTAAAACCGGGCGATAAAATTTTAGGATTTGATTTAGCTCATGGTGGACATTTAACTCATGGTTCTCCGGTGAATTTTTCGGGGAAATTATACCATCCTGTGTTTTACGGAGTGGATAAAGAAACCGGAGTTTTGAATTATGACAAAATTCAGGAAATTGCTACTCAGGAACAACCTAAAATGATTATTGCAGGAGCATCAGCGTATTCCCGTGATATGGATTTTAAACGCTTCAGAGAAATTGCTGATAGTGTTGGAGCCTTGTTGTTAGCCGATATTTCACACCCTGCCGGTTTGATTGCCAAAGGATTGATGAATGATCCAATTCCGCACTGCCATATCGTGACCACAACCACACACAAAACGTTGAGAGGTCCGAGAGGCGGTATGATAATGATGGGTAAAGATTTCCCGAACCCTTGGGGATTAACAACTCCTAAAGGCGAAATCCGAATGATGTCACACGTATTGGACATGGCTGTGTTTCCGGGCAATCAAGGAGGACCATTGGAGCATATCATTGCCGCAAAAGCAGTAGCATTTGGCGAAGCCTTATCCGATGAGTTTTTTACTTATGCGATGCAGGTTCAGAAAAATGCCAAAGCTATGGCGGAAGCATTCGTTAAAAGAGGATACAACATCATTTCAGGCGGAAC
Organism: uncultured Flavobacterium sp.; assembly: GCA_964413435.1. Lineage (GTDB taxonomy): Bacteria > Bacteroidota > Bacteroidia > Flavobacteriales > Flavobacteriaceae > Flavobacterium. Next base: position 42,384 of record CAYPSB010000023.1, read on the forward strand.
CGATAATCACATGATGTTAATTGATTTAAGAAACAAAAATATCACCGGTAAAGACGCGGAAATTGCGTTAGGTAAAGCTGAAATAACCGTTAATAAAAACATGGTGCCGTTTGACGACAAATCACCGTTTATCACTTCGGGAATCCGAGTGGGAACGCCTGCTATCACAACACGCGGTTTGGTGGAAAGCGATATGGAAACAATTGTTGATTTAATCGACAGAGTTTTGATGAATGCTACCAACGACGAATTGTTAGAAGAAATTGCAGATGAAGTAAACGATATGATGAGCGAAAGAGCCATTTTTGTTTACTAAACAGCTTTTATGTCAGTAAAATAAAACCTTCAGGAGTTCGCTTTTGAAGGTTTTTTTTATGACAAATGTTAGATTTTGATTAAACCAATTGTTGTAAATTTGAAAGACAAAATTCATAAATACCGAAATTGAATGAAATTGCTCAAAGCCTTCACTTTTTTTTCTATCCTCTTTGTTATTTCCTGTTCCAAAAAAGACAATGGTGAAATCCAACCTACTAAAGGCAGCATCACCGAAAGCGTTTATGCTTCAGGTGTAGTAAAATCCGAAAATCAATATACGGTATTTGCTACTGTCAGCGGCGTATTGCAAAAAATTAATGTTACAGCCGGACAAGCGGTTACTACGGGACAACCGTTGTTCCAAATTGAAAGTGATAAAGCAGCTTTAAGTACCGAAAATGCCCGGTTGGCATATCAGCTAAGCAATGAAAACAGCCGCTACATTCAGGATAAAATTGCTGAAATGGAAACTAAAGTTGAGGCCGCGAAGGATAAGTTAGCGTTGGATCAATCGGTTTACAATCGCAATAAAAATATCAAACAGTACAATATCATTTCTGAGGTAGAGTATGAGCGAGTGGAATTGGCGTATAAAAACTCTAAATCAAACTATGAAGCGGCTTTGAAACAGCTGTCTCAATTGAAATTGCAGTTGCAAAACGAACAAAGTAAAAGCAACATCAACCTTAAAATTAATGAAAAATCACAGAGCGATTTTACGGTCAAAAGTGCTATCAATGGTGAATTGTTTGATGTTTTGGTCAAAGAAGGAACTTTGGTTAATCCGCAAACGCCTTTGGCAATTATTGGACAAAAAAATGCTTACCTGCTCGAATTGGATGTAGATGAAAACGATATGGTTCGTGTGAAATTGGGACAAAAACTAATCGTTACTATGGACAGTTACAAAGGCCAGGCTTTTGAAGCCACTGTGGATAAAATCTATCCGATTATGGATGTGCGTTCACGCACCTTTAAGATTGAAGCGCATTTTACCAATCCTCCTAAAAAACTCTATCCAAACCTGACAGCTGAAGCCAATATTATTGTCAGAACCAAAAAAGAAGCACTCACTATTCCGAGAAATTATCTGATTGAGAACCAATATGTATTGGTGAATGGTGATGAAAAGCGCAAAGTGAAAATTGGATTGAGTGACTACCAACATGTTGAAATTTTAGACGGATTGACCGCTGAAGAAACCATCTACAAGCCTAAATAATGAATTTCAAACTCATCATCAATATTGCATTGCATTTGCTGCGTGCGCGATTGAAGCAAACTGTGGTAGCCGGAGTGGGAGTTACTTTCGGTATTGCCATGTTTATAACTTTGGTGAGTTTTATGAATGGGTTAAATGATTTGCTCGACGGCTTGATGCTCAATCGAACGCCACATGTCCGTTTATATAACGAAATAAAACCTTCTGAAAATCAGCCTGTATCGTATGCTAAAAAATATAAAAACTATACCAATTTTATTACTTCGGTAAAACCAAAAGACAGGGGTAAAGCCATTTACAATTGTAAGTCAATTATACACGATTTAAAACAAGACAAACGAATTGTTGATGTGGCACCGAAAATCACTGCCCCGGTTTTTTTCAATTCGGGAACCATCGAAATTTCGGGCGTTATTAACGGAATCGATGTATTGGCAGAGGAAAAACTATTCAAAATCAGCGAATATATCATTGAAGGTGAGGTTCCCGATTTGCTGGAGAACAACAGCATTATTATAGGGAAAGGCTTGGCCGATAAAATGCTCTTAAAAAAAGGCGATATCATCAAAGTAACTACTTCCAAAGGCAATTTAGCATCTTTGAAAATTATTGGGATTTCACAAGTCGGGATTACTGAAATTGATGATGTGATGAGCTATACTTCTCTGGTAACCGCACAAAAACTGTTGGGAGAAGCAACTAATTACATTACCGATATTCAAGTCAAAACGTTTGATATTACCACGGCTCCTGCTTTGGCTAAAGAATTTGCCGCAAAATATGATTTGGATACTATAGATTACCAAACGACCAATTCGCAGTTTGAAACCGGAAGTTCTATTCGAAGTATTATTTCGTATGCCGTAGGTATCGTGTTGCTGATTGTGGCCGGTTTCGGGATTTACAACATTTTGAATATGATGATTTTTGAAAAGATGGACAGTATTGCCATTCTCAAAGCAACTGGTTTTTCGGGCAATGATGTGAAGTGGATTTTTATTTCGCTTTCCATGGTCATAGGTATCGCCGGCGGTATTTTGGGGTTGTTTTTTGGTTATATTTTTTCAAGTATTATTGATGTGGTTCCCTTCAACACTGCAGCGTTGCCCACCATCAAAACATATCCCATCAATTACAATCCGATGTTTTATGTTATCGGAATTACTTTTGCCTTAGTTACTACTTTTATTGCCGGGTTATTTCCGGCGTTGAAAGCCAGTAGAATAGATCCGGTGGAAATTATTAGAGGAAAATAAATGAGCAATATAGTTTTAGAAACCAAAGGTTTAACCAAATACTTTTATGATCCGATTCAGTTTCAAGTTCTGAAGTCTATCGACATGAGTATTAATCACGGCGAATTTGTGTCAATTGTGGGAAAATCGGGCTGTGGAAAATCGACTTTGTTGTATTTATTATCAACGATGGATACCGATTATGAAGGACAATTGTTTATCAATGAGGAACTCATCACCGGAAAGTCGGATGCTGCATTAGCACAACTCCGCAACGAAAAAATTGGTTTCGTATTCCAGTTCCACTACTTACTCTCGGAATATAATGTTTTGAAAAATGTGATGCTGCCTGGAATGAAACTCAACAAATTGTCGGAAGAAGAAATTGAGCACAACGCCATGGAACATCTCAAAACGCTCGAAATGCAGGAGCAGGCTTTAAAAATGCCGAATCAGTTGAGTGGCGGACAAAAACAGCGCGTGGCCATTGCCAGGGCTTTAATCAACAATCCATTAATCATTATGGGTGATGAACCTACCGGGAATTTAGATAAGAAAAACAGCGATATCGTATTTGATATTTTCAAACACCTGACTCAGGATCACAACCAAACGCTTTTAGTGGTAACGCATGATAATGATTTTGCGGCCCGAACACAAAGAACCATTACCATGGAAGACGGAAGAATTATCGCTTAATCTTTAATGACTAAATCGTATTTTTCCAACAATCCTTTTAACCCTTCAGTCGAAAAAATCGCTTTCTTGATTTTGTTTTTTTCAGGATCAAAAGCGTAATCATAACTGGTTGAAAAATCGGTTTTATTGGCAATGGTATCGATAAAAACGGCTCTTCTCAAGTTACAATTATCGAATAAAGCTTCGGTCAAATCACATCCCATAAAATCAACCGAAATCAGACTGCAATTGATGAATTGAATTTTGCGAAGTTTCAAAGCGTAAAATTTGGCATAATCCAACAGACAATCTTTGAAATGGAATTCATGGATGATTTGGTCGGTCATGGCAAAATTCACGTTGGTAAAATTACATTTGGTAAACCAAACCCCGCGAAAGGAAACATAATTGATTTTAGCTTCTTTAAAATTACAATCTATAAAATTGCAATCCGTGAATGAAACTGTTTTAAAGGTACAATTGGTAAAGTCGCAGTGGCGAAATGTGCAGTTTTCAAACTCCTTGTATTGGGTGTTGTCGTCGTCGAAAATGTCGAACTGAAATTCCTGGTCTAAAATATAATCGGGGTGCATGAATGTTTTTTTTGGTCGATAAAGCTACTAATTTTTGTAATATTGAAACAGAAATAAAAGAGCATGAATATACAAGAACCGTAATTATTATCAATCATAAACAATCCATCAATCATCATGACCATCCATCAATCAAAAATCAGTAAAATTTTCAGCCTTATTGTACAATCACTCAAAGGCGAAGCACACGATTATACCCAAGGCAATGTAAAAACGGCCATTGTATTATTAGCGATTCCGATGATACTCGAATTGAGTTTGGAATCGGTTTTTGCCGTAGTTGACATTTATTTTGTCGGCCATTTGCCCAATGCCGATGTGGCTGTGGCAACAGTTGGACTTACCGAAGCCGTAATTTCTTTAGTTTATACATTAGGAATTGGGTTGAGTACGGGAGCGACAGCTATTGTGGCACGTCGTGTGGGTGAAAAAGATTTTGAAGCCGCCTCCCGTTCAGGTGCGCAAGCTATATGGATTTCGTTTTTGATATCTCTGGTAGTGGCGAGCTTAGGCTTTTATTTTGCTTCCGATATCTTAAGAATAATGGGAGCAAAGCCCGAGGTAATTGCAGAAGGGACCTCTTTTTCACAAATTATTTTTGCCAGTAGTCCGGCGATTATTTTGTTATTCTTAATCAACGGAATTTTTCGTGGTGCCGGCGATGCCGCTATGGCCATGAGAAGTTTGTGGTTGGCCAGTTTGATTAACATCATTTTGTGTCCGCTGCTCATTTACGGATACGGACCGTTTCCCGAATTGGGCTTGACCGGTGCCGCTGTTGCCACAGCTACGGGAAGAACGATAGGAGTAGTCTACCAATGTTGGCATTTATTCTTAAAAAGCCGTACCATCAAAATCTATAAAAAGTATTTCCAACCCGATTTTGAAATTGTCAAATCGCTGTTGAGTATTTCAACTCCCGCCATGTTTCAGTTTTTTATCCAAAGCGGCAGTTGGATTGTTTTAACATATATCGTTTCCATTACCGGAAGTACGGATGCCAGTGCCGGTTATCAAATTGCAATCCGAAATGTGGTGTTCTTTATTCTTCCGGCTTGGGGATTGAGTAATGCGGCGGCTACTTTGGTAGGACAAAATTTGGGAGCCAAACAACCGGATCGCGCAGAAAAAAGTGTATTGTTAACCACCAAATACAACGTGATTTTCATGAGTTTGGTGACTTTTTTATTCGTTTGTTTTTCGGAGACCATTATCGGGATTTATACTTCCAATGATGTTATTTTGAAATACGGAAGTCAGGCTTTGCGCATCATAGGATTAGGCTATATTTTCTATGGTATCGGGATGGTGATGATTCAGTCGCTCAACGGAGCCGGAGATACCAAAACACCGACGTGGATTAATATCTTTTGCTTTTGGATGATACAGATTCCGTTGGCTTGGTTTTTAGCTTTACATTTAGAACTTGGTCCGGTTGGTGCTTTTATTGCGATTCCGGCAGCAGAAACTGTTTTAGCTGTTTTAGCTTTTTATTTCTTCAAAAAAGGAAAATGGAAGGCTGTTGAAGTATAAAAATGAAGATCAAAAGGATTTAAAAATAAAAAAACGCTCAAGAATTTGAGCGTTTTTTTGTGACCTCGACAGG
>CAYPSB010000024.1:0-36917 GCA_964413435.1 uncultured Flavobacterium sp.
TAGCCGATTGTACCACGCCGGCCAACTTCTTCCACTTGTTGCGTCGTCAAATGAAGACCAAATTCCGCAAACCGTTGGTGGTATTCTCGCCTAAGAGTTTGTTGCGTCACCCGTTGTGTGTGTCCACTCGAGAAGAACTGTACAACGGTCAGTTCCAGGAAGTCATCGATGATGCGTCAATCGACAAGAAAAAAGTAAAAACACTGGTATTCTGTACCGGAAAATTCTATTACGATATTTTAGCCGAAAGAGAAAACTTAGGCCGAAATGACGTAGCTTTGGTACGTATCGAGCAGTTGTTCCCGTTACCAACAGAACAATTGAAAGCCGTGATTGCCACTTATCCGAATGCCGACGATTTCGTTTGGGCACAGGAAGAACCGAAAAACATGGGCGCGTACAGCTACATGCTCATGAATTTCAATTTGGTGCCGTGGCGTTTGGCTTCGTTAAAAGCCTATGCTGCGCCGGCCGCCGGTAGTCATACCCGCGACAGAAGAAGACATGCTGATGCGATCCGTATGGTTTTCGATAAAAATTTATTTAGATAATTTAGGAGCTATTTCCCGCTTTCCGCGCTACATGGTAGCTTGCTGCAATCGGGGCTAGTGACACAGATAAAACGAAAAGAGTGTTTTTAAAAGGAACAACTTTGAACACTTAAACTTATAAACTTTTAAACTAAAAGAACATGATTTTAGAAATGAAAGTCCCTTCACCGGGAGAATCGATTAAAGAAGTAGAAATCGCTACTTGGTTAGTACAAGACGGTGATTACGTAGAAAAAGACCAAGCCATTGCTGAGGTAGATTCAGACAAAGCTACCTTAGAATTGCCGGCAGAAGCCAGTGGGATCATTACCCTAAAAGCCTCTGAAGGTGATGCAGTAGCCGTTGGTGCGGTAGTGTGTTTAATTGATACCGGTGCCGCTAAACCCAGCGGAAGTGCTCCGGCAGCAGAAGCTAAACCGGCAGCAGTTGAGGCTCCGAAAGTTGAAGAAAAGAAAGCAGAAGCGCCAAAGGCAGCTCCGGCTCCGGCAACCACTTATGCTGCGCAAGCCCCGTCTCCAGCCGCTCGTAAAATATTAGATGAAAAAAGCATCCAACCTGCAGATGTTGTAGGTACCGGAAAAGGCGGACGTATCACAAAAGAAGATGCGGTAAACGCTGTTCCATCAATGGGAACTCCAACCGGAGGCAACAGAGGAACTGAAAGAACCAAATTGTCGATGTTGCGTCGTAAAGTAGCCGAAAGATTAGTGTCAGCGAAAAACGAAACCGCTATGTTGACTACGTTCAACGAGGTAGATATGACCAATATCTACGCATTGCGCGATCAATACAAAGAAGAATTCAAAGCTAAACACGGTTTAGGGTTAGGCTTTATGTCCTTCTTCACCAAAGCCGTTACCCGTGCTTTACAGTTATACCCTGATGTAAACTCGATGATTGACGGACAAGAGAAAATCTCTTATGACTTCTGCGATATCTCGGTAGCGGTTTCAGGACCTAAAGGCTTGATGGTTCCGGTAATGAGAAATGCAGAAACCTTATCTTTCCGTGGAGTAGAAGCGGAAATCAAACGTTTGGCGTTGAGAGCTCGCGACGGACAAATCACCGTAGACGAAATGACCGGTGGAACGTTTACTATTTCTAATGGTGGCGTTTTCGGAAGTATGTTGTCTACTCCAATTATCAACCCACCGCAATCGGGTATTTTGGGAATGCACAACGTAGTAGAAAGAGCTATCGTAAGAAACGGACAAATTGTAATTGCTCCGGTAATGTACGTAGCGCTATCGTATGACCACCGAATCATCGACGGACGTGAGTCAGTTGGATTCTTAGTAGCGGTAAAAGAAGCGTTAGAAAATCCGGTAGAAATCTTGATGAATAACAACCCTAAAAAAGCTTTAGAGCTTTAAGGGTTTCTGACTGCCTCGGATGAGGCGCCTATATATCTGAATCCCGTTTGTTTTTCAAGCGGGATTTTTTTTGGTATACGATAAAGACCGTAATCTTTCCTTTAGGAAGTGATGATTTTACCCCTCAGAGGAACTGTTAAGACCATCGTTTCAAGCAAAAAATTATTTTTAATTAGCTATTTTAGCCAAAATTTACAACCAAAGCCCCCAATGCAAAAAAAATTAAGCTTTCTCTTTATTTTAGCTTCACTTTTTTCCTTCACGGTAACCTACAGTCAGGCACCTGTACCAACACGACAAGATTCCCTTTTTGCCTTAAGGTTGTATAGTGTTGCGAATGACGACAGGATTGATCCTAAAGAAGCCATGAAGATTTATGATACCTTGATAAGTTTTTCGACCAGAAAAAACTTTACCCGAGGAATTGTTTGGAGCTACAGAGAGCAAGCCAGATTATTTGCGCGTAATGGTCAATTGGAAAAAGCCACATCTTGTTTGGATCGAGCAATTGAAGCCGCCATAAAAGGACCGGAAAAAATAGAATTGACGATGATTTATTTTTATTCATCGGCCTTTCATAATGAATATTCTCTTCATGACAGGGCTTTTATTGATGCTACCAAGGCTGTGGAAAGTGCTATTAAAATAAATAAAAATGCACTCACCGGTAAATGTTATTCCCAACTTGCCCGCTGCTATTTCCAAAAAGGGGATTACCCCAATGCAATAAGTTATCATGAAAAGGCGATAGGTTTAATCCGCAAAACATCAAATGTAAAAGAGCTCAGAGAGTCTTTGCTCAGTTTGTCGGGAGTAAATATTGCCGCGGGAAATTTCAGTAAAGCACTCAGCCAGCTCAAAGAAGTGGAAAAAGGAAATCCGACAGTTCCTGTAGAGTCACAAAAATTACCTGAGATGTACGGAAATATGGGGTATTGTTACCGTTCGATGGGAAAAATGGACTTGGCAATTGATTATTACCTTAAAACCTTAGATGTAATAAAACAACGGGGAGTAGACAAGGGAATGCTGGTTACCGAAGTAGTTGTAAAAAATAGTTTGGGCGATATTTATTTAGATCAGGGAAAGTATGATTTGGCTGAGCAGTATTACAACGAGGCGTTACAGAAGGCTAAAGTTGCCAATACTCCCGAGGAGTTCAAAACAGTGTATGGAAATTTAGGCCGGTTGGCGTTTCTTAAAAAAGAATATAAAAAGGCATACGAACTTCAGGAGAAGCAGAATTTGTATGCTGATTCGGTGATGAATAAAGAGAAGATGAAGGCTTTGGAGAGCTTGTCGGTTAAATTTCAAACAAAAGAAATAAAAGACAAAAACAAACTACTCGAAAAAAGCAATGCTTTACAAAAGGCTTATCTGGCCCAAGAAAAAACAAGAAAGAACATCATTTTGTACTCTTCTCTCGGGATTTTTATTTTTCTGATTACAGGTATCATCTGGCTTTATAATTATTACAGGCAAAAAAATATCATCAACGCCAACAAAAACAAAGAACTCAAGCAAAAGCTCTTGATAACACAAATGAATCCGCACTTTATTTTCAATTCGATTGATAATATACAAGGATTGATTTACAACAAACAGGATAAAGAAGCGGTTAGTTACCTTACCAAGTTCTCCAAACTTACCCGTCAAATTCTTGAAAACTCTAATGAGAACTATATTTTGCTGAGCGAAGAGCTGGAAATGATTGAAAACTACATCGTAATCCAACAGCTTTTATATAACAATAAGTTTGATTTCAGGATTGAAGTGGAAGAAGCCATTGATAGAGAATCAATATTGCTGCCACCTATGCTTACCCAGCCCTTTATAGAAAATGCCATCAAGCACGGATTGAGTAATACTACTGAAAAAGGAATGATTGACATCCGTTTTTACTTGAAAGAATCCAAGCTATTCTTTGAGGTTATTGATAACGGAGTTGGATTTGACGCCACTAAAAAGGTAGAAAATCACAAGTCTTTAGCCATGACCATTACCAAAGAACGATTGGTGAGTTATACCAAAAATCATGACTTTGTAGTTCAGACAGACAATATTGTGGACGAGCACCAACAAGTCTCCGGAGCTAAAGTTAGTTTTGAAATCCCTTATATTTACGAAAACTAAATGCCTATGTTACGAGCTGTAATTGTTGACGATATAGAAAACATCAGAAAAAAGAACAGTGCCATTATAAAGGCAAATTGTCCTACGGTTTCCATAATAGGTGAGGCCGATTCGGTAGATTCAGGCGCGAGGCTGATTAAGCAGCTTTCCCCCGATTTAGTCTTTTTAGATGTAGAAATGCCTGATGGTACCGGCTTTGATTTGCTTCAAAAATTAAAACCGATTACTTTCAAAGTAATTTTTATTACCGGTTATGAAGATTTTGCTATTAAGGCATTCCGTTTTTCGGCTATAGATTATCTTTTAAAGCCGCTGGACCCGGTTGATCTGATCGAAGCTGTAAAAAAAGCGGAAGAATCTTTGGGCAAAGAAGTATTTGAAATGAAACTTAACAATTTGTTTACCAATCTCGAGAGGCCGAAAAATCTTCAAAAGCTGGTTTTAAAGACTGCCGATAAAATTTATTCGGTAAACATACAGGATATTGTCAACTGTGAATCGGATAAAAATTATACCACTTTTCACTTTATCAATGCGCCCAAACTAATCGTTTCCACCAATCTTAAGGAGTACGAAACCCTGCTCACTCCCTACAACTTTTTCAGAACACACCAATCACACCTCATTAATATGGCCTATTTTGACCATTTTATCAAAGCCGAAGGAGGCAATACCATTGTCATGAAAAATAAAACAGTCATCCCGCTTTCGGTTCGTAAAAAAGAAGAATTCCTGGTTTTACTCGACAATCTTCAGGTTTAATTTCGCGTCAAAACGAATTTCCTCTAAACCCTAACGAATTTCCATCGACTAGGAGCGGATGTTCATTGGCCAAAATCGGCTTTTTCCTTTGATTTATTATTGCAAAGTAATTAACCATAATCAGTAATAAACAAATGAAAACAGTACTTAGAATTTTTGGAATCATCATCATCCTGATTTCCTTATTGACTTGCTCAATGTCAATTTACAGAGCACAACTTGACAAAGATAAATTAGCTGACGAGCAAACGGAATTGGCTGAAGCAAAAAACAATATAGATAAGTTAAAAAAAGAAGCCGAGAACATGACCGGTGAATCTAAAAAACAGATTGATGAGCAGATTGCCGGCTTTGAAAAAGAATTGGAAAACATTCCTTCCGAAACCGCATATTTAATCGTTCAGGTGCTATTATCAATCCTGTTGGTTTTATCATTGGCATTTGCTGTGTTTCTGTTCAGAGCAAACCTTAAATTGTCCAGTCAACTGTTTTACGTTGCGGTCATCCTTACCATAGTTGCTTTCTTAGTTTCACCCGACCTTAAAAGAGGAGAGTACGGAGGAATGGAAAGCAGAACATTGGCTTTATTATCCGGAATTCCGGTAGCAATTGCGGGTCTTTTTGCCATACTTGTTGCCAAAAGAACAACTTCTAAATAAAAACTCAAATCTTTAAATACCATGAAAAAAATTATTCTATTGGCTTTTATAGCTTGTTCAGTAAACAGCCAAGCCCAGTTATTGGGAAAATTGAAAGAAAAAATGGCCGGAAAAAGCAAACTCGAATTGTATCCGGAAGAAAAATTAGACATGCCGCAGTACCAAAATCACATTGGGCAGGTTTGTTTTTCTAACGATGAATTTGAACGCACGTTACCCGAAGACAAATACATCAAGACGTATACTTTTGGCGACAAACTATCGATGAGAGCTTGGTTTGCAAACTCTCCTGCCAACAGTATGATGTTGCAGCTGGAAGAAAGCGGCAAAAAAGCAAAGGAAATCAACGAAAACAGAAACCCGTTTGAATACCAAAGTAAGATTCTCTTTGTTCTGTATCTTGACGGACAAAAAGTGACCAATACCAGTTATGCTTTTGATTTCAAAAAATCTGATATGTTTGGCTTAGCCACACACCGAGCAGAGTTTAATGACGGTACCGATGATCTTTATTTCGGAGAATCATTAATGATGGATCTCAAACGAAAACAAGACTTGCTGACTCCCGGAACACACAAGTTAAAAATTGAGGTAGTACCTTTCAAGACAGCCGGGTATGGTTCGGAGGTTGACTACAAACCTATAGCCGTGGGAGAAATTGATATGATTGTGAAGAACACGCCAATAGACAAAAATGACCCGGATGCCTGTTTGCCAAAGGCAAAGATGGTCGACAAAGCGTTGGAAGCAAAAATACTGTTGGCCTACAAAAACAGAAATTTAGGAGGTACTGCCAAAGAAGTAAGAATTATTTCTGACCGTTGGTATATCGCGAAACACCAATACACCGGAGTGCCTTTACGCAGAACGGTAACAGCCGTTATCGGTAAAACCAACAAAGATGGAAAATGCAGCCGTGACGAATACAGTTTTGCTCAGGATTATGACGGAAGCACTTACCAAAGTGAGGTTTATCTTTATGGAGAAGGTATTGGTACCGAGCGTGAAATCAGCTGCAAATGTTTGAATAAATAATAGATTAGAAATTTTAAGGGCCGGTCTATTTAGACCGGCTTTTTTTAACGCTGATATCTGAACTGGAATAATTCTTTTAATGGCATGATTTTGCAAACGCACTCTAATTACACCTATTAAATCGTACTGAGTATCAAGCAAATCATTAAAACGAATTTCCATTATAAAACAACGAATATCTTTCGGTTGAAGACGAATGTTCATTGACCAAAACCCATATTTTTCTTTTAAGTACTATTGCACTATGATGTTTGAAAAGTGTTCAAAATTTATTAATTAAGTCTGAAATTAAAGGTCAGGTGAAAAACAAAACAACATGAAGAAAAAAATTACACTGCTGTTATTAGCGATGAGCTTTGCGTCATTTGGGCAATGTTGGCAAAAAATAAGTGCTGGAACCACTCACAGTTTGGCATTGCGCAGCGATGGTACACTTTGGGCATGGGGAACCAATACCAGCGGGGAATTAGGATTGGGCTCAAACACCGATAAAACCTCACCTACACAAGTAGGAACAGAGAACAATTGGAAAAGCATTTCTGTTGGAGCCAGTTTTTCAATAGCACTTAAAAATAACGGAACACTATGGGCTTGGGGCTCTAATACCAAAGGACAAGTGGGAGACGGCACGAATGTCAATAAAAATGTGCCTACTCAAATCGGTACTGATACCGACTGGAAAACCATTGATGCGGGTTCGTATGCTGCTTTTGCCATAAAAAATAACGGAACGCTTTGGTCTTGGGGTGAAAATAACAAAGGACAATTAGGCGTTGGAGGTTATACAAACCGCAATACTCCTACACAAGTTGGTACCGATACCAATTGGAAAGAAGTTTCGGGAGGAACCAGTCATACGTTGGCTTTAAAAACTGACGGCACACTATGGGCCTGTGGCTATAATTTATTCGGGCAATTAGGGCTCGGAAGCAATCAGGACAAGACTACCTTTAACAAAATAGGAACTGATACCGATTGGCAGGATTTTGCAGCAGGAGGATACCATAGTATTGCCAAAAAAACAAATGGTACGGTCTATACTTGGGGGTCAAACCTCTACGGAGTATTGGGTGACGGGACAGGCACAGATAAAAATGTACCCGCTCCTGTTTTCGATCAGGCGTTGAGTGTTCAGGCAGGAACTTATCACACGGCAGTAATCACCACCGATCATTTGCTTTTTACTTGGGGACTAAACGATTATGGCCAATTGGGAGATAACACGACGACTATCAAATACAATCCTACTCTGATAGGAACTGCTACCGACCGAGCTGTAATTTCAATTGGTAACCGATTTACGCTTTTACTCAATATGGACGGTTTTCTTTACGTAGCGGGCCGAAATGACTTCGGACAATTGGGAGATGGCACTTTAGTCAGCAGAAGCACTTTTACACCGATAGAGTGTACTGCCCTAGCAACCAAAGATTTTGCTTCAAATGATATGGCAACAGTATATCCAAACCCGGTAAAAGAGGTGTTGAACGTTGTATCAGAAACCCTAATCAGTAGCGTTTCAGTATTCAATTTATTGGGTCAGGAAGTAATGTCTGAAACCATCAATGCCAACGAAGGAAGTCTGAATACCTCAAGTTTACAATCGGGGACCTATGTTGTCAAAATTATATCAAATGACAAATTGAAAACGGTGAAGATTGTTAAGTTGTAAAAAATTACAATACGGTTTCGCAACACAATCTGAGTTTTATTAAACCTTACTAAAATATGGAAGCTTTATCAATAATAGGCATGCTACTGATGTTTTTTGGATTTGCAAACGCAGCATGGGTAGAAGTGCTTTATGTGCTGTCATTAAGCGCTATAGCTGGTACAAAACTCTCAAAGAAAGTAGGAACATCTAATGAAAAAACGGATGCTAACCTTGATAGGGGAATATCGGTATCACATGATTTATTGAAAAAATTAATCTGGCGATTGGTACTGGGTTGCAGCGGTTGGCTCATGTTTTACTTGGCAACCGGACATTCTTAACCTTTTTTAAATAAAAAACACAACAAGTATGAATTATATTGAAATCAACTTAATCAAAAGGAACAACAAACTTATTTTATATATCATGGCGGCTTTGTTTTGTACATTCGGAGTGATAAGTTTTGCGGCCGAATTAGTCAAAGACGGGTTTTCGTGGTGGACTACAATTATTGGGTCTTTATTTGTTTTCGGAGTTTTCTTAATTGGTTCCAGACTGTATGTATATTTTACAAGTCATCAAGTAAAATTAATAGCAGAATCCGATGGAAAAACAATGGTATTTTACTGTAAAAACGATTCCGGTAAAATATTCAACAAGTCGGAAAGTATTAAGTTGAGTAAAATGGGAAGGTTTTATATAGTGAAAAAAAGAACCCGATATTTAATGGATAATTTTTCTTTTGCCTTTGAAGGAAAAGGCTCTAAAACCAGTTTGTTCAAAGAAGAAATAGAAGCATTTCCTTCTTTATTTGAAGCGACTGAGAGTGACCGACACAAAATTCTGGAGTTCGTTAAAAATGTAGCACCCGAAATGGAATTGGGTTACGAAAATATGTGGCAAAAACTAAAAGCCGATAAATAGTCTTAAGCGATTGTAAAAAATGAAATTGTTGTATGTAAAGAAATAGGGTGTCAGCCCAATTATTTTTACAGTGCCCAAAAAAGAGAGTGAGTTTAATAATGATGAAGTAAAAACAGGATTAGAATACTTTTAATAATTGTGGTTTGCGGCCCGGCTGAAAAGTCGGGTTTCGCTTTTTAATGCGCTGAGAAGATTTTATGTTTTCGGGTTTCGTATCTTCCAAAGGTATATTTAAAATCGCATTTGGTCTTCTAAGCGGGATTTTTCGTTTATTTGCAGACTGCGTGAGTGATGGGAGTAAGTACCGTGTACTGCGGACAGCACGACCCGCCGAAGGCGGGGCACGCCCAAATCATTACAATCATGAAACAAAACAAAAAACAAGCGGCGATAGGTTTTATTTTTATCACCATGCTAATCGATATTACGGGTTGGGGGATTATCATTCCGGTTATTCCCAAATTGATAGCCGAATTGATTCACGGAGATATCAGCGAAGCGGCCAAATATGGGGGATGGCTCACTTTTGTCTATGCCATAACCCAATTCGTATGTGCGCCCTTGATTGGGAATTTGAGTGATAAGTACGGAAGACGCCCCATCATCCTGATTTCGCTTTTTGCTTTTGCGATGGATTATTTGTTGCTGGCTTTTTCGCCAACGATAGCGTGGTTGTTTGTGGGGAGGATTATAGCCGGGATTACCGGGGCCAGTATCACCACAGCTTCCGCTTATATAGCCGATGTAAGTACTCCCGAAAACAGAGCTAAAAATTTCGGAATGATAGGTGCTGCTTTCGGACTCGGATTCATTATCGGGCCTGTTATTGGAGGTTTGTTGGGGCAGTATGGCTCGCGGGTACCGTTTTATGCTGCAGCCATTTTGTGCTTGTTGAACTTTTTATACGGGTATTTTATTTTACCCGAATCGCTTTCAAAAGAGCACCGACGGGCTTTTGAATGGAAGCGCGCTAATCCGGTAGGAGCTTTGCTCAATTTGAAAAAGCATCCTTCTTTGATAGGGTTGATTTTGGCCGTTTTTCTTTTGTATGTAGGTTCGCATGCGGTACACAGCAATTGGAGTTTTTACACGATGTATCGCTTTCATTGGGATGAAAAAATGGTAGGGATTTCACTGGGAGTTGTAGGGCTGTTGGTGGGTATTGTACAAGGAGGATTGATCCGCTGGACGAGCCCGAGGTTGGGAAATGAAAAAAGCATCTACATTGGTTTGGTTCTTTATACCATTGGGATGTTGCTCTTTGCTCTGGCTTCGGAAAGCTGGATGATGTTTGTTTTTTTGATTCCGTATTGTTTGGGCGGAATAGCCGGACCTGCTTTACAGTCGGTTATATCGGGTAAAGTTTCGCCTAATGAGCAGGGAGAAATTCAGGGGACTTTAGCCAGTTTGATGAGTGCATCTGCCATCATAGGTCCGCCAATAATGACCAATACTTTTTACTTCTTTACCCACAAAGAAGCACCATTTGAATTGCCGGGGGCTCCTTTTTTATTGGGAGGGTTTCTAATGTTGGTCAGTACGGTTATTGCGTATAAATCCTTTCACCGAGGGAAAAGCTGAATCGCTACCGTTGCGTTTCATAAACGATAATTAAAAAACCCTGTAGACAATGTTATTTACAGGGTTTTTTGATGCTGAAGCGGTATTTATTTCCGGATGACTTTTATAATTTTCTCTTGTCCCTCGCTGCTGATTTTTACAAAGTAAATGCCTTCAGGAAGCGCGGTAAAAGCAATTTCTGTTTGCAGTTCATTTATTTTTTTGGCGAGCAGTTTTTGTCCCAGTACCGAACTAACTTCAATTTCATCTATAAGTGAGCCATTGGAAATCGTCAGTGTATTTTTAACCGGGTTAGGGTAATAGTTGAAGTTCGTAAAAGCAAAATCATCATTTCCTAAAGCGACAACAGTTGTCGTAACGGTATTGGTTTGAATCGGAGCATTGTAATCAAAATAGATATTGGCGGTATTGCTGATTACATTCCCAAGGGCAATGGACGAAATCGGTTTTACTTTATAGCTGATATAACCATGACTTTCGGGTTCGTTTAAATTCCCTGGCAAATTTATACCTTCGAACAGAAATTCATTATGTCCGTTTTTATTTTTCACCCGGCAATTATGACTTGTTGATACCAACTGAAATGTACTCCAATCTAATTTGGCATCTAAATCATTTAAGACTCTTATGTTGATGGCGTTAGAATCCCCGATGTTTTGAAAACGAATGGTGTAATGCAGATAATCCTGTTGGGCTTGTGCCAATGTTATAGTACTTCCTTCATGTACGGCGATGTCATTAGGGTCTTGAGAGTTTACCACCGTTTGAGAGGTACTATTGGTGTTGTTAGTTGGCGTAGCATCACCAACCGTTGGTGTAACTGAAGCGGTAAATACAGCAGTATCTCCTGAGTCTACTGTTGGAGGAGTGGCTACCTGAAACTTTACATTTTTAACCAATCGGCTTTCAAAAGGAGTTAGATTTGAAAAGGTATACGTTAAGGTGTTTGTTGCTAAGTTAGTTGGGGAAGGCGAACTGCTTACAAACGACATTTTAGAATTGTCAAATTGGAAGGTAACCTGACCGCTTAGCGTAGTACTTCCATTGTTTTTATACAAAATATTGTAAAATACCGGAAGTCCCGGTACGACATTGAATAAAGGTATCAATACGACTTCCAAATCATTCACACTTGAATTGATTGATACACAAAAATCGCCAAAACTTGCCACTACACCGGCTGTTGCAAAATTGATGGTTTGAGTGGAAGGCGTAACAGTAAAATAGCCGGGTAAGTCAGTTACTGAAACGGCATTGTTTCCAACATCAGCGATTAGATAATAATTACTTGCTCCATCGTAATTGGTATAGCTTGTATAAGTATTGGAACCGTTTACATTCTTTACTTTAATGTTGTTTAAATAGGCATCACTTGGATCGCAACCGTTACTATTGGCATCAAATTTTACTTTTCCAGAAATCCTATTCTTGAAAACCACAATATAAGCATAATTTACATTGCAATCGGAGGCATTATTGATGCTGCAAATTTTATAAGGCAACACATAAGTTCCCTCACTTACCGTTGAGGCAATGGTTATGGTTCCATTACTGTTTAGTGTAAAACCTGCAGGAGGAGTAATCAAAGGCGAAATGACAACACTGGAAGGGTCTGTAATTGGGTTTCCATTTAGGGTGTCATTATTGAGAACACTGGCTGTAGAGGTGTTCGGGTAATTGGTATAACTGTCATAATTGGCCACCAGATTTGAAACGCCTACAACGGCAAAATGAGCAGCCGCTTGTGCACAATTGGAACTGATAAATTCACAAACCGTGTAGGGTACATAATAGGAACCGGGAGCAGTTCCCGGATCTACGGTGATGGTTCCATCAGAATTTAATGTTACGCCAGGCGATACGGTATATGGTGTGATATATGAATTTGAAGGATTGAGGTTTCCACCTAAACAAACAGAATAATCATTATCAAGGACACTAGGCGTGATTCCACCGATAGTATTATCAATCTCCATAAAATAATCATCTGAGACATAAGGCGGAGGATAAAAAAGGGTTAGGTTCACATAGCCTGTACTGCAATTGGTAGGATGAGCTATTTCGCATATTTCATACGTCAAAACATAACTTCCGGTAACAGATGGATTCGTTACAAGAATATCTCCGTTAGATTGAATTAGAATCTCAGGATAGATGGCATTATAGTTCAATGTAACAGTAGCCGGATGATAAACGTTATCAGGCTGACTGTAATAGGAAACAAGTACTGCCGGCTCACCATTCAGAGTGTCAACATAATTTAAATCGGTACCTGAGCCCAAGACGTTTCCAACAAAAAAACCACATGCCGGCGCATAAAAATTATCCGGATTGGCTAAAATTTTGGTATTAATAGTCACAATACCGGTATCGCAAACCGATGCATTTGCGGCATCGCATATCTTATAGGTTAACGTATAAGTTCCATGTGGCGTTCCACCTGCTACAATCACATTACTACCGGATAACGATATGCCCGGATTGGTTGAGGAAACCATCGAAATCGTGACATTGCTCAATTGCGCTTGCGTACTGTTAAACGTGTCATTCAACAAGCAGTTTCCGGCTGTAACTGTGTTGGCGCCATACACTACGGCAAAGGTGTCATCATTAGCATTAACCTGTCCAAAAGAAGTAGTGCTCAAGAAACCAAAAACCAAAAGCAGGATAGAAGAAGTGTAAAATTTTCTCATAATCAAAGGGTTAGATGGTCAAATGTAGCAAAAAAATTTTAACAAAATTTTTATTTCAGATACAAACAATGATTGAAATAGTCGATGATGGCTTTGCCTTCCAACAATATATCGGCACCAATGATGCCGTGAACCGGTTTGGCTTTGTACTGCCGTAACGCTTCGTTTACGTGTGACATATCAAAAATTACCAAATGAAATTCTTCGGTCTTCCAGCGGCCTATTTGAAGTGCGTTATTTTTGGCAATTTGAGTCATCATGCCTGTAGCGCCGGCACCCGAAGCTTTGGTTTTGGATTTGCCTGCTTTGAGTTTGAAATAGTCCACACTGTCAAACCCCACGCAACTGTTGCTGGCTCCGGTATCCAGAATAAAATTTCCCGATACACCGTTAATCTTAGCTTTAATCAGCAAATGCTGGGTTTTGGAAACTTTAAAGTTGATTTTCTTGTACTTTTCTTTTTTCAGTAGTTCCTGCAGATTTTTCATAGCCTTGAATTGAAGCTCAAAAGTAATCTAAAATGGATGTATCCTGAATAAAATCGGCATAAACTTAGTACCTTAGCCCCGCAGAAATTCAGCCGCTTTTTATCATGATTTTAACCGATACACACACCCATCTTTATTCCGAAGAATTTGATCAGGATCGAACCGAAATGATTCAACGGGCCATCAATAATGGGGTTTCTCGTTTTTTTGTGCCGTCAATAGATTCTCATTACACCTCAAAAATGTATGAGTTGGAGCGTCAGTTTCCGGAACATGTTTTTTTGATGATGGGGTTGCATCCCACGTATGTCAAAGAAAATTATCAGGAAGAATTAGCGCATGTTGAAGCCGAATTGAGCCGAAAAACGTTTTATGCCGTGGGTGAAATCGGAATCGATTTGTTTTGGGACAAAACGTTTCTCAAAGAACAACAGCATGCTTTTCAGTATCAAATTCAATTAGCCAAAAAGCACCAACTGGGTATAAACATTCATTGTCGCGATGCATTTGATGAGGTTTTTGAAGTTCTAGAAGGGGAAAAAGCCACAGATTTGTTTGGAATTTTTCACTGTTTTACCGGTGATTTCGGTCAGGCCAAAAGAGCTATCGATTTGAATATGAAGCTCGGCATTGGCGGAGTGGCCACCTTTAAAAACGGAAAGATTGACCAGTTTTTAAATGAAATCGATTTAAAGCATATTGTTTTAGAAACCGATTCGCCTTATTTAGCTCCGGTTCCGTTTAGAGGCAAACGCAACGAGAGCAGTTATACCAGATTAGTAGCCGAAAAACTGGCGCAGATATACCAATTGCCTGTAGAGGAAATTGCCCGAATCACCACCGAAAATTCAAAAGCTGTTTTTGGGATTTAATACAGAAATCGTCAAAAATTGAGTTTTTTTTTGTTCATTTGTTTTTCAAAATTGTAAGCCAAGATGCAGAAATTTGACAAAATTCGTCCTTTCTATGACGCCGAAGTGAATGAAGCCATTCAATCTGCTGTCAATCACCCGATGATGAAGGCATTAATGGATTTTACATTTCCCAATGTAGACGAAGAGGTTTGGAAGAATCAACTCAAGAGGACTCATTCTATCCGCGATTTTCAGTGTAATTTTATTTACCAATCGATTCAAAAAGTCTTGGCCAAAAGCTCGGAAGGGTTAACCACTTCGGGTTTTGAAAAACTGCATCCCAACACCTCTTATCTTTTTATATCCAACCACCGCGATATCATATTAGACACATCGCTATTGAATGTAGCACTGTTTGATCACGGTTTGGTGATGACGGCATCGGCTATCGGTGATAATTTGGTTAAAAAATCTTTTCTGAAAACCTTATCCAAACTCAACAGAAACTTTGTGGTGCAACGAGGGTTGCCGCCCCGAGAGTTGTTGGAAAGTTCCAAATTGATGTCGGAATATATCGGGCAGTTGTTGCTCCGCGAAAACCGTTCGGTTTGGATTGCCCAACGCGAGGGAAGGACCAAAGACGGTAATGATGCAACGCATTCGGGTGTACTGAAAATGTTAGCAATGGGTTCAGACGAATCCAATATGCTTGATTATTTCAAAAAAATAAGGATAGTGCCGGTTTCTATTTCGTATGAATACGATCCGACCGATGCTTTGAAAATGCCGCAACTCATTGCCGAGGCGAAGAACGAAATTTACATTAAAGAAAAAAATGAAGATTTTGTAACGCTTCTCAGCGGAATCATCGGACAAAAGAAACGCATCCACATTCACATAGGCGATGTTTTAAATCAAGAGCTTGATGCTATTGCCGCGGAATATGATAATACCAATAAGCAGATTCAAGCCTTGGCACAAGTCATAGACGACTCTATTCTGCAAAGTTATATGCTGTGGCCTACCAATTATATTGCTTACGATTTGTTATATAAAACAGACAAATACAAGGACTGCTATACCGAAAATGAAAAATCGTTATTCGAACGCAGGCTTGAAATGAGAATTGATGAGAACAACCCACAAATGGTTGAAAGCTTCCTGGCTATGTATGCTAATCCGGTAGTGAACAAATCAAAATATCAGAATGTTGTCTAAACCAAAGATACTGCTCCTATACACCGGAGGAACCATCGGGATGATGAAAGATTTTGAAACCGGTGCGTTAAAGGCGTTCAATTTTAAAAAATTGTTGCAAAAAATCCCCGAACTCAAACAGTTGGATTGCAATATTGAAACTATTTCGTTCGAGAAACCCATTGATTCCTCCAATATGAATCCGGATAAATGGGAATTGATTGCTGCTATTATTGAAGAAAACTACGAACGTTTTGACGGTTTTGTGGTGCTTCACGGTTCGGATACTATGTCGTATTCGGCTTCAGCGTTGAGCTTTATGCTTGAAAATTTAGGCAAACCGGTGGTTTTTACCGGCTCTCAGTTGCCCATTGGGGATTTGCGTACTGATGCTAAAGAAAATCTGATTACAGCCATTCAAATAGCTTCTCTGCAACAAAAAGGGAAACCCGTTATTCATGAAGTTTGTTTGTATTTTGAATACAAATTATATCGGGGCAACCGAACTACCAAAATCAATGCCGAACATTTTAATGCCTTTGCATCGCCCAACTATCCGCCATTGGCAGAATCGGGAGTGCATTTAAAAATTGATACCAATTCGATTTTACAAAAACAGTCTGCCAAAAAGCTGGTCGTTCATAAAACCATGAACAACAACGTGGTCATTGTAAAAATGTTCCCGGGGATGAATGAAGCAGTGCTGTCTTCTATTTTAGATATTCCAAACCTGAAAGGGATTATTCTGGAAACCTATGGTTCGGGAAATGCTCCTTCTGAAAATTGGTTTATTCAGGTTTTGAAAAAGGCTATCAAAAATGGTTTACACATCGTTAATGTTACACAATGTTCGGGTGGAAGTGTTAATATGGGCCAATATGAAACCAGTACACAGCTCAAAAAAATCGGAGTGATTTCGGGTAAAGATATTACCACTGAAGCTGCGGTTACTAAGTTGATGTATCTTTTGGGGCAAAATGTCGCTCCGGCAGTTTTCAAAACTATTTTTGAAACATCATTGCGTGGAGAAATGCAATAATAAATTGCCAAACTAACTTTTTTTACTGAAAAAATTTGTTGTTCTTTGCAACACTAAAAAGAGAGGTGTCCGAGTGGTTGAAGGAGCAAGCCTGGAAAGTTTGTATGTGGGCAACTGCATCGTGGGTTCGAATCCCATCCTCTCTGCTAAGAAAATGCGCCTTCGAAAGAAAGCGCATTTTCTTTTACCGTCTTTCTATAACCTCATTAGTCATCCTTTGGTTTTTCTATCGAAAAACAGTACTTTCGCTTAACAGGATACGACAATTATGCCAATCAAATTAGTTTTTATAGCTTTTTTCATGACCTTTTGTATGGCTGCTCAAAATGTGGAAACCGATTTTGATGCACCCGATTCACTTTATCGTGAAGATCAGTTTTATTTAAACGTATCGTATAATATACTTCAAAGAGGCCCCTCCGGACTCAGACAGAATAAATTTTCTACCGGACTTTCAGGCGGATTTTTACGCGACATGCCTTTTAACAAAAAACGAACTTGGTCTGTAGCTGCGGGTTTGGGATATACCTTGGCCATATACAATCAAAACATGGGTATTACGGAGGTGAATGGGGTTAACACGTACCAAATTCTGAATTCAAATAACGTAACCTATTCTAAAGATAAGCTCTCGCTGCATTTTGTTGACCTTCCCATAGAGTTAAGATGGCGCGATGCCACCCCTGAAAGTCATAAGTTTTGGCGCATTCATTTTGGGGTTAAACTGAGTTATCTTTTTTACGATCAATACAAATTGATTTCATCAGACGGGACTTTCAAACAAACCAACAACAAGGATTTAAATGATTTCCATTACGGGGTTTACCTTACCACAGGTTGGAATACCTGGAATATTTATGCTTATTACGGTTTGAATCCTTTGTTTAAATCTTCGGCTAAAATTGACGGACAGTCTATCGACATGAATACCGCTAATTTTGGTTTGATGTTCTACATTTTATAGCCAAAAGTACAGCAGTGTCAGTTGAGGCAAAGCCCCACATAAAAATCCAATCAACAGTTCGGTGTTGGTATGTGCTTTCATAGCTAAACGGGAAGAAGCTACCAATCCGTTCATGATAACAAAGAAGGTCACAAGATTAATGGTGTTTATTTCATTTTTAAGGCTTAAACCAATAATGAATACGGTCAGTGCACTCATGCCAATCATGTGAATGCTGGCTTTTATTTTGGCATATAACAATAAAAAGGCAGCCAACGTACTGAATAGTCCACCTAAAAAGAAAAAATATAAAGACGGAAACCGGTCAATGGTGATGCTTTTTTCAATCAGTATGGTAAACAACATCATCTGCAGTAGTAACGGTATTTTCCGATGAGCTATGTCTGAGAGCATTATGCTGTCAATCTTTCCGAAGGTTCGCAACAAGTAAAAAAAAGCGATAGGCAACAAGAAAGTTATGATAATGATTTGTAAAAAAAGAATCAAATACTGCAGCTTTGTAAAATACTGCCCATCTAACATGACATAAAAAACGGTTCCCAATAACGGAATGAAAATAGGGTGAAAGAGGTAGGAAAAAAAAGGAAGGATTTTTTTCAATGCACTGTCTTTAAATCTTCTTACGCATTCGGGCTACCGGAATATCTAATAATTCACGGTACTTAGCAATGGTTCTTCGGGCAATGGGATAGCCTTTTTCTTTTAAAATTTCAGCCAACTGATCGTCCGGAAGCGGTTTGCTTTTATCTTCTTCTTCCACAACAGTCTTCAGGATTTTTTTGATTTCAAGAGTAGAAACATCTTCGCCTTGGTCATTTTTCATAGCTTCTGAAAAGAATTCCTTGATGAGTTTGGTGCCATACGGCGTGTCGACATATTTACTGTTGGCCACGCGGGAAACAGTTGAAATGTCCAATCCAATCATATCGGCAATGTCTTTCAGAATCATGGGCTTGAGCTTGGTTTCATCACCGTCAAGAAAATATTCCTGCTGAAAATGCATGATGGCATTCATGGTAACAAATAGTGTTTCCTGACGTTGGCGAATGGCATCTATGAACCACTTGGCTGAATCGAGTTTTTGCTTGATGAAAAGCACAGCGTCTTTTTGTGAACTTGATTTGTCACGCGAATCTTTATACGTTTGGAGCATTTCCTGATAATCTTTAGAAATGTGAAGAGTCGGGGCGTTTCGGCCGTTTAACGACAATTCCAGTTCTCCATCTACGATTCGAATGGCAAAATCGGGAACAATTTGTTCTACAACGCGGTTGCTGCTGTCAAAAGAACCACCTGGTTTTGGATTGAGCTTTTCAATTTCTTCGATGGCTTTTTTCAGGCGTTCCTGAGATATTTCGTAGCGCTGTAACAGCTTTTCGTAGTGTTTTTTGGTAAAGGCATCGAACTGATTTTCGAGTATGTCAATGGCCAATTCCACATATTCCGTTGGTGTTTTGTGTTTCAGTTGCAACAACAAACACTCTTGTAAATCTCTCGCGCCAACTCCTGAAGGTTCTAACTCATGAATGATGTGCAGTATTTTTTCAACGGTTTTCTCCTCGGTATAAATGGCCTGAGTAAAAGCCATATCATCCACTATATCGGTGATGCTTCTGCGCAAATACCCGTCGTCATCAAGGCTTCCTATTAAAAACTCGGCAATGCTGCGTTCTTCTTCGGTAAGGATGAAGGTGTTGAGCTGATTGATTAAATCCTGATGAAAACTTACGGATTCGGCAAAAGGAATCTCGCGTTCGTCGTCATCGTCGCTGTAGTTATTGGTTTGAAGTTTATAATCGGGAGTCTCGTCGTTGCTTAAGTATTCATCAATGTTGATTTCGGTGTCAATGCTTTCGGTACCTTCAAAATCATCATACTCATCATTGTTGTCGAATTCATCTTTTTCATATAACTCTTCGTCTTCTTTCCCAATTTCCAAGGCCGGATTTTCGACCAATTCCTCTTTCAATCTTTGTTCAAAAGCCTGCGTAGGCAATTGAATTAACTTCATCAGCTGTATTTGCTGCGGAGATAATTTTTGAGACAGTTTTAGATTTAGGAATTGCTTCAGCATGGGTTTATTTTGTTATTTATGGATTCGGTTATGAGTTGCATTGAACCGATAACCGAATCTGCAAAATCATGTTTTAGAATTCAGCGTTTTGTGGTGTTCTTGGGAACGGAATCACATCGCGGATGTTGGTCATTCCGGTTACGAAAAGTACCAAACGTTCAAATCCAAGTCCGAAACCTGAGTGCACCGCCGAACCAAATCGACGTGTATCCAAGTACCACCATAATTCTTCTTCATCAATGCCAATGGCCTTCATTTTTTCAATCAACACATCGTAGCGTTCCTCTCTTTGTGAACCACCCACGATTTCGCCAATACCCGGGAATAAAATATCCATAGCGCGAACGGTTTCTTTACCCGGTTCGGTATTGTCGTTCAAGCGCATGTAAAAGGCTTTAATTTTAGCCGGATAATCGAACAAAATTACCGGACATTTAAAGTGTTTTTCAACCAAGAAACGCTCGTGTTCACTTTGTAAATCGGCACCCCATTCTTCAATCAGGTATTGGAATTTTTTCTTTTTGTTTGGAGTAGAGTCTTTTAAAATTGCAATAGCCTCGGTATATGAAACCCTTTTGAAATCATTGTTCAATACAAAGTTTAATTTTTCCAACAACGCCATTTCGCTTCTCTCTGCTTGTGGCTTTTGTTTTTCCTCGTCGAGTAATCGGCCTTCGAGGAATTTCAAATCATCGGCACAACGCTCAACAGCATATTGTATAACAAATTTGATAAAGTCTTCCGCCAAATCCATGTTGTCCGTCAAGTCATTGAATGCTACTTCGGGTTCAATCATCCAGAATTCCGCCAAGTGGCGTGAAGTATTTGAGTTTTCGGCACGGAATGTAGGTCCGAAGGTGTATACCTGACCCAAGGCCATCGCATAGGTTTCGGCTTCTAACTGACCAGAAACCGTCAAATTGGTATGTTTTCCGAAGAAATCTTCTTTGTAGTTGATTTGTCCGTCTTCCGTTCTTGGCAAGCTGTCTAATGGTAAAGAAGTTACTTGGAACATTTCTCCTGCACCTTCTGCATCAGCACCGGTAATGATAGGCGTGTTTACATACACAAAGCCGCGTTCCTGAAAATAGGTGTGAACCGCGTGTGCCAATACCGAACGTACACGCATGATGGCTCCAAAAGCATTGGTTCTTACGCGCAAATGAGCATTTTCTCTCAGGAATTCCAAAGAGTGTTTTTTGGGTTGCATCGGGAATTTTTCCGCATCGCAATCGCCTAAGATTTCCAAACTCGAAACCTGGATTTCATATTTTTGTCCGGCTCCTTGGCTTTCAACCAAATTTCCGGTCAAAGCTACGGCTGTTCCGGTATTGATGCGTTTTAAGGTTTCTTCAGGTGTGTTTTCAAAATCAACCACACACTGCAAATTATGGATAGTCGAACCGTCGTTCAACGCAATAAACTGATTATTTCTAAAAGTTCTTACCCAACCTTTTACAGTTACTTCATAGTTCGTTTTCGTGCTGTTTAGTAAGTCTTTAACTTTTGAATGTTTCATTTTAGAATAAGGATTTTAAAATTTAGGATTGAGGATTATGATTGTCCTCAATACAAACGCAAATATAAATTATTTATTCTTCATTTCGAGTTCGTCGATTTCTTCATCTGAATGTTCCCAAATATCGATGGTAGGTTCGGGTAATTCCTGTTGGTTGGCCAATGTTTTGTTTAAGGTCAGTACCAATGAAGGCAATAAAACCAAATTTGATAACATCCCAAAGAACAATGTCAGAGCTACCAAACCGCCAAGCGCTACTGTACCTCCAAAACTGGATAACATGAATACCGAGAATCCGAAGAACAAAATGATAGAGGTGTAGAACATGCTGATTCCCGCATCATCAAAAGTGGCAAATACCGATCTTTTGATTTTCCATTCGTTTCGCGATAATTCCAATCGGTACTGAGCCAAAAAGCGCAAAGTGTCATCAACCGACATTCCGAAAGCAATTCCGAAAACCAAAAGAGTAGAAGGTTTGAGCGGAATACCCAAGAAGCCCATCAATCCGGCCGTCATCAGTAGCGGAAGCAAGTTGGGAATTATAGAAACCAAAACCATTTTGAAGGAACGGAACATGATGGCTACCAACGCTCCGGTAAGGAAAAAGGCAAACAATAATGAGGAAAGCAGGTTGTCTAACAAATACTTGGTTCCTTTTTGAAATACAGAGGCTTTTCCGGTAATGATGACTTCATATCTCGGTTCAGGAAACAGCTTGTGGACTTTGTTGCGGATGTGTGCTTCGATAGCATCCATTTTTTCGCCGTTTTCATCTTTGATAAACGTGGTCATTCGGGCAATACTTCCGTCAGAAGTAATGTAGCTTTTCAGCTGATTGTCTTTTGATTTCTTTAATGAATTTTTGATGTATGGCAATAAAAATATTTCTTCCTGCGGAGAAGGCAACGTATAAAATTCGGGGTTGCCGTTGTAATAAGCCTGATTGAAACTTTTGGCAATATTAACAATCGAAATGGGTTTTGAAAGCTCGGGAATGTCGTTTATGGTGTGTTCCAATTCTTCCATTTTTCTCAAATTGGAAAGCTTCATGGCACCATTTTTTTTCTTGGTGTCGATCATGATTTCCAAAGGCATTACTCCGTCAAATTCTTTTTCAAAGAAACGAATGTCTTCAAAAAAGGCGGTGTGTTTGGGCATGTCTTCAATGATACTGCCGGAAATTTTGATTTTATAAATGCCGATCATACCAAAAATCAACAAACAGATAGACGTGATGTATACGCCAAGACGATTGTATTTTACGGTATTTACTATCCACTTTAAAAAAGAAGTCAACGATTCCCGTTCCAAGTGGCCCAAATGGCGCGGAATCGGAGGCGGGATGTAACTGAAGAATATTGGAATCAACAATAAACTCAACGTATAAATCGCCAAAATGTTGATGGTGGTCACTACTCCAAATTCTCTCAACAGTACATTATTTGTAGCAATAAAAGTGGCAAAACCAACCGCCGTTGTGATATTAGTCATTAGGGTAGCGGTTCCGGTTTTGGTGATTACACGTTGAAGTGATTTGGCTTTGTTAGCGTGTTTGTGGTATTCCTGATGGTACTTGTTGATGAAGAAAATACAGTTCGGTATCCCGATTACGATGACTAATGTAGGTACTAATGCAGTGAGTACAGTGATTTCATAATCTAATGCGCCCATGATACCGAAGGACCACATCACACCAATAATAACGATGATAATGGAAATTAGAGTCGCGCGGAAAGAGCGGAAAAAATAAAAGAAAATAAGTGAAGTAATCAGTAAAGCCGCTCCAATGAATAAGCCAATCTCGTCGATAATGGTTTTGGCATTCAGGGTTCTGATGTAGGGCATTCCGGAGGTGTGGAGTTCTACATTTGTTGCCGCTTTGAATTTATTGATAGCCGGAATTAATTCGTGGAGAATGTATTCTTTTCGGGCTTTGGTGTTTACAATTTTTTTGTCTAAGTAAATAGCAGAACGGATGGCTCCCGACTTTTTATTGAACAACAACCCTTCATAAAAGGGCAATTTCGAATACAATTCTTTTTGAATCTGTTTTAAATAAACGGGATCCTGCACTTTGCTTTGGTCAACCAGCGGCTTGAGTTCGAAAGACACCAGCGAATCATTTTTGACCAGTTTTTGCAGGTTATCCACCGAAATTACCAAACTCACGGCCTTGTTCGATTGGATGGTATGCATTAACTCACTCCAGGCTTTGTAAGTTTTTGGGGTGAACAGATGGTTGTCTTTTGTAGCGATGACAATCAAATTTCCTTCTTCACCAAAATGTGAAAGGAAATTATTGTAATCCACATTTACTTTGTCATCAGCCGGAATTAAATTGGCTTCAGTTTGGGTAAAACGCACGTATTTCCACTGTAAGCCAAGTAGTACTGTAAGTAAAATTATCGCGCCTATAATGACAATTCTGTTTCTTAAAATTATTCGGGCGATAAATTCCCAAAAACCAATGCCTAACAACTTTTTCATAAAAATCTAAATGGGCTGCAAAGGTAATTAAAACCATAGCATGTGCAGAAGTATTTGCTAAAGTTTTCCTTAATTTAACAAGCCTTTAAGACCGGAATTTAAATTATTGTTAAGAGCAGAAAAAAAACTAAAAAAAATACATTGCTTTTTAGCATCTTTGTAAGCAGAACAGCATAATCAATAGAATGAGAAATTTAAAAAACACGTTATTCTATTTAGTCATTACCGGTGGTTTTACGGCCCTAATGTATTGGATAGTGGAACAAGGAAAACTATTAGAAGTGGGTCGAAAAATCATTTCACCTTCTTCGTCTGACAGTCAATGGGCACAGTTTCTTTCCTCGCTGTTTCACAATCTCAAGCATCCGTTGGCATTATTGCTTTTCCAAATCATTACCATAGTTTTAATTGCCCGTGTTTTTGGGTGGATATTCCGAAAAATAGGACAACCAACAGTAATAGGTGAAATCATTGCCGGAATCGTCCTCGGGCCGTCTCTTTTCGGATTGTATTTTCCCGATTTTAAAGAAGCGTTGTTTCCGGTAGATTCGTTGGGTAATTTACAATTGCTGAGTCAGGTCGGACTAATTCTTTTCATGTTCGTAATTGGAATGGAACTCGACTTAAAAGTTCTGAAGAACAAAGCCAACGATGCGGTGGTCATCAGTCATGCTAGTATTGTGATTCCGTTTGCTTTGGGAATCGGACTGTCTTACTTCATCTACCATCAGTTTGCACCGGCCGGAGTTGAATTTTTATCCTTTGGACTGTTTATGGGAATTGCCATGAGTATCACGGCATTTCCGGTTTTGGCCCGAATTGTTCAGGAGCGCGGTATTCATAAAACGCGTTTAGGAACCATAGTCATTACCTGTGCCGCTGCCGATGATATTACTGCTTGGTGTATCTTGGCGGTTGTCATAGCCATTGTAAAAGCGGGCAGTTTTGTGAGTTCGTTGTACGTAATTGGTTTAGCGATATTGTATGTTTTACTGATGCTTTTTGTGGTCAAACCGTTTTTAAAACGCGTCGGAGATTTATATGCCAAAAAAGATAATATCAAAAAACCGGTTGTTGCCATTTTTCTTTTAACGTTGATAGTTTCGGCTTATTTGACTGAAGTAATCGGGATTCATGCTTTGTTTGGAGCTTTCATGATGGGTTCTATCATGCCGGATATTTCCAGATTCAGAAATGTTTTTATCGAAAAAGTAGAAGATGTTTCGGTGATTTTACTATTGCCTTTATTTTTCGTTTTCACCGGATTGCGCACTGAAATAGGGTTGATCAACGAGCCTTATTTATGGAAAGTCACCGGATGCATCATAGCTGTTGCCGTAGCCGGAAAATTTTTCGGAAGCGCTTTAGCAGCCAAATTTGTGGGTCAGAATTGGCGCGACAGTTTGACCATCGGAGCTTTGATGAATACCAGAGGTTTGATGGAATTGGTTGTATTGAACATTGGTTACGAACTAGGTGTGCTTTCGCCTAAAATATTTACCATGATGGTAATCATGGCGTTGGTCACTACTTTTATGACCGGTCCGGCACTTGATATCATCAATTTTATATTTAAAACCAAAGACGTCATCATTCCTTCTGAGGTAAAGAAGAATTCCGAATTTAAAATCCTGATTTCTTTCGGAAACAACGAAAAAGGGAAATCATTACTGCGATTGGCCAACAGTTTGGTGAAAAAACAGCCGGAAACAGCCAATGTAACCGCGATGCATTTATCCAACAGTGATGAGATGCACCCCTACAATTTAGCCGAATACGAAACCGAAGTTTTTGAACCGATTTTTAAGGAGTCGAAAAAGCTCAATCAGGAAATTACCACTATTTTCAAAGCCACCGGAGATATGGAATCCGATATAGCTGATATAGCTGCGGAAGGAAAATACGATTTTGTTTTGGTGGGATTAGGAAAGTCCATTTTTGAAGGCACATTGTTGGGAAAAGTATTAGGGTTTACTTCCCGAATCATTAATCCGGACAGGCTTTTGGACAAATTCAAAGGAAAAGAAGGCTTGTTTGAAAACTCTCCTTTTGATGACAGAACCCGTTTGATTATTTCGAAAACCAAAACACCGCTGGGGATTTTAATTGATAAAGATTTGCACCGCGTTGATAAGGTTTTTGTAGGGGTATATACAATAGGCGATGTGTTTCTGATTGATTATGCGCAGAAATTAATTTTCAATAACGATTCGCATGTAACCATTTTGGAAAATCATAAGCAAACGAAAAACAACTTCATCATCGAAAATGCATTGAATGCCTTAGAGCAAAAGCATCCGAGTAATATAAACGTGATCAATCCTGAAAAAATAAGCAAACCGATTTTGACTGAACAGGATTTGGTGATTTTCAGTTTGGAAACCTGGAAAAAACTGGTTGACGATGAGGTGACCTGGCTTACAGATATTCCTTCGGTACTGATTATCAAGCCCTAGCGGAATTTAAAACCCAAAATCAAAAACAAAACTCAGTTTTACGGCTAAGTTGTCTTCCAAACGGCTCAACTGGTTGGGACCGTAACGGTAAAATCCGGTTAACCCGAACCCTTTGTAGATTTGGTTCAGCTCAATCCCCGATTCAAATAATCCCTGATTCAGGGTTTTATAGTCAATGCCGATGTGGCGCTCCGGGTTTTTCATATTTCCCCAAACCATGCGGCTGACTAGGACTAATGAAGGTTTTACTTTCGGAAATAACTCGACGCGTTTGAATCCGTGCTTGAATTGCAACATTACAAACTCACTCGAGAAAAATTCGTTGAAATACATCGTTTCAAAACTGTTTTTACCCGAAATCGTTATGCGTTGCAGCAGGTTGTCTTTGGTTAGGTTGTTGGGCGAGGTGTTGTACAAATGCGTCAGCGGTATAGTTCCCAGCGAATACCCGGCCTGTATCAAAACTTCCGATTTTTGTCCGTTGAGGTATTTTTTCTCGTACTCAATTCGGGCATCAATTTTACTGAAATCGAAATCATTATTCAAAAGGCGCGGAATAGATTTGGTGAATTGCAGCGCAAATCGGGGAAATCTTTTTCCGTATTCAACCCTGCCGTTAGGTGTTTGCATGTAATCGCTGAACGGATTCCACTGTATCGAAAACTGAGCAGTGGTCATGGTAAAATCGCGGTACAATTTTCCGTCGTAATCAAAGGTGTAGTTGAACATCGGATTGATGTTGCTGTAAGTCAGTTGCCAGATGCTTTCGGTTTTCGGAATGATTTTGGTTTCTATATAGCCCCGCCAGGTTTGGTGATTGTAAAATGTGCTGATGTTGATGGGTCTCGGGTCGTACAGTTTAAAAACTCTTTTATCGGTAGCAAAAGTAGTACTCGCAATCTCCCGAACATCATCTGTATATGACCCGCCAATCCAAGTGCCGGAAGCATTGCCAATTCTCAAGGCGGCACCCAAATTGTATTTAAAGGTCTCGTCTTTTAAACCATAGGCAGTATATCCTTCAATGCGGAATTTTTTAGAAAACAGTTCGTTAGTAATTCCACCCAAGCCAAAGCGAAACCCTTCGAAATTATTATAGCTCAACAGGTAACGCAAGTCAAAATCAATGGGACCAAACGGTGCATATCCGTTAATAATTTTGCGGCCAAATCTTATTTTCTTCTCTATTTTTTGCTTAGTTACCACACTGTCTAAAACAAAATAAGTCCTCTCGCTGCGTAGATCCAGACTATCTATTCGGTTTTGCTGCCAAAAAGCTTCATCCCGTGTGTTGGCATTTGGTTTCACATCAATGGCGATGGATGACTTCTTGATTTTGAGATTGGTGTTGACTTTCAAATCAAAAACATGCATTTCTGAAGCCAGATAAGTAAAGTCGGATGCGTTTTTTTGGGAGCCGTTTTTTTCGTCTTCGTTTTCAGCAGCAAATTCAATCCGACCGCCCAAAATGGTGGCGGGTTCTTTGCTTTTTCCTTTTACGATTTTAAAATTTTTGCGGATGGGAAACCAAACTTTTTCTTCGGTCAGGTACTTGAATTCATGGGTTCCAGTGATGTCTAAAACCCCTCAAATGCGCATTACCGCCTTGGCAACCGCATAATTTTCAGCATCAATATAAAGCAGGCCTTCCAAGCCTTTGGAACTGATTCTATTTTTGAAATAAATCACCCAAACGGTACGTCGGTCAATATTCGTAGTGTCTAAAATTTTATAGCGGTATTCTTTAAGTGCTTTGGTGGCAATCGGACTTTTGTACTTGGTTTCAAAAAGTTCGTACTTCTCGTCGTAAACCGAAAAAGATTGCAGGTTGAACCCTAAAAGTTCGTATATGGGTTCTTTAAATCCGGCCATCTTGGTACCGATAATAGTTTCTTTTAAAATGGGCTTTTCAAATTGAAATTGCGATATTTTTTCGGTTAAGAACAAATGCTGCTTGGTGATGATTTTCTTGAATTTGTAATCGGAAGAATCAATTTTGACGATTTTGTCCTTGGTTGCCGCATCGGCAAAAAGCGTATCAATCTTTCCCGTAATCGAATCAGGATTGGCGGTAACCAATAGTTTATTGTACGATTTAAATTGAAAAGTGGACAGTTTTTTTTCCGGGTTGTTGTTTTCCCGTTGTTGAATGACTTTAGCAATAATGCTGTTTGCGGGGTTTTCGTTGGATACCACCACTTCTTTTAACGCATCGGTTTTGGGCGAAAGCAGAATGGTAAAAAACGATTTTTTTTCAAAAATAGAAATGGTTCGGGTAGTGTAGCCTACATAAGAAATCGTAAGGGTTTCGGGCTGTGCAGGCAATGCGAATTGAAACTTTCCGTCTACATCAGATATGGTGGTAAATCCCGTTTCGGTTATGAGGGTTGCAAAAGGCAAGGCTTTTTTAGTATCGGCATCTTTTATAATTCCATTGACCTGAATTTGGGCCTGAAGCGACAAAGAGAAAAAGATAAACCAAATAAAAAGTTGCTTCATTTTAAAGAAATTGGCACAAATCTGTTGCAAAAGTAGGAATAAAAAAATCCGCACGGAGCGGATTTTAATATCGAATTAACAAAGTTACACTTTCATAATTTCGGCTTCTTTGATAGCCAAGTGTTCGTCTATTTTTTTGATGAAGGCATCGGTTAGTTTTTGTACATCTTCTTCGGCTGATTTGCAAACATCTTCTGAAGTACCTTCTTTCTCTAATTTTTTGATTTCGGTATTGGCATCTTTACGTGCATTTCGAATCCCTATTTTAGCTTCTTCGGCTTCTGCTTTGGCTTGTTTTACCAAATCTCGGCGTCTTTCCTCTGTCAATGCGGGTACACTGATGATGATGTTATCTCCGTTGTTCATAGGGTTGAAACCCAGATTAGCAATCATAATGGCTTTTTCTATAGGATGCAACATCGATTTTTCCCAAGGGGTAACAGTTATGGTTCTGGCATCGGGCACGTTAATGTTGGCCACTTGTGACAACGGGGTTTGCGAACCGTAATAATCTACAAACACACCGCCCAGCATTTGCGGCGAAGCTTTTCCGGCACGGATGTTCAAAAATTCTTTTTCCAAATGCGCAATCGAACCATTCATTGATTCTTTGGTGCTGTCTAAAATAAATTCTATTTCTTCCATTTTTATTAGATTATCTTGGGGTTAGATTTTTAGATTATCGGACAAATTCTGAACAGTCGGGTAATCTGAATATTCTAAACCGTTCTATATTTTAACTATGGTTCCAACGTTTTCGCCTTCGCAAATTTTCATCAGATTCCCTTTTTTATTCATATCAAAAACCACTATCGGTAGTTCGTTTTCCTGACTTAAGGTGAAAGCGGTAGTATCCATTACGTTCAAACCTCTTTTCAGTACATCGTCAAAAGTAATCGAATCAAACTTTACAGCGTTGGCATTTTTCTCAGGATCTGAATCATAGATGCCATCAACTCGGGTTCCTTTCAAAATTACATCGGCATTTACTTCCACTCCGCGCAAAACAGCAGCAGTATCAGTCGTAAAATACGGATTTCCGGTTCCGGCACCAAAAATTACTATTCTGCCTTTCTCCAAATGACGAACCGCTCTTCTCTTGATATACGGCTCAGCAATAGCTTCAATCTTCAAGGCAGTTTGTAATCTGGTCAGCATTCCTTTGTCTTCCAAAGCGCCTTGCAAAGCCATTCCGTTGATTACGGTTGCCAGCATTCCCATATAATCTCCTTGTACGCGATCCATACCGTTACTGGCTCCGGCTACTCCTCTAAAAATATTTCCACCACCGATTACTATGGCAATTTCAACGCCTTTATCATGGATTTGTTTGATTTCATCGGCATACTCGGCTAGTATTTTTGGGTCGATTCCGTATTGTCTTTCGCCCATTAACGCTTCACCGCTTAGTTTTAGAAGAATCCTTTTGTATTTCATTACTCTTTTATATATTGTTTTTTTATCTGTGTAATGCTTTTGCTTTCGCTCAAGTCATAGAGAGATTTTTGTGATGCAAATATAAACATATTCTGTTTTTTTACTGTATTCCAGAAAAATAATGTTTGGTAACATTTATCACCTTTTTTGATTTTTTGCTTTTGTAACTTCGCATTCGAAAAAATCATGATTTATGAAAAATAGTATTGAAAACAGCTTACTCAAAAGCATATCTTATACCGAATACAGAAACCGCATTTCAACTTTGTTAGCCGAAGGAAAAGTAACAGGAAATGAACAGTCGGAAGCCTTGTTACATTACACCGAATTGAACGAAAGCAGAATGAATCGCTTGGAAAAAACAATACAGATTTCGGAGGAAAACACGGCTAAGCTGAAGCATTTAAAAAGAGATTACATCTGGTTGGTTATTTCTGAGGGTTGGTGTGGAGACTCGGCACAAATTGTTCCGGTTATTCATAAAATGGCAGAAGTTTCAACTCACATCGATTTAAAAATAGTGTTTCGCGACGAAAACGAATCGCTCATGAATCTGTTTCTGACCAATGGCACCAAGTCTGTTCCGAAGTTAATCGTTTTGGATAAAAATACGTTAGAGGTTTTGGGTGATTTCGGGCCAAGACCTCAAGGAGCCAAACAACTTATCATAGATTATAAAGCACAACACGGAGTAGTAGATGAAAAAGGAAAATCTGAATTGCACCTATGGTACTTTCACGATAAAGGATTGTCAATCCAACAGGAAATTATTGATTTGATGACTACTCTTGAGTAAGTTGTTGTTCAAAAACTTCAGGAGTTACTGCGTTTTCAACAGCATATTCTCCTATTTTGGTTCGTCGCAAAACCGACAGGTATCCGCCCGACTGCAATGCTTTTCCAAAATCAAAAGCTAAAGAACGGATGTATGTTCCTTTGCTGCATTTCACTCTGAAGTCAATCTCGGGCAAGGCTATTCGCGTGATTTCAAATTCGTGTATGGTAGTTTTGCGCGCCTGAATTTCAACTTCGGCGCCAATGCGGGCGTGCTCATACAAGCGGACACCGTCTTTTTTGATGGCAGAAAATACCGGTGGTTTTTGATCAATTTCACCCAAAAAACGGTTGACGGTTTCCAGGATTAAAGCTTCCGTAATATGTGCTGTTGGGAATGTGGCATCCACTTCGGTTTCCATATCATACGAAGGTGTCGTTGCTCCAACCACAATGGTTCCGGTGTATTCTTTGGCCTGACTCTGAATTTCCGTGATTTTTTTGGTAAACTTTCCGGTGCAAACAATCAGTAATCCGCTGGCCAAAGGGTCTAAGGTTCCGGCATGACCAATCTTAAATTTCTTTGGAAGATCATACTTTCGTTTGAGTATGTATTTCAATTTATTAACCGCCTGAAAAGAAGACCAGGTCAGCGGTTTGTCAATCAAAAGTACTTGCCCTTCTAAGAAATCTTCGGCACTCATTAAATAGTGGTTAATTGTAATACAAAGTAATGAATGATAAGGATTGCCAAACCGGCTGCGATTCGGTAATATCCAAACATTTTAAATCCGTGTTTAGACAGATATCCGATGAATGATTTGATGGCCAACATGGCCACGATAAAAGCCACAATGTTTCCTATGATGAGGAAGTTAACCTGTTCGTCAGACAATACGAAACCGTCTTTGTAGTAGTCGTAGCATTTCTTCACGGTTGCGCCCAACATGGTCGGGACAGCCAGAAAAAATGAAAACTCGGCAGCTGTAGTTCGCGATAGTTTTTGCGACATTCCTCCAATGATGCTGGCTCCGCTTCGTGAAACCCCTGGAATCATTGCCAAACATTGGAACAAACCGATTTTTAATGCTGTTAAATAACTGATTTCGTCAGTGGTTTGTGTTTCTTCTTTGGGCGTGAACCAATCATCTACTTTCAGTAAAATGATACCTCCCAACAAAAGTGAAACAGCCACCGTAACCGGATTTTCCAGTAGGGCATCGATTTTTTTGCTGAAAAGCAAACCAAAAACCACTGCCGGTATAAAAGCCACCAATAATTTGAAATAAAAATCGAGCGTCTGAAAAAAGCGTTTGAAGTATAAAACCACCACCGAAAGTATGGCTCCCAACTGAATTACTACGGTAAACAATTTGGTAAAATCATCATGAGCGATACCAAAAAAAGAAGAGGCAATAATCATATGCCCCGTTGAAGAAATGGGCAAAAACTCGGTAATGCCTTCTATAATAGCCAGTACAACGGCCTGAATATAATCCATTAATTAGATTTTAGATTGTTAGATAATCAGATTTTTAGATTTAAGTAATGGGGTAAGAAGGTTCTAACAATCTGACCATCCAATAACCCAAAAATCAATGCGACTATTTGCTCTTTTTGAAGATAGAATAAATGGTAATCCCGAAACCAATCAACACGACCGTCGGAGCCAAGCGGATTCTTCTGAAATTAAAAACGGCATCATTCCAAACCTTAGGATCATTGCTGCCCCCTCCGCTCATCAGTATGAAGCCAATGCCAATCACGGCAATTCCTATCAGTAATATTTTGTAGTTTACCTTATCGAAAAGGAAATCCGGTTTTTGCTCGTTATCTTTCATAATTTCTATTATCTATCCGTCTGTCGTCTTATTATCTCTTTTTAATACAAATCGTCAGTTCTCAAATTCAAAAAGCGTTGCGTAGCAAAATAAGTACTGATGAACGTAATTACTATTCCTAAAACCAAAACACCCAAAAGCACGGCAGTTATGGCCAGTTGATTTTCCATGATGCCCAGATTCGGGAAAGCACTTTGGATGTAAATCAATACCCCAATCAACGCCAAAATAGCCAATACCGCACCAATAAATCCAAGGATTACGTTGGTTTTGATGAATGGTTTTCGGATGAACGACTTGGTGGCGCCCACCATTTGCATCGTTTTAATGATAAAGCGGTTTGAATATATTGATAAACGCAACGAACTGTTGATGAGCAATACCGAAACCAAAGCAAACACGCAACTTACAATCAAAATCCACATGCTGATATTTTTGATGTTGTCGTTAACTAATGTCACCAATTGTTTGTCGTAAACAATATCCGCAATCATCTCATTTTTTCGCAAGCGGTTTTCTATTTTGGCAATTTCAGGATTGGTTACATAATCTGCTTTCAAGTGGATGTCAAACGAATTCTGCAACGGATTCACTCCCAAAAACTGCATAAAATCCTCACCAATCACTTTTTTGTGCTGTGCCGCTGCTTTTTCTTTCGAAACATATTCAAAAGATTTGGCAAACTTGGCCGTTTTCAATTCACTGCTGAAGGCTGTTGTAGCCGAGTCGGTTGCTTCGTTTTTAAAGAAAACCGTCATCACAATTTCTTCTTTAAAATTGTCTGACAAACGCTTGGAATTGATGACAAAAAGCCCCAAAATCCCCAATAAAAACAACACCAAAAAGATACTCAACACTACCGAAAAATAAGAGGTAATTACTCTGCGCTTCTGAAACTTTTCAAATGAGTCTGACATAAACAGTGATTTAAGCCGTAAAAATAATAAAGAAAATTGTTTTTCTCCTTTATAACGTACAAACTTTTAACTTTATTATAATAAACGTAAATTTGCTCCTAAATTTTTTTGGTAGCGAATGGTTCGGGCAATTTCAGCAAACCATTTTCCCGCTTTCCGGGTTACACGGTAACCTCTCCAATCGGGGCTAAAAAGTAAACGAATTGATTAAATAAATTAACCCTATCAGGGTTTAGAACCCTGATAGGGTTCCTATAAAAATATGAAATACCATCACGAAAAAATCGAAGCCAAATGGCAACAGTATTGGGCACAAAACCAAACCTTTGCCGCCAGTAATAACTCGGATAAACCCAAGTACTATGTCCTCGACATGTTTCCTTATCCTTCGGGAGCAGGCTTGCACGTAGGACATCCGCTGGGCTACATCGCTTCCGATATCGTGGCGCGCTTCAAACGTCACAAAGGTTTCAATGTGTTGCATCCGCAAGGCTATGATTCCTTTGGGTTGCCGGCTGAGCAATATGCCATCCAAACCGGGCAACACCCCGAGAAAACCACCCGCGAAAACATTGCCCGCTACCGTGAGCAATTGGATAAAATAGGGTTCTCCTTCGATTGGAGCCGCGAAGTGCGTACCTCTAATCCCGATTATTACAAACACACCCAATGGATTTTCATCCAACTCTTCAATTCGTGGTACAATTTGACTACAGATAAAGCCGAAGATATTTCCGAGTTGATTGCCATTTTTGAAAAAGCCGGAAATGCCACCATTCACGCGGTGTGTGATGAAGATACCGAAATCTTTTTTCCGTCAGATTGGAACTCCTATTCTGATGAAAAGAAACAGGAAATCCTTTTAAAATACCGCCTGACCTACTTGGCAGAAACCGAAGTCAACTGGTGTCCGGCATTGGGAACAGTATTGGCTAATGACGAAATCGTAAACGGTGTTTCCGAGCGAGGCGGACATCCGGTGATTCGCAAAAAAATGACCCAATGGTCGATGCGCATTTCCGCTTATGCCGAAAGATTGTTGCAAGGATTAGAAACCATCGACTGGAGCGAATCCATCAAAGAATCACAAAGAAACTGGATCGGAAAATCGGTAGGTGCATCAGTAGATTTTAGACTGAAAAATGCAGAAGGCACTATTTCGGTTTTCACTACAAGACCGGATACTATATTTGGGGTAACGTTTATGACGTTGGCACCCGAGCACGAATTGGTGGCGCAAATCACCACTCCCGAACAAAAAGAAGCGGTTGAAGCCTACATAGAAGCTACTGCCAAACGTTCGGAGCGCGAACGTATGGCCGATGTCAAAACCATCTCCGGGGTATTTACCGGAGCTTATGCCGAGCATCCGTTTACCCATGACCTTATTCCGGTTTGGATAGGTGATTACGTGTTAGCCGGTTACGGAACCGGAGCTGTAATGGCTGTGCCGTGTGGTGACGAGCGTGATTATGCTTTTGCTAATCATTTCAAAGGACAAAACGGCATGCCCGAAATCAAAAACATTTTCAATCAGGATATTTCACAAGGAGCTTTTGCTGCCAAAGAAGGATTTGAATTGGTTAATTCCGATTTCTTAAACGGCTTGGGCTACAAAGAGGCTACTCAAAAAATCATTGAAGAATTAGAAAGAATCCACCAAGGAAAAGGCAAAACCAACTACCGTCTGCGCGATGCGGTATTTTCCCGTCAGCGCTACTGGGGCGAACCGTTCCCGGTGTATTATGTAAACGGCTTGCCGCAAATGATAGATGCCCAATATCTGCCAATCCGACTTCCGGAAGTAGAGAAATATTTGCCTACTGAAGACGGACAGCCACCACTAGGAAACGCTACCGAATGGGCTTGGGATACTCATGCTAATAAAGTGGTCAGCAATGATTTGATTGATCACGAAACCGTGTTCCCGTTAGAGTTGAATACCATGCCGGGTTGGGCCGGAAGCTCTTGGTACTGGATGCGTTATATGGATGCGCATAACGATGCTGAGTTTGCTTCAACCGATGCGTTGAAGTATTGGGAAAACGTAGACTTATATATTGGCGGAAGCGAGCATGCTACCGGACACTTATTGTATTCTCGTTTTTGGAACAAATTTCTAAAAGATAAAGGTTTTGCACCGACTGAAGAACCGTTCAAAAAACTGATTAATCAGGGAATGATTCTCGGGATGAGTGCATTTGTTTATCGTTCGGAAGATTCAAAGAAATTGTATTCTAAAGGATTGATTAGTAACGTGAATGTTCAACAAATCCACGTAGATTTATCCGTAATCAACGACATCACCAACGAGTTGGATATCGAAGCTTTCAAAAATCATCCGTTATATTCCGATTATAAAGACGCCGAATTCATTTTAGAAAACGGTAAATACATCGTAGGTCGCGAAGTTGAAAAAATGTCGAAATCGAAATACAACGTGGTGAACCCGGATGACATTTGTAACGATTACGGTGCGGATACCTTGCGTTTATACGAAATGTTCTTGGGTCCGTTAGAGCAGGCCAAACCATGGAATACTGCCGGAATTACCGGAGTGTCCGGCTTTTTGAAAAAGTTGTGGCGACTCTATTTTGACGATAATGGGTTGATTGTAACCAATGACGAACCTACAGCAGACATGTATAAATCGTTACACAAAACCATCAAAAAAGTAACCGAGGATATTGAGAATTTCTCGTTCAATACATCGGTTTCGCAGTTTATGATTTGTGTGAACGAATTGGCTTCGATGAAATGCAACCACCGAAAAATTTTAGAACCTTTAGCCGTTCTGATTTCACCTTATGCCCCGCATATTGCTGAGGAACTTTGGGAACAATTAGGACATCAAGGATCGATTTCAACGGTGGCTTTCCCGATTTACGAAGAAAAATACTTAGTCGAATCGGAAAAAGAGTATCCGGTTTCGTTTAACGGCAAAATGCGTTTCACCATCAAATTGCCATTGGATTTAACCGTAGCCCAAATACAGGAAATTGT
>CAYPSB010000024.1:37017-39230 GCA_964413435.1 uncultured Flavobacterium sp.
CTGCGCAACGGGATGAGTGGTGCCGAAATCGCCACCCAAATGCTGCACGATAACGGGATTTATGACGTTAAAGTCATCTCGGTAGAAGGTCAACTGACAGACCACTACAACCCTACAGACAAAACAGTTAATCTTAGTGAAGCGGTATACAATCAGAGAAATGCTGCTGCTGCCGCGGTTGCTGCTCACGAGTGTGGTCATGCCGTTCAACACGCTCAGGCTTACAGTATGCTGCAGTTACGTTCGCAATTGGTGCCTATTGTAAACGTTTCTTCAACCTTATCACAATGGTTAATCATAGGAGGTTTAATCCTGGGTGCTGCTGCTCATATCGGATTTGGGTTTTACGTAGCTGTAGCCGGATTGGTTCTTATGGGTGTAGCCACAGCATTCAGCTTTATTACTTTACCGGTTGAATATGATGCCAGTAATAGAGCGTTGGCTTGGTTGAAAAATAAAAATATGTTGAGTCAACAAGAATACGCCGGTGCCGAAGATGCTCTGAAATGGGCTGCCAGAACGTATGTGGTTGCTGCTATTGGAGCTTTAGCGTCATTATTGTACTGGGCTTTGCAGGTTTTTGGCGACAGAAGATAATTATCAAAATTCCGCTCTTGTAGCGGATTTTTTATGGTTTGTAAGTGCTCTTGTAGCTTTAGTAAACCTTTTCCCGCTATATTCATAAGAAGTCGTTAAAGCCCTTTAAAAATGCGGGTTTCTAAAGATTTTTTTTGTAGATTCGAACATCATAAATACCACAACAATGATAAGACTATATCCTAACGAAGAGTTTCGGGAGATCGAGACCAAAGTTCCTATGAAATACAGGTATGCCGTTTCCAACAGAGGAAGATTGATTAGTTTCACTCATGAGTTCAGAGACGGAAACCTTTTGGGAGGTTCAATGTCTGACGGCTACAAAGTATTCCGTTACAGAAGAAAGAATGAAGAAGGCAAAAATATTTATACCACTCATTTTGTGTATAAAATGGTAGCTGAATTTTTCATTCCCAGAACCTCAGAAGACCAAAACTACGTGATTCATTTGGATTATGTGCGCGATAATGATGCCGTTGAAAACTTACGCTGGGTAACCTACGAAGAAGCGATTGCGCATAGAAAGAAAAGTCCGCATGTCATTGAATCCAAACGTAAACTGATAGAGCATAACATCAAGTCTGACGGTCGAAAACTGACCAGTACCAGCGTGATTCGATTGAAAAAAATGCTCAATGATCCCAACAGAAAAACTCGTATAAAAATAATAGCCAAACAATTCGGCATCAGTGAAATGCAGGTTCACCGCATCAAGCGAGGCGAAAATTGGGGACAC
Organism: uncultured Flavobacterium sp.; assembly: GCA_964413435.1. Lineage (GTDB taxonomy): Bacteria > Bacteroidota > Bacteroidia > Flavobacteriales > Flavobacteriaceae > Flavobacterium. The sequence goes on from CAYPSB010000024.1 coordinate 38,351, forward strand.
ATAAAAGTATAGTTAGAGCTGGATTTGTCGTTCTAACTGTTGCTCGAGGGAGATAAACGTTTCAGTACGCGACACTCCCTCTATGGGCTGTATTTTTTTGTTGAGTAGCTGCATCAGGTGTTCGTTATCGCGACAAATGATTTTAATCAAAATACTCCAGTTTCCGGTAGTGTAATGACATTCCAGTACTTCGGGTATCTTCTTAAGTTCGCGCACAACATCCGAATTGCTCGAGGCTTTATCCAGATAAATGCCTATGAAGGCCATGGTTTTATACCCCAACACTTTGTTGTCGATTACAAATTTGGAACCGGAGATGACGCCTGCTTCTTCCAGTTTGCGCAAACGCTGGTGTATTGCGGCTCCCGAAATTCCGATTTTGTTGGCAATTTGAAGTATCGGTTTGCGGGCATCTTCCATCAGGTCGCGCAGAATTTCTTTGTCAATGCCGTCGATTTCTATTTGTAGTTGATTTATTTTCATAAAAAGGAAATTTGAAAGTAAAAATAACAATTTAGTTGTTATTTGTAAATAATAACATCTTTTCTCTTTATTTAATTCGGCGTGTTTTGTTTTGAAAGATTGTGAACACCAACCACCCATATAAGACAATCCCGACCTGAATGAGCAATAAAAAAGGAGTCTTTCCGACTCCTTTCTTTTAGATCACTTTTATCAAGTAGTAATTTTTCTTTCCTTTTTGCAACATCAGAAACTGATGGTTGATCAAATCTTTTTCGGTAATCATGTAATCCGCTGCCACTTTTTCTTTGTTGAGGGAAATGGCGTTTTGTTGCAATTCTCTTCTCGCTTCACTGTTCGAAGCTAAAAACCCAGTTTTGGCCGAAAGCGCCGCAATCATATCTAAGCCGTTTTCAAT
>CAYPSB010000024.1:39330-46482 GCA_964413435.1 uncultured Flavobacterium sp.
AAAAAAGTAAAAATCTTAATGTACTTTTCGGCATCCACATCGGTAGTATTCAACCAAAATTGGTAAAATTTGTACACCGAAGTCTTATCGGCCGTTAACCAAACATTACCGCCTTCCGATTTCCCGAATTTTGAACCATCGGCCTTAGTAATTAAAGGACAAGTCATGGCATACGCTTTCGCTCCTTCACCATTCATACGGCGGACTAATTCGGTTCCCGTAGTAATATTACCCCATTGGTCACTACCACCCATTTGCAACAAACAGTTGTGTGTTTTGTACAAATGATGAAAATCGTAACCCTGAATCAACTGATACGTGAACTCGGTAAAACTCATGCCTTCGCCGCTTTCGCCACTCAAACGCTTCTTAACCGAATCTTTCGCCATCATGTAGTTTACGGTAATTCTTTTCCCCACATCACGCGCAAAATTGATAAATGAGAAGTCCTTCATCCAATCGTAATTGTTCACCAAAATCGGCGCATTAGCTGCGGTCGAATTAAAATCTAAAAATCGCGACAACACAGCCTTGATTCCGGCCACATTTTTCTCCAAAGTAGCTTCGTCTAAAAGGTTACGCTCGTCTGATTTTCCCGAAGGATCACCAATCATACCTGTAGCGCCGCCCACTAATGCAATAGGTTTGTGTCCAAATCGTTCTAAATGAACCAACAAAATAATAGGCACCAAGCTTCCAATGTGCAACGAATCACTTGTCGGGTCAAACCCAATATACGTTGTGGTCATTTCCTTTAAAAGTTGCTCTTCTGTTCCGGGCATCATATCGTGAACCAAGCCACGCCATTGCAATTCTGCTACTAAATTTCTCATGATGTAATCAAATTTATTTTCATCTGTTCGGCCATTCGGCTTCGAGTGCGCAAATATAATCAGAATTGATTATTTAGGAGCGAAAGGCTCGGGATTTATCAGCGGTCCGTGTTCCTGCTTTCCGCACTACGCGGTAGTTGCTGCAATCAGGGCTAAAAGGAAATCTTTTTTGCAGGTTTGTAAACCTAAAATAATTCCTGATTCCTCATTCCTAATTTGTAATTTTGTGCTATGATATTAGTAACAGGCGGTACAGGTTTAGTCGGAGCTCATTTGCTGTTGCATTTAGTAGAAAAAGAAAACAGGGTTCGGGCGATTTACAGACAAGCTTATCGAATTGAATATACCATGAAGCTGTTTTCGCTTTATGAAAAAGACCATTTGTTCCGTAAAATCGAATGGGTTCAGGCTGATATTACAGATGTCTCGTCGCTTGAAAAAGCATTTGAAGACATTTACTTTGTTTTCCATTGTGCGGCTTTGATATCGTATGACCCTAAAGACGAAAAACAACTCCGCAAAGTAAATATTGAAGGTACGGCTAATATTGTCAATCTTTGTTTAGACTATAATATTTTCAGGTTGTGTCATGTGAGTTCTATAGCGGCATTGGGCGATTTGGCCGGTCACGAAAAACAAATCACAGAAGAAACCGAGTGGAATCCCGAAGCTCCGCACAGCGATTACGCCATATCAAAGTACGGTGCAGAAATGGAAATTTGGCGCGGTAGAGAAGAAGGTCTTGACGTAGTTATTGTGAATCCGGGAATTGTTTTCGGACCCGGTTTCTGGAAAGACGGAAGCAGCTTGTTTTTCTCTTCTGTTGAAAAAGGATTTCCGTTTTATACCAAAGGAACCACCGGTTACGTCGGGGTTGATGATTTGGTGAAAATCATGATTCAATTGTTGCGCGTATACGAATCGGGGGAGCGGTATATAGTAGTAGCGGAAAATCTGAGTTTTCAAGAAGTTATTTTTACTATAGCCGACAAATTACAGGTGAAAAAACCCAAAACAGAAGCTAAACCTTGGATGTTGTCGTTAGCCTGGCGTTGGGATTGGTTTCTTTCTACTTTTTTCAAAACCAAAAGAAGACTATCAAAATATAGCGCTCTTGCTTTGACTTCTGCTGATTTTATTTCTAATGAGAAGATAAAAAAACAACTCAATTACGAATTCCAAAGCATGGATTCGGTTATTGAAGAAGTAATTCAATTAAGCAAAAAGCCAATTACTGTACTTGAGGAATATCAGGATTAGTTGGCGAAATTCCACCATTTACACTGTTGCCCAGCTTTTGGTTTTGTTCGTCTAATTTTGCTTTAACCTTTACAAATATCTTTTTGTATTCTTCAACGTCTGAGGCATAATACTTATTGCTTTGCGCCAACTGAACGCTGTCTATTTTGTATTTCTTATAAATGTACTCGTTGGTCTGTTTTGTGTTAATCCCTCCGCCTATATTTTGTGCTTTTATGGCTTCCAGTAAAGATAAATCATATAGAATATCGACCATTTTGTCTTTATCTATCAAATTTTTGGGTTTTTCAATTCTGTTGCTGCACCCGAGCAAAAAGAACAGCAAGCCAATCATTACAGCACTATAACTTTTCATTTCTTATTTTTTAACGGTTAAAAAGCAAGCGTTTTCCAACCGGAGTTTCTTTTACTTTGTCATTTTGATACACCAATTCGCCGTTCACAAATGTGTGGGTAACTTTCGATTTAAAAGTGTAGTCTTCAAATGGTGACCAACCACATTTGTACAGTAAGCTTTCCTTGGTTACTTTCCATGGCGAGGCATTGTTAACAATTGCTAAGTCGGCATAAAATCCTTCTTTAATAAACCCGCGTTTTTCGATTTCGAAAATTTTAGCCGGATTGTGGCACATCTTTTCAACTATTTTTTCAATCGAAATTTTACCCTGATGGTTGGCTTCGAACATGGCAACTACTGCATGTTGTACTAAAGGCCCTCCCGATGGTGCTTTCAAATAGGATTGTTGTTTTTCTTCGAGCGTGTGCGGTGCATGATCGGTGGCAATTACATCAATACGGTCGTCGAGTAAGGCTTCCCAGAGACCGCTGCGGTCGTTGGCTGTTTTTACCGCCGGGTTCCACTTGATGAAGTTGCCTTTGGTCGCATAATCTTCGTCTGAGAACCAAAGGTGGTGGATGCATACTTCGGCCGTGATTTGTTTTTCTTCCAGCGGAATGTTATTGGTAAACAATTCCATTTCTTTGGCCGTTGAGAGATGGAAAACGTGAAGTCGGGCACCGGTTTTTTTTGCCAAAGCGATTGCTTTTGACGAAGATAAATAACACGCTTCTTCACTTCGAATTAGGGGGTGATATGCGACAGGGATATCTTCCCCGAATTGCATTTTGTATTTTTCTAAATTAGTCCTGATGGTAGCTTCGTCCTCGCAATGTACTGCAATGAGCATTTTAGTGGAAGAGAATATTTTTTCCAAAGTTTCCGGATTGTCAACCAACATATTGCCGGTTGAGGAGCCTAAAAACAATTTAATTCCGGCTACATTTCTGGGATTGGTTTTCAGAACTTCTTCCAAATTATCATTAGTGCCTCCCATCATAAAGGAATAATTGGCATAAGAAGTTTTGGCCGCTATCTGATATTTTTCTTCTAACAGTTCTTGGGTAACCGCATTCGGAACGGTATTGGGTTGCTCAATAAAAGAAGTGATTCCACCGGCAACAGCCGCTTTGCTTTCAGTTGAAATGTTGCCTTTGTGGGTTAATCCGGGTTCGCGAAAATGCACTTGGTCATCAATGGCTCCCGGAATTAAATAATTTCCTTCGGCATCAATAATCTGACAATTCAGTTGTTTCGGATTAATGTTTTTGGCTATTTCGATTATGAATTCGTTTTCAATCAAAACATCACCTTCAACAATTTTTCCTTCGTTTACTATTTTGGCATTCTTAATTAAAACGGTATTCATCTTTTTTGATTTTTATAATCGATTTAACAACTTTCTGATTCGCAGAAGAATAACTCCAAAAACAGCTTCTTTTATGATGGCTCCGCTCATTTTGGATTGTCCTTTGGTTCTGTCGGTAAAAATTACCGGTACTTCCTGTATGTTGAAATTTTTGGCGAAAGCTCTGTATTTCATCTCAATCTGAAACGCATATCCGATGAATTTTATTCGGTCCAGATCGATTTTTTCTAAGACTTCACGATGGTAGCAAATGAATCCGGCTGTTGCATCCATGATTTTCATTCCGGTAATCATTCGTACATAAACCGAAGCGAAATAGGAGAGCAACACTCTGCTCAAAGGCCAATTGACCACATTAACTCCGGTAACATAACGCGATCCTATGGCTAAGTCGGCTCCGTTTTTAACACAACAATCGTATAATCGTTCCAGATCGTTCGGATTGTGCGAGAAGTCGGCATCCATTTCAAAAATGTATTCGTACTGGTACTTCAATGCCCATTTGAACCCGTGTACATAAGCGGTGCCTAAACCCGATTTTTTTTTCCTTACCGATAAAAACAATCGGCCTTCAAATTCATTTTGGAGTTCGATGACTTTTTCCGAAGTTTTATCCGGGGAATTATCATCAACAATCAGAATGTGAAATGATTTTGGCAAAGAAAAAACAGCACGAATGATGCTTTCTATATTTTCAATTTCGTTGTAGGTAGGAATAATTACTATGCCGTCGCTCATAAAATAGGATCAATCTTCGATGCAAAAATAAACTTTTTATTACTCGTCTGTCTTAATAATTATATAATAATTTAACAAATAAAAAATTAGTAATTTTGTCGGGATTATGATAGAAACCGTTTTACAGCCGAGAGTTTTAGAGCCTAAAGATTGGGCGACCTACTTGTTTATCCTGTCGTTTGTTTTAATAGCCATTACAAAAACCGCTTTTGAAACGCGTTTTAATGATTTTCTTCGGATACTGGTTTCGGACAAATACATCAAGGTGTACAAAGATACTTCTCATTTGATGAGTGGCTTTACTATATTGCTTTTTATAGTTCAGGTAATATCATTTTCATTTTTTATTCAGTTGGTGTTGAGTCATTTTGGCTATGTGTCTAAAACCGATTGGGTGCTTTTTCTTCGAATTTTTACTTTTTTCGGAATCTTTGTTCTGTCTAAATACCTGATAGAAAAAATAATCGCAGCTACTTTTAACATTGAAGAATTCACGGAACAATTCAATTTGCAAAAAGTAAGTTACCGAACGTTTATCGGACTCTTGCTTCTTCCGGTAAATGTGTATTTGTTTTACAACAATTCTTCATCAAATGTTTTAATTTTTTGCATAATTTCTGTTGTTTTAGCAATTAACTTATTTACTTATCTGATTTCGTTGAAGATTTATCAAAACTTATTCCTCAGCAAGTTGTTTTATTTTATTTTGTATCTTTGCGCACTTGAAATAGCACCATACTATTTTATATATTATTTGATTACAAAAAATTTAGCACATTAAAATGTCAAATTTGAAAGTGAAAACAATTTTGGTGTCACAACCAGAACCAAAAGTAGAGAATTCACCTTATTTTGAGTTACAACAAAAGCATAAGGTTAAAATTGATTTCCGCTCATTTATACATGTAGAAGGCGTAAGTGCAAAAGACGTTAGGGCTCAAAAAATTGACCTGAATAATTTCACAGCCATCATCCTGACCAGTAGAAACTCTGTCGATCATTTTTTCAGAGTAGCGGAAGAAATGCGCTATAAAGTTCCGGAAGATTTGAAATATTTTTGTCAGTCTGAAGCCATAGCTTTTTACTTGCAGAAGTATGTGGTTTACAGAAAACGTAAAATTTATGTGGGTCAGAAAGACTTTGTTGATTTGTCGCCACTCATTAAAAAATATAAAGAAGAGAAGTTTTTACTGCCGGCATCTGATCAATTGAATTATGATGTGCCGCAGACCCTGAACAATCTTAAAGTTGACTGGACACAGGCTACGTTCTACAAAACCGTAATGAGCGACTTGTCTGATTTGGCCGATGTGTATTATGATGTTTTAGCTTTCTTTAGCCCAACCGGAATCAAGTCGTTGTTCAAGAATTTCCCTGATTTCAAACAAAACAATACTCGTATTGCGGTATTTGGAAGTACAACTCAGAAAGAGGCTTTGGAACACGGTTTAAGAATTGATATTCTGGCGCCAACTCCTGAAACCCCTTCTATGACTATGGCTCTGGAGAAATACATTGCCGATGCCAATAAAGGAAAATAATTTAGTACACAATAAAATAAAAAAAGCCATTCAAATATTGAATGGCTTTTTTCTTTGGTTAGGTTTTGTTTATTATAACTGCGGACCGGCTTTAACCAAGCTTTCTCCTTCTGCATTGTCGGTATACTGAACAAAATTCTTGATAAAGCGTGAGGCTAAATCCTCGGCTTTAGCGTTCCAATCGGCGGCATTTTCATAAGTATCTCTCGGGTCTAAAATAGCCGGGTTTACATCATGTAAAGCTGTCGGGATTGTTAAGTTGAAAACAGGAATTGTTTTCGTATCTGCTTTTTCAATTGAACCGTCTAAAATGGCGTCAATAATGGCGCGGGTATCTTTGATAGAGATTCGTTTTCCGGTACCGTTCCAACCTGTATTTACCATATAAGCTGTCGCGTTGTGCTGTTCCATTTTCTTTACTAACTCTTCCCCGTATTTGGTAGGGTGTAATGATAAGAATGCTTTTCCGAAACAAGCCGAAAAAGTAGGTTCAGGCTGTGTTACTCCTCTTTCTGTTCCGGCTAATTTTGCTGTGAAACCAGACAAGAAATAGTATTTAGTTTGTTCCGGTGTTAATTTTGACACAGGAGGCATTACTCCGAAAGCATCAGCCGTTAGGAAGATTACTTTAGTAGCATGACCTGCTTTTGAAACCGGTTTAACGATATTCTGAATGTGATAAATCGGATAAGAAACCCTTGTGTTTTGAGTAACTGAACCGTCTTTGAAATCAATAGTTCCATCAGGCGCTACGGTTACATTTTCTAGTAAGGCATCTTTTTTAATGGCTGCATAGATATCCGGTTCGTTTTCTTTGCTTAAGTCGATGGTTTTAGCGTAACAACCGCCTTCAAAATTGAAAACCCCTTCATCGTCCCAGCCGTGCTCGTCATCTCCTATTAATTCGCGTTTCGGGTCGGTTGATAGAGTGGTTTTTCCTGTTCCTGATAATCCGAAGAAAACTGCCACATCGCCTTCTTTTCCTTTGTTGGCAGAACAGTGCATAGAAGCAATTCCTTGTAGTGGCAAGTAATAGTTCATCATTGAGAACATTCCTTTTTTCATTTCACCACC
>CAYPSB010000025.1:0-21626 GCA_964413435.1 uncultured Flavobacterium sp.
GCTTGAACGTGATTGATTCCGTCTACATTTTTAAATTTCGGATAAAATGGCTGATAAATGGAGATAGGGTCCGTACTAACATCCGAATTATTGTCGTTGTAGCCCGAAATGATAATGTGACCGTTGAAAGCCGAAACCTTTTGGCGTATTTTTTGTTGCAGCCCAATTCCTGTTGCTATGGAAACAATCATCATAATCATACCCAAAGCAATGGCCGTGATGGCAATTTTTATTATTGGTGCGGATATACTACTTTTATGGTCTTTAGCAGTAATGAGTCGCTTGGCTATAAAATATTCTAATTTCAACGGTATGATTTCAAATTTGGTGTTCAAAAATACAGTTTTATTCTCGGTTTTACTACTACTTTCTTGTGGAGTTTCACAAAAGACAGAAAGCAGAAAGCATAAGGAAGATATCGGAAAAGAGGTAACTAAAAGACCAATACTAACGACAGAAATAAAAACCGGCGCTGATAATTTTGAGGCCTATCTGCCTTTGCTGAAAGATAAGAAAGTAGGCATAGTGACCAATCAAACCGGAATCCTCTCCAACAAAACCCATGTGGTGGATTTTCTTTTGGAAAAAAAAGTATCTCTTCAAAAAATTTATGCCCCCGAACATGGCTTTAGAGGAACGGCTGATGCAGGCGAATTAATTAAAGACGGCAAAGACACTAAAACCGGTTTGCCAATCATATCCTTATACGGAGACAATAAAAAACCAAAGCCCGAACATTTGGCCGGGATTGATGTCATGGTTTTTGATTTGCAGGATGTGGGTGCGCGTTTCTATACTTATATTTCTTCCCTACATTATATTATGGAAGCCTGTGCGGAAAATAAAATTCCGCTGATTGTTCTGGACCGCCCCAACCCTAACGGAAGTATTGTTGACGGACCGATACTTGAAAAAGAATACACCAGCTTTATAGGGATGCACCCAATACCAACTCTTCACGGGATGACTATAGGCGAATATGCTAAGATGATTAATGGAGAAAAATGGTTGAAAAATGGTATTCAATGTCCGCTAACTGTGATTCCGTGTTTGAATTACCAGCGCGAGATGTTGTACAGTTTGCCTGTGAAACCGTCGCCAAATTTACCCAATGATCAAGCCATCAACCTCTATGCGAGTTTGTGTTTGTTTGAAGGAACAAATGTAAGTTCAGGAAGAGGCACTGAAAAACAATTCCAGATTTACGGTTCGCCTTACCTTCCCAAAAGCGACTTTAGTTTTACCCCAGTTTCAAATTTTGGAGCAAAAGACCCTATGAATAAAGGACAATTATGTTATGGAGAAGATTTAAGTCAGGCTCCCAGAGTTCATCAATTGGAATTGAAATGGCTGATAAAAGCCTACAATAGCACATCCGACAAATCAAAGTTTTTTACTCCTTTCTTCACCAAGTTAGCCGGAACTCAAAAACTACAACAGCAAATTGAAGCCGGAGTACCGGAAACCGACATCAGAAAATCATGGGAGAAAGGACTGAATGATTTTAAAGTGATGCGGAAAAAATATTTGATTTACAATTAAGCTTTTACTTCGATGTCAGGATTGACTTTTAAAAGTTCCTGAATAAAGTCTTCTCTGTTTTTTGGAGACACTAAAACTTCGTCATATTTGTTGTAAACAATAGCCAACCTGTCTAATGAAAGAGCCGGTGAGCTGAGTGGGTTTCGTGTAGCATAGACTTTTCGAATGGTTTTTATGTCAATTTTGGTCCACCAAATCTGCAACTGTCCTCCTTCTATTTTATATTGTATCAAATAGAATACAAAAGTAATCAGCAACATAATACCCAACATTACTACAGAAAGAAAGTATTCCTTAGTCAAAATCCCGTCAACAACAGGGTAAATAAAAACCCCGTAAACCACAACCATCAACCACCAATCAATTTTTGATTTATACACTTTCATACTACAGCGGTATTTTTTTCTTCATTTCTTCTACAATATTAAAGGCAGCCGGGCATATGGCCACATTCTTTAAGGTCAAATCAGAAATTTGCTGGAATTTCTTTCTATCTGTATGAGGAAATTCGCGACAGGCTTTCGGTCGAACATCGTATATCAAACAATAGTTATCGGCATCCAAAAAAGTACACGGTACACTTTGCAGCACATAATCGTTGTCTTCATCGATGCGCAGGTATTGGTCAATAAACTGCTGTGGCTTTTGTTTAAAATGCTTGGCAATTCTTTCGATATCGGCAGTCGTAAAAAGCGGCCCAGTGGTTTTGCAACAATTGGCACACTGCAAACAGTCGGTTCGTTTAAACTCGGCCTCATGCAACTCCTGCATGACATAATCTAAATTCTTAGGTGTTTTCTTTTTAAGCTTATCAAAATACTTTTTGTTTTCGATATGCTTATCTTTGGCTAACTTTTGAATTTCGTTTAAAGAAGGTTTGAGCATTTTGATTTTGTTTCTGATGCAAAAATACCAACTTTACACTTCTAAATTACACTTATGAAAGACCTTTTTGGGAAAGCCATCCTTGATTTTCAAACCCATAATGCCCCGGAAGATTTGATTACCGAAACCAATATCTCGGAAGCGGATGAAATGAGTGTTGCTTATCTTTTCAGAGAATATCGGGAAATGCCGAAACTTGAAAAAAAAGCACTGCAACTGGCTAAAGGCCGTATTCTTGATGTGGGCTGCGGAGCCGGAAGCCACAGTTTGTATTTGCAGGAAAAAGGATTTGAAGTTACTGCGATTGATATTTCAGAAAAGGCTATCAAAGCTTGTCAACTTCGCGGTTTAAAAGATGCGCGTGTTCAGAATATTTTGGAACTTGAAAATGAAAAGTTTGATACGATTTTGTTATTAATGAATGGCACGGGTATCTTCGGAACATTGGCCGAAACTTCAAAATACCTGCAAAAACTGAAATCGCTCTTAGCCCCGAACGGACAAATTTTGATTGACAGTTCAGACATCATTTACATGTTTGACGAAGATGAAGACGGCGGCAAATGGATTCCGGGTGACGGCTATTACGGCGAATTGACCTTTACTGTTTCCTATAAAGAGGAAACCGAAATACCGTTCCCATGGTTGTATCTTGATTATAATACTTTGCAAAACGCAACCCATGCCAACGGCTTACAATGTGAATTGGTTTCTGAAGGGAATCATTACGATTATTTGGCAAAATTATTTTAAAACAAAAAATCCCAAATCAGGAATGACTTGGGATTTTTTGTTTTTTAGTTAGCTTATTGCTGCATGTATTTCATCATCATACCTTGCAAACCTTGACCCCATTCCTGGCCGGCTGCTTGTTGTTTTTCTAACATAATGCCTGCTTTTTCGTTGATTTTTTTCCCAACCGGACTATCATAAAAAGCCAACATCGCTTTGATGTCTTCTTTAGTGTACTCTTCCATGTAAATCTTGGCCAATTTGTCGTATAATGCCGGTAGTGTAGCATCAAACTCAATGATAAACGCCGCCTGTTTTTCTTTTGGAACCATTTGAAGAATTTGGTCTTTAGCCGATTTCATTTGGTTGGCAGCCCCACTCATTTCAATAACTTTCAACACATCTTTTTTGAAGGCTTCATCTTGAGCAAAACCAACTTGTGAAACGAAAGCAAAAGCGACAGCGATTAAAATTTTTTTCATGTTTCTTAATTTAATAGTTGTTAATAATATTCTTGTTATTTCTTCTTTCTGAATACCATTGGGTATTTGATTTCAATACTGATTGGCTTTCCGCCTCTTTGTGCCGGTTCCCATTTGGGGCACTTTTTTAAAACCCTGATGAATTCAGCGGCCGACTCTACATCAAAAAACTCAACAATTTTGATGTTTTTGACACTGCCGTCCACATCAACAGTAAAAGCACCTACCATTTTTCCGGGCTTGGTTACTTTAGAATAATCAAACTCCTGACGTATGAATTTTGAGAATGCCTCTATTCCGCCTCCGTTAAATTTTGCTTCAATCCTGTCACCGCTCAAATAAACTTCATCTTCTCCTTGAATTTGTGAATATACGGAAATTGGTAACAACACAAACAGTAAAATTTGAATAGAGACTAACTTCATGAGAATCGTTTTTAAGGAATATTGAGGTATTTATGAGTTTGCAATGACACTCTCCATTTCGGATTTTTCATCACATAGTCAACAATCAAAGGGGTCATTTCCTCTTTTTTACTCCATTCGGGTTGCAGGAACAGAATAGCATTTTCATTTACTTTGGCCGCTTGTTCTTCGGCGAAAATAAAATCATGTTTGTTGTAAATAATCACTTTTAGTTCATTGGCAATAGCATAGGCATCAGCTTGCGGGAGTTTGTTTTTCTTTGGCGAAAGACAGAACCAATCCCAATATCCGGTTACAGGATAAGCTCCGGAAGTTTCGATATGTACTTTCAGTCCTTTTTCTTTTAATTTTTTGGTGAGCAATGTCATGTCCCATGTTAAGGGTTCTCCACCGGTAACAACAACAGTATCGGCATATTTCTTGGCATTGTCCACAATCAAATCGGTTGCTGTAGGCGGATGTAGAGATGCATTCCAACTCTCTTTCACATCACACCAATGACATCCCACATCACAACCGCCAATTCGAATGAAATAGGCTGCTGTCCCGGTATGAAATCCTTCGCCCTGAATGGTATAAAATTCTTCCATAAGCGGAAGCATCTCTCCTTTCTCGACGGCTAATTGTGTTTCTTTTGATAACATTTTGTCAATAATAGTTGGCAAAGATACTCAATTTGAAAATGAGTTAATTTGAAAACAGGAATAAAAAAACCGCTCTGAAAAAATCAAAGCGGTTTTAAGATTGTGAATTCTAAGATTATTTCAACAATTTCAAGGATTCAGTCGCATAACTGTTTGTTGAATCAAGAGCTAATGTTTTATTAAACAATTCTTTTGCCTTAGCTTTATCTGAATTGGCATAATGTGCCGCCATATTGTTGTATGCCTCTATTACTTTTGCTTTATTTTTAGTTACTTCAGCATCACCTTTGGCAATCACCATGTCAACATACAATTGGAAATTGCTGGCCATAATATCGTCTTTGCCCATCACATTGTTAATTCTGGCCTTGTACAAATAAGCATCCTGATAGTCCGGTCTTTTAGTAATAAAATCATCCATTACTTTATCGGCTTTAGTGAGTGCCTCCATGTCGAGCTCAGCCCCTGTTTTGCCTCTGTTAGCGGTCACAACACAAATTGCATAGTACAAAGCGTCTTCTAAATACGTTTTTGAATCTATAAAATCAACGCTATATCCGTAAAAGAATGCTGAAAGATTGTATAATTTTAAGGTAAAATAATTTTTCCCTAATTCACTGAATTCTCTAACCACCAAAGGATCAATGGCTATTGCCTTCTTGAAATCTTCCATAGCTGAAGCCATCAATACTGCATCTACTGTTTTACCGTCAGCACTAGTCCCTTTTTTAATTTTGGCTTGACCCAAGTATAAATAATCTCTTGGTATTATTTTATTAGCAGGGTTTGAAATAAAATCCTGCAAGGCTTTAATTGAGGCATCTGTATTTCCGTTTTCATAGGCTGAATATCCTAAATAACGTAAAATTCTTGGATTTACCTTATCCAATTCCTTCATTTTGTTAGCTTCCACTTCAAGTGCTTTGTAATCCTTGGCCAAAATTAAAAAGTCGGCATGACGCATGCGGGATGTAATTGAATAATCCGTTAAACTCATGTATTTTTCATAAAAACCAAGAGCTTTTTGAATATTTTCGGTATACGTTTTTGGCTCATTATTTCCCCACAAGTAGTAGGTTTCGGCTAATTCGCGATAAACAGGCCCGTAGTTTGGATTGATACTGATTACTTCGTTGTAAGCTTTTACCGCTTCAGTATATGCTTTAGCTCCTTTCAATAAAACTCCCAACTGCATTTTTGCTCTAATCAGGGAATTATCGGTTTGATAAGCATTTCTGTAAGCTACATAGGCTTCATTTTGCTTTTTGGCTCCATAGTAGGCATCTCCCAAGGCTAATTGTACTTGAGCATCGTTAGGATTAGCGGTAGCAGCCTTAGTCAAAACAGCTATCGCACTTGCAAAATCAGGCTTATCTGAATTCATGTAGGCACGAGCGATATAAACATACTCTTCAGTATCTTTCTTTTTCAAATCTTTCATTACCAAATCAAATTTGGCTTGAGCAGCTGCTTTATTGTCAGCATCCAAATCCATCTGACCTAATCCGATATTATTGAATTTTGCTCCTTCAGTTGCGGATAATCCTTTTTGAAAAGAAATGGTTGCCGAATCGGCGATATTCTGTTTCAAATAAATATTTCCCAAAAGAAATGCGGCCTTACCATTGGCAGGCTTGGCTTGTATAATTGATTTTAGCAACGATTTAGCTTTTTCAAATTGTTCAGCATCAATAGCCTTCTTCGCCGTCTCTAAATCTTGTGCCTTGGCAACGGTTGTTGCCACAAGCGCTAAGCTGAAAATTTTAAATTTATTCATCTTCTTATTTTTAATTTTTATCTTTAATAATTGTGTTTCTAATTACTATTTTTCTGCCGGGTGTATGTTCCGGAACTAAACCAGATTTTAAAATGATACGTTGTCCTCTTTCACCACCGAGGAAAGATGCAAAGCCCATTCCTAAACCAGAATACCCCTGACAATTTACGATGTACAAACGACGTGCCAAAGAATAATTTCCTGAAGCGACGTTATCTTGTGTAGGCGAATAATAGCTGTTTTTGTTTATAGGCTTAACACTTAAAACGTTTACTTTATCTACATATTCTTCCAAATCTAAAGGTGGTTGATAAATCCAGTTCATCCCTACAACTCCTATCATCCCGTTATTCTCCGCAACGTATTTAATTGCTTCTTCATTCGTTTTGAATGAAAAAATATTTTTTTGATTAGCTATGGAAGTGCCGGCTATTTCTGATAGATATCTTGCAGTACTCGAGTTGGCATTGTCAAAAACAAGTCCTTTGATTGATGGTACGTTTTTCCCGTTTAAAAAATCAATTACGTCTTGTTGAGCTATCAATGTATCATTTGAAGTTTTGTTTTTTATCAACGCGATAGCATCAGTGGCAAAAGGAGTAGTTTTGGGGTAAATCTTTTTACTCTCGAATGCTTTCAATTCCTGAGTTGAAAGTTGACGGGTCAGGACTGCTATTTTAGCTGTATCATTAATCAGAGAGTTTATGATTTCCTTTTCAGATTTGGATACCAAATGTAGTTTCGCATTGTATTCTGTTTCAAAAACTGCTTCTTCGTCTTCAATTATCGGCAGTATAGATTCGTCAACATAAACCGTAGCTTTTCCTTCAATTATTGTGTCTTTTTTGTCATCTGATTTTTTTTGACATGAAAAAACAAACAAAAGAATTAATAACAGAATGCTTGTAGTGGTTTTAAAAAATTTACTCATCAGACAAAATTTATTCTTTAGTAAAAAATCGCAAAAATCGCAAAAAAGAATATACGATTAACAGAACTCCGAAAGCAATTCTGTATGTATACGGTAAAGTCAAAGGAAGTGACTTCCAGAATATGATGATTAACCCAAGTGTTAAATAAATCAAAAAAAACAAAATACCTATAACGAGAAGAAATCGCTCTTTAAGCGATTTCTTCTGAAAGTTATCTATAAATTTTGAAACCATTTATTCGGCTGATTGAATCGAAATAGGCAACGAGTATAATACCCTAACCTTTTTACCGTTTTGTTCACCCGGATTCCATTTCGGACAAGATTTCAACACTCTTATGGCTTCTTTACCTGTACCGTAACCAATATCTCTGATTACTTTAATATCAGTCAATGAACCATCTTTTTCTACAACGAAAGTAACAAAGATTTTACCTTTTAACCCTTCTTCTTCAGGAACTTGGAAGTTTTTACCAATGAATTTGTAAAATTTCTCCAATCCACCAGGAAAATCAGGCTTTACCTCAATACCAGCCGTGTTGTAGATATTATTATCTTCTTCAACTACTTGACTTGGTCCGTTTCCAACCGGCTCTACCGTTAACGGAGCATCCGGATCACCTTTAATTGTTTCGTTTCCTAATTTTTTATCTTTAATTTCCTCTACCTTAGGCGGTTCTTCCACAATTTCTTCTGTTTTAGCCACTACCGGTTTCACAAATTTCACTTGATCCACTTTTGGCGGAGGTGGTGGAGGTGGCGGAAGATCTTTAGGTTGTTCCTCCTTAGGAGGCAATTTGATGGTCACGATCTTTTGGTCTAACTTAGCATCATCATCCGATCTGCTCGGAATCAAACTGATGATAAGCGGTGCACTTACTGCTAAACCAAAAATAACCGCTCCTATAGCCAATGAACGCAAAGTAGTCTTAGGGTTTTCTTTACGCAATTCATACGCTCCGTATGCCTTATTACGTCCCTCAAACACTATGTCTATCCACTGTCTTTTGAATAAGTCTAATTTCATTTTTTCACTTTTTAAAGATTAGTACAAGACACTACTTGTTCATTTCGTCTACTAGTTTTTGTTCTTCCGGCGTAATATCATTAACGATTGCATACGTTGGAACTTTACAGATAGCCATTTCATCCAACACGTCTACCAAATTTCTGTAAGTAGATTTCTTGGTTGGTTTGATGATAACAATCATTCCCTTGTCTTTATCACCTGTTACCTGAGGAATCGAAACCACTCTTTTCAGAATTTCTTTTCGAAGGCCATTTTTACCATATACGGCATCTGTTGGTGCTCCTCCTGGTTCCGGCGATTCAAGTAAACCGTGATACCATTTAATTTTATTGTCTTTCCCCATGATGATGGTCATGGTTCTTCTTTGGTCAACTTTTATATCTTTTTGAGGTTCCTTCTTGTCTTCTTTATCAGGCAATCCCAAATCCATAGATTGTGGTTTAGATAAAGAGGTTGTCAACATGAAGAACGTTATCAATAAGAATGCCAAATCCACCATGGCAGTAAGATCCACTTTTGCATTGGATTTTTTACTTCTTACCTTTTTACTGCCTTTCTTGCCACCGCCATCGCCGGTATTTAATTCAGCCATTTTATATTATTATTACAAATTAATAATCTTTTCCTCTTAAACCAGTAACTAAATTGAAGCTATTGATTTTTTGGTCCTGTAAAATATCCATCACTTTTTTGATTTCCGGATATTCTTCTTTCGCATCACCTTTGATAGCAAACTGAAGCTCTTTATTAGCGCCTTGGTCTATGTTTGCCAATCGGGCGTATTGTATCCAATCCTGCAATTGCTTGTTGATAGAATCACAAGGAACTCCAGGTTGAACTCCTTTTTTTGCTCTATCCGAAGCTTTCATTGCCAATAATTGTTTTAAACCTTCAATAGGAACACCAAATTCATCAATCAAGGCGAATTGAGCTTTTTCCTGCTCGGTGAAAGACACTTTGTATTTTTGAGCCATATAATCAAGTGCTCCTGATCGAATTGCTCTGTCTTTCATTCCGAAAAACACTCTGTCTTCTCCATCGCTTTTTCCTATAGTGATTGTTACCAATCCTGTTTCAGGCAATTTGGTCTGCACTGTAGAAGCCGGTGTATCAACCGGAAGCGGCTCAGGCACTTTGGCCGTCGCGGTAAGGATAAAGAAGGTAAGTAAAAGGAAAGCCACGTCACACATCGCTGTCATATCGATGGAACCTGCTGCCTTATGCGATTTTACTTTAGCCATTATCTTCTTTTATTTTTTTATAATTCGTTATTGAATTATGATTTTAAACTTCCTCTGAATTTTCTGTATGTGTTCACGATGGTTGAACCTGCCTCATCAATTGAGTAAGTCAATGTATCAATTTTAGAAGTAAAGAAGTTGTAAGTGATAATTGCTAATGCAGAAGTGGAGATACCTGTAGCCGTGTTAATAAGTGCTTCAGAGATACCATTTGCTAAAGCTGCCTGGTCCGGTGTTCCTGCAGAAGCTAACGCACCAAACGCTTTAATCATACCCGTTACTGTTCCTAACAATCCGGCTAATGTTCCTAAAGCAACTAATGTAGACAAGATTGTCATGTTTTTCTCTAACATTGGCATTTCAAGTGAAGTTGCCTCTTCGATTTCTTTGTGGATTGTCTCAGCCGCTTCTTCGCTGGTGAAACCTTCTTTTTTAACTTCTTGGTATTTAACCAAAGCAGCTTTGATTGAATTAGCTACTGAACCTTGTTGTTTGTCACAAGCGTTGATTGCCTCATCAATATTACCGGCTTTTACACTTGCCTGAACGTTTCTCATGAAAGCATCTAAATTTCCTTTTCCGCCCGCTTTAGTAATAACAGCGAAACGCTCTATTGAGAAGACTACCACCATCAATAATAACCCCATCAAAACCGGTACAATTGGACCTCCTTTGTATACCATTGCCAAATAATTCCCAGGTAGCGGATGTCCTGTATTTACGCCTCCTTCAAAGTTAGCACCATTACCCATGATAAAGTTCCAGATAATCCATCCTACAAAAATACATGCTACAATGATGATACCTGACATCATCCCTAATCCATTTGAACTACTTTCTTTTTTAACGTTTGCCATTTTTTTAAAATTTTAATTTTTAAATAATTATAAGTTTTAGTTGTTAATAAACTTGATTGGTAGCAAATTTAATTTTTTACTTCAAATAAAAAAACTTTTTTTATATTTTATAACTTATGTCTAAACCTCAGCAAGATTGAGCAATTTCGACATTTTTATCAATCTTGGGATTATACTAAAAAATACTATTTTTTTTTACTGTTTTACTACACATTTACCTATATAACGGTAAAACTGCTGAAAATGTATCTGTAATCTAAAAGTTTTTTTAACAAAGTTAAATTTACCTCTTTTTCAACGGCATTGAAAAACAATTAACATTTGTTTATTTTTGAAATACAATATCAGTAACACTCAAAACAAATGAAAAGCTACCTTACCGTTGGTTTATTAATACTATCCAATATCTTCATGACTCTCGCCTGGTATGGCCATTTAAAATTTAAAGAACTTAAATGGTTTGAAAATGCTGGCTTAATTACCATTGTGTTAATCAGTTGGGGGTTGGCTTTTTTTGAATATTGTTTTCAGGTTCCGGCCAATAAGATAGGTTTCGAGGGCAATGGCGGGCCTTTCTCGCTTTTGCAACTCAAAGTCATACAAGAAGTCATCACGTTGATTATTTTCGTAACTTTCTCCTTGTTCTTTTTTAAGAACGAAACCCTTCGCTGGAATCATGCGATTGGATTTGTTTTCCTTATCTTGGCAGTATATTTTATGTTTAAAAAATAATCTCATGAAAAAAGTTTTTGTAATAGCATTAACGGGGCTTTTGTTTAGCTGCAACTCCAAATCAAAAACCGAATTAGATACTGAACCTATAAAAAAAGAAATCCTCAAAGCTGAAGAAGACTTTAAAAAGATGGCCCAAGACAAAGGGGTTGCAGAAGCATTTTATCACTTTGCAGATGACAACGCCGCTGTAAAACGCGAAAACGACACTGTTATCACAGGTAAAGAAAACATTAAATTGTACTATAGTGACTCCAAATATTCATCCGCCAAGGTAACTTGGAAACCCGATTTTGTTGCAGTTTCCAACGATGGATCCATGGCTTATACCTATGGAAAATACGTTTGGAAAACCACTGATTTTCAAGGAAAGGAACGGGTATTCAAAGGCACTTTCCATACGGTTTGGAAAAAACAAAAAGACAACTCCTGGAAATATGTTTGGGATTAAACACTTTTAATACAATGAAAAAATATCTGATTCAAAAAAATCCTTTTGTAGTGCCTACTACCGATGGCAAACTGATAGAAGAACACCACGGCAATGCCACTACACAAAACAGTAAAATATCTATAGCCCATATGATTGCCCCACCAAAATGGGCCGAGCCGTTTCAAACTCCCGAGTTTGACGAATACACTTATATCATTTCGGGCAAAAAACAATTCATTATCGAAGATGAAATTATAGTTTTAGAAGCCGGTCAATCCATCAAGATTGATAAAAATACACGCGTGCAATATTCCAATCCTTTTGACGAACCCTGTGAATACATTGCTATCTGCACCCCGGCTTTCGATTTTAATAAAGTACACCGCGAAGAATAAAAAAGTCCCGAATCATCGGGACTTTTTTATTTCAATAATGCTATAATTTTATTTTCAACTTCTTCACTGTTCCATTTTTCTTCGATGTTTTCCATCTGCATCACTTCATCCATGATTTTGTTTTGGAAATCACCTATGGCTAAAGCTTCCGAATAGGGCTGTAAACTAAAGGTAACACGGCTGTAGAGCGGCATCCATTTATCCGGATGTTTATCTGAAAACCATTTTTCGATTTTCTTTTGCAATAAAAATTTGGAATCAGCAGTCTTAGCACTCATTTCAATGAAATTTCTGAGCGATAACTCTGCAATGGCATCGGCATTGGGTTTACGTGATTTTTGGTATTCGCTGAAAATGGTTTTCCAATCATCGCCGTATTTTGCCATCATTTGACTCAAAACCGTAATATCTTCAAACCCGGCATTCATTCCGTGTCCATAAAACGGAACAATAGCATGTGAGGCATCACCAATCAAAGCAACTTTATCTTCATAAGTCCACGGATAACATTTCATAATAGCCAAATAACTGGTCGGGTTTTTGAAAAAATCGCGAACCAAATCAGGAATAACTTCTTTGGTGTCCGGGAAGTAATGTGCAAAGAAATCCACCAAAGCAGCTTCGTCTTTTAATTGCTCAAACGAATTTTCGCCTTCAAACGGCATAAACAGCGTACAGGTAAAACTTCCGTCTAAATTGGCTAAGGCCATTAGCATGAAATTCCCGCGGGGCCATATGTGCAATGAATTTTTATCAATCTTGTGAGTGCCGTCAGCATTGGCCGGGATATGCAATTCCTTGTACCCGATTTTCATAAACTCCTGTGAATAGTCAAACATACTTTGGCGTTGCATGCGGTGGCGAATTCTTGAAAAAGCTCCATCGGCTCCGAATACTTTATCGTATTTCAACTCGGTCCAAGCACCTTGTTCAGAATCACCAATATGCAAAGTAGCATCGGCCAAAGTCACATCCCAGATTTTGTGGTTAAAATAAAAATCGACTCCTTCGGCTTCGGCCAAATCAATCATTCTTCTATTTAAAACCCCACGCGATAACGAAAAAATTGCTTCGCCGTCTTTGCCGTAATACTGGTAATTGAGTTCTCCGTTTTTTAAATGAATAGCTCGCTTGTCTACAGGAATACCAATCTTTCGAATTTCATCATCCAACCCAACATCTTCCATGGCTTTCCAACCTCTGTTTGACATTACCAAATTAATGGAACGACCCGAAAACTGTACAGTTCTGATATCCGGACTTCGATCATACACATGAACAATATGACCCTGTTTTTTGAGATAGATTGCCAATAAAGTTCCGACTAAGCCCGAACCTACTACGGCAATTTTTTGAGGAGTTTGCATTTATTTCTGGTAAACGGTTTGGCAAATTTAAGGGTTTACTGCGAATGAGTAATCGTATTTAGAATAATTATTTGCTATCACACTATTACTTTGGTTTAAAAATAAATCGGGTTGATGTGGCTTCGATTTCCTTTTTATTGAGTTTCATTTTGCGGAATTTTCCTTTGACAAATAAATCGGCCTGATCATCATAATGCTCACTCATCGGATTGCCGGATTGACCGGTGGGCAACACGCTCCAACTGTTTTCTATATCCGAAAAATCAATAATGCGTCTGGTAGAAGGGCCTCCTTTTACCGCAATTTCAGCCTCATCAGTATAAATAAACAACTGATTATTGATGACTTCGTTAGAACCCGCAACCGGAAAAACTCCCACGTTAAAAAAGCGACTGAACAATTTTAATTTACCTATCGGATGTTGAAATTCCACTCGATGCACTTTTTCCCATTGCCACGCAGCAACATCATTTCCTAATTGTTTTTCGAGAGTCGCAATTGCTTCTTTAAACGATTGTGTCAACACCTCGGCTTGAGATTCTTTCTTATCTTTAGTTTCAACATTGTCCCACCACGGTGAAGCGGCATTTTTACTTTGATGCTCAATTACTTGCTTGATGATATGCGTACTGAGCAATAACTTGAAATTATCTTTCCCGAATTCGTCTTCAAAAGTATCTCTTAAATAAAAATAAAGCCATTTGTTGTAAAGAGTCGGAGCCAACTCTTTCAATCCGTGGGTTCCCTGCCAATCCTTGAGGATTTTTAACGCTTGTTTTTCAGCAGTAGAAAAATGAGCTATATTCAATGAACCGGTCATATTGGCTACTATACTCTTGGCAGTTGCCGATGTATTATCGACTATCATTTCGCTGACCATCTGTTTGGTCCAATCATTTTTAGGTTTCAACAAATTATCTATGCGCAGCGCTCTGTCTTTGGGCAAATAATAACCGGGATATAAATATCCATCAATGGCTTCGGGTTGATTATTCGCCGAGTACACATATTGCCAAGGCGGATTAATAGCGGACGGATTTTTGGAAAAAGACAAAAATGTTCTTTGATTGTCAACAGGATTTGCTCCGTTGAGAATGAAGTTAGTATTGACACTTTTATCTACTCTATACAACTTGCCCGAAGTTATCCAAGCGATGTTGCCTTTGGCATCTCCATACATTATGTTGAGCCCCGGAGCTTTAATGAGTTCAATGTTTTTATGGAAATCCGATAAATCTTTAGCGTGCGACAATTGATAAACAGCATCCAAAATTTGATTTTTTTGCTGAGTGTAGGTCCACGACATGGCGATTGATTTTTTAGCAGACAACCCATCAAGTAATCCGGTTACCACAGGGCCGTGCTGGCTGATTTTTACATTCAATTTTACGTCGGAACTGTCTTTTACTTTGATTACTTTCTGTTGGTACGTATAGTTTTTATACGCTCCGTCAATTTTGTACTGATGCTGATTGTTCGGATTCTCTTCTTCCTGAAAAAAATCGACATCATCGTTTTCAAACATGGTCAAACCATAAGCATACTCTCGATTGTGTCCCAGTAACGGAAAAGGAGTTCCTGCTATGTAATATCCATACATTTCATAATCGGGGCAAACGATATGCGCTTCATACCAAGTACCCGGTTGCGAGTAAATGATGTGAGGATCATTGGCTAAAATTACTTTCCCGTTTTTGGTTTTACCGCCTCCAATTACCCAACTGTTACTCCCAATAAATGCCGGAACCGGCGATGCTTCGAGCATTGCTGTCAATGATTGTGAAATTTTGCTGTATTCCGTTGAGTTGCCTTTATAAGATTTTAATTGTTGAGTGTTGAATTCTCCATTGATACCGAAATCTTTCAAATAGTCCATACCAAAACGATCGCGAATGTCGGTTAACAAAGGATCGGTTTTTTGAGCCATGGCAAAACTAAAAGACATAAAACCGAAAATATTATACACGTCTTTTAACGTAAACTTTTCCGGGGTTATGCCTAGCAAACGCAATTCTACCGGAGTGACGCCGGCTTCGATGTATTGGTTGATTCCGTCTAAATAGGCCGCAGCTAAAATATAGGTTTGCGAATTTTTGTCTAACTGCGATACCGCTTTGGCCGAACTTTCATCAATTCCGATTCCGGCAAAAAATTTATCTGTTTTTAAAGTAGCGTTACCAAAAATTTCCGAAAGACGCCCCGGAGCAATACGGCGCATGAGTTCCATCTGCCACAACCGGTCTTGTGCATGAACAAAGCCCAAAGTCGTCATGGCATCTTTTTGACTTGAAGCATAAATATGCGGCACGCCGTAATCATCAAAATAAACGGTCGTTTCTTTGGCAATATGTTCTAACGTTTGCTCACCCTTGTATTTGGGTTTGGAGTACTGCAAATAGCTAAAAGCAAGCAACAGCAAAACCGCGATGAGTATCAAAATGATCAGGAAAATTTTCTTTATGGTTTTCATGGCAAGTAGTTTACACAAATATAACTAATTCCGGTTTGGATTTCACGTGTTGTAAATACATCATACACAATGTTAAATAGATAGTCTAATCGCTTAAAAAAAACTAACTTTACTTATATCAGCCAACAGTTTTGCGAACATCTTGATTTTCTTTAAATAACTATACTCTCTTCATATTTAAGTCATATAAGTCAGATTAATTAACCTTTAAAACCTTTACAATTATGAGTTTACTAACAGACAATATAATTCCGGGCAACCAAGGAATGGTTTTTAGCACTAATGCTAAAGAGGAAGCTGATTTAACAGTTATCAGAAATGCGTTACTCACTTTAGAGGGCGTGGAAGATGTTCGAATGGACGATACTGTATTTCCTTTGGAATTTACAGTTTTTACCCATTCGTTAGTAAGTGTAGGAGATGTTGAAAAAAAAGTGAATGCTGCCGGATTTCACTCTATTCCGAAAAACACTTTAAATATTTGAATTGGTTTAAAACAAAAAGAGCTCTGAATCAGAGCTCTTTTTTATTATTGTCTTGGAAATTCAATTCGATGTCCAACATTCATTCCGTTGTTTTTAGCCAAAACACCACACATGTGAAACAGCATTCGGGCGCCAACATTACCATCCCAGTCGGTTTCACCCGGAGCGACTTCTACTAAATCAAAACCGATAATCTCTTTTCCGCTGTCAGCTAATTTATTGAACAAATAAGTAGCCTGTTCAAACGAAAATCCGCCCGGAACCGGAGTTCCTGTATTTGGAGCATACCATTGATACATCCCATCAATATCAAAACTGATGCACACTTTTTGCGGTAAGGAGGCAATTATAGCCTCGCATTGCTGCTCCCATGTTTTACCAGCAAACGTTTCGCTTTTCAAATCGGCATCCGTATTGACTAAAACCCTGCCGTTTGCTTTTTTGACTACGGCTACTTCCTGCTCACAAAAATCGCGGATACCTACTTGAACAATTTTTGAAATTTGCGGAATTTGCAACGCATTATACATGATTGAGGCGTGTGAATAGGTAAATCCTTCATAAGCAATTCTCAAATCCATATGAGCATCAAGGTGCAATATCCCGAAATCATGGTGTTGTGTAGCCAATGCCTCGTAATACCCCAGTGGTGTTGAATGATCACCCCCTACCAATACTACTTTTTTACCTTTGCCCATCCAGTACAAAACTTTGTCTTTTACTTCGGAATGCAATTCGCGGCATACTTTGTTGATTTTATCCAAATCGGCCTGTAGTGCAGGATACGTTTCGATAGCTTCTCCGCTTTCGAGCATTTCAATAATGGGTTGTGCCAATGCTTTGTATTTATCCGAATTGGTTGCCCAATGTGCCGGCGCTTCATCCATGTAAATCCCCAATTTCCACAATTCAGGGAAATCCTGATGGTTTAAATCGACCTGAAAGGAAGCGTCTAATATAGCTGCCGGTCCTTCCGAAGCCCCTGCTCCGTAACTCACGGTTACTTCCCAAGGCACCGGAATTACAATGATTTCAGATTGGTCTGCCGAAAAAGGCAACCCAAAAACGGTTGCATCTGCCAAACCCGGTTGGCTAGGGTCAAAATTGTCTATGATTTGTTGTTTTGTCATCTTCTTATTTATTCTTGCTGTTTATCCTAAGATTCCTTTTTTTAATATTTGTCCAAAGTCGTACATGTCTTCATACGAACAATAGAATGGTGCCGGTGCTAAACGAATAACGTTGGGCTCACGCCAATCGGTAATGACTCCGTTTTTCATTAAATACTCAAATAAAGCCCTGCCTTGCCCGTGTAAAAAAACGGAGAGCTGGCATGCTCGTTCTTCCTGATTGGCCGGAGTTATGATTTCAAATTCAGTTCCCGGTATTTCATTATCGATTTCATGTAAAATAAACTCTAAGTAGGCCGTTAACTGATTTCTTTTCTGAATCAATTTTGGCATGCCTACTTCGGCAAACAATTCTACCGAAGCCAGATAAGGGGCTAATGAGAGTATTGGCAAATTACTCACTTGCCATCCGTTGGCTCCAGTTATGGGGTCGTATTGCGGTTCCATTTTAAAGCGACGTTCTTTGTTGTGCCCCCACCAACCTCCAAAACGAGGAAGTTCTTTATTGTTGTGATGCTTTTCGTGTATGAAACAACCCGAAGCATTACCCGGTCCTGAATTCATGTATTTGTAACTGCACCAAGCGGCAAAATCAACATCCCAGTCGTGGAGTTGCAAGTTGATGTTTCCGGCAGCATGTGCCAAATCAAACCCAACTACGGCACCCGCTTTATGACCGGCCTGAGTGATGGTTTTCATATCAAAAACCTGCCCGGTGTAATAGTTTACTCCTCCCAGTAAAACCAACGCTAACTCATCGCCTACTTCTTCTATTTTGGCCAAGACATCTTCTAAACGGATGTTGTGTTCCCCTTCTCTTCTTTTGATTTCAACGATGGCTTCTTCGGGTTTATATCCGTGAAAATGCACTTGTCCTTGAAACATGTACTGGTCAGATGGAAAAGCTTTCTCCTCGCAAATGATTTTATAACGTGTTTTTGTTGGACGGTAGAAGGACACCATCAACAGGTGTAAATTAACGGTCAGCGTGTTCATTACCGTTACTTCTGATGGTTTTGCTCCTACCAGTTTACTCAATGGTTCTGCAAATCGCTCGTGGTAATCCCACCAAGGTTTTTCGGCGTAGAAATGACCTTCGACGGCAAGATTGGCCCAATCGTTCATCACCTCATCTACATATTGTTTGGTTCTTTTGGGTTGCAGCCCCAGGGAATTTCCTGTAAAATAAATGACATTTTTACCGTTGTGCTGCGGAAATATAAACTCGTTTCTGTATTGTTTTAATTCGTCTTGTGCGTCGAGTTGCTGAGCAAATTCGCGTGTATTTTGAAAAGTCATGTGTTGTTTTGTTGTATTTTGAGGCGTAAAAGTAGAAAAAAGAGGAAAGAAGAAAGAAGAAAGGAGAAAGAATTTAACATTAGATTGTTTTTAGCCCTGATGGGAGCGAGCTACCGTGTAGCGCGGACAGCAGGAACAGGGATTACTAAAATGCCCAAGCGATTGGCTCCTAAAAAAAATCCCGCCTTAGAGACTAAGACGGGATTTTCAGCGTGAATTATATAAACCTTATAGGATTAACATGGCGTCGCCATACGAGTAGAAGCGGTATTTTTCTTTGATGGCTTCTTCGTAGGCTTTTTTCATTAGGTCGTGCCCGCAGAATGCCGAAATCATCATCAACAAAGTAGATTTTGGCGTGTGGAAATTGGTCACCATACAATCGGCTATGCTGAAATCGTAAGGAGGGAAAATGAATTTATTGGTCCAGCCTTCGTAAGGATTTAAAGTTCTTGCTGAGGAAACCGAGCTTTCGATGGCGCGCATTGAAGTGGTTCCGATGCAACAGATTCTTTTCTTTTTTTCTTTGGCTGCATTGACAATATCACAAGCTTCCTGAGTGATGATTAGCTCTTCCGAATCCATTTTGTGCTTAGACAAATCCTCAACTTCTACCGGGTTGAAGGTTCCCAGTCCTACGTGAAGGGTAACTTCGGCAAAATTGATTCCTTTGATTTCCAAACGTTTCAAAAGGTGTTTTGAAAAGTGCAAACCGGCTGTTGGCGCGGCTACTGCTCCTTCTTCTTTGGCATAAATGGTTTGGTAACGCTCTGCATCTTCTTCGGTTACTTCGCGGTTGATGTATTTCGGGATTGGGGTTTCGCCCAATTCGGTTAATTTTTTTCTGAATTCGGTATAAGAACCGTCGTATAAGAAGCGTAGTGTTCTTCCGCGAGAAGTAGTATTGTCGATTACCTCAGCTACCAACGAATCGTCATCGCCAAAGTACAATTTGTTCCCGATTCTGATTTTGCGCGCCGGGTCGACCAACACATCCCAAAGACGTTGCTCCGCATTTAGTTCTCTCAAAAGGAATACTTCGATACGGGCTCCGGTTTTTTCTTTGTTTCCGTACATACGGGCCGGAAAAACTTTGGTATTGTTCAAAATCATCACATCGCCATCATCAAAATAATCGATAATGTCTTTGAATAATTTGTGCTCAATGGTTTTGTTTTTTCGGTCGACGACCATCAATCTTGATTCGTCTCTGTTTTCTGCCGGGAATTCCGCTAACAATTCAGCGGGAAGATTAAACTGGAAATGAGATAATTTCATAAATGTAATTTAGGATTTAGCATTTAGCTGTTTGGATTTTGAACCCAAAACTAAAACGGCTGCAAATATACTATTGTGAGACAGGCCTTGTCAAGCAAAAAGGCGTTTATTTTTACAAAGTCTTATTCTCAGGGCAATTCAGTGATTTGAAATCCAATACTTTTCAAGTCTTCCCAAAAAGAAGGATAGGATTTTGAGACTACCTCAGCTTCATTGATGATGAGATTCGTCTTTAGTGCCAATGGAGCGAATGCCATGGCCATTCTGTGATCCTGATAGGTTTTGATTGCCACTCCATCATTGATTTTGGTTGACGATACTACACTGATACTGTCATTGGTTACCGATACTTTGGCGCCTAATTTTTCTAATTCGGTTTGTAAGGCCGACAGTCGGTCGGTTTCTTTTATTTTCAGGGTGTGTAAGCCTGTTAAATGGCAACTCATGCCCAGCCCGAAGCAGGTTACAGCTATGGTTTGGGCAATGTCGGGCGTATTGTTTAGTTCACAGTTAAGCGTTGACTGTTGACAGTCATTTGTCTTTTTTAAAAGAATGCTGTTGTTTTGAAAAACGGTTTTCACACCAAAATTTTGATAAATCTCAGCCAAAATGCTATCGCCTTGTAAACTGTTTTTTTTATAACTCGACAAAGTAATTTCGGTACCGATTTCGGACAAGGCTACTATCGAATAGAAATAAGAAGCCGATGACCAATCTGATTCAATTGTGAATTGTGAATTGTGAATTATGAATTGTGGTTTTACAGAAATAACATTCTCAAAAAAAGTTGTTTCAACTCCAATTTCATTCAGTAAAGCCAGTGTCATTTTGATATAGGGCATTGAGGTAATTTTGTCTTCCAAAGTGAGTTCTATACCCTTTTCGAGTTTGGGTGCAATTAACAACAAGGCAGAAATATACTGACTGCTCACATCAGCTGAAATAGTGACTTGGTTTTGAGTCAGGGTTTTGCCTTTTATTCTGATAGGCGGAAATCCTTCCTTTTTTTCGTAAACAATATCGGCTCCCAACTGGCGCAAGGCATCTACTAAAATTTGAATAGGGCGTTCTTGCATACGGGCGGAACCGGTCAGTATAACTTCTTTTCCTTCCTGTGTGGCAAAATAGGCCGTCAGGAAACGCATGGCGGTACCGGCGTGGTGTACGTCAATTAATTGTGAATTGTGAATTGTGAATTGTGAATGAGTCAATGCCTTTACCATCACTTCGGAATCATCGGAATTGGAGGTGTTTTCTAAAACTAAATTGGGATACAATGCCTGCAACAATAAAAGCCGGTTGGTTTCCGATTTTGAACCGGAAATTGACACTTTGGATTGCTGATTGATTTTAGAAGCTGCTAAAAGTAAATCCATTTCGGTGATGATTAACCTTATCAGGGTTTCAAACCCTGATAAGGTTCCGGTTGAAATGCGTTATTTAAGTTTTTCGTTATTGTGATGGCGGTCGTGGTCGCGCTTGGTTTTGAGG
>CAYPSB010000025.1:21726-35869 GCA_964413435.1 uncultured Flavobacterium sp.
TCTCATGTTTATTCTGATTTTCGGGTTTGGTCACTCGCAATGCGGTCGTCATTATAAATATCCTGTCGGTAATGTTCATCATCTCCTTCCAATATTTTAAGATAACTGTTGTACCGCGACCAGGCTATTTTATCTTCTTCCAATGCCTTTTTTACAGCGCAATGCGGTTCTTCTTTGTGCAGGCAATTGTTGAATTTACATTGGTCTTTCAGTCGGAAAAACTCCGGAAAATAATCGCTGACTTCACCGGGCTCCATGTCTACAATTCCGAATCCTTTAATTCCGGGGGTATCTATGATTTTGGCCCCAAAAGACAAGTCGTACATTTCGGCAAACGTGGTGGTATGTTGCCCTTGCTTGCTTTGTTCAGAAATGTGCTTGGTTTTTAAATTAAGTTGAGGCTCTAAAGCATTGACCAAAGTAGATTTCCCCACACCTGAATGCCCCGAAAACATACTCACTTTACCCGTCATCATGGCTTTGAGCTCTTCGATTCCTTTCTTTTCTGTCGATGAAATTCGCAAACAGCGGTATCCAATTTCAGAATAGATATGCTGCAAATACAATTGTTCATCGAGCATGGCCTCATCAAAAGTGTCTATTTTATTAAAAATCAGCACCGCTTCTATGCCGTAAGCTTCGGCGGTAACCAGAAAACGATCGATAAAACTAGTTGTCGTAGGCGGATTATTAATCGTTATCAACAAAAAAACAATGTCAATATTAGAGGCAATAATATGGGTTTGTTTGGATAAGTTGACCGATTTGCGGACAATGTAGTTCTTGCGGTCGTGAATATTGTAAATCTGCCCTATAACCTCATCGGTAGTGTGGTCTAATTCAAAATCTACCACATCGCCTACCGCAATCGGATTGGTGCTTTTGATGCCTTTCATACGAAATTTACCCTTGATACGGCATTCAAAAACTTGGTGGTCATCGGTTCTTACGGTATAAGAGCTTCCGGTAGATTTATAAACGAGTCCTGTCAAAATGAATTATGGATTACAGATTATGAACGACAAAGGTAAAAAATTGCCGCCGTTATTGTATTTTAAAGTTGGTTCAAATAAAAAAAGTTGCCGTTTCGGGCAACTTTTATCGTGTTAGTCTTGCAGGATCATACGACCAATTTTATCTTTCGATTTGCGGGAAGCGTAAATCAGGTACTCGTTGTCCGTTTTTCGATAATAAATTCCGGGACGTATAACCAATTCGTTTTTAATCACTTCTTCTGGGTCTTTACGGGTTATGTTTCCTTTATCATCAAAAACAAACAAAGTAGGAACGGCATTGTTGTAGTTTCCCATCGATTTTATTTTTTCGATATCCGTAATTCCTTTGTTCTTTACATTGTCATTGAAAAGGATATTCAATTGACCGTTTTTATAAATAGGAATCGCACTCAAATACTCAGGGCCTCTTCCCATAACCGTCAACGGAATGCTCATAGCTACGTCAACATTAAAACTGCCGTTACTACCTCCACTGAAAAGATTGAAACTGGCTACCGTAACTGAGGCCGATTGCTCTTTGGCTACCACATTGCTCCACTCTAATGACCCGTCAGGCTTAAGACAATTAACAATCATTTCGTTTGCCGTGTAAGTTATAGGTTGTAATCCGAATGGTCCTATACCTTGTTTTTGACCTACATAAATCATTCTGTATTCCGAAATAACAATCAAGCCTCCGTCATTTTTTTCGACTACAGACTGAATGTTATACAAAGGCTTTACATCCTTACCTTTATTGGCTCTTCTCTCTCCTAGTAATTTGATTTTGGTAGGCATGTCAAACTCGTTGAACATAATATTTTCGGTAGTGTTGTTTTTCAAATTTACCGTAATGTTGTACACTCCTTTGAGTTCTTTGTTGGCCTTACCGTTATCGCGCACACTCGAGAAAAACCCGGTTAGTTTTACATCATTTTTGGCTGTAGCCAACATACGACAGTTGATAATTTCTTTGTCAATAATGTCAATCTTCACTACTTCTTTTTTATAACTATTAGCTTGTTTGAAGATGTGAAGTTCTACTTTTTCAACTTTTTCTTTTTTCTTTTTATCCCGATACCCCTCGTTCACCACCAAAAAAACATCATCCTTGTTGTTTACATCAAAATCGGATATGGTAAACTGATAATCTTTTTTGTTGTCGTCATAAGAAACTTTATCCTCGGTAGAAAAGGTAGCTTTCATCGCTTGGTCAAACAACTTGATTTCGTATTTCATAGCATCTTCTTTTTCAAAAAGCGCTGTATGCATCACCAATAACATTTGGTCATCCGGTGATTTTCTGAAGTAAAAACCGCCACGATCTGCGCTTCGGGCTACTATCGATTCAAACATGGTAATCATGTCTTTCCCCAAAATCCCTTTTTCGGATACCGGAATACCTACCAAAGTAAATTTTTTCTCTTTGCGGTGAAAAACACTTCCTATGACGTATAATTTATCATTCATCAGAACGATATCTTCAAAATCAAGGTCTTTGTCATTTAATTCAGGGAGCACTATAGGATTCAGTGCAATTTGTTTCATAGCGGCAGAATCAAATATTTTCAAAAAATAATCGGATTTGCCCTTAAGGACCAGGGTGTAAATTTTGTTATTGGCTTCTCCAATAATCCTGACAATTTTACCACTGTCATCGGTGATTTCCTCACCGTAGGTCATGTTGATTTTATCTATTTTGTTTTGGGCATTCAAGCTTATACCACTGCAAACAAAAAAAATAAAACCCAAAAAGATTTTTCTCATTTTGGTTGGTTTTAAAGGTTGTTGATTGTTTTTATTGTTGCACAATGATACAAAAAAACCTACTAAATATAGTAGGCTCAAAAATTTTAAAGGAAGTTTTTTATCCGTTTATGATTTTTTCCTGATGGCTGATGCTTTCCTGGTGGATGGCTTTGAAGAGTTTCAGGATGAACTCTTCACTCAGTCCTTTTTCTTCTCCTTCTAGTATCATTTTCTCTAAGATTTCGTTCCAGCGTTTGTTTTGCAAAACAGCAACATTATGCTTTTTCTTCAATGCTCCTATTTGCTCCGCGGCTTTCATTCTTGAACCCAAAATTTGCAAAAGTTTACTGTCGGCTATATCAATCTGCGAACGCAGTTTGCCCATTTCCACATTATATTCATCCGTTTCAACGGTCGTATTTTTAACTCTGAGGTCATTAAAAATCTTCTTCAAAACTGCCGGAGTTACTTGTTGTGCGGCATCGCTCCAAGCGTGATCGGGGTCAATGTGGGTTTCAATCATCAAGCCGTCATAGTTCAAATCTAAAGCTTGCTGCGACACTTCCAAAATCATATCTCTCCGACCGGTTATGTGCGAAGGATCACAAATCAAAGGCAAATCGGGAAAGCGACTTTGCAATTCGATGGCCAATTGCCATTCGGGGATGTTGCGGTATTTGGTTTTTTCGTAAGTCGAAAAGCCTCTGTGGATGACTCCCAGCTTTTTAATTCCGGCGTTATACAATCGTTCTACGCCTCCTATCCACAACGACAAGTCGGGATTTACCGGGTTTTTGACTAAAACAATTTTATCTGTTCCCTGCAAAACATCGGCAATTTCCTGAACAGCAAAAGGGTTTACGGTAGTTCGGGCACCAATCCACAATACATCTATGTCGTGTTCCAACGCTAACTTTACATGTGCCGCATTGGCCACTTCAACAGCCATCAACAAACCGGTTTCGGCTTTGGCTTTTTGTAACCACTTCAGCCCGATAGCCCCCACTCCCTCAAATCCGCCCGGACGGGTTCGGGGTTTCCAAATGCCGGCACGAAAAATACTGACATCGGAATTTTTTAATTCGTGGGCAATTTTCAATACCTGCTCTTCGGTTTCAGCACTGCAAGGACCTGCTATAACCAAAGGATGCGTCAAATTAAAATCATCCAACCATTTTCTGTTTTCTGTAGTGATGTTCATGGTACTTTGTCCCCGGTTATTGTTTATTGAATTCTCTTGGCAAAAATACAACCATAAGTTTTAGAAAACACATAAAATAACGTCGTTTTGCTTACATCTTAGTCACCCGGCTAGGTGTGTCTGTTCCGTTGATGATGCTTTGCGAACTGAGGGCTATGGCTCTGATGATTTCGGTCATGTTATCTAAATCCAGAGTACTCACTTCATCACTCGGTTTGTGGTAATTGGGTTCCGAATCCATTTTAGACGTTGAAATGGTATGAGCCGGTACCCCAAGAGCAGCTAAACGGGCGTTATCAGAACGGTAAAACAAGTGTTCCTGCGGATATGGATCGGGATAGAACTTAAAATTAGTATCTTTTAAATTCTTTTGCAGTATGGTACCAAAATCAGATTTTTCAAAACCCGTTATGTAGGCCGAATTCTTTTTCCATTTGCTTTCGGTGCCTATCATTTCGATATTGAACAGTGCCATCACTAGATCGGGGTTGATGTTTTCTGAAAAATAGGAAGACCCATAACCGCCTTCTTCTTCACCGGTAAAGGCAACAAAAATAATGGTGCGTTCGTTTTTATTGAGTTCTTTAAAATAGTTCGCCAATGCTATCACCGCAGTAACCCCTGACGCATCGTCATTAGCCCCGTTATAAACTTTGTCATCTCCACTTTTTGTCATCCCCAAATGATCATAATGAGCCGAAA
Organism: uncultured Flavobacterium sp.; assembly: GCA_964413435.1. Lineage (GTDB taxonomy): Bacteria > Bacteroidota > Bacteroidia > Flavobacteriales > Flavobacteriaceae > Flavobacterium. Next base: position 26,374 of record CAYPSB010000025.1, read on the forward strand.
AAACTACGTACTCATCCGGTTTTGATTTTCCTTTCAGCACTCCTACTACATTGTTGGCCGGTCTTCCGGCTTCTAAAAATTCCTGACGGTAATTTTTTAAATCGCCATAGTAGGAAAGTCCGATGGACTTGAATTCCGTTTCAATAAAAGCTGAGGCCCGCTCAATGCCTTCAGAGAAAATTTTTCGGCCTTCCATTTTATCAGAAGCCAATTCGGTTTCAATTCGGATTACGGCTTCTTTTGAAATACTTGGCTTTACCTGAGCCTGAGCCCAAAAACCCAGGGAGAGGAGTAGTAAAAGATACTTTTTCATTTTTGCTTATTTTATCGTAAATATAGGAATCAAATTCCTAACTAAAAAGAAAGTTAATCTGTTCAGAAAAAAGGCAAATCAATCCAATTTCTATTTACATTTGCGACAAATAGTTTAGTTTATGTCGATAGAAGTTCAAAATATTTCCAAAAGCTACGGTGCTCAAAAGGCATTAGACCAAGTTTCATTTTCCATCAAAAAAGGAGAAATCGTCGGGTTCCTAGGGCCTAATGGCGCCGGAAAATCGACCTTGATGAAAATACTCACCACGTTCATTCATGCCGATGAAGGTAGTGCTTTGGTAAACGGAAACGATGTAAACGAAGCTCCCATCAACGTGCAAAAATCGGTGGGGTATTTGCCGGAACACAATCCCTTGTATTTGGATTTGTACGTTCGCGAATATTTGGCGTTCAATGCCGATGTGTATAAAGTCGCCAAAACCCGCATAGAGGAAGTCATCGAACTGACCGGTCTCACTCCGGAAAGCCATAAAAAAATCGGGCAATTATCTAAAGGTTACCGCCAACGTGTCGGTTTGGCCACAGCGCTTTTGCACAATCCCGACGTGCTGATTTTAGACGAACCCACTACCGGATTGGACCCAAATCAATTGGTAGAAATCCGCAACGTGATTAAGAATGTCGGAAAAGACAAAACGGTTTTCCTCTCGACTCACATCATGCAGGAAGTAGAAGCCATTTGCGACCGCGTGATTATCATTGATAACGGAAAAATAGTAACCGATAAACAACTGGATAAATTGGTTGCCGAAGAAAAAGAACAAATCATCGAAGTAGAATTCGACAAAGCAATATCAGCCGATATACTGGTGCATTTGCCCAACATCAAAACGTATCAAAATACCGCTGACAATGTTTGGTTACTGACTTTCTCTACCGATACCGATATGCGTCCAACCGTATTCGACTTTGCACATGAGAACGGCTTAAAAACACTGCAAATCAGTTTGAAAAATAAGAATCTGGAACAAATTTTCAGAGAAAAAACTAAGAAATAGAACCTTTTATTTTCTAATTAAGGATATACTACACTCCCATAAAAAAGAGTCTGTACATCAACTGCCGGCGGAAGATTTTTCAATATAAGATTACCGGTACTGTTGAGGATTCCATGAATACTTTGCATGGGGTTTACAATCATATCATTGGACCCTCTATGGTAAACCGAGATATGCTGTGCGACCAGATTTTGCGCTTCTATTCTGCCATCTCCAAAATAAAAATTGAAATTTGCCGTTGTAATTTGACCCGAAAGATAAAAACGGGAAACGTTGTTGTTGTGCACCGTTAGTGTTGCATTTTCATCGTTATTGTTAACCGCAAAAATAAAATCTCCTGTGCCTGCTCCTGATTCACCGTCGGCATCTTTGTCTAAAGCAGTCAATGTCAAATTAGGATACGTCACTATACCATTAGAACTGATGTTCCGGTCCGTTTTTGAATAAATTTCCTCTAAAGTCGGAGTAGTAATCAAAATTTTGGTTTTGCCGTAAGCCCTTACCCAATTACAACTGGTTTCGTCTTTAAAAACAAGTTGGTCACCATATTGTTTGACTTCAACATTATCAATGAAATTGGCTCCGGCCTCAATCTGTACTTTGGTTTCGGCTCCTTGGGTAACAACTACTTCAATTCCTCTGTATACTTTGATTCGTTTGAAAGGCAATACCTCAACCTCTTTAATCATTGTGGCACCACTGCTTTCAATACAATCGCTCGGCTTTTCACACGAGTTGAACACCGAAATAAGCACTAAGAGTAGTAACAACTTTTTCATCTTTTTCTTTTATAATCTGACTCCAACTCCAAACTCCAAAGCCTCTGCCAAGAACATGTGCGTCTTCACGGAAAAACTGGCAAAAATCTTGTCGGTGGCATAATATTTCATGCCCACACGATCGTAAATAGCTATGTCTTTTTTGAAGGGCTGATACACATAATACCCTACTTGAGCTTCGAGCGAAACCCTGTTGATAAACAATTCATGTCCCACAAAAACGCCCACTCGTTTATAGTCGGTATCGGCAGCAATGTTTTTTTCGGGATAAGCAACCGAATAGTATTTAATGTAGTCTTTAAAGGAATTGGTCAAGAACAATTCTGTCCCCAACTGAAATGCTGATTTTCGGTTCAGTCTTTTATCCGCATAAAACCCAATGTGGTAAAACGGTCTTTGCCCGCTGTGTATAATGGGACTTTCATTAATTCCGCTTCGCAAAACCACATTGTAATGAATTGGTTCGCGATACGATTTCTGTACCATTGCTGTGTCATTGACAATGCTTTTTTCATCACTGAAATTGTAATTCACACCCAAGTTCAACGAATAGGTATTAATTCCGCTGTTGGGCGATTTTACCCTGCCGTTCGAATAATGCGCAAAAAAAAGTCCGGCATGAAACCCTACATGTTTGAACAACGTTTGATTGGTATACGTTAATCCGAAATTGGTATTGTCCAAAATCCGGGTACCGAACGCCTTGTTCTTGCTATTGGTTTCCTTGTCATAGGGGTTGGACACTACAGCAATTCCCTGAGCCAATCGTAGTTGCAATCTTCTTTTCCAAAAATAAAAATTGTAAAAGCCCCCCGCGGCATAAGAAACGCCTAACGGTTCACTCTTAAAATCCTGATACAAAAAATAGCCGCCATAATCCGGGTAATTGAAGGCCCTGTGCCACTCTTTTTGTCCGTGGGTTTTGACCAAAAAACTCAACATCAACCCTTCAGGATGCCCGTTAATCAAATGATACATATCTTCTTTATGCGGCAACACATTCCCGCGCAAAGCCGACACCTCAAGGCTATACGTGTCTTTTTGTTGCGCCGAAAGAACTCCCGAAACCCATAAAAGAAAAAAGTAAAAACGTTTCATCCGAAAATATAAAGCGCACAAATATAATGTAATATCTCAAGGAGCGAAGGGTTCGGGCATTTTTAACATCCGTGTTCCCGCTGTCCGCACTACGCGGTAGTTGCTCCCATCGGGGCTAAAGCGGAATGGCCTTTTGTAAAATTAAGTATCTTTGAAAAAAAGAGGATATGAAAAACCTGAACCAAAACCTGCTTTTCGCAGTCCTGCTCGAACTGATAGTCCTGGTTTTATCACTGATTTCAAACAGTTCCTATTTTCCTTTATGCATATTAGCAGTATTTGCGGCCAATATCATAGCGGTCATCCTGCTGTTGAAACACAAACCCAAACACTACCTTCTTTCCATAGTCGGATTGCTTATTTTTTCTTTACTTCCTGTACTCTTAGCTCTTTATCTTGTAAACCAAATTCACGGCTAAAATATAGCAGAGGCAATCGATTTAATATTGCCGGCCTTACCCATCGAATAGTAATGCAACACCGGGATTCCGGCGGCGACCAATTCTTTACTTTGTTGTATGCACCATTCAATCCCAATTTCTTTTACATGATCGTTGTCTTTAGCTTTAACTACCGCCATAATCAAATCATCGGGTAGTTCCACACTAAACCGGTGCGGAATTAAGTTCAGTTGCTTCTTGGTTGCAATAGGTTTCAACCCCGGAATAATAGGCACGGTTATGCCGGCTGCCCTGCATTTGTCAACAAAATCAAAGAATTTCCGGTTGTCAAAAAACATTTGGGTAATGATGTAATCGGCACCGTTTTTTATCTTTTGTTTCAAAAAATAAATGTCACTGTCCAAACTCGGCGCTTCCATGTGCTTCTCCGGGTAGCCGGCCACGCCTATACAGAAATTAGTACTTGCTGAGTTTTTCAAATCCTCATCCAAATAAATTCCGTTATTCAAATTGCTGATTTGTGTGACCAATTCGGTAGCGTATTCGTTTCCTTCCTTCTCCGGACGAAAATAAGTCTCGGTTTTCAACGCATCGCCCCGTAAGGCCACTACATTGTCAATTCCCAGGAAATCCAAATCAATCAACAGGTTTTCGGTATCTTCCTTGGTAAACCCACCACACAAAATATGCGGAATGGCGTCGACATTGTATTTGTTTTGAATACCGGCGCAAATCCCCACCGTTCCGGGACGCTTTTTCACGATTTTCTTTTGCAATAAACCGTTGGGCAACTCCTTGTATTCATATTCCTCACGATGATACGTCACATCAATAAACGGCGGATGGAACTCCATCAACGGGTCAATACTGTCAAAAATGGATTGGATGTTTTGCCCTTTTAACGGCGGTAAAATTTCAAACGAAAATAAAGGTTTTCCGTTGGCGTTTGCTATATGTTGGGTTACTTTCATTTCAATTTATGAGTTATAAAATTATGAGTTATGAGTTAATAACTCTGAAATCTAAAATCGTTAATCATCAATCTGCAATATTAGGACTAAGCCATTTTGTGGCTAGTGTTGTACTTATGGTTCTTCTTTTGGCGTAGTCTTCCACTTGGTCAGTCTTGATTTTTCCGAGTCCGAAATACTTGCTTTGCGGGTGAGCAAAATAATAGCCCGAAACGGAAGCTGCCGGCCACATCGCCATACTTTCAGTGAGCTTTACACCTATCTCCTCTTCCACATTTAACAGTTTCCAAATCGTGGGTTTCTCCAAATGGTCGGGACAGGCGGGATACCCCGGTGCCGGGCGGATACCTTTATATGCTTCGTCTATCAAATCTTGGTTGGAAAGAGTTTCATCCGAAGCATAACCCCAAATCTCTTTACGAACTTTTAAGTGCAAGTATTCGGCAAACGCTTCTGCCAATCTATCTGCAAGAGCTTTGACCAAAATCGAATTGTAATCGTCTAATTGTTTTTCAAATTCGGCCGCTTTTTCATCCACACCAAAACCGGTGGTCACGCAAAAACAACCCATAAAATCTTGTTTCCCACTTTCTTTTGGGGCAATAAAATCGGCTAAAGCCATATTAGGGGCTCCGGCTGTTTTTTGGGATTGCTGACGCAGCGTCAGAAATTTGGAATCTGTCCCCGAAATTTCGATGTCGTCATCGTTTATGGTATTTACCGGAAAAATCCCCAGGACTCCTTTGGCGGTAAACCATTGCTCAGATACAATTTGGTTCAGCATTTTTTGCGCATCGGCAAACAAAGCAGTGGCTTGTTCGCCTATCACTTCATCGGTTAAAATTGCCGGATATTTTCCGTACAGTTCCCACGATTGAAAAAATGGCGTCCAGTCAATAAAATCAACCAAATCCGAGAGTGACACCTCAACGGTTTTAGTTCCGATGAAATTGGGTTTTACCGGAATAAAATTGTCCCAATCTAATTGCAGTTTATTGGCTCTGGCTTCGGCAATGGAAAGATAATTTTTATCCCTGCTTCTATTAAGATACCCTTCACGAAGTTTGTCGTATTCGGCACGAACCGTTTTAGCATAATCGGTTTTAGTTTCGGCTTGCAACAAATTACTTGCCACGGTTACCGCGCGCGAAGCATCATTCACATGCACTACGGTTGCTGTATATTCGGGGGCGATTTTCACCGCTGTGTGCGCACGCGAGGTCGTGGCACCTCCAATCATTACCGGGATTTTGATATTGAGTTTGTCCATCTCTTTGGCGAGGTATACCATTTCGTCCAAGGAAGGTGTAATCAAACCACTCAAACCAATGATATCAACATTTTCCTTAACAGCGGTTTCTATAATTCTTTCAGGTGGCACCATTACCCCCAAATCGATGATTTCAAAATTATTGCAGGCCAATACAACCGAAACAATATTTTTCCCAATGTCGTGTACATCGCCTTTAACAGTAGCCATCAGCACTTTTCCAGCCGAAGACGATTTTCCATCTTTCGAAGCTTCTATGTAGGGTAACAAATACGCCACGGCTTTCTTCATCACACGGGCAGATTTTACCACTTGTGGCAGGAACATTTTCCCGCTGCCAAACAAATCGCCCACCACATTCATCCCGTTCATCAAATGATTTTCGATGACTTCAATGGGTTTTTCTACCGTCAATCTCGCTTCTTCTACATCAAGTTCTATGAACTCGTCTATCCCTTTCACCAAAGAATGGGTCAATCTATCTTGAAGAGAACCGCTTCTCCACTCTTGTACTGCTTTTTCATTCGATTTCGCTTCGCCCTTGTAGCTTTCGGCCAATTCGAGTAAGCGTTCCGTAGCGTCTTCTCTTCGGTTTAGTAAAACGTCTTCGACGTGTTCCAACAATATTGGATTGATTTCATCATAAACTTCCAGCATTTCCGGATTCACGATTCCCATCGTCATCCCGTTTTTAATGGCATGATACAAAAAAGCCGAATGCATGGCTTCACGTACTTTATCATTGCCGCGGAACGAAAATGACACATTGCTCACGCCACCCGAAACCCCTGCATAGGGAAGGTTTTCGCGTATCCATTTGGTAGCTTTGAAAAAATCAACCGCGTTCAATTTGTGTTCTTCCATACCCGTAGCTACCGGAAAAATATTAGGGTCAAAGATGATGTCTTCTGCCGGAAAGTGGACTTCATTGACGAGGATATCATAACTCCTTTTACAGATTTCAATGCGGCGTTCGTAAGTATCGGCCTGACCTTTTTCATCGAACGCCATCACAATGACGGCAGCACCGTAACGCTTGATTAATTTGGCATGATGTATAAACGCTTCTTTGCCTTCTTTTAAGGAAATGGAATTCACGATGCCTTTGCCTTGAATGACTTTCAATCCAGCCTCGATAATTTCCCATTTCGAGCTGTCAATCATTACCGGAACACGAGCAATATCGGGTTCGGCAGCAATAAGATTGAGGAATTTGGTCATGGCATACACGCCGTCCAACATCCCTTCATCCATGTTAACGTCAATGATTTGCGCTCCGCCTTCTACCTGATTGCGGGCAATATCGAGCGCTTCTTCGTATTTCTCTTCTTTAATCAAACGCAGGAATTTACGCGAACCGGTTACATTGGTACGTTCTCCCACGTTAATGAAATTAGATTCCGGAGTAACGATTAACGGTTCTAATCCGGATAATTTTAAATATTTTGTTGCTTCCGCCATTATATCGTTTCTAAAATTTGTCTTGGTTTGAATTGTTTTGTCACTTCAGCGATGGCTTTGATATGCTCCGGAGTGGTGCCACAACAGCCACCTATAATGTTGACTAAATTATCTTGTAAATACTCTCTAATCAGAGCTTGCATTTCGGCCGGAGTTTGGTCGTATTGCCCGAAAGCATTCGGCAAGCCGGCATTGGGATGTGCCGAAATATTTAAGGTTGTATTGTGGGCTAATCGTTTTAAATACGGTTTCAACTGGTCGGCACCAAGTGCACAATTAAACCCTATACTCAATAAAGGAATGTGAGCAATGGAAATTAAAAACGCTTCTACGGTTTGCCCGGAAAGGGTTCTGCCTGAAGCATCGGTAATGGTACCGGAAACCATAACGGGAATGTCCAAATTGCGTTCTTCTTTGACTTCTTCGATGGCGAACAAAGCCGCTTTGGCATTGAGAGTATCAAAAATGGTTTCCACCAAGAGCACATCCACTCCACCATCGATTAGTGCTTCTACTTGTTGTTTGTAGGCAATGCGTAAATCGTCAAACGTTACAGCTCTGAATCCTGGATCATTAACATCGGGGCTCATGGAAGCGGTACGGTTGGTGGGTCCAATGGAACCGGCTACAAAGCGCGGTCGATCGGTGAATTCATCAGCCACTTCGCGGGCGATTTTTGCGGATTGGTAGTTGAGTTCATACACCAAATCTTCCATATGGTAATCGGCCATACCGATGGTGGTTCCTGAAAAGGTATTGGTTTCAACGATATCAGCACCGGCTTGAAAATATAGACGATGTACTTCCTTCACTGCCTCTGGCTGGGTGATGGAAAGCAAGTCGTTATTGCCTTTTAGCGGATAGGGAAAATCTCTGAATCGTTCTCCTCGAAAATCTTCTTCAGAGAAGTTATTGCGTTGGAGCATGGTCCCCATAGCTCCGTCGAGGACGAGGATTCGTTCTTTGATAGCCTTTTGAATTTTTGACATATACTTTTTTTACAAAATGGATAACTTACTAGCCCCGATTGGCGGCGCTACCGTGTAGCGCAGAAAGCGGGAATAGGAACTGCAGAAAATGCGCAAGCCCTTCGCTCCTGACAAACCGAAGTTTCGTCAGACCTACCTATACGTTATCAAAAAAAAGGAGAAAATTTCTCGTGGTTATCTTTTCCCGTCATTGACGAGATAGAATGTAGCACCTTCTACGGGTTGTAGGGTTGCTAAGCTTTCATAGGGTCTATTCCCTCCGGCTTTCGTGATAACGAACAATAAGATTATGAACGGCACAAAGTAACGGCAGAGATTTGGTTTTTGCAAATGATTTAAAAAAAAGTGAATAACAATTTGCAATTCAATTTGATTTTATACATTTGCAACCGAAAAACAAGAGGAAAAATTTGAACTGATTGCAACCTCGTTAAAAAATGCTAAAGCAGCAACCCTCCTTTAGCTTAACCGGCAATCTTCACTTTTTCTTCGTTACTTTTAATATTAAATTAAACTATAGTTATGGCTTATTTATTTACGTCGGAGTCGGTTAGTGAAGGACATCCGGACAAAGTTGCAGACCAGATTTCTGACGCGTTAATTGACAACTTTTTGGCATTTGACCCCGATTCTAAAGTAGCTTGCGAAACTTTGGTAACCACTGGTCAGGTCATTTTGGCCGGTGAAGTAAAATCGAACACTTACCTAGATGTACAACAAATTGCACGAGAAGTCATCCGCAAAATAGGATATACCAAAAGCGAATACATGTTTGAAGCGGATTCTTGTGGGGTTTTATCGGCCATTCACGAGCAATCTGCCGACATCAACCAAGGGGTTGACCGTGCCAGCAAAGAAGAGCAAGGTGCCGGTGACCAGGGAATGATGTTTGGGTATGCTACCAATGAAACGGAAAACTACATGCCGTTGGCTTTGGATTTGTCTCATGCCATTCTGATTGAATTGGCCAACCTGAGAAGAGAAAACAACGAAATCAAATATTTGCGCCCGGATGCTAAATCACAGGTTACTTTGGAGTATTCTGATGACAACAAACCGGTACGTATCGACGCTATCGTAATCTCGACTCAACATGATGATTTTGCCGATGAAGCAACGATGTTAGCCAAAATCAAAAGCGATTTGATTTCGATTTTGATTCCGAGAATTAAAGCGAAATACCCACAATACGC
>CAYPSB010000025.1:35969-46226 GCA_964413435.1 uncultured Flavobacterium sp.
GTCCTCACGGAGATACCGGATTGACCGGAAGAAAAATCATCGTGGACACTTACGGTGGAAAAGGAGCTCACGGTGGTGGAGCGTTCTCCGGAAAAGACCCTTCAAAAGTAGACCGTTCAGCGGCGTATGCCACGCGTCATATCGCTAAAAACTTAGTAGCTGCCGGATTGTGTGATGAAGTGTTGGTACAAGTATCGTATGCGATTGGAGTAGCCAAACCAACTTCTATCAACGTGAATACCTATGGTACTGCCAAAGTAAACATGACCGACGGTGAAATCAGTAAAGTAGTGGAAGGCATTTTTGACATGCGTCCTTACTTTATCGAGCAACGTTTGAAACTGAGAAATCCTATTTATAGTGAAACTGCCGCTTACGGACATATGGGTCGTACGCCTGAAACGGTAACGAAAACTTTCCAATTACCAAACGGTGCCCCTAAAACAGTAACCGTTGAGTTATTTACTTGGGAGAAATTGGATTTTGTAGATAAAGTAAAAGCGGCTTTCGGATTGTAATCTCGAAACTGCTCCTTATAAAAAACCACGCCTTGCGCGTGGTTTTTGTTTTTTTATTTATAAGCGAAACTAAAATCTAGTTCCTACAAATTATATTCCAAACTGAACATCACGTAGCGCGGTTGTACGCGGTATTGTGAAGTTCGTGTGGAAAACTGCGAAAAACTGTCGTCGTTAAGGGAAGTCGTGTTCAGCAAATTGGTAGCCGAGATTTTATATTCCCACTTGCTGTCTTTGGTTTTTTGGTAAATCAAGCTGGCCGAGAGAAAATCGTATTCGTTTTCTATGGATTTGTCTTTGTTGTAATAATGATAAAACTCGTACTCGGTCACGAAGGAGAAACTTTTCAGGAAAAAGTAATCCAAAGTTACCGTTGGCCGGTCAGTATAAAAAGTATCGGTCGGATAATCGTTTACCGTGTAGCTGTAACCCAACTCGATGTTGGGCATCTTCTTGAAATTGGTCGAGGCTTTTATGGTGTACGTTTGGCTGAAACTTTCGTTGGTGGTCAATACGTCTTGCAGGGTGTTGCGGTCAATTTGAATGTTGTTGTATTTAGACCAATTCAAACTGGCGCTCAACGAGGCTTTGTAATATTTGAAAAACGAACGGCCGTAATTCCCGAAAAACGTTAAGGTTTCATCGGCAAAATCAGAATTGTACGGTGCCGAAATTTGATTCACATTGGTAAAGAAAGCTCGGGTTTTGACAGCCTCCATGGTACGGTTGTAGCTGGCGAAGGCCGATATGTTTTCAAAATTGAACATATTGTACTTGAAATACCGCAAAGAATGCGATTGCTGAATGGCGTTCTCCAAAGTACGGTTCCCGCGCGACAAACTGTTGTAGTTATTCAGGACAAAACCTTCGGCCAAGCGGCTGATATCGGTAAAATTGTTGGTGAACGAGAAATTATAAGTTAAACTTTCCGCTTTTTTGATTTGGTAAATGGCCAAAAAATCGGGCAACAGCCTGGTGAAATTCTGGGTGTAACTGGTTCCCAATTGCTCATTGTTTAAAGCATACGTATGCAAACTCACACCCGGAGTAAAGGTAAATTTGCCGCTCAGGATTTTATAGTGCAATCCCAAAAACGCGTCATTGAAACGGTAATTGACATCGTTGGTGTTTTGCGGGCTGTCCAAATCATTTCGGGTGCCATTGTCCAAAATTTGATACATGGACGAATTGAAGTTTTGGTGCGAAAAAGTATTCCCCAACGTAATGTTGATGTTGCTTTTGGGCGTCACCATATAATAGTAATCCAACTTGGTGTCGAGCTTGTTGGTTTTTACAAAACGGGTTTGGCTCAAATCGGTTCGGTTTTGGGAATCGTCGTATCCCAAAGCATTGCCCATAGGAGAAACAAACGGATCAGAACCCAGATTGGCGTTGTAAAACGGATTTTCGTCTTGGTACAAATGCTGCATTTCCAGCGCAAAAACATTTTTCTCTGAAGCGGTATAGTAGAAACTCAGGTTTTGATTGACCGAAACCGGATCTTGTTTTTTGTTGGTTAACACATTTTCTGTATTCGAAGCGTTGTTTTCATCGATGGTTTCGCGCAACAGCGAATTGTCTTCGTCCTGTTTTGAAAATTTGGCTAATATGTCGTAATCGAATTGAAAATTAATGTTGGGTTTGTAACTCGAACTGAGCTTGAACAAGCCTAAATCGCTCTTTTGGTGCGCTACTTCGGTGCGGTTTTCTGTTGAAGCCACTTCGCTCGAATTTTCATTAAGGTAGTTGGTTTTGGTTTTGGTTTCCAAATCGGTTTTAGACGACGACAATATAGCAAACCCACTCAAACTCCAAGATTTGGTGGGATTATAGGAGAAGTTGGTCGCTCCGAAATCGGTATCAATTTCACTGGCGCGGTTGTTTCGCAAGAGCGAAATCCCTAAATCGTTGCTGGAGATATTGAAACTCGAGCCTCCTTTGGCCATCATGTTTCGGAAACCACCGGTCATTTTGAAATAATCCTGAATCGTAAGCGGCAATTCGCCTATGTTGTTTATGTTGGTGATGACGTTGAGGCTGTATTTCGGACTGTAGTAAAACAGTTTCGGATTGACATTGTAACGGTCAAATTTACTTTCGGGGCGAAAACCACCCGCCGCAGTAACGTCTCCAAACCAAAAATTCTTCTTGCCTTCTTTCAGTTTGATGTTCATTGCCACATTATCCTGATTGTTTTCGACACCTTTGAGGATAGAATTCTCATTGTAATTGCGTAATACTTGCACTTTGTCAATCGCATCGGCCGGAATGTTCTTTACGCCGAGCTTGGTATCGCCGTCAAAAAAATCTTTGCCTTCGACCATGAGTTTGGAAACTTTTTTGCCTTCGACTTCTACTTCGCCATCGGCATTGACTTCAACACCCGGGAGTTTTTTCAGGACATCTTCCAGTTTTCTTTCGGTACCACTTTTGAACGAATCGGCATTATAGACAATCGTATCGCCTTTGATAGAAACCGGCATTTCGCGTACAATTTCGACCCCTTCCAATTCGATCCCACCACTTTCCATGGTGATGTTTTGGTTGATGTTATCCGATTGGGTGGTGAGCGTGATTTCTTTGTTCTTCATGCCAAGATAACTCAACTTGATGTTGTAGGTAGTATTGGATTTTAAATTCAACACAAACTTTCCTTTGTCGTTGGTAATCGCATAAGCGTCCATGGCTTTGGTACCTTGGTTCATGGCCATGATATTGGCCATTTCGAGCGGATTTTTGTTGCTGTCCTGAATGACGCCTTCAAAACGAATGTTTTGGGCAAAAGAAAAAGTACTAATGAGCAGTAATAGTGCTGTAATTTTTTTCATGAAAAAAGTATAAAACCTGAATTAATGTCCGAATCTCATTTGCGTTCTGTTCCCTCCTTTTCCGTCATACATCTGGCGCATCTCCTCCATTTTTTTGATGACCGTTTCGTCGTATTCTTTTTGCGAGACCACTTTGCCATTGTTCGGCGCTTTGATTTCGACTTTGTCCTTGGCATTCAACACTACTTTGGAACACAGGATTACGGTTTTACCGTCATTGACTTCCAAAATTAGTCCAGGAAGCCCCCAATAACTCTCGGGTCCTTGATTTACTGGAATCTCTGGTGTGTACCAAGCCGTGATGGTGATTTCTTTGGGTAATTCAAAGTCATCCATGAAATTGGTTTTCTTATCTTTTTCTTCGGTTTTGGCAGTTTCTTCTTTTTTATCGGTTTCCTTTTTCGGACGGAAATTTCTAAAATCGGATTGGCTCACCGGACGCACCGCTGTGGCTTTAAAACAGTTGTATCCGCCGATGACGCGGGTTTCGGATTCCATTTTCCAGTTGAGTTTCGGCAGGGAATCTTTAACCAAAAACTCTTTTCCCATAAACTCTTTGTCTACCGTGTAGCTTTTATCTTTTACATTTTTATAATAGGTGCCGCCACCACCCATCATCGAACTCATCATTCGGAAACCGCCTTGTTGGCCGGGCGCATCGAGTTTTTCTTCTTCTTTATAAATGGAAGCCGACTTATCAAAATTGAGGATAAATGTTTTTTCGAACATTTTTTTCATACGTTCTTCAATCATTTTCTGCATTTCGGGGGTGATTTCTTTGTTGCCTTCAAAGCGAGATTTAAAATCGGCTGTGCTGGTTTTGGATTCATAAACCGCCATACCCTGAAAATCCTTTTGGGCATTTGAAGTCATGTAAGCCAGAAGTAGTGTGAAAGTGAGGACGATACTTTTCATTGTTAAGTGTTTTTGATAGAGCAAATATGACGAAAGGTTGCGAAATCTGTTACCAATATTTTGTTAAAATAGTAATTTAGACTCATTGAAATTAATTTGGTTTGCCGTAAATTAGCCCTATGATGAAAAGTGTTATTTCCTTTCTTTTACTGCTAACTTTCTCCATCGGTTTTTGTCAAAAACCCAAACTGAAAACCACTTCATTAACTTCAGAACTGATGGAAAACAAGACCTATATGGGCTTTGATGGTTTGGGCAATAATTATTACATTAAAGATAATGTATTTATCAAACAAGACGATAAACAAAAATGGGAATACAAAAATGTGTCTTTGGGCAAAATCACCTCGGTGGATTTTATCAATCCACTAAAAATTGTGGTTTTTTATGAAGACTTCAATACTATTATTACGCTCGATAATCAATTGAATGAAATTCAGAGACTAAATCTTTTTGACATAGACAGCAGTATTTTTGCCTCTAAAATAGGAATGGCTTCGCAAAATAAATTCTGGATTTACAATGCTTTGACCCAACAAATCATGCTTTTCAATTATTCAAACAATACCTCCACAAATGTTGGAAACCCAATACAGGAAAACATCAAATTCACCCAGTCTGATTTCAATAATTTTTATTGGATAGACGAGAACAATAATTGGTTTGCGATTGACATATACGGAAAAGTGACTTTACTGGCCAACATTCCGCCTTGGGAGAAATTACAAATCATAGATTATGACAAACTGTTGTTTTCGTCTGACAATGTTCTGTATTGCCTGAACAACAAATCGAAAGTCATTTACGAAATAGAAATTGTTGAGAAATCGTTTCAGAATTTTTACTACAAAGACCAAATTTTAGCTATTTTTACCAACCAACAGATTAAGAATTTTAAATTAAAATTACCATAATGCACATAGCGGTAGCAGGAAACATCGGAGCAGGAAAGACAACTTTGACCAGATTTTTAGCCAAACATTTTAAATGGGAACCCCATTTTGAAGATGTTGTTGACAATCCGTATTTGGATGATTTTTACCACCAAATGGAGCGTTGGAGTTTTAATCTACAAATCTACTTCCTGAACTCTCGTTTCCGTCAGGTGCTTCAAATTCGCGAAAGCGGCAAAAACATCATTCAGGACAGAACGATATATGAAGACGCTCACATCTTTGCCCCTAACTTGCACGCCATGGGATTGATGACCAATCGCGATTTTCAGAATTACACTTCGCTATTTGAATTAATGGAAGGCTTAGTTGGTTCGCCCGATTTGTTGATTTATTTGAGAAGTTCTATCCCTAATTTAGTATCTCAAATTCACAAACGAGGACGCGATTATGAGAATACCATTTCTATTGATTATTTGAGTCGATTAAACGAGCGTTACGAAGCTTGGATAACTACTTACGACAAAGGAAAGCTGCTGATTATTGATGTAGACAATGTGGATTTTGTCAATAATCCGGAAGACTTAGGAATGGTGATTAACCGAATTGACGCCGAACTGAACGGACTATTTTAAAAAGATACAATCAAAAAAAAGCCTCAACAATGTTGAGGCTTTTTTGTATACTGTTTTGAAGAATTATAAGTTCAAAATCACATATTCCAAGATTAAACCGGAGTTGCCAATGTTTCCGCTGGCATGGTTGTGGAAAGTTGTATAGTATATCGTTCCGCTGTTATTTGTACTCGAACATGCTCCAACGGAATCGCCATGAGCCTCATGAGCTGCCCAAGCTGATTCCTCAATGGTAATCGTTACCGGATTACCGGATTCATCGGTGTGACAAATAGTAATCCAACCATCGTTATCATCACCTCCAACCGGATTAGAAACTGTTCCTGAATTAAACATATTGGTTTTTATCATCAAAGGTTGGTTAGAAGCAGGATCACTTACCAATACGTCCCAATAAGTAGGATCATAACTGAATATTTTTTGCCATGAGCCTAAATCATATTGAATATCAAGCGAAGAAAAACCAAGAGCAGAAGCTAAGTTAGTATCTGTAACCTGAGCTCCCATGATAGTCATGCTCGAACCCGTATTTTTAGAACATAATTTGTCGTCAGGGATAAAACCTCCGGCCAATCCGCAAGAAGAAGAATTTGAACCACCACCGGTTAAATAAGCTACCGCCCAATCAGAAGCATATAAGCTACCGCCATTGGTCACAAAATTCGCCAAATTGGTATCCATTACAGGATTTGTATAACCTTGTTTTGCCCCGCAGTTTAAAAAGATAATATCGTATTGAGACACTTTGCTGTAATCAGCCAAATCATTGTTGCTGATTTGAGTTATTGTATATCCCAAACCGGTAACTATGTCCTGTATTTCATCATAATAACCGGCTACATAAGCCATATTGGCAACCTGATCTAATCTTGACAAGGATGAGTCAATGGTCAATGTTTGGTCTTTTACAACCGTTACCTGTAATGCCGTTCTGAAATTGGCCCCGTCACCTGTTTGCATGTACAATTTTCTCTGACCCACCGGTGCCTGCAGTGAGAAATCGCCATTGGCCTGAGTAGTGGTACGATATATTTTATTGTTGTCATCAAAGACGAACACTAAAGCACCACCTACCGGTTTCGTTCCGTTTTTTACCATTAACTTTCCGGTGATGGTTCCGGTTGGTTGTACTGTTGTAGCCGAACCGTCATCCTTACTACAACTTATAGTAAGAAAGACTACCGCAAAAAATGCGATTAAAATAGATTTAATTTTCATTGATTTTTGGTTGTTTAGTTAATAAATAGCTTGATTACAAATGACTTATATCTATCAAATGTAATAAAAAAAGTATTAAAAAACACTTAATGAAAAATCTAAAACAAAAATGCCCCGCGATTGCGGGGCATTTTTTATTTGAAAATAAATTCAGTATTATTTCAAAGCATCAACTTTAGCCTTAACTTCAGCTTCTGTACCTTCAAAAGTTTCGGTGGCAGAAGTTCCGTTTACAGTAGTCGTAACGGTTGCTTTTGACTTACCATTAGTATTGGTAATTTCAACTCTTACGTTTTTACTCATCGGTGCATCCATCTTCATTCCTTTTTTAGCACAACAATCTTCTTTTTTGTCTGCGATGAATTTTCCATCAGCATCATAATGAGATAAGCACATTTCTTTTTGCTCAGGAGTACATTTCATAGAATCGCACATAGCGGCACATTCTTCTTTAGTCATGGTAGCACATTTGTTCATATCGCATTTGCCCATCATTTCTCCTTTGCATTCCATTTTCATGTCCATAGTACATTCCATTTTCTTGCCTTCCGGTGCTACTCCGCTTCCTAAAATTGGAGCAATTACCAATCCAATCAAACAAGTCAATTTGATTAAGATGTTCATTGACGGACCTGAAGTATCTTTAAATGGATCTCCTACCGTATCTCCGGTAACAGCAGCTTTGTGTGCATCAGAACCTTTGTATGTCATTTCTCCGTTGATTTCAACACCGGCTTCAAATGATTTTTTAGCGTTATCCCAAGCACCACCGGCATTGTTTTGGAACACTGCCCAAAGCACACCTGATACAGTAACTCCGGCCATGTAACCCCCTAACATTTCAGCGATTAATTGGTTGTTATCTCCGTAAACTAATTTACCTAATAATACGATAGCAATTGGGAAACCAATCGTAAGGATACCCGGTAACATCATTTCTCTTAAAGCCGCTTTAGTAGAAATCTCCACACATTTACCATATTCAGGTTTGTTTTTACCTTCCATGATGCCCGGAATTTCTTTAAACTGACGACGTACTTCATATACCATATCCATAGCTGCTTTACCAACAGAGTTCATTGCCAAAGCAGAGAACACTACAGGAATCATACCTCCTACGAATAACATTGCTAATACCGGAGCTTTAAAGATATTGATACCATCAATTCCTGTAAAGGTTACATAAGCCGCAAATAAAGCCAATGACGTTAAAGCCGCAGAAGCGATAGCAAAACCTTTACCTGTAGCTGCAGTAGTATTACCTACTGAATCCAAGATATCTGTACGAGTACGAACTTCTTTTGGCAATTCACTCATTTCAGCGATACCACCGGCGTTATCAGAAATTGGTCCGAATGCGTCAATAGCCAACTGCATAGCCGTTGTAGCCATCATTGCAGAAGCAGCCAATGCCACACCGTAGAACCCGGCAAAAGCATAAGAAGCCCAAATCGCACCCCCAAATAACAACACAGTTGGGAAAGTAGAAATCATACCGGTAGCTAAACCAGCAATTACGTTGGTTCCGGCTCCTGTTGAAGATTTTTGTACAATAGCCAAAACCGGTTTTGTACCTAAACCTGTGTAATATTCTGTTACTGATGAAATAGCTCCACCAACGATCAATCCGATAATAGTAGCATAGAAAACTCTCATTGAAGAAATTGCTTTAGCTCCTTCTCCGAAGAAATCCATATTCATGGTTTTTGGCAACATCATGTCAACCAAGAAATAGCAAGAAACTGCAGTTAAAATAATAGAAACCCAGTTTCCGATGTTTAATGCTTTTTGCACTTGTGCTTCTTTAGCATCATCGCTGGTAATTTTTACCAACATTGTACCGATGATTGAAAATAAGATTCCGAAACCGGCAATAGCCATTGGCAACAAGATAGGACCAATTCCACCGAAAGCATCTTCGATTTTTCCGCCCATATCTTTAATCACATAGTTACCCAATACCATAGCCGCTAACACTGTTGCTACATAAGAACCGAATAAATCGGCACCCATACCGGCAACGTCACCTACATTATCTCCTACGTTATCAGCAATAGTTGCAGGGTTACGAGGATCATCCTCCGGAATACCTGCTTCAACTTTACCTACTAAGTCAGCTCCTACGTCAGCCGCTTTGGTATAAATACCACCACCTACACGAGCAAACAAAGCGATAGACTCAGCTCCTAAAGAAAAACCGGCCAATGTTTCTAAAACAACGGTCATTCCTTCGGTGTCTGTCCATACACCACCCATAAAGATGTGGAAGAATAATATAAAGAATGTTGTCAATCCCAAAACTGCAAGTCCGGCAACACCAAGACCCATTACTGTTCCACCACCGAAAGAAACTTTCAACGCTTGTGGCAAACTGGTACGAGCCGCTTGTGTGGTTCTCACGTTAGTTTTGGTTGCGATTTTCATCCCCATGTTCCCTGCTAAAGCCGAGAAGAAAGCTCCGAAAATAAACGCAATAACAATTAACATATGCGTTTTAACGCCCGGTAAAAAAGTAATACCTGCTAATACTGCACTTGCAATAAGCACAAAAACAGCCAGCAATCGGTACTCTGCTTTAAGGAAAGCCAAGGCACCTTCGTAGATGTAATCCGAAATCTCTTTCATCTTACCATCACCGGCGTCTTGTTTCAAAACCCAAGCTCTTTTGACCGCCATAAACAGCAATCCAATAATTGCCATTACTATTGGCACGTAAATCATCATTGATTCCATAAATATAATTTTCGTTATAAATTTTATCGTGGGCAAAAATAACAAAATTTTAAGAACTTATACATTTTGGGTAGGTTTATAAAAATAAAACTGCTAATTTCCTATAGTTTCTTAAATTTTATTTGCTCTGCTCTGATTTCTGCTTTCGTCGCTCAAATCTTTTTTCAAGATAATAATGCCACAATATGTAGGATGCCAAAGTTCGGTAGGGTTTCCAATTTTCAGTCAATTGAACCATTTCTGCTTCGGTGTGCATGTCATACAATTCTTTGATGGTATTTCGGATAGCGATATCTCCGAGCGGAATGATATCCGGTGCTTGCAGGCAAAACATCAAATAGACTTCTACTGTCCAATGTCCGACGCCTTTGAGTTTCAAAAGTTCATCCCGAATTTCAGCCTCAGATTTATTGGCAAAACTTTCAAAAACCAATTCGCCGTTTAATACTTTTTCGGCTAAATGCTTAAGGTAAATTGTTTTTTGTCGCGACACGCCAAAACCGCGAAGGGTTTCATC